>CAZATP010000005.1:0-147040 GCA_964488095.1 uncultured Chryseobacterium sp.
CGTTCTATGTGAAGCGGGTGCAGGGCCACGCGGTGTTCATCGCTGCGCTGCTGGCCGAGGCCTGTGTGCTCCTAATCCACTACCTGAATGCCGAAGAGATCGCCCCTGAATGGCTGACGATGGGCTATCTGTGGTACAACGTGGTGGGCTGCGGGCTGGTGGTGGGGTTTGGGCTGCTGGTGGAGGAAGGGCTGAGGCGCTGGCCCAAGCCTTTAGGATGAGGGAAAGACCCTCGCGCCAACGTAACAGCCCAGAGCGGGCGGGATTAACACGATAAAGTTACATTGACGAATGGATGCTCTGCATTAGTAATGAAGCTTGTTGTCCGTTAGGAGAGCTGAAGCCTGTCAACTCTGTTTCCGATGTGGACTTCCTTCATCTCCGATTCAAGCCTATCAAATTCCTCTTTCTGCACCGTCTGGACCAATGCACCTTCATCGAGCACATGGATTTCATCGCAGGTTTCGCGCAGTGTAGAGAAGATGTGTGAGGAGATGATCACCGTCTTATTCAACTCCTTCAGTTTATGGATGATCTGTGTGATGATCATGTTGCTCTGAATGTCAACCCCATTGTAGGGTTCATCAAAGATGAAGTAGTGATTGCCTTGCAACAGTATTGCGGTGATGGCCAATTTCTTCTTCATCCCCGTGGAATAGGTGCTTGCGTACTGATTCAAGGGAAGATCGAAGATGTTCCTGTCTTCTATATCAGCGATGTCCACCTCTCGCGCATGGCACAACAAACGGATGTATTCCTTGCCTGTGATCTTGGCAAACATGAAAGGTTCGGTGAGCAGCAATCCCAATCGGTCCTTCAAGGGGGTGTGCGATGCGGTCAGCTGTCCCTCAAACTCCTCAAGCCCGGCAATGCACCTGAACAACGTGGTCTTACCCGCCCCGTTCTGACCTACGATACCGTACACCTTTCCGGGAACGAACGTGAGGTCTATGCCCTTCAATACGTGTTTGGCCCCGAAGTGCTTGTGCAATGCCGTGACCTGGATCATCCGAGATAGCTGTTGAGGTGCCTTACGGCTTTGGTATATAAGAATGGGGCGAACACAAGCATGGCTGGTGGAAAAGCAACGCTCAAGGCAAGTATGATCCCTTCGGGCAGGTTCATCTCATGGGGATATGCAGCGTATTTGGCCAGGATCACCATCATCAGGAGCAAACAGCCCATGGCGAAAACAGCCATGATGGTCAGCAACTCAGCGCTATGGAAAGTGCCCAAAGCCGCGAGTATGGGAAGGCAGAGCATGCTCGTATAGATAAGCGCGGTCTTCATCTTTTGCCAAAGGAACATGCGCGGTGACAGCTTGAACGACCATACGATATACTCGCCCTCTGGCTGTGCATAGTAGCTGAGGACCACCATGATCACCAGTAGCAGGGAGAATATACCGAGGTTGAAATTTCCATTGATAAGGGCAAAGACCGTGAGACCATAGGCCACTGGAAAGAGGAGATACGTGCTTCGGAATCCGACCAGAAACTCAAAGGGACGATGGTAGAACGGGGTCGGTATCGTGATGTTCAGGTCGGTCTTGAAACTGTTGAGGCTCAGCAGTGCAGCCGCAACGAGCAACATGGCGGAGGCCAAGTACTCCGTCTTGTAGAGCAGAAACAACACAAAGGGAAGCGCGACAATAAGATTTTCGAGAAGACGGATCTGGAGATAGACCTGTTTCTTGAACCACAGCCTTAGGAAGTCATTTCTTCCTGTTTCCGAAAGTTTGGCTGTCACAGCCAACGCAACGAGGACATAGATGTAGGGAGCGAATTCAACCTTGAGGAACAGGAACAGCGATAGGCCAATGAATCCGACAAGTATCAGCGGATAGCTGACCAACGGGACAAGACCAAGGTCTATAAGCCTCCGATGGGTCATTCTGCATTGAAGCAACAGATAGGCTAACATACGATGGAGGCCACGGAGAGCAAATTGACTGTTCCAAAGTACTGGAACAGCGTGTGGGGTTCACTATACGTTTCGGGAAGAACGGTGGGATAAAAATAACGGATCAGCGCTCAGCTAAGCTGAACATTAAAGGTAAGTGTGTGCGGAAGTCTTGCGAGGGCCGGATGGCGATCCAAGAGGCTCGCAATTAGTAGGCTCGTGGGAAAGACCCTACGCACCTGTTTCGGAGATAGCTTCGCTCGGGCGGTGTTCATCGCTGGGCTGCTGGCCGAGGCCTGTGTGCTCCTAATCCACTACCTGAATACCGAAGAGATCGCCCCTGAATGGCTGACGATGGGCTATCTGTGGTACAACGTGGTGGGCTGCGGACTGGTGGTGGGGTTTGGGGTGGTGATTCAAGCCATCGCTAAACCATCAGCGCAGCAGCACTGACCTGACCGCCAACCCGACCGACCGAATGACATACACGCCCGAAGGGGCAGGTATACCGTTCTTGTCGAAGCCATCTCAATGGAACACGCCCGTGTCGTCCGAGGTCAGACTTGCCACGGTGCGGCCATCCATCGCCACCAACCCTGGTAAACTGGTGAAATATGACATGCAGGCCGCACCAGCTCCCAGGCAAGCCGCGCCAGCTGCCCGGCAAGGCCATCATTGCTGATATCTCGAATGATGATAGCATAGTTTTCAAACTGCGCCTGCAGAAACTGGAGTTTGCCGACCACTTTGAGGTGGAGCGCGGCACCTTGGGCAGCGGCACAAGGACAGGCGAGACCGCGCCCGCACCTTCGCCATCGCCAAAACCCTCTCCCACGCCCACGGCAGGCACCTTGGCCCCTGTGCTGCAACCGCCCCACCACTTCCTGCGCACCACCTCCAAGCTCACCTTCGTGGACGATGATGTGTAACCGGAACCCGCTATTTCTACCGTTTGCGCGGTGGTCAATACCACCGGACCGGGCGCGTGGAGCGAACATGTGAGTGTCATACAGTAAGATGTATCAGCCCCCGACAGCAGTTATGTGCCGCTGTCGGAGACTTTCATTTCAATCTCATCCATAAAAAATCCCTCATCCCCAACAACCATGAAAACCTGCACATCCGCTTTAGGAGGAAGGCCAGTATCGCAACATAACCACATCATTACCGTCACAGCCGCGCCCACCCGGACAGGCGACTTGACACGCTTGAAATTGTTTGATAGGATGAACAGGTTGCTGACGAGGACGTCAGCCAATAGAACGCACGAGACGCAGCCTCGCGCGGGCGGGCTGCCCGTCATCACCAGGGCTACGAGGTGGGGCTGAAATGAGGTGACCTGTCGCCCGCATACGAGCACTCCTGAACCGATGACCTTGGGCGGTAGACCAGTACACACCTCTGGTAGTCGAGTACAAACCTCTGGTAGTCGAATACTTACCTCTGGAAGACGAGTACTTACCTCTGGAAGACGAGTACTTACCTCTGGAAGACGAGTACAAACCTCTGGAAGACGAGTACAAACCTCTGGTAAACCATTACTTACCTCCAGTAGACCCGCACAATCTCACGAAAGATCCAAGGGGGTAGACGTCACCCTAAATCGGGGAGACCATACTTTATGTAGGGTAGACCCTATATATGGAAGACCATACTTCATGTATCGTTGACCGCACTTAAAATAGGGTCTACCGGCCCTGTGCGCACGCCTTGAATTAGCTTTGGGCGGATGTTGTCCACCTCGCCCCCGATGCCCCAACTGCCCATTATCGACCTCAGCCCGCTGCGCGCTGCGGTCAGGAACCCGGCCGAGGTGCAGCACATGGCCGCAGCGCTGTCGGAGGCCTGCCGCACCCACGGGTTCTTCTACCTGTCGGGCCACGGGGTGCCGGAGGCACTGATGCAACGGCTGGAGCGGTTGAGCCATGCCTTCTTCGCCCTGCCCGAGGAGGAGAAGCTGCGCATAGCGATGGAGAAGGGCGGGCGGGCCTGGCGCGGCTATTTCCCTGTGGGCGGAGAGCTCACCTCGGGCATGCCCGACCTGAAAGAGGGCATCTACTTCGGCAGCGAACTGCCCGATGACGACCCGCGCGTGCTGGCCGGAATGCCCATGCATGGCCGCAACCTCATGCCCTCGGCACCTGAAGACTTTGGGCAGACCGTGCTGCACCATATGGAACAGGTGACCCACGCTGGCCATCTGGTGATGGAGGCCCTGGCCCTGAGCCTCGGTCTCGCCCCGCAGTATTTCCACGACCGCCTGACGGCCGACCCGCTCATCCTGTTCCGCATCTTCCATTATCCGCCACACCCCCCGGAAGCAACGCAATGGGGCGTGGGCGAGCACACGGACTACGGTCTGCTCACCATCCTGCTGCAAGACCATGTGGGAGGACTGCAAGTGAAAAGTGGCGGGCAATGGGTGGACGCCCCGCCCATTCCGGGCACATTCGTCTGCAACATCGGGGACATGCTCGACCGCATGACGGGCGGACTGTACCGTTCCACCCCGCACCGGGTGCTGAACGCATCGGGCCGGAGAAGGCTCTCGTTCCCGCTGTTCTTCGACCCCTCGTTCACCGTCAGGGTGCATCGCATCGAGGGCATCGACACCGTGAACGATGACCGCGACCAGCGGTGGGACGGGGCCAGCGTGCATGATTTCGAAGGCACCTATGGCGATTACCTGCTGCGCAAGGTGAGCGAGGCCTTCCCGCAACTGGGCAAGGAAGTGCTCTGAGGCCGCTGCCCTGCTGCGCGCCATTTTCCACCTTCCATTTTCCGCTCACCGCGGACGTACCTTTGCGACCGCAGACCGCCCCATCGCTCCGCAGCAATGCGGGGAGGAAAGTCCGGACAGCACAGAGCACCGCACCCTGTGAAAACGGGGGCATCGGACGGGAGACCTCCCGATGACAGCAAGTGCCGCAGAGAATGACCGCCCTGACGGGTTCGGGGTAAGGGTGAAAATGTGAGGTAAGAGCTCACGTCACGGCAGGGCGACCTGCCGCGAGGGTAAACCTTGCGGGCTGCAAGGCCAAATAAGCTGCAAGACCGGGGCTGCTCGTCCCGTGTCCTTCGGGGCGATTGCAGCGGGTAGGCCGCGCAGATAAATGATGGGGGCCTCGGCCTTCGGGCCAAGGAACAGGATCCGGCTTACAGGTCTGCACACACCGCCCCGTTCAGCGAAAGCTGTCCGGGGCGGCCTGTTTTCCGACAGTCAAGCATCATTCATCGATGAAAACGCCTTGTTCATCACCATTTGGATGAAGAGCGGGCCGCATGTGGAATAACCTGCTGAAAGCCCCGTCCATAAAGCCGTGCACAGCTAAATTTGAAGCATGTTCAGAACACTCAGGCCAGCGCTGCTGCTGGCGCTCTCCGTCATCGGCAGCTTGCATGCCCAGACCTCCACAGAAAATCCTTTCAACCACGGAAGAAGCGACCTTGACCCTGCGTTGGCGCCCTTCTATCACGGAGTGGCCTCGGGCGACCCCTTGCCTGATGCCGTGGTGATCTGGACACGTATCACACTGGCCACGGAAGAGGCCGTGACGGTGAACTGGCGCATGGCCACCGACACACTGTTCACCAACATCGTTGCCTCGGGCAGTGCGGTGACCGATGCCTCCAACGACTGGACGGTGCAGGTGGATGTGACTGGACTCTCGGCCGATGAGTGGTACTACTACCAGTTCGAGCATGAGGGCACCCTGTCCATCATGGGCCGCACGCACACCGCCCCGACAGGAGGCGTGGAGCACCTGCGCTTCGGGGTGGTATCGTGCTCCAGCTACGAGCATGGTCTGTTCAACGCGTACAGAAGCCTTGCCGAGCGCAATGACATTGACGCTGTGCTGCACCTTGGCGATTACATCTATGAGTATGAGGTGGGCGGTTACAGCATCAATCTGGAGGGGCGCACCTATGAGCCCACCAATGAGATTGTGACCCTGGAGGATTACCGCACGCGCTATTCGCACTACCGGTTGGATGCCGACCTGCGGGAGATCCATCGCCAGTACCCGTTCATCCTCATCTGGGATGACCACGAGACCGCGAACGACTCATGGCAGGGCGGTGCAGAGAATCACACAGAGGGTGCAGAGGGTGCCTGGACCGACCGCAAGGCATCGGCCATACGGGCACACGAGGAATGGCTCCCCATCCGCAAACCCGACCCGAGCGACCCGGAGCGCATCTACCGTGATTTCAGTTTCGGTTCCATGGCCGACCTGATCATGCTCGACACACGGCTCTATGCCAGGGAGCAGCAGGGCCTCACAGGGGCGGCCACACGCAGCCTGCTGGGCCATGAGCAGCGGCATTGGCTCTATGACAATCTGTCGGCTTCGGAGGCCAAGTGGAAGATCATCGGGCAACAGGTGATGATGGCGCCTCTGCAGATTCTCGGCATATCCGTCAACACCGACCAGTGGGACGGCTATACCGGAGAACGGGACAGTCTCTACAGCCACCTTCTTGACAACTCCATCGACAACGCGGTGGTGCTCACGGGCGATATCCACACCAGTTGGGGCAATGACCTGAGAAGAGGAGCGGGGCCGTTCACACCCGGCACTCCAGTGGCCGTGGAGTTCGTGGTAACGAGCATCACCTCTCCCGGCTTCCCCTTCAATGTGGGGGCGGGAGTGATACAATCGAGCAATCAGCATGTGAAATATATTGACCTGACGCAGAATGGCTATCTCATCCTCGACCTCACCGAACAGGCGGCCCAGTCGGACTGGTATTACATCTCCACGAAGACGGAGCCGGACTTCACCACCACTTTCGGAGCGGCATGGAAAACCAATGACGGGGACAATTTCCTCAGTCAAGGGGGCGAGGCCACCTCTGGGAGCGGATTCCCGCCCTTGGCGCCCGCTTTCGTCAACAGTCCGGTGAGTGTGGACCACCCTCAGCCAGTGCCGGATGGCGTGCTCGTGAGCATCTATCCCAACCCATCAGACCGGGATTTCACCGTGCAGTTCAACGCGTTCTCTGACCAGAAGGTCGAGATCCGGCTCATGGACATGAGCGGAAGGACCGTGATGCAGCGTGATCTGGGCATCATCTCCAACGGACTGCATTATCTCGAATTGAATACCGATGGTCTGGCGACCGGTACCTACATGCTGTCCATGACGATCGGACAGGAACGCATCCATCGCAGCATCATCAAGAGATAGAAACCATTTCCGAGCAAATTGCGTAACAGGCGTTTGTCCATGAGCCGATTTTATTGCTTCATTTGAAACTCCGACCGTGAAGGGCATATGATGATGACCGTGGATATAAGGGCCCTCGTCAATTCAGATACCGTGCTGCTGCACCAGAAAGGTGTGGTGGACAAGAATGTGGTGCTTGACACGCTGGCCCAGATGGAAGATATTCTGGAGGCCGAAGGTGTGGACCGTCAGAAGAAGCGTAAGCTCATCAACATTGCCATAGAAACCCTTCAGAATCTGCAATTGCATTCTTATGAACATGAGAATGAGAATTTTGCAGATATGAATCACTTCTATCTGACCCGTTCTGAAGGTCGTATCAATGTGATCATCGGCAATCTCATCAGCAATGATGAGCGGATTCTTCTGGAGGACAAGCTTAAGAAGATCAACAGCCTGAGCGAGGAGGAGGTGAAGTTCCTCTATGGGGTGATCATGAAACAGACGGTCGTGAAATTCTCCTCGAAGGGCGGTGCCGGTCTGGGTCTCATAGACATGAAGAAGAAGTCGGGAAACGAGTTGACCTACCTTTTTCAGACCATGGATGACAGCGTGACGTATTTCAGTCTGCGCATCGAGGTGGACGTCTGATCTCCCCTATCCGCTCTCAGTCTGCTCTTTCGCGCTGATGTGGGGTCAGCGCTGCTCGGGTCTCAAGGGCGTTATCTTCCATCCCATCGCACCGAACAGCATGGTCATCAGTGGGCTGATGATGTTGAAGAATGCGAACGGCAGGTAGGTGCCCGTGGCCACTCCCAGCACACCGGCATGGTAGGCCCCGCAAGTGTTCCACGGGACCAATGCCGAGGTGACGGTGGCACTGTCCTCCAATACCCGGCTGAGGTTCTCGGGGGCCAGTCCCCTGTCCCTGTACTCATTGGCATACATCCTTCCGGGCACCACTATGGCCAGATACTGATCGGATGCGGTGACATTGAACACAAGGCAGGTGCCTGTGGTCGAGGCGATGAGCGCACCGGTGCTTTTCGCTGCACCGAGAATAGAAGAAGCGATGCGCTGAAGCATGCCAGAGACCTCCATGATGCCACCGAAGGTCATGGCACAGATGATGAGCCAAACGGTGTTCATCATCCCATACATGCCACCCGTCTTCAAAAGTTCATCCACCAACGGATGTCCGGAGGCTATGGCCACATCGGTGGTCATGGCATTGATCACGGCCTTGTAGGCCAAGCTCCAGAAACCGGTCTCTGCGCCTGCCGCTCCGGCCACATCGACAAAAAGGTGCGACTGGAACAGCACTGCGAACAGCCCTCCGAGCAGCGAACCGATGAAGAGCGCTGGCACGGCCGGAATCCTGCGCATGATGAGCCCGACCACAGCGATAGGAACCACGAACAGCCATGGCGTGATGGTGAAGCGGGCACTGATGGCATTCTGAAGTTCGGACACCTCCATAGGCCCCTCGCCAGGGGCACGCAGCAGACCGATGCCCAGAAAAATGAGCAGCGTGAGCCCGAAGGACGGGAAAGTGGTCCACATCATGTGGCGGATATGGGTGACGAGGTCTGTTCCCGCCATGGCCGGTGCCAGATTGGTAGTGTCGGAAAGAGGCGACATCTTGTCACCGAAGTAGGCACCGGAGATGATGGCCCCAGCCACCATGCCTTCTGGCATTCCCAAGGCCCTGCCGATGCCAAGCAGCGCTATGCCCACCGTGGCAACCGTGCTCCAAGAGCTTCCCGTGGCCATGGACACAATCGCACAGACCGTTGCCGTGGCAAACAGGAAAATCTTCGGGTTGAGAATACCGAGTCCATAGTACACCATGGCCGGGACCACTCCGCTCAACAGCCATGTGCCTGCCAAAGCACCGATCATCAGCAGAATGAGCAAAGCTGGGAGACTCGATGCAATGCTGGCAGTGGCCCCATCGAACAGCTTGCTCCAAGAATGCCCGTGCCACATGGCGATCAATGCCGCCACACCGCCCGCAAGCAACAGCCCGACCTGGTTGGCCCCACCAAGCGCGTTGTCACCGAAAAGGAGAACATTGACTGCCAGAAGGGCGATGAGCAGCACAATGGGCGTCAATGCTGCAAGGAGCGATAAGGGACGTTCTTTCATCAGTGTGGAGGATAGACCAAGTGAGCAGAAGGCCTTCTCATCAATACTCGGAACGGAGCCTTTTGAACCAGTCGGTAAGCTGCTGCCGTTCCTCATCGGACAAGCGGGCCTCCGGATGGGTGAGTGTGAAACTGGTCAAGGGCATCTCTCTATTCTCCAGCATCTCGGCACATTCCTCCAGCTTTCTCGCCTGCTTGTCCAAGGGAAGCACATGCCAAGTGGAGAAATTGAGCTCCTCGCGTCCCTCTTCCACATGATGGTCCAACCAAAGTGACAGGGGCTGAACAAAATAGTACCATGGATATTCGGTCTCGTTGCTATGACAATCGAAACAGGCCGACCTAACAAGCGCCATCTCGGGCACAGACCTGTCGGGATTGAAGGTCTCCGCTGCGTTGACCACCTCATTGCTGTTCCGTCTGGGCACAAACTGTAGCAGCCCAAAGCCAAGAACCAGCACCAAAAGAACTCTCAGAACCATCATTCTGCGAAAATGAGGATAATAGCGGAGTTTCAGGGAAATAAAATCAACGCAGGGCGTGCTGCAGGTGCCCCATGAACTCCATGAGCATGGCCACCCCGAGATGCACAATGACCCCACCTGCAATGGAACGGCCTTGAATAGCGAGAACCCCGAGGATGTAGCCCCCGAAAATGGAGGCAATGGCCTCTCCCATCGGCTTGCCGAAATGGAAAGTGCAGTAGAAGGCGGCCATGGGCAACAGCGCCCGTGTGCCCATGATGTGGAACATGCCCAGCCCGAGCGCACCTCGGAACAGAAGCTCAACCGCAACAAAACCGGTGGAATAACTCATCGTGAAGATGGCCGTGCGCACCTCATTGGAAAGGCCGAAGGCCATCTCGCCCCTGAACCAAGGCTTGTATTGCGGATAGGCCTGCTGAAAATCCGGAAGAAATGAGGCCGCCACCATCAGCGGACTCACCATCAACAGAATCAGGAAATAGGGGCGGAGTTTATGCCAGTCCCAGCGCAGACCGAACTCCAACTTCTTCCATCTGCCCACCACAGCGGTCAGCACAGCGAGGAACCCGGCCGTGAGCACAAACTGGTGGAAGAAGAACTGACACTTGCTCGCAAAGACCATCTCCCCGCCCGACCAGTGGGTCTGCTCCTTCACAGTGACGAATTGGAGCACATGGATCTTCGGCAGTGTGGCGATAAGAATGAAACATGCGCTGAGCACCCAGAACCAGGGGTCGGCCAGATAATTCCTCTCACTTCGGTAGGCCGCAATCGCAGCCACCGCATAATATATGCCGCCATACAGGAGCAGGTAGTGCAAGAGCCAGGACCACGCGCCATCCTCGCGCGTGACCCACTGCACATCTACCAGCGAGGAGTAATTGACGAACAGGGCTGCCGCAAGCAGTAGCAACGTGCCAGAAAAAACGACCCCGTTGAAATCCTCCCTGACGAAGTCCTTCACCGCATTGGTCAACGCGCCAAACCCAGAGCCCTCCGAGGAATCGGAATCGACAGGTCTGCGATAAGCTGACACCCTGACTTAACGCTTCAGATAGTCGGTCCTCAGCTGGTCTATGCTCGGCAGGTCGTTGGCATGCCACTTGCCGATGACCACACCCTCGCGGATGAGCATGAGTCCCGGGTTGGAGCGCATGATGGTCTTGAGCACGATCTGATCGCAGAACAGGAACGTGTAGGGTGCGTTGTTGGCCTGTGTGAAAGCCAAGGCCTTGTCCGGAACACTGGCCGTGAGGCCCACAAAACGATGCCCTTCGGCCATGAGAGCAGTGGCAAGCTCATTTGCCCGAGGCTGGACCTGAAGCAGGGCCTCATCCAGATCGTAGCTGATCCACAGGAAGGTGTACATGTCACTGCTCAGGAAATCATCCGTGAGATCCTCCCCCTCTGCCGTCACGATGGCGAAATCAAGAATGGCCGGTTCCACACCCTTCTCCACGACCTCTGTGCGCGCTTCCACGTAATCATACTTCTCCTGATAGTTCTCAGGGAACTTTTCGAACTCCTCCAGTTCACCGGTGGCCTTGTTCTTCAGGATGTAGAAGTACTTCAACTTATCAGGTATGCCCTGCATCCCCTCGGTGATGCTCTTGCCCTCTGCATAGGCGAGGAAATCCTTCACAGGCAGATAGCTGTAGGTGTAGAACGAGAAGGAGGCCATGGCAAAGAACGACAGCCAAGTAACATAGTTCGGGGCCTTGATATGCTCCACCAGTCGGATGCCAAAGAACAGACCGAACACGGCCAGAGTGAAGTTGAACGGGAAGTACCAGTCAAGACCATTGCTCAACTTGAGCATCACCAGAAGACCGATGGCGGCCAGAACGAAATCGTTGATACCGGTTTCGCTGAGGCTGATGGACTTCTGACGGATGAAGATGATGACGATGAGAATGAGAAGAACGAGGTCTTTGTAGAAACTCTCCCACGCGGTCAGCGGAATGGCGTCTCCGAAGCAACCGCAGGTCTTCACGATGCCGAAATAGGCCGATGCGAAGGTGAGCAGGGTGAAGAACACAATGAGCAGCAGCAGCAACCAGCTCACAATGCTCACCCTGTATCTCACCAGAATGGCCACACCCAACACCACTTCCAGGATGACAAGGAAAATGGCCTGCGGAAGTGCATATTCATGGCAGAGGTGGAAGAACGGCTCAAGGAAGCCCACGTATTCGCCCAGTTTGGCGAACTCCTCGAAATACTCCTCCAACTTGTAGCTGAAACCCAACGGGTCATTGGCCTTCACAATGCCCGAGAAAATGAACAGGATGCCCACGGCATAGCGGGCAAAGTCGGTAATGAACTTCATGATGTTGCTCATGTCAACAGTCGGTATTAAGGGTTAAAACGTAATCGGTTCAGGCTTCTCCCATCTTGATGAGAGCGAAGATGGCGTAGTTGACCATGTCGTGAAGATTGGATGCAATGCCTTCAGACACCTCCGTGCGCCCCTCGTTGTCCTCGATCTGTCGGATGCGATGGATCTTCACAAGGATCAGATCGGTGAGGGACTTGATGCGCATGTCGCGCCATGCTTCACCGTAATCATGGTTCTTCTTCTCCATCAGGGCCTTGCAGGTGGCCAGATGCAGGTCATAGAGACCTTCGGCAGCGGAGGTTGAGAGATCGGGTTCATTGGCCGCACCGGCCTCCAATTGAATAAGGCCCATGATGCTGTAGTTCACCAGCCCCACGTATTCCGGACGGATGCCCTCCCCTACCCTGCTCACCCCTTTCTCTTCCAGACTGCGGATGCGGTTGGCCTTGATGAAAAGTTGATCGGTGATGCTGGAAGGTCGCAAGATGCGCCATGATGGGCCGTAGTCCTTCATCTTGCGCATGAAGATGTCACGGCACTCCGCAGCAGCACGGTCGTACTGTGCGCTGGTATCGGGCATCGATTTCACGGAAGTAATTTCGGCCATCGTTAAGTCGGACAAAATTACTCCATTGGAGAGGAAACATTCGTTGAACTGCAGAGGCAGGCTGTTGCTGTTGGACAGGCCCTTGGTCATGGGCATTCTGAACCTCACACCCGACAGTTTCCATGATGGAGGGCATCACAATACCATTGAAAGCGCCCTGCGTCTATGCGAAAGAATGCTTGAGGAAGGAGCCTCCATCATCGACATGGGTGCCTACAGTAGCCGGCCCGGTGCCGTTCATGTCCCAGTCAAAGAGGAATCAGAACGCCTGCTACCTGTGCTAAAGGCATGCATAAAGGAGTTCCCGAACGCGTTCCTGTCCATCGACACATTCAGGTCGCAAGTGGCGCATGCAGCACTGCACGAGGGAGCAGACATGATCAATGACATTTCGGGGGGCGAGCTGGACCCGGAACTGCCCAAAGTGGCCGCCACGAACACAGTTCCATTCGTGTGCATGCACATGCGCGGCACACCGCAGACCATGCAACAGGAGCTCACCGAAGGGTCCATTCTGGCCGAAGTGCTGCGCTACTTCTCATTCAGACTGGAACATCTGCGGTCTCTTGGTCTCCACGACATTGTGCTGGATCCCGGATTCGGATTCGGGAAGACTCTGCAGCAGAATTACGAACTGGCAAGTCATCTTAAGGAATTCGGGATGTTCGGACAACCTATTCTTGTTGGAGTTTCGAGGAAAAGCATGGTGAGCCGAGTGACTGGGACCACCCACGACACGGCCCTGAACGGAACCACCGCCCTGCATGCCCTGCTGCTGGAACGCGGTGCCGACATCCTGAGAGTGCACGATGTGAGAGCGGCTGTGGAAGCGATCGCCATCTATGAGGCCATTAAATCTGATTCCGCGACCGCAAACCGAACACAAGCATGAGCATGGATCACCGCAAACTTCTGCTGGCCGCCCTTGCCCTGACCCTTTCCGTGACGGCATGCTACTGGAACCATTTCCACAATGCCTTCCATTTTGATGACTCCCACGTCATTCAGAGCAACGATGCCATCAAGGACCTGAGCCTGTGGCGGACCTACTTCACGGATGCCACCACACACAGTTCGCTCCCTACGAATCAGGGCTACCGCCCGCTGCTCACACTGTCCTTCGCAGTGGATCATTGGCTTGCCGGAGGATTGGAGGACACTTTCATGTTTCACCTGAGCACCTTCCTGTGGTTCCTGTTTCAGGGAGTGCTGATGTTCTTCCTTTTCAGGCACATCATGGACCTTGCTCGGCCGCATGCGCTCAATGCATGGACGGCCCTATTGGCAGTGGGTCTATACATGCTGCACACCGTCAATGCTGAGACCATCAACTACATCTCCGCACGTTCAGATGTGTTAAGCACGGTGCCGGTGGTGGCCGGTATGCTGCTCTTCGCCAAGACGGACGGGTGGAAACGTCATCTGGGCCTATTGCCCGTGGCAGCTGGTATTCTCATCAAACAGACCGCAGTGATGTACCTGCCCATCATGCTGGTCTATGTGGTGCTGTTCGACCGGAAGCAGAGCCTTTTGGATGCCCTGCACCCGAGCAACTGGACCTTCTTGCTCAAATGGGCGATTCCTGCTGCGGTGATATGCTTCGGCATGTTCATGTTCTCGCAACGGATGACCCCAGAGACATGGGTGCCCGGTGGGACCTCGGCCTTCCAGTATGCGATCACGCAACCGTTCGTCATTCTACGCTACTTCTGGCTGTTCTTCATCCCGCTGGGCCTGAGTGCTGACAGCGACTGGGAGGCATTGGAAACTATAGTGGACGGACGGTTCTTCGCAGGCATGGCATTCCTGACCGCATTGGTTGTGGTGGCCTTCAGAACCTCGAAGGAAGAGCGGGTGCGACCTGTGGCCTTCGGTCTGCTCTGGTTCCTTTTCGCATTAGTTCCCACAAGCAGCATCATACCTCTGAGCGAAGTGACCAACGACCATCGCATGTTCTTCCCGTTCGTGGGGCTCACCTTGGCCGTGGTCTGGCCTGTGTCGCTGTGGTTCTACAGTAAAATGGAGAAGGAAAAGCCTCAGACCGGACAATGGCGTTCGCTTGCGATCACCCTGGCAGCCCTGCTCTATGCCGGCCATGCCTTCGGGGTGGTGCAGCGCAACAGGGTTTGGCACACAGATGAGACCCTTTGGCTGGATGTGACAGAGAAAAGCCCTAAGAACGGGCGCGGACTCATGAACTACGGCCTCTCGCAGATGCGCAGGGGCGACCTGCAACGCGCCATGAAGTACTACCGCATGGCCTTGCAGACCAACTACCGCAACCATCCCTATCTCTATGTGAACATGGCCTCGGCCCAGAACGGACTGGGAAATGCACAGGAGGCAGAGAAGCTCTTTCTGACCGCACTGGAAAAGGGGCCCGGCTATCCGGACTGCCATTATTTCTACGCCAAATGGCTGTTTGACAACAATCGACTCTCGGAGGCCAAGTATTACAATGACCAAGCATTGAAGCTGAGCCCTGCACACGGATATGCGCGCTGGCTGACTGCCACGATGGACGCTTCGACCGAGAGCCTGTTGCAGCAGGCCGAGCGGGCCGTTGCACAAAATCCGACCCCTGAGAATTACCTCAACCTGAGCCTGCACCTGTATCGTGCAGACCGCTTTGAGGACTGTATCCAAGCATGCGTGAAGGCTTTGGAACTGCGGCCCGACTATGCGGATGCATGGAACAACATCTGCTCCGCGCACAACGCCATGGGCCAATGGAGGGAAGGCATAGCTGCCTGCGAAAGGGCCCTCTCCATCCGTCCCGACTATCCGTTAGCGCGCAACAACCTCAACTGGGCGAAATCGGAGCTGGCCAAGAAGTGACCTGGATTCAGGCTTCACATTACCGTCTCTGTGCCTTCTTGACCGATTGACGCTGCCCCGAAATGATATTCGCAAGGGCCAGCCTAAGCGCTACCAACCCGGCCAAAATCTCAACCTCGGATGGCCGCAGTCGCAACCTGTCGTTCCACGATGGCTATTCCCTCCCGAAAGCTGTGCGGTCGGTAGCCAAGTTCGCGCATGGCTTTATCAATGGGCATGTGGGTACGGGGCGGGCGCTTGGCGGGCTGGTTAAGTGTGGTACTGCTCACAGGGTTGATGAGCCGTTTGTCCAGTCCATAGTGCTCGGCCACCTGCTGCACGATCTCTATGATGTTGAGCGCATCCTTGCCGCAGATGTTGTAGATGCCCGTTGCGTTTCGGTCCACCGCGAGAATGCAACCGTCAGCGAGATCCTCCGCCAAGGTGGGACAGCGCACCTGGTCATTCACCACGTTGATAGGCTGCCCCTTCTCCAGCGCGCCCTTGGCCCAGAGCACGATGTTGCTGCGGCTGGCGTTGTCTACCACACCATAGACCAGCACCGTACGCAAAATGGCCCATCGCAACTTGCTGGCCTGCACAATCTGCTCGCCCTTCAGCTTCGAATGGCCATAGTAACTCACCGGGTCGGGCTTGGCATCCTCAAAGTAAGGGCCGTCCTCACCGTTGAAAATGAAATCGGTGGAAATGTGCACGAAATGGGCCCTGTGCCGCTCAGCAGCCCGCACCATGTGTTCCACGGCCAGAACATTGGCGCGGTCGCAGGCCTCATGTTCGAGCTCGCAGGCATCCACATTGGTCATGGCTGCAGTGTGGATGATGTGGTCGGGCCTTGTTCGGTCGATCACCTCGTCCACGCTGTCCTTGTCCTCTATGTCCATGCTGAGGAACGTGTAGCCCTCCTGTACAAGGAGACGATTGGCGCCCCGTGCAGTGGCAATAAGCTCAACGTCCTCCCTGTCCTTCAGTTTGTAGACCAGCTTCTGCCCGAGCAGACCGTTGGAACCTGTGATGAGAATTCTTTCCAAAGCCGTTAGCGATTAGCGGTTAGCGGTTTTCAGGAAAAGATGACTACCTCCGCTACCATTTTCTGATTTCTTATTTCCTGTTTCATCTTTTTCAAAGGTCCCACACACTCCTTCTTTTCGGGGCGAACCATTTTTTGAAATACTGTTTGTGTTCGAGCAGGAACGACCCGATGAGATAGATGATGATGGGTGAACCGAAGGTGAAGAAGCTGAGGTAGATGAAGTACATGCGGATGGTGGTGGCCCGGATCCCGAGTTTCTCACCCAACCACGAGCACAGCCCAAACAACTGTAGCTCGAAGAGCGATACAGCCCTGTCCTTAATCTCGTTATTCATCTCATGTTATTTCACGCAGAGGTCGCAAAGGAAAGGCGCAGAGAACGTAGAAAAAAGTCTTTCTGCTAATCCGCTTTAATGCACAAAGAAATCCCTCGCCCTTTGGGCATCCGCCTAAGGCGGAGGAAAGGCGCCCGTCCTCCTTTGAAAAGGAGGTGCAGAGGAACGAGGCGGAGGATTCAATCAACTATCCGAATTACGTTTGAGCACCTGATTTCCAATGGCGCAATGTAGGCACTTACGATGGTCGCACCAATGTGACCGCAGTTCGAGCAGGGCCTGCGCGGTGGCCGCATCCGGCACTTTCAGGCCCAGCTCGCGGAACGGTTGTATGCGGTTGTTCTTCTCTCCCTCAATGGAATAGAGCATCTCGAGGGCCCGACCGCGCAGCTCCTCACGGTGCTCGCGGTCGGCCAGCACGATCAGATAGGGCGCCACTGCGTTGATGAGCATGTGCCGCTGCATAGTAGCCCCCAGCGGTTTGCGCTGGGACTTGCCCGGCTGCCCGAATGTGTAATGCGTGTCCCAATAGGCGGATGGCATTGCCAGCACGCTCGGACAGTCATCCTTCGTGAAATGGGCCGAGTACCATTGCAACAGCGGCCCACAGCAATGGATCATTCCCGCAAGCTGCGCCAGTCGGATGGCGGGGAAATTGGCCGGGCGCAGCCGCAAGTAGCGCCACTCTGTGCCACTCATCGGTTCGATGCCATACTTGTGGCGCAGGAAATCGTATTCCTTCCGCAGTGTCTCCGGGTATTCCTCTTCGCCTGCACCATGCAGCAGCCCTGCCGTGCCAAAGAGTAATGCTTCCAGTTGCAGCAGGCTGTCCCGATGCTTCATCATTGCTTTCCACGGCAGTCTGCGGCCCAGCATCTCAAAGGCATCGCCATTCACTTTCATGCCCATCGTGCGGGCCATGATGATGAAGAAGGCCTGTTCAAGGTCGCCATTGCACTGCTGCACCACCTCGGCCATCCATTCAGATTTCCGTTGTAGGCGCTGCAGCAGTACCCGCTCAAGCCAGTTGTGCAGCACGGGGTGCTCCACCTCTGTGATACTTTTCCCGCAGGCAATGGGCTGCATGGCATGCACGAGGCCTGCGTAGCGTTTCAGCACCTGGTCGCTGATGCGGTGGTGCAGCTCCAGCGTTGGGAAGTCGCCCAACGGTTCGGTGAGGTCGTTGCCGAAGACCACATGCAGAATGATATTGGAATAGGCTGAATCATGCTGGTGTCCGTGCAGCAGCCAGTCGCTTGTCTTCACGTGCAGCTCGACATTGCCCGCCAGCAGCACGCCATCTATTCTGATGCGTGCGTTGATGAAATCCGGGCCTGCATCCGCGCTGTGTTCCCCCGAGCGGACCACTTCCACCGCGCGGCCGTCCGTTGTGGTCAGCCCCTTATTATCGAAGAGCCTGAACTTCCAGATGTGGTGCAACAATTCCTCACGTATGGCAGCCATACGTTAAAAGTATTGCAAAAACCGGAATTGAAAAAACTGGTTCCTTCTGGTTTCAGAGCAGCCCCGCCTCTGCGAGGATCACAGCCATTTCCTGCTGCACAGACTTGGCGGCCTCACGTGCACGCTCCGCAAAATCCTCGTCTGTGCCGGCATAGATGATGGCGCGGGAAGAGTTCACTAAGAGTCCGCATTGGGAGTTGAGACCGTGGGCAGCCACTTCAGAAAGGCTTCCACCCTGCGCGCCCACACCGGGGACAAGCAGGAAGTGGTCTGGCACGATGGTTCTCACCTTTTTGAGCATCTCTGCCTTGGTGGCCCCCACCACATACATGGTGTTGTCGGGCGTTCCCCAGAGTTTGGTCCTTCGCAGCACTTCCTCCCAGAGCGTACCATTGCCCGTGTCAATCATCTGAAGGTCCTCCGCGCCCTCGTTGGATGTGAGTGCCAGAAGTATGGCCCATTTGCCTTCAAACCTGAAATAAGGTGTCACACTGTCGTGGCCCATGTATGGTGACAGCGTGATAGAATCGAAGTTCATCTGATCGAAAAACCCCTTGGCATACATGGTCGATGTGTTGCCGATGTCACCGCGCTTGGCGTCTGCAATGGTGAAGATGTCAGAGGGAATCTCCTGCATCGTCTTCTCTAAATCCATCCACCCCTCAAAGCCTCTGCACTCATAGAACGCCATGTTGGGCTTGTAGGCCACACAGAGGTCGTGCGTGGCCTCAATGATCTGACGGTTGAACTCCAGCACCGGGTCAGGATAACCATATAGATGGGACGGTATCTTCGTGATATCAGTATCGAGACCGATGCACAGGAAACTGCGCTTCTTCCTGATCTGTGCGAATAGTTGCTGGCGGTTCATCGGCCCAAATCTATGAACGGCTTACACCTTGAAGTGCGATGCACAGGACGAAAGACAGGCATCTACGAGAACCACGTACTGAAATCGCGTTTATCAGGTGGGATTTCCAGTCAGATCGTCAGTTCACGTTCCGTGGCACGGGCATTGCCTACCTTTGCGCAACGTTCTTTCTTTATGGGGCCGACCGGTTTTGACAGCAGCATGGTCGGTGAGGTAAGCATGCCGGGTGTTGGGAAGACCATCCGCAATCAATCTTTCCAAACAACAACAGGCGAAGAACACTTCGCGCTGGCTGCCTGATCCAAGATCACGCAACAGCTGTCCCTGTCACAACACCGTCCTACAGTGTGGCAAATGGGGCATCGACAGGTAGGAATAAGCCAAGGGTTTTCTCGGCCCGCGGACGAAAAAACAAGAGGATAAGGGCCGTTTAGGTTGTCCCTTGCCGGGGCGGCCCCGACAAGCAAGTTGGGAATAAGCATGTAGAAAGCCCGCAGGTCTGCTGTTTGGACGAGGGTTCGAATCCCTCCGGCTCCACCCGACCGGACACCGACCAGAAAACTGGTGGTGTCCGGTTTTTTTGTGCGATGGAATGCCCGTCAATTTCGCAGATGAAAAATGGTGAAAAGTTTCCCAGCCCCTGAGCTCGTCATTCCTCCCGAAATTTGCAATCTATGCTCCCGCATCGCAACCGACTTCCGTTCCCGTGGTTCGGCCACGACAACCGGCACGGTCCGCATGCATTCTCCAGTGAAGGAAGGGAGCTTTTCCCAATCGTTCCCCTGTTCTTCCTCTGCTGTTTCATCATCTATTTCCTGCTCGAGGTCACGCTGATACCCCTGTTGGAGGCCAGCAGATGGACGGTGCTCTTCGGGGTCGGGGCCTTTCTTGGACTCTACAAGCTGCGGAAAACGCTCAGACTAGACCTCACGGACGGACTGATTCTCAGCATGTTCGATCTCGCACCGCTGCTCATGGCCGGTATGCTCACGGTGAACTACTTCTTCAGTGAACCCTTTGATGAGACACATCGGATCATCGTGGTGCAGCGCCACGGCAGTTCCGTGGAGATTGAACTCGAACATGGGGCCTACAGCGACTTTTATCGCATACGGAGTTTTGACGGGGACGAGGTGGGCAATACACGCAGCATCACCTATCATTTCGGCCATGGACCATTGGGCTGGCAGGTGACACGGGGGTACGACTGGTGACAAGGTGCGTACCTTCGGGGGCATGAAAAAGGCTCTTTCGCTCCTCCTCTCCCTCGTGCTGTTCCATTCGCTGTCCGCACAGTCGCAGCCCAAGCGGGTGTATGTGTTCGATGTGAAAGAGGAGATAGGTCCCACCGTGTGGCTCAAGATGCAGAAGGCCTTCGAGGAGGCCGAGGAATGGAGGGCCGACCTCATCCTGCTGCACATGAACACCTATGGCGGAATGGTGGTGCATGCCGATTCCATGCGCACCCGCATTCTGAATTCCGAGATTCCTGTATGGGTCTATATCGACAACAACGCAGCATCGGCCGGGGCGCTCATCTCCATCGCCTGCGACAGCATCTTCATGCGCAAAGGCGGCAACATCGGTGCGGCCACCGTGGTGGATCAGGAGGGCAGCCAATTGCCCGACAAATATCAGAGCTACATGCGCGCCACCATGCGGGCCACGGCCGAGGCCAAGGGCCGCAATCCCGACATCGCCCAGGCCATGGTCGATGCCAGCATTGCCATTGACGGCATCAGCGACAGCGGCAAGGTGCTCACCTTCACGGCCAGTGAGGCCATGCTGCACGGGTTCTGCGAAGGCATGGCCGAGAACATTCCCGAACTACTGGCCAACAACGGTATCACTGGTTATGAGCTCAAGACCTTCGTCCCCACCACGCTCGAGACCATTATCGGATGGCTGGTGCACCCTGCCGTGAGCGGTATTCTCATCATGATCATCATCGGGGGCATCTATTTCGAACTGCAGACCCCGGGAGTGGGCTTCCCCATTGCCGCAGCGGCCACGGCAGCGGCCCTCTATTTCGCCCCGCTCTATCTGGAAGGTCTTGCCGAGAACTGGGAGATCATCCTGTTCATGGCCGGAGTGCTGCTGCTGGGGGTCGAGATCTTCGTGCTGCCCGGTTTCGGGGTGGCCGGAGTGGCGGGCATAACCCTCATGGTCACAGGCCTTATTCTGAGCATGGTGGGCAACGTGGGTTTCGATTTCGACCCGGTGATGCCCGGCCGTCTCATGACCGCCTCACTCACCGTGATATTGGCCACCGTGGTCGGGCTGTTCGGCTCCATAATGCTTGCCAAACGGCTGTTGGAGACGCACATGCTCAGTTCGCTGGTGCTCTCCAGCACCCAGCGCAAAGAAGACGGCTTCATTGGCGTGGACAGCTCCGAGGCCGCGCTCATCGGGCGTGAGGGAGTGGCCTTCTCCGTGCTGCGTCCCTCCGGCAAGGTCCAGATCGATGACGAGGTCTATGACGCCACTGCTATCAGCGGACTCATCGAGAAGGGCGAGGCGGTCAAAGTGGTGAAATACGAGACCGCTCAGCTTTTCGTGAAGCGCATCTGACGTACGATCAGCGATCATTGGGAACAAAAAATCCCCGTCAAGCGCACCTGACGGGGATTTTTCATTTGAAACAGGAACTGCTCAGAGCTTCTTGCCCATTCCGAACATCTTGAACTCCACGCACCAAGAGTCGAGTTCACGCTGGTTGTACATGAACACCTCGATCTTCATCCTCTTGCCCTTCTTGTTCTCCGTGAACACAGCCTTCTTGTACTCCGTGTCCTCCAAGTAGATGTCGTTGGTCTTGTCCTTCTCCACGAATACCCAGTCCGGGCCGAGGCAATCGGTTAGCAGCTTCTTCATCTGGTCATACTCTGCCTGAAGGGTCTCTGAGTAGAAACGGGTCTTAGCCAAATAGGAAACAAGTTCCGGATACCACTCATCCTCAGTGATGTAGGTGGTCACACCCTCTTTCACCGACAACTGTGACTTCTGATAGGGTTTGGAAACACCACGGATCTCGAACGAAGTGGACTCGCCACGGATGTCCTTGAAGTACTCCTGTCCTGCAGTGAGCAGAGCATTGACTTTTTCGCAGTCACCATCTTGGGCAAATACGAACTCAGAGGATGAAGAAAGGCCGAAGGCCAACATAATGGTCAGTATGTATCTCATATTCAGCATGATTAGAAGTGCGGGTAAAAGTAGGAAACGAAACCAATCAGGAATCACGTCAGAGCAACACCCGGGCCAAGCGGCTCACTTCTTGCCCACCAAAGCTTTCATGCGCTGAGCTGCCCGCTGGTGCCCCGGATTCACCTGAAGCAGATAGGAGTATTCGCGTTTCGCCAATTCACCATTGCCCAGCGCCTCGTAGCAGGCCCCGCGCATGTAGATGGCATCGTGATAGTCGGGAGCGGCTTTCACTGCCTTCTGGAAGAAATCCAAGGCCGCCAGATAGTCCTCCAAGTAGGTGAAATGCACATAGCCGAGGTTGTACCAGGCATTGCCATTGGTGCTGTCCACCTCGGTAAGACGGGTGTAGGTGGCAATGGCCTCATCCGTCCGCTTCGCCTGCTGATAGGCCATGCCCAGTGCGTAAAGTGCCCCTGCATCGTCCGGGCGAATGGCCAGAGCATTGCGCAGGAACGACTCTGCCAAGGGGCTCTTCTTCCCGTAGTGCAGCACCCCAAGGTCCATCTGCACATCGAAATTGTTCGGGTCCTGCTCCGAGGCCATCATGTAGTTCTCAATGGCCCGTGTGGTGTCCTTCATGTCCCGGAAACACAGGGCCTTGATAAAGAACGGACGACCATCCTGCGCATCGATCTTCAGCATCTCGTTGGCGAGGTCGATACAGGCCTGATGCTTCTCGAGGTAGAGGTTGAACTGCGCGAGGCGATAGAGTGCATCGAGGTTGCGTGGATCCAATGTGCGGGCCTTCTCTAAGGCGCTGAGGCAGCGCTTGGGTTCGTTCCGTTGGAAATAGATGTCGGCAATGGTGAGGTAGTAGGCAGACTTAGTGCTGTCCATCAGCAGCGCACGCCCTATGTCCGTCAGCGCATAGTCCAGATTGCCCATGGCCACGAGCATCTTGGCCCGCTCGTTCAGCAGGTCGGTATTGCCGGGATTCTTGTCGATGATGGTGGAGATGCTGTCCAAGGCCCGCATCTCAGGCGAGAGCGGTGCCTTCTCCTCTCCGACCGTTCCCTGACCCTTCTCACCACACGCGGCAAACGCAAGGAAGAAAATGATGGGAATAAATCTCCACATACGCATCAGTCCTCGGCCCCGACAGGCGCACCTGCCACCTTGTAGTGCTCCTTGATCTTGTTCTCCAGCTCCTCCATGAGGTCGGGATTGTCATTGAGCAGGTCTTTCACCGCATCGCGTCCCTGACCGAGCTTGGTGTCCTGATAACTGAACCAGGAGCCGCTCTTCTTGATGATGCCGATCTCCGAACCCATATCGATGATCTCGCCCACCTTGGAGATACCCGAACCGTACAGAATGTCGAACTCTGCCTTGCGGAAAGGCGGTGCCACCTTGTTCTTCACCACTTTCACCTTCACGCGGTTGCCCATCACGTCCTCGGCCGTCTTGATCTGGGTCGATTTGCGGATGTCGATGCGGATGGAGGCGTAGAACTTCAGTGCATTACCGCCCGTGGTGGTCTCCGGATTGCCGAACATCACCCCGATCTTCTCACGCAGCTGATTGATGAAGATGCAGACCGTTCCTGTCTTGCTGATGGTGCCGGTGAGTTTCCGCAGTGCCTGCGACATGAGGCGCGCATGCAGGCCCACTTTGCTATCGCCCATCTCGCCCTCGATCTCGCTGCGCGGAGTGAGTGCGGCCACAGAGTCGATCACGATGATATCGATGGCACCCGAGCGCACCAGATTGTCCACAATTTCCAGGGCCTGTTCGCCATTGTCGGGCTGAGAGATGAGCAGATTGTTGATATCCACACCGAGCTTCTCAGCATAGAAACGGTCGAAGGCGTGCTCGGCATCGATGAAAGCAGCGATACCACCCTGTTTCTGCGCCTCGGCAATGGCATGAATGGCCAGCGTGGTCTTACCGCTCGACTCGGGTCCGTAGATCTCAACGATTCGGCCCCGTGGAAAACCGCCCACGCCCAACGCGAGGTCTACTCCGAGAGAACCGGTCGGAATGGCCTCCACATCCTCCACACGGGAATCTCCCATGCGCATGATGGCTCCTTTTCCGTGCGTCTTCTCCAGTTTGTCCATGGCCATCTGAAGGGCCTTGAGCTTCTCTGTCTGAACATCCTTTGCCATTGTGTACGTCTATTTTCGTTGAGTTGAGTCTATCGCAAAGAACGTCACCCTGAGCGGAAATGCCAAGACATGTCCACGCAAGATGTTCACAAATTCAAAATCACAACGGAGTGCACATCGGTCTGCGATGGCACTGCTGAATCCCTCAGGCCTCTCCCAGTTCGGCCAGGATCTGAGCGGTGTGGTCCTTGGTACTCACCTTGGTGATGACCGCCTCCAGATGGCCATCCTTCCCGATCACGAACGTGGTCCGGTGAATGCCATCGAACTCGCGGCCCATGAATTTCTTCGGTCCCCAGACGCCATAGGCCTTGATCACCTGAAGTTCGGTGTCGGCCAGCAGAGTGAACGGCAGTTCATATTTCTCCACGAATTTCCCGTGCGACTTCACGCTGTCTGCAGATACACCGATCACCTCAAAACCCTTAGCCTGAAGTGCGATATGATTGTCCCGGAGGTCACAGGCCTCCACGGTGCAACCGGGGGTCATGTCTTTCGGATAGAAATAGAGAATGACCCGCTTGCCTTTGAACTGGTCAAGACGGATGGCATGGCCATGCTGGTCCAATGCATTGAAATCGGGGGCCTTGTCGCCTTTGTTCAGATGTGTCATTGCTGATGGTTTCTAAAGTTGAACAGAATAAACATCCGCAACGGCATGATGTTCACGGTGACGCCTCGGATACGACTTCCTGAAGCTCATTCGAACAGACCCACAAAACTGCGTGTGTTGCTCTGCACGGAATAGCGCTGCACCACCGTCTGACGGGCCGACTCGCTCAAGCCTGGCAGCATCTCTGGACGAGCCAGCACCATACGCAGGCATGCGCGCCAGTCATCATCGCTGTCGCA
This sequence comes from uncultured Chryseobacterium sp., assembly GCA_964488095.1. Lineage (GTDB taxonomy): Bacteria > Bacteroidota > Bacteroidia > UBA10329 > UBA10329 > UBA10329. The sequence goes on from CAZATP010000005.1 coordinate 25,356, forward strand.
CACCCATCCGTTCTTTGCGTGGGTGACGATCTCGGTGTTCACCCCCACGGGCGAGACCACGGCCGGAATGCCCAACGCCATGTATTGCAGTGCCTTGAAGCCGCACTTCCCTTGGGCCCACTGGTCGTTCTCCAGCGGCATGATGCCCACATCCATGCACAACAGGTCATCGATCTCGGTCGCCTTGTCCCATTTCACGAAGCGCATGCACCGCAGCTCAAAATCGGGCCGTCTGTCCGCTATAACGAGAAACTCGAACTCGAAATGCTGCTCCAATTCCCTTAGGATGGGCACCACGCGGTCCAGATAGCGGATGGTGGAATGCGTTCCCGTCCACCCGATAACCGTTCTTGCACCCGTGTACGATTTCACGCGGTTGTGATGGAACTCGGTGTCGATGGTGGTGGGATTGATCACCGCCTGCGGATTGAACCGTGCCGCGTGGTCGCGCAGGTAGGCATTACCGCAACTCACCTTCCAAGCCCAGGCACAGGTGTTCTCCGCGTTCCTGTAGCGTTTGAAAAGACTGATGAACGGGTTCGATGAACTGGTATTGGGAATCCAGATGGCATCGTCAAAGTCGAAGACCACTTTCTTACGGAAAACCTTCGCAATCAGCCACTCGAACAGAGGCGGACCGATCGGGGCCGCCTCGCGATGCATGAAGACCAAGTCATAACGCCACAGGGTGAGAAGCATCGTCATGCGCTTCAGAAGACCGATGATCACCTTCCACACCTTAAGTCCGAACCTGCCCGGTTCATAGAGCACCTGCATGGCCGTGCGGTCCAAGAACGGTCGCACATCATAGGAGAATCCGTTCGCTTCCAGCACCGGGAAATACTGTTCGAACCTGAATCGCTGGCTGGGCGCCATTCCCAGCGGATAGGGCAATACGAACAGGATGCGCTTGCGCTGACTTTCCATGCGGTGAACGGGTCAAAAATAGCCCGTCATCTCAAGCTTCAAGACCGAGGCTCCAAATAGAGGCGGTGCGGTCGTCCGATACAGACACGAGCGTGCGGTCGTCCATCCACAGCAGGCGGTTCACCGATGTCCCATGACCGGCACTGCTGCTTCTGTCAATGGTCCTGAGCGCCCGGAGTCCGTCCGGGTCCCAGATGCGAATCGACTTGTCCTTGCTGCACGTGGCGAAGAGCCTCCCGCTGGGATTGAACAGGATGTGATTGACGGTGTACATATGAGGAATAATGTCCTCGATCAACGTGTAGCCGCTGCTCACATCGAAAATGCGCAGATGGGCATCCCTTCCCGCACTCAGCAGACGGTCTGCATGCGGTGCAAAGGCCAACGCGAACACGGAGTTCGTGTGTCCCTCGATTCTGTGCCTCACCGTCAAAGTCTCTGCATCGATAATGGTGATGAGATGATCGGAGGCCCCAACGGCCAATTCATGCGTGGCACCGTTGTAGGAAAGTGTACGCAGCGATTTCTCGGAGATGCGAATACGGGCCAAAGTGCGCCACTCCTGCGTGTCCACCGCCACCAGATAGCCATCGCCACAGGCAATGAACAACATCCGCCCCACCAGCACCATATCGAAGAGGGCGGCATCGGTCATTTTCAAGGAACCGACCTCTTTCCTCGATTCGGGGTCGATGATATGGATACCCTCAAAGTTCTGCCCCACGACAATATGCCTTTGCTCCGGCATCGGGCAGAGGGAATAGACCGTGCTGCCCACCTTGGCCACCATCTCCCCTGTGTCTGGCGCGTCAAGATGCCACTGCACCACCATACCGTCTGCCCCCGCAGTGAAGAACGACCGTTCTCCGGGGAAGGCGGTCACGGCATAGATGCAGTCCTGATGCCCAATGCATTGGGCCTCACGCCTCACATCCACGACCTTGATTCTCGGTTGATCCACAGTCTGAGTTGATTCACTGAATGGGAAGGTGATCGGCAGCTCCCTTGAAATCGGATATGCTCTGATTCAGTAAGACCAACACCGGGTCAGAACACCTTCGGCATGCTCTTCGGCCCGTTGAAATTGTAGCAGTTACGGGCACGGTTGCGGGCGTTCTTTGATTTGGCCTTGTTGCGGGCGCGGAATTCCATTGTGACCGCAATCTCATGGCTTCCGGCAGTGGCACCGGCCAGATTAGAAATAGTAAGGTCATAACTGTATCCGATCTGATACATGAAGGTCTTACGCTTGTCCTCGCCCCGCATGCCGATGTTGAACATGACCGCATCATACTGATAAAGGTCGAAGCGCATTTCACTGCGGTACCACACCCCGAGCATGAACGGTTCGCGCATCGCATAGATGCCGAAGTTCATGGTGGAGAGATTCTTCTGGTACTCGTACATGAGATTCGGGGAAATGTAGACCGGATAGCGCACCTTGCGCTTGGTGACCGGATACATCATCGAGTAATGGGCCACGAATTTGACCGGAAGCTTCTCCGTCTGTCCCGTAAGCGATTCGTTGGGCGAAGTGACATGGTGCGCTGCAAAACCCAGCGTATTGCCGATCACCTTGCGTGTCTTGGACTTCCCCTTACCTGGAAGGAAGTTGAACCGCGCGATCATTCCTGCATTGAAGTCAGGCATCTCCACTTTCAAGCGCTCTGGGCGCGAGACGTTGGATGGATTGATATTCCCGTAGATGGGATGCAGCTGGTCACTGAACACGAAGGCATCCCAATCGCGGATCTGCTTGCTCATGTAGGCGGCATCGACACCGAAATGGATGTCGAACATGCGCGGGATCACGATGAGACGGTAGGAATACATGAGGCTGTAGCGCTGCGTCTGCAATTGGCCTTCTCCCTGATTCCCCACCACAGCTTGAAACGCAAGTCCACCGAAAAGACTGGGACTTCCAAATTCGACACCTGCCGCATAGGTGCTGAAATCGCCCGGGATGGAGGTCCAGAGGTTCCTGTAATTGCCATGGACCCTGATGCCATCATCAGCACCCGCGAAAGCTGGATTAATATAGGTCCGCGCAGCGAAGAACTGAGTGAAGGTGGGGTCCTGCGCCTTCACTTTCCACAGGGTGGAGAGCACTAATAAGGAGGTGCAAAGTATGAGTCGCTTCATGAACACGCTTGGGTAATCGCTCGGCTTATACTTCAATCTCCGTCATTCGTTACACAAGTGCGAAGATGTGAGACAAATGTCTTCATTTCTTTCATCGGTGAACAACTTTTCCTTACTGGACTTAGGGCTGCTTAGAGACAGGCTAATTTCGCGGGCATGTTGAAACAAGGGTATACCCGCCTGTTCTCCGCACTGCTGCTGATTTCCGTGGCATCGTGCAGCGATGGTTTCGATCTGGAGCGGCCGGTCACGGAGATTCTGTCCCCTGTCAATGGTCAGACGGTGAGCACGGAGAGCGGTGTTCCACTCAGCGTGCGGTTCACCGACAACGGCAATCTGCTTCAATACAAGATCCGCATCGAAGGCATCGATTCGCTCAACGACATTGCCAGGGACACGGTGCTGCGGCTCGTGGTCATCGATGGGATTTCGGGGTCAGAGCAGCTTCTGAACCGCTCAGTCGCCTTGCCCGCCAACACTTTCAATGGATACTACCGCATCATTCTCTCCAGCATTGACGATGACGGGAACGAATCATACCCGGACACCGCCTCGGTGCGCATCGTCAACAGTCTGGACTCTGTAGCGCCCATTATCGATGTGGGCGGATTCCCGCTGGACACCCTTCGCACCGGACAAGGATTCACCTTGGCGGGAAGCGTGACAGACGAGACCTCACTGAACTACGTGACGCTGCGCATAGGCAACGTGACAGGCAGTTTCACAAAGATCAATTTCCAGTTCCCGAACATCATCGACAATACCGTGGACCTCAATGGCTTCGGAGGCTACCTGATGGTGGACAGCACTTGGACAGACGGCACCTACAGCATTGAGGTGAACGCATGGGACAATTTCAGCGGGGTGAGCAGCACCTCCTATTTCCAAGTGAAACGATAGCAGACGATTTCTGATACAATGGCAGAGCAGCACAAACGCACGTTCGTTTTCGATTTTGACAGCACCCTGACGCAGGTGGAGGCCTTTGAGGAACTTGCCGAGATCAGCCTCAAGAATGACCCCGAGCGGGAGAATAAGATCCGCAGGATAGCCGAGATCACCGATCAGGGCGTGGACGGGGACATCACCTTCACGGAGTCGCTACTCAAGCGGTTGCAGATTCTGGAGGCCCGCGAAGAGCATCTGGACATCCTGGTAAAACGCCTCAACCGCAAGATCTCCACCTCCATTGCCCGCAACAAGGATTTCTTCAAGCAGTATGCGGACGACATCTACATCGTCTCGTGCGGATTCAAGGAATTCATCGACCCTATCATGGCGAAGTATGGCATCCCACCGGAGCGGATCTTCGCCAATACATTCCGTTTCGACCGAAAGGGCAACATCGTGGGCTTCGACCGCGATAACGACCTCGCCAAGCCCGATGGGAAGATCGAGCAGCTGCGTAAGATGGACCTCCCGGGCGAGATCCATGTCATCGGTGACGGATTCTCAGACTACCAGATGCGGGCTGCGGGTATCGCCCACAAGTTCTACGCCTTCACAGAGAACGTGGCCCGCAAGAACATCCTCGACAAGGCCGACCACGTGACGCCCAGCCTCGATGAGTTCCTGTACAAGAACAAGCTTCCAGGTGCCATCTCCTTCCCGAAGAACCGAATCAAAGTGCTGCTGCTGGAGAACATCCACCCCGATGCCGAGACGCAACTGCGCAACGAGGGCTATTCCGTAGAAACGGTCAGCAAGGCCCTGAACGAGGAGGAACTGATCAAGGCCATCAACGGAGTGCACATCCTCGGCATCCGCAGCAAGACCAAGGTGACCGCCAAGGTGGTGGCCGCTGCCGACAAGTTGATGGCAGTAGGGGCGTTCTGCATCGGCACCAACCAGATCGACCTGAACGCCTGCACCAAGGCCGGTATCGCGGTATTCAACGCCCCGTTCAGCAACACCCGCAGCGTGGTGGAACTGGTCATCGGGGAGATGATCCTGCTGATGCGCGGCACGTATGCCAAGAGCAACGCCATGCACCTCGGCAAGTGGGACAAGAGCGCGAGCGACAGCAATGAGATACGCGGCAAGAAGCTCGGCATCGTGGGCTATGGTAACATCGGCTCGCAGCTTTCTGTGCTGGCCGAGGCTTTGGGCATGGCGGTCTATTACTATGATGTGGAGGAGAAACTGGCCCTTGGCAACGCGCGCAAACTGCCTACACTGAAAGACCTGCTGCGCAGATGCGATGTGGTGACGCTGCACGTGGACGGAAGGGCTGAGAACAAGGGCATCATCGGTGACCGCGAGTTCAAGATGATGAAGGACGGGGCCGTGTTCATCAACCTGAGCCGGGGCCATGTGGTGGACATCGCTGCGCTGAAAAAGCACCTCGAATCGGGCAAGTTGCGCGGTGCGGCCGTGGACGTGTTCCCCAAAGAGCCGGGGTCGAACAGCGAACCGTTTGAGAGTCCGCTCATCGGGCTTCCGAATGTCATCCTCACGCCTCACGTGGGCGGCAGCACCATCGAGGCGCAGAAGAACATCGCGAGCTACGTGCCCGATTCACTCGTGAGCTACATCAACACCGGCAACACCGGCAACAGCGTCAACCTGCCACAGGTGCGGGCCACCGAGGTGAAGGGCGCGCATCGCCTGCTGCACATTCACGACAACGTTCCGGGCATCCTGGCACGCATCAACAGCATCTTCTCCAACTACGGCATCAACATCCTCGGCCAGAGCCTCAAGACCAACGAGGGCATCGGCTATCTGGTGACGGACATCGACAAGAAGTACAACAAGGAGGTGATGCGCGAACTGAAGGCCATTGACCACACCGTGAAGCTGCGGGTGCTGTATTGAGGTCAGTGAAGGTATCAGACCGCTTTCCCCGGCCTGAAGACCACATTGAGCACCACCCCGGCCAGCACCAGCACAATACCAAGAAGGGACAACAGGTCATAAGTCTCATCGAACAGGAAATAACCGTAGACCAGTGCATACACTGCACCGAGGTATTTCATGCTGGTAACAAGGTTGGCCTTCTCGGCCTGCAGGGCCTTGGTCATGTAAAGCTGCCCCACCTGTGTGAACACTCCGAGCAGCAACAGCCATACCCAGTCCGTGCCCACAGGTGTGACCCACTCGAACCACGACAGCACCGCCATGACCGGGGTGGCCACCAACGGGAAATAGAACACCACGACCACCGGATGGTCGCTGTCCTTGAGCAGACGCACACAGTTATAGGCCGCCCCTGCAAAGAGCGAACTGGCAATTCCCAGCAGCAGAAAGAGTGTGGAGACCCGCTCATCAAATCCTTTGAGCACCACCACCCCGGCAAACGCGATGGCAATGAAAAGCCATTGCCGGCCACGCATCCGTTCACCGAGGATGAAGATGGCAATGATGCTGGTGAAGATGGGCGACAGATACTGGATGGTTACCGCGCTGGCCAACGGCAGCTCCTGCAACGTGAGGAAGAATAGCGACAAGGCCATCATGCCGAAAAAACCACGCATCAGCAGCAGCCTGCGGTTGTTGCCAAGCGGATTGATTCTATTGGGAACCAGAAATCCGAGAGAGAGCACCAACGAGATGATGCTTCGGAAAAGGATGAGCTCGTGAGCAGGCAGATGGGGCAGGAACTTCACGCACAGCTGCATCAGCGAGAACGAGAAGGTGCTGACCAGCATGAAGCGGACGCCCGTTGACATGCCGCAAAGGTGCATGACAGAACAGCCCTCACCTACCATTGCTCTGGAAATTCAGTAGCGTGGCCCCAGGTATCTCATCAAGGCACCGCTCACAGGAAATTGCCACCTTCGCGGCACAACATCGCAAATAGCCATCATGTCGAAGATTCACAATTTCAGTGCAGGGCCAAGCATCCTGCCCCAAGAGGTATTTGAGCAGGCCAGCAAGGCCGTGCTCGGTTTCGAGAATGTAGGACTCTCTCTTCTGGAGGTTTCGCACCGCAGCAAGGAGGTGGTGGCCATGGTGGACCGCACCATAGCTCTGGTGAAGGAACTACTGAATGTGCCGGAAGGATATGCCATCCTGTTCCTGCAGGGCGGGGCCAGCATGCAGTTCTACATGAGCGCCCTGAACTACATGAAGGAAGGCGGAAAAGGCGGCTACATCGACACGGGCGTCTGGAGCGCCAAGGCCATCAAAGAGGCCAAAAAGATCGGCACTGTGGTGGAAGTAGCCTCCTCCAAGGACAGGAGCTACTCGTACATCCCCAAAGGATTCAACGTGCCGACCGATCTGGATTTCCTGCACTACACCACCAACAACACCATCTACGGAACGGAATTCTTCGAAACGCCCGTTTCGCCCGTGCCACTGCTGGCCGACATGTCATCGGACATTTTCAGCCGGGAATTCAGCGTGGCCGACCACGCCCTAATCTATGCTGGGGCGCAGAAGAACATGGGCCCCGCAGGCGTCACTCTCGTCATCGTAAAGGAGGAACTGCTCGGAAAGACCGGTCGCAATCTGCCCTCGATGCTCGACTATCAGGTGCACATCAAGGGCGAGAGCATGTTCAATACCCCGCCCGTATTCCCGATCTATGTTTCAATGCTCACGTTGCAGTGGCTCAAGAACAAAGGCGGGGTGGCTTGGGCCGAACAGAACAACAAGGCCAAGGCCGACCTCTTCTACAACGAACTGGACCGCAACAGCCTCTTCTTCGGCACGGCCGCCAAGGAAGACCGCAGCCGAATGAACGCCACTTTCCTGCTGAAGGACGAGTCGTTGGACGCGGATTTCAACGCTGCCCTCAAGGCCGCGAACATCAGCGGGCTGAAGGGTCACCGCGATGTGGGCGGATTCCGCGCCAGCATGTACAACGCACTTCCGTTGGAAAGCGTGCAGGTGCTGGTGGACGTGATGCACGCATTCGAGCAACAGAAGGGCTGAACCATGGCTTTCATCCTCGCCAACGATGGCATTGATGCCAAAGGGAAGCAACTGCTGGAAGAGGCAGGACACTCGGTGCATACCGACAAGGTGGAGCAACAGGTGCTGTCGCAATTCCTCAAGGAGCACAACGTGGCCGCGCTGCTCGTGCGCAGCTCCACCCAAGTGACCGAAGCCGAGCTCTCGGTCGGGACGCTGAAAGTGGTGGGCCGTGCAGGGGTAGGCATGGACAATATCGACCTGAAGGCTGCCGAACGCTTGGGAATCACCGTGCTCAATACGCCTGCGGCATCGTCCCGGTCGGTGGCCGAGCTGGTGCTGGCCCATGCCATCGGCCTGCTGCGTTTTCTTCCTGAAAGCAACCGCGAAATGCCCGTGTGCGGCACGACCGATTTCGCAAAACTCAAGAAGCGTTTCGGTGAAGGGCGCGAACTGGAAGGCCGCACCATCGGCATCATCGGTTTCGGAAGGATCGGTCGCTGTGTGGCACAGCTGGCCCTCGGACTGGGCATGAAGGTGGCCGCCTACGACCCGTTCGTGACACAGTGCGAGCTATCGTTCACCGTGCATGGATTCGGGGAAGTGAAAGTGCCTGTGACCACCATGCCTTTGGATCAAGTATTGGCCGAGAGCGACATCATCACCCTGCATGTGCCCGGTGCCAAGGATGGTGCGGTGATCGGTGCCCCACAACTTGCACAGATGAAGCAAGGCTCCATCATCATCAATGCCGCACGTGGCGGGGTGATCGATGAACAGGCCCTGCTTCAAGCCTTGGAGAGCGGACACATTGCTGCGGCCGGACTGGACGTATTCCTTGACGAACCCACTCCCGACCCACGTTTACTCGATCATCCGCGCATCTCGGTCACCCCGCATATCGGTGCGGCCACCGAGGAGGCGCAGGAGCGCATTGGCATTGAACTGGCCGAGAAGGTACTTCAATGCCTTGGCTGACCACCCCAACCTTCAACATGGCCGCATGACCAAGGTCCGGGCATTCAAAGGCATCCGCCCTCACCCACACAACGCACATCTGGCGGTGAGCCGTCCTTTCGACAGCTATTCCTCCAAGGAGGTGAATGCCATCTTGGACAGCAACGCACAGTCGTTCCTGCATGTGATCAAGCCCGACCACAACAGTCCGGAGAAATGTGCCCCCAACTCCCCTGCCCTGTTCGCACGGAGCAAGGAGCAGTTCCTCGCCATGCTCAACAGCCATGTCCTCACGCTGGACCAAGAGCCCTCGTTCTATGTCTACACCCAGCACATCGGAGGCCAGAGTTTCACGGGAATCATGGGCTGTGCCTCGGTGGAGGACTATGATAGCGGGGTAATACGCATTCACGAGCAGACCATCGCCAGCCGCGAACGCCTGCTCAAGGAATACCTGAGCGTGTGCGATATCAACGCGGAGCCTGTCTGTTTCACTTTCCCGAGCAATGCCACGCTGGCACGGCTCACGGAGGTCGTCCGCAGCGAACCTCCTCTGTTGCAGTTCGACACGGACAATGGCCAGCAGCATCAGCTTTGGCGCATCCACGGTCATCAGCAGGTAAAGGCCTTCCAAGAGGCGTTTGCGCAGATGCCTAATATCTACATTGCCGATGGGCATCACCGGTCGGCCTCCAGCGTGCTGCTGGCGCACGAACGCAGGGAGAAAGTGGGTGGCAATCCCGGCTCTGACGAACCGAGCAACTGGTTCCTCGGTATCTTTTTTCCGGACGACCAGCTGAAGATCTTCGAATACAACCGTCTGGTGAAAGGTTCGGGCGGGCATGACGCTACCTCGCTGCTCCTAGCGCTGGAATCGGACTTTGAGGTGGCGTTGCAAGGGGCCACGGCCTACCATCCGGACCGACCGGGCAACATGGGCATGTACATGGATGGGAAATGGTATCGACTCACCTACCGCCATGAAAAAAGCCCGGAGGTAGTGGCCTCGCTCGATGTGAGCGTTCTATCCGACCGCATTCTCTCGCCCCTGCTCAACATCCACGACCTGCGCAGCGATGGCCGCATCGGTTTCATGCCCGGGACCAAAGGCACAGCGGGTCTGGAAGCGGCCGTGAACAGCGGCCGGTTTGACATCGCTTTCTCGCTCTTCCCCGTTTCGGGCGAGGAGTTCTACGCCATTTCCGACCAAGGCAAGACCATGCCCCCGAAAAGCACCTACGTGGTGCCCAAATTGCTGAACGGGCTGGTCATTTACAGCCTGAGTCACGGTTGAATGCCCGCGAGGGCGAACAGAAGCAGATGAGGTTCCAAGCCCTATTCTCCACCACCATTGCCCTGCATGCGCTGCTGGCCTATGGCGTTGAGCGGCACGACACCTCCCTTTTTTTGGGCAGCATGGCGTTGCTGACCACCGCGTTCTTACTGCAATGGGCATGGCTGAAAGCGGAATGGCGCACCCTGATCGCAGGCGGCATGCTGTTGCGGATGCTCTATCTCTTCGCCACGCCCGCACTGAGTGACGATGTGTTCCGCTACCTGTGGGACGGGCACCTTACGCTTGAGGGCATATCGCCCTACCTCCTGCCTCCCGACCGGATGCCTGATGCTGGCCCCGCAGACCTCTTCGGGCTGATGAATTCACGGCCCTATCACAGCATTTACCCGCCCGTGCTGCAAGGGGTGTTCGCGCTGGCGGCCAAGGTCGGGGGCGACAGCATCCTCGCAGGTCTCATCGCCTTGCGCGGCATGGTGCTGATGGCTGAAATGGTGACCGTGCTGCTGATGGTGCGCCTGCTGCGCATCTGGCACATCGACCGAAGGAATCTGATGCTCTATGCGCTGAACCCGGTGGTCATCGTTGAGTTTGCAGGCAATCTGCACGGGGAGGTGTTCATGCTGCCTTTCCTGTTGGGGGCGATGCTGCTGCTTGCGCAAGGGAGGTGGGGCTGGGCCACTTTGCCTTTTGCAGGAGCGGTCGGGGTGAAACTGCTGCCCCTGATGTTCCTGCCCTTCCTGCCACACAGGATCGGCAGGCCCAGAGCGGTGTTGTTCGGTGCCATGACCACAGGACTGGTGGCGCTGATGTACGTGCCCTTCCTCACCGATACGCTCATTGCCGACACGCTGCTCACCCTGCGCCACTACTTCGCCCTGTTCGAGTTCAACGGGTCGGTCTATTATCTCATCAGAGAGGTCGGATACTGGTGGAAAGGCTACAACATCATCGGGCTGACAGCCGTGTGGCTGCCGCGCGTGGTGGCAGGCATCATCCTGCTCATCGCGTGGCGCGACCGAGATGACTCCGTGCAAGGCCTGCCGCGCCAATGGATGTGGGCCTGGACAGTGTATTACCTCTTCGCCACCACGGTCAATCCTTGGTATGTGGCGGTTCTGGCCGTCTTCCTGCCCTTTGTGCGCTACCGTTTCGCACTGCTGTGGGTGCTGCTGGTGCCCCTCAGCTATCATGCCTATGGTGCGGACGGAGTGATGGAGAACCCGTGGCTCATCACCTTGCAGTATCTGCCCGTCTACGGGTGGATGGCCCTCGAATTGGGCCTTTTCCGCAAACTGGAGCAAGCGTGGGCACTGCGCAGAGCCAGTGTGAAACTCCGGAGGCTCCGGCCGCTCTATCCGCAGCAGACCACCATTCTGGAGGTGGGCTGCGGCAATGGCGCACTCACACTGCTACTCAGGCAGGAGAACCACATCGTCACCCCGTTGGATATTGCCGACCTAAGCCTGTTCCCGTCCGTGCGGCCCGTGGTCTATGACGGCACGGCCTTCCCGTTCAGCGACAGGCAGTTCCATAACTGCCAGCTCATCACCATGCTGCATCACACGCCCGACCCCGATCACCTCATCCGCGAGGCGATGCGCGTGGCCAACCGCATCATCATCATGGAGGACATCTTCACCAACCCCGTCCAGAAACGGCTCACCTTCCTAGCCGACAGTGTGGTGAACGCGGAGTTCTTCGGCCATCCGCACACCAACCGCACCGATGCCAAGTGGCGCGCCACCTTCCAAAAGCTCGGCCTGCGGGTCGAATTCGCAGAGCAGTACCGATTCCTCGGCCTTTTCCGGCAGGTGACCTACGTGCTTTCCAAGACTTAGAAGGACTCAGAGCAGCTCCTTCAGGTTGGTCCTGATGGTCTTGGCGATATCGTCCGTGGGCAGGTCGTTCGTGTCGGTGCCGAAGGGATCCTCAATCTCCTCCGCGATCAACTCCAGACTCGCGAGGATGTAGAACACGAACACTGTGACCGCCACGGTGGCATAGCCGAAATCGAGGATGATGCCGAACGGCAACGACACCACATAGAGGAAGATGAACTTCTTGATGAACGCGCTGTAGCTGTAAGGGATCGGGGTCTTACGGATGCGCTCGCAGGCCCCGGCAATGTCCGTGAACTCGTTGAAGAGCCGATCGAAGGCCAACAGTTGCTGCTCGGTGATGCTGCCCGAGGCGCGCAGCTCCAACAGACCGGCATACATGCGCTGCGCAATGGCATTCGGAACATGGGCCTTCGACACAAGCTCGGAGATGTCCAAACGCGCATGACCTTCCAACTCACTCTCTCTCACCCCGCTGCGCAGATGCTCCTTGAGCGCAAAGGCATAGTTGGTGATGAGCACCCGGAAATACTGGCGCGCAGCACTATCCTCTGCAGGGATCACCTCCGCCAATCGGATGGAGAGATTGCGCGACACATTGACCAGCGCGCCCCATTGCTTGCGGCCCTCCCACCAGCGTTCATAGGCCGTGTTGGTGCGGAACACCAGCAGCATCGAGATCACAAAACCCACCAACGAATGCATTGCGATGGTGCTGGTGTGGGCCAGGCCCAACAGTTCCAGCTCCACATAGCAGAAGATGCCCACCAGCATCGCAAGACCCACCATGGCGGGCATGAGGGTGCGCACCGTGTCGCTCTTCCGCAGATAGAAGATGATGGTGATCCAGTCCTTGGGGTTGTAGCTGATCATGGCGCCCGATCACTTCTCTTCGGGCGCGGGAGCGTCCAGATCGAGCTTGCCGCCCCACTGGGCCATCTGCCCCAGTACCCAGCCCTGCCGTTTGTACATGTAGGGGCCGGGACGGGTCACGGAGTATTTCCGCGGACTGGGCAGCACCGCCACCAGCAGCGCGGCCTCGGCCTTGGTCAGTTTCTTCGCATCCTTGTTGAAGTAGGCCTGCGAGGCCGCCTGTGCACCATAGATGCCATCACCCATCTCGATCACGTTCAGATACACCTCCAGAATACGCTCCTTGCCCCATATGAGCTCGATGAGTGCCGTGAAATACACCTCCAACCCTTTACGCACCCATGTGCGCCCCTCCCATAGGAACACGTTCTTGGCCGTCTGCTGACTGATGGTGCTCGCCCCGCGCAGCTTCTTGCCTTTCTTGTTCTTCTTCAGGGCCTTCTCAATGGCCTCCACATCGAAACCATAGTGATAGGGGAACTTCTGATCCTCCGAGCACACCACCGCCAACTGCAGGCGGTTGCTGATGTTCTCGATCGGCTCCCAGTCCTTTTTCAGCTTAAGCGGCTTGCCATCCACCACCTGTTCCACACATCGCGATAGTTGGAGAATGGTCACCGGAACGGGAACGAACCGATAGACCACCACCATCACGATGCTGAACACGAACAGTCCGAGCAGCACCTTCATGATGCCCCTGAAAATCCTACGGACCAATCCGCCACCGGTCTTCTTGCCCGCGGGCTTCTTCGCTGCTGCTGATGCCTTCTTTGCCATGCTGCAAACCTAATTCGCTGTTGTGCTCCATCCGCGCGGGCCGTGGGGCCTTCTGTTGCGCCATTTTTTCCAATATCCCGCCAGCCCGTTGAGCGCCACCGAACCGATGATGATGCCCGAACCGATGTAGAATCCCGCATTCAGCTCCTTGTTCTCCTGAAAGATCAGTATCGCCAGCACGATCGAGTAGATCGGCTCAAGATTGATGCTGAGGTTCATCACGAAGGCTGACACATGCTGCAACGCCTGATACGACAGCTGCATGGCATACACCGTGCACACCACGCTCAGGATGAGCAGATAGCCGCTGTCGGCCACACCGGGCATCAGGGCCGGAACGGGGAAGAAATGCAGATAGACCGGGGCCACCACCGTGAGCAGCGCCAAGGCAGAGAGCAGCTCATAGAACATCAGGTTGCGCGGACGGTGATGCTCCAGCAGCGACTTGTTCATGATGGTGAACCATGCGCTGAAGAAGGCGCTCACCAGCCCCATCACGATGCCCACCGTGTAGAGCTTCTGAAACTGGAAGATCAGATAGATGCCCAGCACCGTGAACAGCCCGAGGAAAAGCTCCAGCGGCACCGGGCGCCTGAGGTGCATCAGCGGTTCGATGATGGCCGTGAACAGCGCGGTGCTGGCAATGCAGCTCAGCGCCACCGAAACGTTCGAGTATTTGATGGACCCGTAGAACGTGACCCAGTGCAGCGCGATGAGCGCACCCACGCCCATCACCTTGCGCACCTCATGCCAAGGGGGCGGCTCCAGTTCTTTCCGCACCTTGAGGAACACCCCGAGCACTGTCACCGTGATCAGCACGCGCCACCACACCAGCGGGAATTCCTCCAGACTGATGAGACGACCGAGGATACCGGTGAAACCCCACAGGAAAATGGCCGTGTGGAGCTGAATATAGGCTTTCGACAAGCAGATGGAGCTGATGGGTGAGACCTTGAGGGAACGGAACCTGCCGCTCTCCCCGCAAGCACGTTTCCTTGCTTACTGCACCACTACTTTCTCGCGGGCCAGCACCCTGCGGCTGTCCATCACCTGAACGAAATAGACGCCCGCACCGAGGTCGCCCCGGTCCAGTTCCACCCGCTCGCTGGTGATGTTGCCCAGATCGCGCACCACCCGGCCCGTGATGTCAGTCACGGTGGCAGACACTGCCGTGCTGAAACGGTTCACGATGCGCACCGTGGCCCCGCTGCTGAACGGGTTGGGGAACACGCTGAGGTCGATGCCGCCATTGTCCAGCTCGTCCACGCCCACATTGGTGGCCACGCACTCGCCTGTGATGGCCGTAACGGTCTCCTCATACATGCTGTTCACCACAGACCGGATATCGGATATGCACACCTCGTTGTCCGTAAGGGACAGGTAGCTGATGCGGCAGAGCGGCACGGCCACGTTGTTCCGCGCAATGACAGAATCCTGATAGCTGATGCCGATCACCTTGTTGCCACCGATCACACTGGCAGGCGCAATCGGATACTGCGCCACGGGAATCAGGTTGGTGACGTTCGATATCTCCACGCCCTCCACGGTGAACTCATAGGCCACCACTTCCGAATCCGGATTGCGGATGTAGATGTCGATGGTCTGTGCACCGAGGTCGATGGCCCCGATGCTCAGTTCCACGGTCTGGAACACATTGGTGAGACCGTAAGGGAAGTTGCAGTGATTGTGGTTCGAGCCTGTGGGGTGCAGGTCCACCGTCAATGCGCAGTCAGAGAGCAGGGCCGCGTCATACACGTCAATGTCCCCATCCGCATTCAGGTCGTTGCAGGACTGCGCAGTGATGTCATCGGCAAGGATGTGCGACACATAGCTCTGCGCATCGACCACCGTGTGCTGGCTGTCGGTGTTCAGGTCGCCACGCAGCACACTGCCACCGCACTCGCCCGTGCAATCGGGCTGAGCAGGGCCAAAGATCTGGCCGAGGCAGTCGGTGAAGGGCTCACAGTCGTCCTGCTGCTCCACATACAGCTGACCCTGCTCGTTCCTGCCGATGTAGATGCACACCTGCGCCCAGTTGTTCTGGTAGTTCAGCTCATGGCGGCCCAGCGCATCGGGGCTTTGGTCCCAGTTGGTGGTGTTAACGAAAGTGTAGATGCCCGTGTCCACATCGGTGATGTCGATGAACTGGCAGTCGAGGCCCGCATCATAGATATCGCCACACTGCTTGGAGATGCCCATGTTGCTGCAACCGTACTGCGGGGTGCCGCCACCGCTCCAGCACTCCAGGTCAAGCACGCAGAATCCGTTCTTGAACCCGATGGGTATCTCCACCCCGCTGGTGTTGTACAGCTTATATTCCGCATAGCCCTCGTAGTGCGCATGGTTATGGCAGTTCACCAGATTGAACTGGTCCGGGTTCGCACTCGGGCTGCCGATGTAGTAGTCCGTATTGCCGATGTTGTAGATGTGGGTGCTGAAGCGCAGCACATTGCGCAGGCCATAGCCGTTCAGACAGCCCTCCTGAATGCGGCAGTCGTTCGAATTGGCCATCAGCGATGAGAGATACATGGAAGTGGCCAGCATCTCCTCGTTGAGCACCAGGTCCGGTCCGTCCGGGCATTCCGGGTCGCCCACGAAATAGCACTCCCCTGCCGACACCGTTGCCAGCGGGTTGTAGTTGCAGGCCGAGGGGTCCATGCAGCCTGTGATCGGACCGTTGTACACCAGCTCCCAGTTGATGGCCCCTGTGCAGTTGCCGTTGTCGCTGCCAATGCGGATCCAGTACTGCACACCTGCCTCAAAAAGAAGCGAACCGAGCATGGCCTGCGGACCGCAACCTCCCTGCTCATCATCATAATAAATGGTGGCGATGTTGTCCTCGGCAGGCACCAGCCCCTGGCAGTAGTCATACACCCAGATCTTCGTGTCGCAGGTGTTGTCGCAGGTCAGGATGCCATAGGTGCCATTCTCCGTGGGGGTGAAACTGTACCACGTGTCGTTGCCCGGGGCCACATGGGTGCCCTCCGTCACCGTCAGGGCCGTGCCGCAGGTCGTTCCCGGAGGGCAGTTGAACTGCTCAAGACGATAGGCTGAAAAACTGCCTCCCGTGGCAGCCAACTGACCATCGATCAGAATGTTGTAATAACCGTTACCATAGCTACAGCACATGCCGTCACCGAACGTGTCATGGATCTCAAACTTGAGACATGCCCCTGCCGAAACGCAATAGCTCTCTGAGTAGGAAGTGTTGTTGGCATACGTGGGGTCCTGCCCGCCAGAGGCGATGATTCCGCCATTCGCATAACTCAACTGCCAGTATGTCTCATACCCGTAGTTGTCTGTCAGAATCTCAATGGTGACCTGCACCTGCTGAGGGGGGCACTGGGCCATGGCCGAGGAGAAGGCCAGCAGGGCCAAAAGCGGAAGGAGTATCAGTTGTTTCATGGGACCGGATAGGAAGACAAATGTAAATGCAACAGGAAGCTGACGGTGACAGCGCTTTACAGTTGCGTGGTTTCCTACTGAAATGTCATTTCAGACCTTCGTTGCCACACGGTCAAGCATCTGGCCCACCGCAGGGCACACGCTCACATTGCGCAGCGTGAGGTTCAGGAGCTGATGCTGCTTCTCCCTGTCGGTGTGCGGATACTCGCGGCAGGCCTTGGGGCGCACCTCGTAGATGGAGCACATATTATCATCCCCCAGAAAGGCGCAGGGCACCTGTTGCAGCACGTGGTCGCCCTCCTCGTCCACCCGCAGATAGGTGGCGATGAAATCGACCGCCTTCATGCGCAGATGCTTCGCAATCCGATCGATGTCTTTGTCCGTAAACAGCGGCCCCGTGGTGCGGCAGCAGTTGGCGCATTGCAGGCAGTCAGTGCAGGCGAACACCTCGGCATGGGCCGCGTGCATCACCCGGTCCAACTCGCGCGGATTCTTCTTTTTCAGCTTCGCGATGAGCTTGCGGTCGGTGTCCTTGCGGGCCGCGGCCTGACGTTGGAGGAGTTCGGGGTCGGTCATACAGGGCGTGGGGGCTGTATCTCTCTTTGTTGGCCTATTAGGATGCGCTCCTTAAAGCGAACACAGTTCAATTCTTCTGTTTCTGGCAGCAATGAAGCTCATCACCCCTTTCTTGTATTGCAGATAGTCCTCAACGTCCGAGAACATTGGCCTGGTTTGGAATCCGTCAAAAGGCAGGTAGAACTTAATTCCCTCATTCTCATCGACAAGGTCGTCAAGCAGAAAGAACTGCACGTAGCCTGTAAAGGAGCCGAAAAGGTCAAAGAACGCCCTATACCTCACCAAGGTCTCAAAGAGCGGACTTTCCTGTCCCTGATAGAACCGTCTGATGCACTCTAAAGTCAGATCAAACCTGTCATCAATCAGGCTGTTGACACCTCGTGCTTGATTGATGGAATGCTTACCATCGAGCCTATTCTTGGGAAACAGTGTATATCCTCCAATCGTGGAACCCGCATCGAAGAGCTCGTTGACATCATCCTGAATCTCCTCTGTAAGCCACTTTTTCCTGATGTGGTACTTATAGGAGTGCGTTATAGCATCACTACCGAGACTGAATTCTCCGAGAGTCGAGTTGTGATATAGGTAGGCACCGCTTTTGGAAGCAGTCAATTCAAATACTTGTCCATTGGGCAAGGGCTTGCTCCAAAGCATTCTATGATAGTTACGGAGTGTCGGACTCGTACTGTCCGGATCTCCGCCTCGTGCATCCGAATACATGTTGAATGCCGTATCAATAAGCATCTGTCCCATTCTGCTTGCCTGTTCAATTTGATTTCTGTGGTTTCGGTATCTTGTCACCTACCGCACCCGTGTAATGATCCACCCCGCTCCGGGCGGAAGCACCCTTTCCACCTCGAATTTCCAACCGTTCTGCTGCTCTTCCACCCTGCGGCACAGGTAGGCGGGCGTGGCAGATCTCCATGTCCAGTCCTGAGGTTCTACAAGGATGATGTCCTCCACATTCATTTTGAGGAGATAGATCCTCACGATGTTCTTCTTGGATAAAGGGCGGGTCTCGATGGACGCTTTTTCTTCTTTCGTCAGCCTTTTCATGGGTCACGTTATTGATTCCTGTTGGTCAGATGATGCTCTAGGGAGCTCAGTTGTTCATTTTTACCGCTACGAAGATAAAAAACCATATATAAACGTATTTCCGCCATTCGGTAACGTACTACTGTCTTTCGGTAATGTAGTACGGTCATTCGAATTTGTATTACAGTCATTCTACTATATATCTCTATCATACGATATCATGCAACTACCATTGATTAATGTAGTACTTACATTCATATATATGGTTCTATCCATTCTTTATGTATAAATAAGATCTAATAACGTATAACTTTCATTCGATTGTGTACTTTCAATGAATTTCAGGGGCTGTTGAGGCGGAAATGAAGCGAACCAGCCGTTTGGCAGATGCCACTTTGAACCGTTGACCTATTTCCTAACTTCCCGCCATGCAACTCATCGAAGTCAACACCAAACAGCAGGAGAAGGAATGGATCCTCTTTCCCGTATCCTTATACAAGGGCGACCCCAACTTCATCCGCCACATAGACCGCGAGGTGATGGACGTGTTCGACCCGAAGGTGAACAAGTTCTACACCTACGAGGGCAGCGCCACCATCCGTTGGCTGCTGCAGAAGGACGGGCAGATGATAGGGCGCATCGCGGCCTTCGTGAACGGCAAGACGGCACGACTGGAGGACTACCCCGTGGGTGGTTGCGGCTTCTTCGACTGCATCAACGACCAGCAGGCGGCCAACATGCTCTTCGATGCGGCCCGCGACTGGCTCAAGGAGCGCGGTATGGAGGCGATGGACGGCCCCGTCAACTTCGGGGAGCGCGACAAGTACTGGGGCGTGCTCATTGACGGGTTCGAGGAGCAGAACTACGGTATGAACTACAACGCGCCCTACTACAAGGCCCTGTTCGAGAACTACGGTTTCCAGCTCTATTTCAATCAGTTCACCTTCGGCCGCGACTCCGACCCGAAGAACGACCTGCCGCCCAGTTTCTATGAGAAGGCCCGGCCCGCGCTGGAGAACCCTGACATCACCTTCCGCTACATTCCCAAGAGCGAGTTCGGCAAGGCCCCCGAATACTTCCTTGAGGTCTACACCAAGGCATGGGGCGGCCACAAGGGCGTGAAACCGATGGACATCGAAGGCGCCAAGAAGATCTTCAAGAAGCTGGGGCCCATTGCCGACCCCAAGCTCATCTGGTTCGGGTTCCACAAGGAGCAGCCTATCGCTTTCTACATCTCCATCCCCGAGCTGAACCAGCTGTTCAAGCACGTGGACGGCAACATGAACTGGTGGGGCAAGCTCAAATTCCTCTACCACAAGCTGCGCGGGCGCAACACCAAGATGCTGGGCATCGTGTTCGGGGTGGTGCCAGAATGGCATGGCAAGGGCATAGAGACGGCCATCGTAGTGGCCTTCTCCAAATTGATATGGGGCGAGGGACTGCCCTACAAGCAGGTGGAGATGAACTGGATAGGCGACTTCAACCCCAAGATGATGCGCGTGTGCGAGAACCTGGGCGCCTCCATCATCCGCACCCACGCCACGTACCGCTATCTGTTCGACAGGGAGAAACCCTTCGAGCGGTGCCCGATTATCGAGTAGAGCCGCGATTCATCGCGGCTGAACCGGTCATCGCGGGCAGACCTTACCTTCGCATCAACAAAAGAGAATGCCATGACAGAGGTTATCTTCCACGTCAATGAGGCTGCCGAGGGCGGTTTCACAGCCAAGGCCATTGGCCACAGCATTCACACCGAGGCCGACACCATCGAAGAGCTACGCCAGATGGTGAAGGATGCGGTACAATGCCATTTTGACGAGGAGGACATGCCCAAACTGGTCCGGCTCATCTTCACCAAGGAAGAGCTCTTCTCTCTGGCCGCATGAAAATGCCCCGGAATGTTTCGGCCGAACAGCTCATCCGCAAGCTGCGGTCATTGGGCTATGAGGTGACCAGGCAGACGGGCAGCCACATACGGCTCACTACAAAGCTGAATGGAAAGCACTCCATCACCGTGCCTAACCACGACCCCTTGAGGATAGGCACCTTCGCATCCATCCTTGGCGATGTGGCCCAGCATCTCAACAGGTCGAAACAAGAACTCACAGATGAGTTGTTCGGCTGAATCCGAATCGTTCGAGCGCTGCCCCATCATCGAATAACCCCGAACTTCGGCCCCGATGACAGGCGACAGCTTCCATGCACTTGTGGCAGACCCCTCGCGGCTCGATGCCGAGAGCCTCACGCTGTTGCAGGAGCTCAGCGCGCGCTACCCCTACTTCCGCGCCCCGAAACTGCTGCTGGCCAAGAACCTCAAAGACCTCAATCATATAGACCAGCGCAGGCAGCTGCACCTGGCGGCCATCTATGCGGCCGACCGCGCCCTGCTGCTCGACCTCATGGAGGGAAAGCACCCGAAAAGGGTGGCCCCGGAGAGAACAGAGAATTGGGAAATAGAAAATGGTCAGGTAGAGCAGGTGGTCGAGCAACCAGCACCGCCTGAGGTGGAGGGGGAATCCGAGCCCGCAGTTCCCGAAACGGAGCAAATGGCCGTGCCGGAAATGCTGGCAGAAGAGTCCACCGAGCCGGCCACACCCGAAACCCTCCCATCCGCAATCGACCTGTCGCTCATTCCCGAACCGGTGCTCTACAGGGTAGAAGACCTCCTTTTGAATGAGCCCCCACCCTCCGACCCCGTGCCCACAGAAGAGCCCGCGCCCGAGCCGGATGCCCTGCCGTTCGACCAATGGCTGGCACGCATCAGCTCCACAGTCGCGGCCCCGCAAGGTTCCGGCCCCGCCATACCGCAGCCCTACAGCATGGATGAACCGATGGGACGGCCACTGCCCAAGGACGATTTCGCCCTCATCGCAGACTTCCTCGCTGCACAGCCCAAGGACGGGCGGACGCAACGGGCCGAGTTCTTCAAGGCAACCAAGGCCGCAGAGCGCAGCAACACCATCGACCTCACCGCTGTGAGCGAGACCCTCGCCAACATCTACGAGCAGCAGGGGCAGTTTGAACTGGCCGCCAAGGCTTTTGAGGCACTGGCCGCAAAATATCCCGACAAAAGCAGTTACTTTGCCGCCCGCAAATCGGCAGCCCTTGAAAAAGGGAAAAGCCAATAGCACCGACCCGCTCAACAATCATCAATCAACAATCAATAATTAATAGATGTACACCCTCATCATCATCCTCATTCTCATCATCTGTGTCCTGCTCGTAGGCGTAGTGCTCATTCAGAATAGCAAGGGCGGAGGTCTGGCCTCCGATTTCAGCAGCAGCAACCAGATCATCGGTGTGCAGCGCACGGGCGATTTCATCGAGAAGGCCACCTGGTATCTTGCCGGTGCGCTCATTGTGCTGAGCATGGGCTCCAACTTCTTCATCGACCGCGCTGAGGCTGGCACCGACAACGAGTCGGCCATCAAGGACCGCGTGGAGGCTGCCCCTGCTCCCGCAGCTCCGGCCGCAACTCCCACGCAGGAAGCTGCCCCCGCCACTGCGGAGTAATCCATCTCTCTTTTGAGATCAAGAATGTCAGGATGTCACCCGTCCTGACATTTTTTTTGGCCGAACGTCAGGTATCCCTGCAAGTCTGTCCGTCCTTGCCCAATGGCACGGATTATGAAATGCGCGGCACGTCCCCTCTGTGGGACACGGAAATCAAACAATCATTCACCCTTAAATCATAAGAACAAATGGCAGAATTGAAAATCAGACCATTGGCCGACCGCGTTGCAGTGCAACCCGCAGAGGCCGAGCAGAAGACCGCTTCGGGACTTTTCATCCCCGACACGGCCAAGGAGAAGCCACAGCGCGGAACCGTGCTTGCAGTGGGCAGTGGCAAGAAAGATGAGCCGATGACCTTGAAGGTGGGCGATACTGTGCTGTATGGCAAGTATTCTGGAACAGAGATCGAGGTGGATGGTCAGAAAATCCTCATCATGAAGGAGTCTGACATTTTCGCAATCGTGTAATTGAAGGTTTAACCAATCCGATAAAAAGAAAGAAACAATGGCAAAACAGATCGTATTCGACCTGGAAGCACGCGACCAGATCAAGAAAGGCGTTGACGCTTTGGCGAACGCAGTGAAGGTGACCCTCGGCCCCAAAGGCCGCAACGTGGTCATCGACAAGAAATTCGGAGCACCACAGGTGACCAAGGACGGTGTGACCGTGGCCAAGGAGATCGAGCTTTCCGACCCAATTCAGAACATGGGCGCCCAGATGGTGAAAGAAGTGGCCTCCAAAACCGGTGATATCGCTGGTGACGGAACCACAACCGCCACTGTGTTGGCACAGGCCATCGTAGGTGCCGGTCTGAAGAACGTGGCTGCAGGTGCAAACCCTATGGACCTGAAGCGCGGTATCGACAAGGCCGTTGCCGCCATCGTTACCGAGCTGAAAAACATCAAGCAGGACGTGGGTGACGACAACAGCAAGATTGAGCAGGTGGCCACCATCTCTGCCAACAACGACAAGGCCATCGGAGCGCTCATCGCCCAGGCCATGAAGAAAGTGGGCAAGGAAGGTGTGATCACGGTAGAGGAGGCCAAAGGCACTGAGACTTCAGTCGAAGTGGTGGAAGGCATGCAGTTCGACCGCGGCTACCAGTCGCCCTACTTCGTGACCAACGCGGAGAAAATGGAGGCGCTGTTGGAGAACCCCTTCGTTCTGATCTATGACAAGAAGATCAGCAGCATGAAAGATGTGCTCCCTATTCTGGAGAAAACGGTTCAGACCGGTCGTCCGCTGCTCATCATCTCTGAGGAGGTGGACGGTGAGGCGCTTGCCACCCTCGTGGTGAACAAGATCCGTGGATCCCTGAAAGTGTGCGCGGTGAAAGCCCCCGGTTTCGGTGACCGCAGAAAGGCCATGCTCGAAGACATCGCCATCCTCACAGGTGGAACGGTGATCAGCGAAGAGCAGGGCCGCAGACTGGAGGACACTTCACTGGCCGATCTTGGCACTGCCGAGAAGATCGAGGTGGACAAGGACAACACCACCATCGTGAACGGTTCTGGTGAGAAGGACCTGATCGCTGCCCGCGTGAGCCAGATCAAGGCGCAGATCGAGAGCACAACCTCCGACTATGATCGTGAGAAACTGCAGGAGCGTCTCGCCAAATTGGCAGGTGGCGTGGCAGTGCTCTACATCGGTGCCGCTTCAGAGGTGGAGATGAAAGAGAAGAAGGACCGCGTGGACGATGCACTGCATGCCACACGTGCTGCGGTGGAGGAAGGTATCGTTCCCGGTGGTGGCGTGGCCTACATCCGTGCCGTTGGCGCACTTGACAAGCTTGTGGCTGTCAACGCAGACGAGAAGACCGGTATCGACATCGTTCGCAGAGCGGTAGAGGAGCCTCTCCGTCAGATTGTTGCCAACGCAGGTCTGGAAGGCAGCATCATCGTGCAGAAGGTGAAGGAAGGTAAGGGTGACTTCGGTTACAACGCTTTCTCCGACCAGTACGAGAACCTCTATGCGGCAGGTGTTATCGACCCGACCAAAGTGAGCCGCGTGGCTCTGGAGAATGCAGCGTCCATCGCCAGCATGATCCTCACCACCGAGTGCGTGCTTGCTGATGAGAAAGAGGACAGCCCAGCCCCGGGCGGCATGCCGGGCGGAATGGGAGGCATGGGCGGAATGATGTAATTCCACCTCATCCTTGGATTACAAGAGAGGCCGTTCCGAAAGGGGCGGCCTTTCTCATGCTCCCGTATCGCGATTGAAATTACTTTTGTACGCATTAACGTACATGATTAAGCGCCATGCTGACCGCCTCCATCTCTGATTTCCGAAAAGACATTAAGTACTACCTAGACCGCGTGACCGAGAATTTCGAAACGCTGGTAATAAACAGGAGCAAAGGCCGAGGTATAGTCATCATGTCCATTGATGAGTACAACGCGCTATGCGCCACCCGGCATGAACTTTCATCCGAAAGAAACAGGATGCGACTGGATACGGCTATTGAAAAGCTTCAGGCAGGCACCAACTTTGAGAAACAGTTGCTTGAAGAATGAGATTCATCTTCGTTGACGAATCGTGGGAAGACTATCTGCATTGGCAGCAGACTGACCGGAAGATGCTGAAGCGCATCAATGAACTCTTGAAGGACATTTCCCGATCCCCGTTCACTGGTCTTGGAAAACCTGAGCCACTGAAGCACCGATATAAGGGTTTCTGGTCAAGAAGGATTGACAGTGAGCACAGACTGATCTATCAGGTCAGGGGCGAGGACATCCTGATCGCCAAGTGCAGATTTCATTATGACTGAGAAAGCATCTGACTTCAAATGGTCTCCCCTACCCTCAGTCGTTCGGCATTTTCCGCCATCTGAAGGGCATCGATCATCTCCTGAATGTTGCCGTTCATGAAATCGCTGAGCGAATAAATGGTCATGCCGATGCGATGGTCAGTGACCCTTCCCTGAGGATAATTGTAGGTACGGATCTTGGCCGATCGGTCGCCTGTGCTCACCATGGTCTTTCGTCTGCTGGCAATCGCATCGTTGTGCTTCTGCAATTCGATTTCGTAGATGCGCGTGCGCAGCATCTGCATCGCCAATTCGCGGTTGGCCAGCTGCGATCGCTCCACCTGACAGACCACTACAATACCAGTAGGGCGGTGCGTGAGCTGCACTTTGGTCTCCACCTTGTTCACATTCTGACCTCCTGCTCCCCCAGAGCGCGAGGTGTGAAAATCTATATCAGCAGGGTTCAGTTCCACGTCCACTTCCTCGGCCTCAGGAAGCACTGCTACGGATGCTGCGGAGGTATGAATCCTACCTTGTGATTCCGTCTGCGGAACCCGCTGAACGCGATGTACCCCGCTCTCATACTTGAGCGTGCCATACACATCCTCGCCCGTTACTTTCACTACGATTTCCTTGTATCCACCGGCCGTGCCCTCGCTCTCATTCATCAATTCCATTTTCCACCCCTTGCCCGATATGTAGCGGGAATACATATCAAACAGGTCTCCCGCGAAGATGGCAGCTTCATCACCCCCTGTGCCGCCTCTGATCTCCAAGATGGCATTCTTGGCATCCTCAGGCTCGCGGGGCAGCATCAACAATCGTAACTGTTCCTCCAGTTGCTCCTTTCGCTGTTCAAGTTCTATGAGCTCTGCCTTGGCCATATCAATGAACTCCGGGTCCTTCTCCGTCTGCAACAGCGAACGGGAACTCACAATATTCCCGAGCACATCCTCATACTCCAACGAGGCCTTCACCACTGGTTCCAAGGCGCGATAGTCCCGATTGATCTGTACGAACCGCTTCATATCGGCCACCGTTCCAGGATCCCCGAGCTGAGTCTCCAGATCGGTGTAGCGCCTACGAATGTCTCTGAGCTTGTCGAGAAGTTCCACGTGAATGAGCTACGATTGAAGGGGTTAACCCTGTGGGAAATGGTTTATTGATAAACGAACTCACCGTATTCCGAACGGATGGTAAGTTTTCGGGGGCCTTCCTCCACCCTGCCTATCACTTGGGCATCGACATTGAACCACTTGGAGATGGCAATGATCTCATCGGCAGCAGACGGGTCGACATACAACTCCATACGATGCCCCATGTTGAACACCTTGTACATCTCTCGCCATGGTGTTCCAGATTCCTCCTGAATGATTCTGAACAAGGGCGGCACTTCCAACATGTTATCCTTCACTACATGCACATCCTCCACAAAGTGCAGCACTTTGGTCTGCGCCCCACCGGAGCAATGTACCATTCCATGAACAGTGGGTCTCAACTCGTCCAGAATACGCTTGATAATCGGTGCATAGGTGCGCGTGGGTGAAAGCACCAGCTTACCCATGTCCACTGGAAGGCCAGCAGCACGGTCTGTCAGTCCGTATCGGCCCTGATACACCAACTCATCTGCAAGGGTCGGGTCGAAACTCTCTGCATACTTCGACCTGAGCACGTGATGGAACACATCATGCCTTGCCGAGGTGAGTCCATTGCTGCCCATTCCTCCGTTGTAAGCCGACTCATAGCTCGCCTGTCCGTAAGATGCCAGTCCAACTATCACCTGTCCTGGACGGATGTTCGCGTTATTGATCACATCCTTCCTGGCCATTCGGCAAGTGACCGTGCTGTCCACAATCACAGTCCTGACCAGATCGCCAACATCGGCTGTCTCTCCACCTGTGGAGTGGATGTCCACGCCATTGTCGCGGAGCATCTGCAAAACCTCTTCCGTACCGGATATGAGTGCCTCAACCACCTCGCCTGGAATGAGGAATTTGTTCCGACCGATAGTGGACGAAACAAGAATGTTGCTCACCGCGCCCACGCAGAGCAGGTCATCGGTGTTCATTACAATAGCATCCTGAGCGATTCCCCTCCAAACGGAAAGATCGCCTGTCTCCTTCCAATACATGTAAGCGAGTGAGCTTTTCGTGCCTGCCCCATCCGCATGCATGATGATGCAATGGTCATCCGAACCGGTCAGATGGTCGGGCACAATCTTGCAGAAAGCTTTTGGGAAAAGGCCCTTATCTACCTTCTTAATGGCATTGTGCACATCCTCCTTATCGGCAGACACACCTCGCTGACTATATCGCTCTACTCCGCTCATCGATCTGAATCAAAAAAAAAGCATCCCGCTCAATGCGGGATGCTTTCTTACATATCACCTGAATACTAGTTACCCTTTGGGACAAAGTCCGTGCGAAGCACTTTGAACTCTGTTCTCCTGTTCAGCTGGTGAGCCTGCTCTTTCAGTTCGTTGGTGCTTTGCTTGCCGATGAAAGCATCATTGATAACGCTGCCAACAGCGAATGGGCCTTCCTGCTTGTCAAGCACTTTCGGAGTGGTCTCACCGTAACCCTTAGCCACCAAACGCTCGGACTCAACACCATTCTCAATCAAATAGTCCACAACGGACTGAGCACGCTTCTGAGAGAGCGAAAGGTTATCGCTGTCACTACCACGGGTATCCGTGTGCGAGCCAAGCTCAATCACAATGGTAGGGTTGTCATTCAAGGTCTCAATCAGACCATCCAGCGACACCTTGGACTCCGGACGAAGATCCCACTTCGCAAGGTCATAGAAGATATTCGGAAGGTCGATGACACGGTTGATAGGATCCAACTCGAAATCAGCAACGAGGTCTTTGTCCTCCTCAAAACCAACAGTGGTGGTCTTACCTGTTTTGTTCAGATAATAGTCCTTCTTACCAGCGGTAATCACATAAGAGGTGGCAGGAGCAAGATTCAGAACGTATTTACCGGAAGCATCTGTAACAGTTTCCAAAGAGGAACCGTCCGTGCCAACAATAGACACTACAGCATCCTTGATGGGTTTCCTTGTCTTGAAGTCAATCACAGTTCCACTAAGGGTAAACTTAAGAGCAGGAAGCATGAAAGAATAGATGTCATCGCTTCCTTTTCCATCAGCCCTGTTGGACGAGAAGAAGCCTTTCTCCTGCTCTTTTTCAAAGATGATAGCAAAATCATCACCCGCAGAATTTATTGGTGAACGGAGATTGGTGACGTTCACCCAGCTATCACCTTGAGCATCGGCCATGAAGATATCAAGACCGCCCATGCCCATGTGACCATCAGAAGAGAAATAGAGTGTTCCATCGTTGTGGATAAACGGATACATCTCATTCCCCGGGGTATTCACAGAGGACAGATTCGCAGGCTGACCCCAACGCTTCTTTTCGGCATCGAACTTGGCTACCCAAAGGTCGCGGCCGCCTTTTCCACCTGTGGCATCAGATGCGAATACCAAAGTCTTCCCATCAGCAGAAAGGGCCGGATGACCAACAGTTACCTGAGTGGAATCATCACCTTCTGCAACTTGAAAGAACGGCAGCAACTCAGGCTCAGACCAGCTGTTCCCTTCCTTTTTGGAGGAATACAGTTCACAGCCCATGGTCTTTTTCTTCTGAACTCCACAACGGGTGAAAATCAACTGGGTGAAATCTGCATTGAACACAGCAGCACCTTCATTGTACACGGAATTGATGGTAGCAGGAAGTGGCTTCGGCTTACTCCATTTGCCTTTGTTATCAATGGTGCCCTCATAAACATCTGTGAAACCCTGACCTGTCCAACCGTCAACCTCACCTCCGGCAGCATTGCTACGAGAGGATGTGAAATAGATGGTCTTGTAGTCAGCAGCGCCCCACGATGGAGCAAAGTCCATCTCCTTACCATTCAACTGAACCTCATTTGAAACCACATAGCGGGTTGGATTGTCCACCCACTTCTGCGCCAAGGCACAGGACTCAGCACCGGTTTTACCTCTTGGGTCACTTGGAGCCTGCTCTGCATACTTCTCGTATTCGGCAATGGCCTCATCATATTTACCATTGGCCTTCATGGCATCAGCGAGGTACAATTGAACCTTCGGCTCAGGATACTTGATGCTAACGGCCTTACGGTACCAGGTCTCAGCCT
The DNA here is from genome assembly GCA_964488095.1 of uncultured Chryseobacterium sp. Taxonomy (GTDB): domain Bacteria; phylum Bacteroidota; class Bacteroidia; order UBA10329; family UBA10329; genus UBA10329. Next base: position 54,462 of record CAZATP010000005.1, read on the forward strand.
GCTTGCTATCGTTCACAAAACGGTAGCACTCGGCCAAACGGTAGATGATCTCGGCCTTGTTGGCCTTCTCCTTCTCTTTGGCATAGGCCTTTTTGAAGAGGTTGATCGCAGCATAGTACTCCTTGGCCTCGTAGGCACGATTTGCGACATCAAGATGCTCAGTCTGTGCCTGAACACTAAGGGTCATAAACCCTGCGAACACTAATGCAATTAGGGATTTGGCTATTCTCATGGTGAGCTTTCTTGCTTTTAACACGGCCGCTAAAATAGATAAATAATCAAACGTGCAACGGGAAGCAGAGACCCTCTGAAACTTAGGTCAGAAGGCCTCTGCTGTTTGGTTTACTGAAACAGGTCAACGCAGAAACAGAAGCTCACGATACTTTGGGAGCGGCCACAATTCGTCAGACACTATCAACTCCAACTTGTCGACCTCCCGTCTGATCTTCTGGAAATAAGGCACCACCGTGTCGCAGTAGGCCCCCGCCAATTCACGGGCGTGCGACAGAGCATTGGCCTTCTTCCGAGCTTCGGTCATCTCTTCAACGAGATTGTGAAGTCGGGTCGTACGCTCCGAGATCTCACGGATAACCCTCAGCTGCTCACCTGCCAGCTCTTTGAAATCGGCATCACCGAGCACTTCCTTCAAACCTCTAACATTATCAATCAGGATGTTCTGATACTGAATGGCAGTAGGGATGATGTGATTCGTGGCAAGGTCTCCCATCACACGGCTTTCAATCTGAATCTTCTTCGCATAAAGTTCCAGATCGATCTCATAACGGGCCTCCAGTTCACGCTCAGTCAGAATCTCATTCTTGGCGTAGAGATCCTTCACTTTCTGAGTGGTCAGCACGTCAAGGGCCGATGGGGTGGTCTTCACATTCTTCAGGCCTCTGCGCTCTGCCTCCTTCACCCACTCATCGCCATAACCATTGCCCTCGAAACGGATGGCCTTCGACTCAACGATATAGTCTTTCAACACTTGGAAAATCGCCTCGTCCTTTGGAAGCCCCTTATCGACAAGAGCAGTTACCTGAGCATGGAATTTGACCAGTTGGTCGGCCATGATCGTGTTGAGCACCGCCATTGCGCTTGAGCAGTTGGCCGATGACCCCACAGCACGTAGCTCGAACTTATTGCCCGTGAATGCAAAGGGGGAAGTACGGTTGCGGTCCGTGTTATCAAGAAGGATCTCTGGAATCTTGATGATTTTCAGTTTCAGGTCCGTCTTGTCGTCCGGAGACATCTTAACTCCCTTCTGAACGGCATTCTCCAGATCATCCAGCACCTGCGAGAGGAAAGAACCGATAAAGACAGACATGATGGCTGGCGGGGCCTCATTCGCACCAAGTCTGTGCTCATTGCCAGCTGAAGCGATACTTGCCCTGAGTAGATCGGCATGCTCATAGACCGCCCTGATGGTGGTGATGAAGAATGTGAGGAACTGAAGATTCCTCTTCGGAGTGCTTCCCGGGCTTAGAAGATTCTTGCCCGTGTCTGTGGCCAACGACCAGTTATTATGCTTGCCAGAGCCATTCACGCCTGCAAACGGTTTCTCGTGGAAAAGCACACGGAAATCGTGCTTTATGGCCACTTTGTCCATCACGTCCATGAGCAGAAGGTTGTGATCGACCGCAAGATTGGCCTCTTCAAAAACAGGCGCACACTCGAATTGACCTGGGGCCACCTCGTTGTGACGCGTTTTGACCGGAATGCCCAGCTTCAGAGACTCCGCCTCGAAATCGCGCATGAAAGCAGTGACACGTGAGCTGATAGAGCCGAAGTAGTGGTCCTCCAACTGCTGGTTCTTAGCAGATGTGTGGCCGAAAAGCGTACGGCCGGTGATCTGCAGGTCGGGACGCGCATTGAAAAGTGAGCGGTCCACAAGGAAATACTCCTGCTCCCAGCCCAGAGTGGCAATCACTCTGTTAACACTGCGGTCGAAGAAATCCTGAACAACGCGGGTTGCAGCCTTGTCCAAGAAATGCAATGAACGGATGAGGGGCGCCTTCTGGTCGAGGGACTCACCTGTGTAAGCCACAAAAATGGTCGGGATGCAAAGCGTTCCATCCAGAATGAAAGCCGGGGATGAAGGGTCCCATGCTGTATAACCACGGGCTTCAAAAGTGTTGCGCAGACCCCCGTTGGGAAAACTGGAGGCATCAGGCTCCTGCTGAACGAGCTTGTCCCCTCCGAACTCCTCTATGGAGAAACCGTCTGCCAAGGGTTCGAAGAATGCATCATGCTTCTCAGCAGTTGTTCCTGTGAGCGGCTGGAACCAATGGGTGTAGTGCGTAACGCCCTTTTGCATGGCCCATGACTTCATGGCCGCAGCAACCTGTTCTGCCATGCTACGGTCAATAGGCGCACCTTTGTCCACAGCCTCACGGAGTTCCTTGAACTTATCCTTGGGAAGATACTCCCGCATGGTCTTCCAGTTGAAGACGTTCACACCGAAGTAATCGGACACCTTGTCCCCTGAGGATGCTACAGCTATCGGCTTACGGTGATTGACATCCTGAAGGGCCTGAAAACGCAATGTTGGCATGTGATGAGATTTTTTGATGGTTTGAGCAGCGCAACTTGGTCATGAATGCCCAGGACCTGCATTGCGGGCGCAAATATATCTCCCCGAGCGGGGCACAACTCGCTTTTTTATACACAATTAATGAACCACCCCCGCTTCAAAAAGGGGTGTGACGAAAAATCACATCGAATCGCCTCAGATGTGTCTCATTTCAGGAGGTCCTCCTTCTTGGGGACGTCTTTCATGCCATCCTCGATCTCTCGCTGAACACCGTTCGCGGCATTCTTGAACTCCCGGATACCCTTACCGAGCCCGCGCGCGAGCTCAGGAATCTTATTGGAACCGAAGAAGAGAAGGACCACAAGGAAAACGAGCATAATCTCGCCTCCGCCCAGATTGAAGAATAACAATGTTGCTTGCATGGGGACAAATTTAGGTCCGACAACCCATCAAAGGCTGAATGTGACCAGTGAACAATGAACATCGGTTACTTGGACTATGACCAAAAGAAAAAGGCCTCCATCGCTGAAGGCCTTCCTCACGTAACCTGATGTAGGTTACTTTTTCTTCTTCTCTTCTTGAGCAGGTTCCTTCACGAACTCAAGCATCACAGGAGTTGCGATGAAAATAGAGGAGTACGTTCCGATGACCAGACCAGAAAGCAGTGCGAAGGTGAACCCTTTGATGGTCTCACCACCAAAGACAAACAGAACAAGCAGCACGAGGAATGTGGTCACTCCAGTGATCACTGTACGACTGAGCGTACTGTTCAACGCGTTGTTCACCACGTCCTTCAAGCTGTGTCGGGATGCCTGATGCTCTGCCTGATATTCGCGGATACGGTCAAAGATCACAACGGTGTCGTTGATGGAATAACCCACTACAGTTAGGATAGCAGCAATGAAGGCCTGATCGATCTCCATGCTGAATGGCAGAATGCCGTAGAACAGGGAGAACAGGGAAAGTACCAGCAGCACGTCATGGAAAAGGGCTGCCACAGCACCTGCACCGAACTGCCACTTCTTGAATCGCAGGAGGATGTAGGCGAAAATCACAATCAGGGAGAAGAATACGGCCAACATGGCAGATCGCTTGATATCGTTTGCGATGGTCGGCCCAACTTTCTGGGAGCTGAGCACCGCGCCCGACTGACCATAGGCTGCAATGCCAGACTCCAGAAGCGCAAGCATCTCTTCATCGGCAGTGGCACTGCTGTCACCGATTCTGAAGGCCGTGATTACTTTCACGCGGTTGTCTGAACCGAAAGTCTTCACCAAAGGAGCTGTTTCAAATTCATCTGCAAGGCTTTCGCTCAGTTTGGCACCATCAATAGGCTCCGAGAACTCGACCACATAGGAGCGTCCTCCGAGGAAATCCACCCCGTAGTTGAACCCACGCACACCGAAGGAGATGATTCCAGCAATCATCAGAACTCCTGAAATGGTGTAGGCTATTTTCCTCTTGCTCAAGAAATCATAATTGGCATTCTGGAAGAATCCTGTTGACAGGGAAGTGGCAACAGAAATAGCCTTCTTGGCATCCAAACGCGCCTCGAAGACAAGACGGGTGATGAAGATGGAGGCGAACAAGGAGCAAAAGATACCGATAATCAATGTAGTGGCAAAGCCTTGAATCGGACCCGTTCCGAAAACATAGAGAATGATACCAGTGAGCAGCGAGGTCACGTTGGAATCGATAATGGCCGAGTAGGCAGCGTCATAGCCTTGCTTCACCGCAAGCTTCATGCCCGTCCCTCTCTTCAACTCCTCCCGGATACGCTCGAAGATGAGTACGTTCGAGTCCACCGATATGCCGATAGTAAGCACGATACCGGCAATGCCCGGAAGAGTCAACACTGCGCCCAACGAGGCAAGCACCCCGAAAATGAAGAACACGTTGGCAAACAGGGCCAGATTGGCCGCCCAACCCGCAGAACTATAGTAGGCCACCATGAAAACCATGACCATCAGAATAGCCGCTACGAATGATGCGCCACCCGCATTGATGGACTCCTGACCAAGGGTCGGACCTACAACCGCCTCCTCTACGATGCGCGCAGGAGCGGGAAGTTTACCTGCCTTCAGCACTGTTGCAAGGTCTTCTGCCTCAGCAATGGTGAAATTACCGGTGATGGACGAACGACCTCCGGCAATCTCCCCTTGCACGGTTGGGAAGGAGTACACATAATCATCCAAAACAATGGCGATGCTCTTGCCAACATTATCACCAGTGAGTTTCTTCCAAACGTTGGCCCCTTCAGGTGTCATGAGCATGGAAACCTCTGGCGAAGCCCCGAACTGACCGAAATCCTTGTTCGCATCAGCAATACCGTCTCCGGAAAGTGGTGCAAGACCATCACGGCTAGTAACCTTGATAGCCACCAACTGATGAACCTGAGCGGGGTCATCATTTATCGGTTTGATGGTCCAAAGCAATTTCAGGTCACGTGGGATGATGCTCTTCACCCGCTCGTTTGCCAGATAAGCGTTCACCTTGGCTGTATCACGCACACTTGCATATCCAACTACAGGACCAGGGAAAAGACCTTCCTCCGAACCGGCCGGCTGAAGCACCGCGAACAGTGGGTTCTCCTTACGCATCTCATCCAACGCGAGGTCTGAATCCACTGCACTTGTATCCTCAGAAACAAGGTCAGCCAACGACTTCTCCCCTTCCTTGGTCTCCTCTGCCTTCGGTGCGGCAGTGGTATCCTTCACCTCGCTGCCCTTCTCGATGTCCCTCAGCAGGGCGTTGGCCTCGGCAAGAAGGCCATAGACCTCATTGTTGTCGTACGTCTCCCAGAACTCAAGCTTGGCCGTACCCTGGAGCAGTTTCCTCACGCGGTCAGGATCTGTGACCCCGGGCAATTCCACCTGTATGCGGTCACTTCCCTCGAGGCGCTGGATATTGGGCTGGGTCACCCCGAACTTGTCAATCCTGGTACGCAGCACCTGGAACGCCTGCTCGATGGCAGCCTCTTTCTCTGTGCGCAGCACCTCGAGTACGTCAGCATTTGAAGCATCGCCACCGATCTTCTCCTTCAATGTGTAACCATAGATGGCCGGAGATGCCAGACGGGCATTGGGATCGAGCTTCTCAAATTCCTGACCGAACAGTGTTACAAAATCCTCGGTGGAAGTCGCCATGCGCGCTGTGGCGTTGTCGATGGCCTTGTTGAAGGTCGTATCAGGCGTATTGTTGGCCAAAGCACGGAGCATCTCCTGCAAAGAGATCTCGAGGGTAACGTTCATACCTCCTTTGAGGTCGAGACCGAGGTTGAGCTCCAATTCCTTACAATCCATGTAAGTGTACTCCTTGAGATACAGGAAATTGTAGCGGAACTCATCGATATACTTGTCGGCCGCCTCAGCGTCTGTTGCTTTGAGGGACGCATACTCCTTCTCGGCTATGCGGGTGGCTACTGTGAAAGAAAGCTGGTAAAGGCACACCAGCGCGAGAAGTATGGCAAAAAGCTTGATGGCGCCCTTGTTCTGCATCAGTATTGTTCTAAGGTTTATACCCGTTTTTGGAGCGTGCAAATATAGGTGAACACCTGTTTCGCCCCCATCCATGAAAAATGACCTCAAAGTCCTTGAATATCAAGTGTTCCAGACAAATTTCAATTTACCTGTCAGCCTAACTTTACAGCCTCGAACACCTCCCATGACCCGCCTCACACTTTGCCTTCTTGCCCTTCTTGCCCCCACTACCCTGTTGGGGCAATTGGGTTTTCAACGAGATGACTCCGTGCCCGTCTCAGAAGAGCAGGGGTCACTGGCATTCCCGTGGGCCGGAGGCATCAATCATGCTATGGTGGGCAACATCGACCTCAATGAGGACGGCATCCAGGACCTTCTGGTATTCGACAAGATGGGCGACCGTCTGATCGCCTTGTTGATGGACGGAAACGGAAACCTGTCCGTAGCCCCGAACTACAGAAAGATGTTCACGAACCAGCACAGTGACAGGTCACGGCTGCACGACTGGATGCTTCTGCGGGATTTCAACTGCGATGGGAGGGCGGACCTGTTCACGTACAGCAATGGAGGCATGGCCGTTTATCGCAATGATGGAAACGGTGATACGCTCATCTTCACACGGATGACCAGTCAATTGCTCTCAGACTATCAGCCCGACAACCCGAATGCAGGGCTATTGAACATATATGTAAGCCCCATTGACCTTCCGGCCATCATGGACGTGGACGGAGATGGCGATATCGACATCGTCACCTTCAGTCTGACAGGGTTCTCAGCGGAGTATCACCGCAACATGAGTCAGGAGACCTATGGGCATTGCGACAGCCTTATCTACGTGCTCGACAATTCGTGCTGGGGTCATTTCTCAGAGGATGTCTCGTCCGTGCAGGTGACACTTGATTTCGACTGCGAGGGTCCAGGCACGGAGGTTGACGAGATTGAGGTGCGCAACGGTGCACGGCATTCCGGTTTCACCCTGTTGGGCTTCGACAAGGATGGGGACGGAGATAAGGACATGCTGGTGAGCAATGTGAGCTTCAATGGCATGAACCTGCTCACCAACGGAGGTACTCCTGAACTCGCGAACATCACCGCTCAGGACGTTACCTTCCCTCAGGCCTACGGGGGCGCTGACCCCATCGACATTTACACGTTCCCGGCCGCATTTCTGGCCGATGTGAACAATGACGGAAAACGAGACCTGATTGCCACCTCCTACCAGAAAGGCAACGGCAACAATTTTGAAGGCACATGGCTTTACCTGAACTCGGGAACAGAGGCTGTTCCGCAGTTCACCTACTCCAAGCGCGATTTCCTTCAGGACCAGATGATCGACCTTGGCACATCGGCCTATCCCGTCTTCTTTGATTATGACGCGGACGGACTGACCGACATGCTCATCGGGAATTTCGGTTATTTCGTCAGCACTGGGCAATACAGCACGCAGCTGGCCTATTACAGGAACACTGGAAGCGCCTCGCAGCCCGCATTCACCCTTGTGAACCGCGACCTGCTCAACCTTTCATCCATGGCCCTTACGAACGTTGCCCCCACGGTGGGAGACGTGGACGGTGACGGAGACCTTGACCTCATCATCGGTGACGGCACTGGCCGCGTGCACCTTTTCACCAACAGCGCAGGCGCGGGAAATGCCTGCAACTTCGTGCTCACGAATGTGAATTATCAGGACATCAATGTGAGCGGACAGTTCGCCACACCGCAGTTGTTCGATGTGGACAATGACGGTCTGCTCGACCTTGTTATCGGGGAGATGACAGGCAATCTGAACTATTATCGGAATGAGGGTACCTCCACCGTTCCTGCCTTCGTTCTGGCAGATGCATCGTTCGGTGGAATCGACATGCGGTCGCCCGGACTGAGTTACGGCTATAGCGCCCCGTTCCTGTTCCGCAATGGGGATGAGACTGTGCTGATGGTCGGGTCGGAAAGTGGGCGAATCGCGGTCTATGACGGACTCGATGACGTGCTGAACGGCCCCTTGCTACTCGATGCCAATGTGGGCAACGGAACCGGGGTGACGAGCGGAAACCTCGTGACCCCGCTCGGATTCTCCACCAAGAGCGGCCGTCATCAATATCTGGTGAAGGCCAGCGAGCTGCAGGCCCTCGGCATCGGACAGGGAAGCATCCGGAAGCTGAGTCTGGAGGTGCTCAACGGACCGAGCGTGCCCTTGGGTCAGTTCTACATCAGGATGGGAGCCACCACTTTGGAGGACCTGTCGGGATTCACCTCCGGACTTCAGGCGGTCCACTTCTCGTCCGGACAGACCGTCCCCAATGGTGTGGCCGAATTCAACTTTGCCAATCCGTTCACATGGGATGGTCTGTCGAATCTGATCGTGGAGATCTGCTGGTATCACACGAACCCGAGCGGTGGGCAGGACCTTCAAGTGCGTTTCACAACAACTCCATTCGTGAGCAACGCCTATGCGAGTGCCGAGAATTTCAATGGCTGCAACATCGCTTTCCAAGGCACTTCGAACGAGCGACCGAATTTCATCTTCACGGTGAAGCCCACTTTCAACCTCATCGGTGATTTCCCGGTGTTCGAGGGTGAGCGGTCGGTGCCATTCGGAGCAGACCTCAACAATGATGGACGCTTGGACCTCGCGATAGGCAATATCTCCGGAGGATTGGCCTATTACAGGGGCTCTGCGGAAGGATTCAATATCGGAATCGAAGAATCAGACGTGGACAAGGGCCGACTACAGCTTTATCCGAATCCGAACGCAGGTAGTTTCACGCTGGCAGCCCAGCCCCCTTTGACCGGCCCTACCCAACTGCGCATTCTGGACATTCAAGGTCGCATACTATGGGAAACGCGATGCCAAGGACTGACCGCACTGGAGGTAGGGTCCACGGCTCTGAGACCAGGACTTTACCTGATGGAGGTGTCGAACATGAAAGGACGGAGTGTTGAACGATTCATTGTCACCGAATGAGCGCTGAGTCGGGACCGATATTGCTTTTCGATGGTGTGTGCAACCTGTGCAGCTCGTCCGTTCAGTTCGTCATTGAGCGCGACCCGGAAGCAAAGGTCCGGTTTGCCTCCCTGCAATCGGAATTCGCGGCACGGACATTCGCAGAGCTGAAAATCCCTGGGGATTATCTGGACAGCATCGTTCTACTTGAACAAGGCAAGGTCTACTACAAGAGTGCTGCGGCACTGCGCGTGTGCAGATACCTCAATGGAGGATGGCCGCTGCTTCGCGTGTTCATGATTGTGCCCGGCCCGCTGAGGGATGTTGTCTATGCCTGGGTGGCACGGAACCGCTACCGATGGTTCGGGAAAAAGGAGACCTGTTGGATCCCCACGCCCGACCTCCGCTCACGATTCGCGGATGCATGACGGGTCAGCGTACGATGAGCCGCACTGTGCTCACCGCATCAGGCCCTTCCACAGAGAGCACATAGACCCCCGGCCTCAAAATCGACACATCGAGGTCGGCCTTCCCGCCCACAAGCACTGACCGCAGGATTACACGCCCCGAAAGGTCGGTGAGCAATGCTTGCGCGTCCATCCTCCCAAATCGGATACTCATAATGCCCTCGGCCGGATTGGGATGGACGGACAGCCCCGAATGGTTGGGCGATTCTACAGAGGTGATGCAGGCCATGCACTCCTCCATTGTGGCATAGAAGGACGGGGAGTAGTCCACATTGCCTACCGTGGTGCCACAACCGCTTATGCCCACGCATACATTGTTCAAGAGGCCCACACCGAGAAAGGCCGTACACATGCCGAAATCGACCCCCGCGAGGTCTGTGCAGGGGTCAACGGTCTGAATGTCCATACAGGCATTCTGGCACTCCTCCATGGTGGCATAGACCGCAGCAGAGTAATCCATATTGCCCACCAAAGGGCCGCAACCACCGACCATTTGGCATTGACCATCGAACATCCCCACACCAAAGAACGCAAGGCAGGGGCCGAAATCGACCCCAGTAAGGTCGGAGCAGGGCTCTACGTTCTGGATGTCAAGGCAGGCCTGACATTCCTCCAACGATGCGAAGAACGCGGAAGAGTAGTCGGTATCTCCAACCGTCCAACCGCATCCCGACACCGACATGCATTGCCCGTTTACCACGGCCATGCCGAGAGCCATGTCGCACTGACCGAAATCCACCCCGTTCAAATCGGTGCAGGGTTCTACACCTATGGTCTGGCACTCGCCCGGAGTCCACGAGGTGACCCCTGCCTGTATCTGCGCGAAACATGAGTTGCCGTAGGTGATGCCATCGCATCCGCACACGGGATCGTAAATCTCCAGGCAAGCGGCCTCAGGATCGATGAGCGAAGAGTCGATGCAGCCGCCCGACTGGCCGAAACCGACCATTGGCGATAGTATCGTGGATGCAAGAAGAGGAAGCAATTGTCTCATGGCGGGGGTAATCTCTGCTACAAAATGAAGGAAAATCCTCCGAACGGCCATCATGCCCTCACGGCTGGGTGAGCAGCATCTGGGCACGGCCGTAATCCAGCACCGCTGTGCAGTCCTTGAGCACATCGCCACCCAGCACCATGTCGATGGGCGCGAGACCCAACTGCTCGTAGGAACCGTTCACGTGGCCCAGGTCGAGTAGGGTAACCTGCATCGGTTCCAGCACCAGATCGCCCAGAATGAACTGACTGAGAGTGAAGTGGAAGGTCTCCATGCCTTCCGTGCCCAAGCCTTTTGACAACTGACCAGTGGACTCGAACTCGGTCTCTGTGGAGAAGAGGCCCACGCGGTTGCGATCCATCACGGTCTGCGAGGCCCCGGTGTCGATGAGCACATTGGCCAACTGTCCATTGATGAATGCGGCCACGACTACATGCGTCCCATTGGGCGGTATGCTGACGAAGCGCACGGGGATGATTGTTTCCACGGCACAAAAAAAAGGCATCCCACTGCGTGTGGGATGCCTCTGTGATAATAAAGATAAACGTTGCACTCAGGCTGCCGCAACCTCCAACAGGTCGTTGGTCTTGCGAACGCCATCAGCGCTCTCTGCCAACTTGGCCTTCTCGTTCGCATCCAGTTCAATCTCAACAATCTCCTCGATGCCATTCTTTCCGATGATCACCGGAGCACCGATGCAGATGTCAGAAAGGCCATACTCACCGTTGAGCATCACCGAGCAGGGGAACATCTTCTTCTGATCGCAGGCGATGGCCTGTACCATGGAAGATACGGCTGCGCCCGGAGCATACCAGGCACTGGTGCCGAGCATGCGGGTGAGGGTGGCTCCGCCCACCTTGGTGGCTTCGGCCACTTCGGCCAATTTCTCAGCAGATAGGAACTTGGAAACAGGCACCCCGTTGCGCACGGCCAAACGGGTGAGCGGCAGCATGCCCGTGTCGCTGTGACCACCGATGACCATGCCGTCCACGTCTGATGCAGGGCAATCGAGGGCCTCGCTCAGACGGTACTTGAAACGGGCGCTGTCCAATGCACCGCCCATACCGATGATCTTGTGGGCAGGATGGCCGGTGGCCTTGTGCGCCAGATAGGTCATGGTGTCCATCGGGTTGCTCACCACGATGATGATGACCTCTGGGGAATACTTGATAAGATTGGTGGCCACGGTCTTCACAATACCCGCGTTGATACCGATAAGCTCCTCGCGGGTCATGCCCGGCTTGCGGGGAATACCGCTGGTGATCACGGCCACATCGCTGCCTGCGGTCTTGGAATAGTCATTGGTGCTGCCTGTGATACGGGTGTCAAAGCCCATCAACGTGGCGGTCTGCATGAGGTCCATCGCCTTTCCTTCGGCATACTCCTCCTTGATGTCGACCAGCACGACCTCTGATGCGAAATTCTTGATGGCGATGTACTCTGCGCAGCTTGCTCCTACGGCACCTGCGCCTACTACTGTGACTTTCATGATGAATGTTGTTTAGGATGTTTGTGATGAACGGCCGCAAAAGTAGGCATGTGTACGGATGCAGACCGACCGCTGCGTGGCAGTTATCCATAGCCTATTCACCGATGGGACGTTGGCGAACGGAATCAACCCAAGGCCTTCATCATGGAATCCCAGAGGAGCGATGAGGTGCGCTGCCATGTGAACCGCTGCGCCTGCACTCGTCCCTTGGCCACCAGACCATCACGGAGGACGGGGTCGGAGACCATTCTGCGCATAGCCTCCGCTATGCCGTCCACAGAGGTCGGGTCCACCAGAAGGGCGGCATCACCGGCCACCTCGGGCATGGACGTGACGTTGGAGGTGATCACCGGGACATCGGCCTGAAAGGCCTCGATGATGGGGATTCCGAATCCCTCGAAGGTGGACACATAGACCGATGCCAGTGCGCCTCCTAGCAGTTGGCCGAGGTCCTGCTCGGACACCCGCCCTGTGAAGATGACGTGGTCACGGTGGCGCATGGCCTGCAGGGCCTGCTCCATCCCGTCCGTCCACCATTGGCGGTTGCCCACCATGATCAGTCGGAGGTCGGAGGCCTGCGTCTCCTTGAAGGCATCGAAGGCCTGCAACATGCGCGCTATATTCTTGCGCGGATGCATGGCCCCTACATATATAAAGTAGGGACTGCCATCGGCCCATCGGGTGCGGGCTGCGGCACGGGCCGTTTCCGTAAGGGGCAGAAAACGTTCCGACACGCCATTGAACACCACATCGATCTGCTGCGGGTCGATGGCGTAGTGCGTGGCGATGTCTTGGCGGGAGAACTCGGACACCGTGGCAATGCGGGCGGCCTTCCTCGCGAAGCGCGGGAAATGCGTGTTCAGATAGCGGGCGTGGTGGGCGGGAATGTCGCCCGGACTGTGCAGGAAATTGAGGTCGTGGATCACGGGCACGGACGGCACATCGGTGCTCAGGCTCAAGTAGCCGTCTGGCGAGAGGAACAGGTCGGCCTTGTGCTTCCGCAGCACCGAGGGCACCATCCACTCGAACCAGACATGCCACAGCAGCGGATGACGCGCCTGCGGATGGACCGTGACGGGAGTGACGTTGGCACCGAAAATGAACTCGGGGTGCGGTTTCCTGTCGAAGAGAAAGATGAACTCATGCTCGGGGTGCTGCTGCACCATGAGGCGCAGGGTCTCAAACGCGAAACGCCCCCAGCCATCCAATCGGTCATGAAGCAGAAGTCGGGTGTTGACAGCGATCCTCATCGATGACCTAAGCAATCTGAAGTCCGCTCTGCACCCTCATTTCACAATGGCATCGTAGATCACCTCCTGCACATCGGTGCGCACGTTCATGGTCTGCAGCTTCTTGTTCTCGGCATCGGGATACACCCGGTTGGAGAGGAAGATGTAGACCACGCCATTGTCGGGGTCGGCCCAGGCCATGGTGCCGGTGAAACCCGTGTGGCCGAAGCTGAGGTACGACACGCACTCGCAGGTAGGCCCGCCCTTGCCGTCCGCCTCGGGCTTGTCGAACCCGATGCCCCTGCGGTTGCCCTCCTTGCAGAACTGGCACCTGATGAACTCATCGACCGTTTCCTTGGAGATGAACCGGTCGCCCCCGTACTCGCCCTTGTTGAGGAACATCTGCATCATCACCGCGAGGTCATTGGCATTGCTGAAGAGCCCCGCGTGGCCCCCCACCCCACCGAAGATGGCCGCGGCCTGATCGTGCACATCTCCCTGGATCAATTGCTTGCGGAAGGTCATGTCATACTCGGTGGGCACGATGCGGTCCAGCGGCACCCTGCTCCTCGGATGGTAGCCCAGCAGTTGCAGGCCCATCCGCCTGTAGAAGGTGCGGTCCACGTAGGCATCGAGCCCCATGCCGGTCTTCTGCTCCACCACATCGCGCAGGTAGAAATAGCCGAGGTCGCTGTACTTGTACTCCTTCTTGGGGCGCAGCTCGGTATCATCGATCATCTTCCGCACCGTGTCGGGATAGTCTTTGCGCATGTAGAGCTGCTCGGCCACGCGCAGCGGGAACGCCTCGGTGGCCACGATGCTGTAGTAGCGCGGGTCGGGCTGCCCCATCTTCAGCGTCTTCTGGTAGAAGGGCACCCATGCCTGCAAACGGGCATAGTGGGCCAGCATGTCGCGGAAGATGATGTCCTTCTTGTTGGTGAACTTCAGGTGCTTGAGGTGCATGCTCACCTTATCGTCCACATCCACTTTCTGTTTGTCCACCAAGGTCATGAACGAGGCCAATGAGGAGGCGATCTTGGTGATGGAGGCGATGTCATACACATCATTCCACTCCACGGCCCGCTTGCCCTCATAGGTATGGTTGCCGAACATCTTCTCATACACCACCATGCCGTTGCGGGCCACAAGCACCTGCGCACCGGGCATGGCCTTCTCGGCAATGGCGCGGTTCACGATGGCCTCTATGTCCTTCAGCTTCTCCGAGTCGATGTCGGCCTGCTCGGGCTCGCCATAGCCCACGCGGATCTTTTCGGTGCTCACGCCCGTGCCGAGGGCGAAATGCCGGTTGGCCGTCACAGGCAGCCTACCGCTCAGGCCCACGCCCCCGAAGATGGCCTGGGCCGCTTGGCGCTGGCTCACCTCCGTGCGTTCGTACGACAGCAGCACGGCATCCATCCGCTCCAGACCGGGCATCACCGACAGGGCATAAGGATTGCCGAACACGTTGACGATGGTGCTCACCGAGTCGGCCAGCGCGTTCAGGTAGTTGAGCATGGCGGTGGTCACCCCGAAGGTGTCGGCCCGCTTGGTGGTGAGGCCGTGCAGGCTGATGATGACCCGGTCATACTGTTTGAGCGCCTCAAGCATCGCGAGTGCCACCGAGTCGGTGAAATTCTTCTGCAGGGCGAAATGTTCCACCGGGGCATAGCGCGACAGGGTGCGCTGGAACACGCTTCCGCCCGCATCGCCTATCACCAGCGAGGCGATGCGCATCTGGTCGAGCCCCTTGAGCGGGAGCAGGTTCTTCTCATTGCGCAGCAGCGTGAGGGACGAGCCTACCAGCTCGTTCATCAGCGCCTTGGCGCGGCCATCGTTCAGGTCCTCATACAGGTTCTTCACCTCGATGGGGCGGTATCTGTCCAGCCCGGCCCACGCCTTGAGGTGCAGCAGCTTGCGGCAGCGGGCGTCTATCTCGTCCTGCGATATGCGGCCCTCGGCCATGGCGGCCGTGACCATCTCCATGGCCTTGGGCACATTCTCGGCAAAGAGCAGCACATCGTTGCCCGCCAACAGGGCGAGCAGGTCCACCTCACCGGGCTTGTAGAAGGAACTGACGCCCTTCATGTTGAGCGCATCGGTGAAGGCGATGCCCTCGAAACTGAGCGTATCGCGCAGCAGACCGGTCACTATGGCGGGGCTCAGGGTGGAGGCGCGGTTCTTCGTGGTGTCGAGCGCGGGGATGCTCAGGTGCGCCACCATCACACTGCCCACCCCGCTATCGAAGAGCCGCTTGAACGGGTAGAGCTCCAGTTGGTCTATGCGGGCATAGTCGTGGCGTATCACCGGCAGGGTGTGGTGCGAATCGGTGTCGGTGTCGCCATGACCCGGGAAGTGCTTGGCGCAGGCCAGCACACGGTGCTTCTGCATGCCGTTGCTGTAGGCTATGCCCTTGCGGGCCACATTGTCCTTGTCCTCCCCGAAACTGCGGGTGCCGATGACCGGGTTGGCCGGGTTGCTGTTGACATCGATGTCGGGGGCGAAGTTGATGTGCATGCCCATGCGCTTCATCTGACGGGCCACCTCCTCTCCGAACCGCTCTACCAGCCGGTCGTCCTGCATGGCCCCCATGGCCATCTGCCGAGGGTAGCTGATGGTGCTGTCGAGCCGCATGCCCAGCCCCCACTCGGCATCCATCGAGATGAGCATCGGCACCTTGGCGCGCGATTGCAGGTAGTTGCACTGATGAGCCTGTCGCAGCGGCCCGCCCTGGAAATAGATGAGCCCGCCTATGCCGTAGCGGTTCACCAGCGTGTCGAGCTCGGCCACATGCTTCGCGTCCTTGTTGCTGTAGGCCGCCACCATGAACAGCTGTGCGAGGCGCTGTTGCGGGGTGAGGCTGTTGAACACCGAGTCGACCCAAGCGTCCTTGCCGTGGGCATAGAAATCGGGGCGTTTCTTCACCTGCGCCCCCACACTGGTCGCAAGCAGGATATGGAATAGGGCGATTAGGACAAACCTGAACATGATGCCCGAAGAACGGGATTTAACGCCCGAACGTATCCCGCCACCTCACCGATTTATGCACATCGGCCTGTGAGAGGGGACTCAGCAGTCGCGCGGGGTCTTCACCAGCTGATTGACATCGAACCCGAGGTCGGCCGCTCTCTTGAGCAGCTGCCCATAGATGGTGCTGTCCAGCTCCGGGCTGCGCGACAGCACCCACAGGTATTCACGGTTCGGGTGGCCCACCAGCGCATAGGAATAGTCATCTGCCAGAGCGATGATCTGATAGTCGCCCTTGAAAGGCCAGAAGAACTGCACCTGCAACTTGGCGTTGCCCGACCCCTCCACGGTGAACGCCTTCCCGGTGATGCCGTCCCATTTGCCATCGCGGTAGCATTGGTTCTCCACTTTCACGTGGTCGTCCATCACGGTGTAGGTGGCCGTGGTGCAGTTGCAGCCTTTCTGGAACGAGCTCGGGAAACTGGCGATCTCATGCCATGTGCCGGCATACTTCGCCAGATCGACACTGCCCACGGTCTCCAGCGGGCGTTTGCTGCTGCAACCTAACAGGCCGAGGCAGAGGGTGAGCAGGGGAATGGTCTTCTTCATGGTCATAGTGTGCAATTAACACGTGGTGAGGCACAATGTTGCCGTTGGTCAGAGCAGTGCGGTGAGTTCGCGGAGCGATGCGATGCGATGGCCCTCGCCCGCGGCCTGCGCACCCGGGTCGAAATGGATGGCGCGCCACCCGGCCCGCTGCGCCCCGAGGATATCGGCCTCCAGATGGTCGCCTATCATGAGCGAGCGTTCGCGCTGCGCCCCTGTGAGCTGCTCCGCGAAACGGAAGATGCCGGGGTCGGGCTTGCGCACCCCTGCCCGTTCGGAGGTGACCACCTCGGAGAAGAAGGGCCGTATGCCACTGCTCTCCAGTTTGATGTGCTGCACCTCCTCGAATCCGTTGGTGATAATGTGCAGCTCATAGCGCTGACCGAGGTAGTGGAGCACCTCCATCGCCCCGTCCATGAGGGCGGTCTTGCGGGGGCTGATGTCCACATAGGCCGTTCCCATGGCCTCGGCCAGGGCGGCATCGCGCAGCCCGAAATGGTCCAAGGCATCGAAGAAACGGCCGCTGCGCAGTTCGGTCTTGGTGATCGTGCCCAGCCGATAGCGCTCCCAGAACGCCTCGTTGATGCGCACATACACGGCATGGAACTCGTCCTCCCCCGCCCCTGTGAGCCGCCCCACCCCGAAACGGTCGAACAGCTCCCCGACCGCCAGCCGCGAGTTGGTCTCAAAGTCCCACAGCGTGTGGTCGAGGTCGAAGAAAACGTGCGCGATGGAGTCTCTCATCCCCTCAGAACATGACGACCACCGAGGAGATGAGCACCGACCACACGATGACCGAGGCCATGAGGTAGGTGAGCACCTTCACCCGGTCGGGGAAGAAGCGTGCCGCGAGGAAGGTGCCCACGGGAATGGAGAGCATGGTGGGCGTGATGGCCGCCAGACCGATGAGACCGTAGTCGCGCTTCACCTTCACGATGAGCCTGTTCTTCCACGTGAACGACCGCTTCTTCGGGGGTGTGCGTCTGAAGGTGACCTTGCCGCTCAGCCTGCTGATGGCGAACATGATGGCATTGCTGAGGAAATAGAAGAACAGCACCCCGAGGATGCCCCCCAGTATGGTGAGCCCGAGGGTCTGCAAATAGCCGAAGCCGATGTTGAGCGAGGTGATGGGGGCCGTGAGGAACTTCGTCCCGCTCAGGATGAGCACAAGCAGGATCTGCAGGACCTTTTCCATGGTTGAACGCTACGGCTGCTGATTATTTGTCCGTTGACAGATCATCACTCCTTCACTCCGAAAGCGAGGTCGCCCGCATCGCCCAGACCGGGCACAATGTAGCTGTGGGCGGTGAGCTCCTCGTCCACCGCGCCCACCCAGAGGGTGCAGTTGGGCGGCAGATGCTTGTCGAGATACTCGATGCCCTGCCGGCTGGCAATGGCCGCCACAATGTGCACATGGGCCGGTGTGCCCTTGCGCAGCAGGGCGCGGTAGGCCAGCACCATGGAGAGGCCTGTGGCCAGCATCGGGTCGCTGATGATGACCGTGCGGCCCTCCAGCCCCGGACTGCTGAGGTATTCCACCCGCACATCGAACGTGCCGTCCTCCCTGTGATTCATGCGATAGGCCGAGATGAACGCGTTGTCGGCATCATCGAAGTAGTTGAGCAGCCCCTGATGCAGCGGCAGTCCGGCCCTCAGAATGGTGGCCAGCACCGGGCGGTCCTTCAGGCGGAAGGTGTCGGCCTCGCCCAGCGGGGTGGTCACGGTGTGCGGCTCCCACGGCAGATGGCGGCTCAGCTCATAGGCACACACCTCACCGATGCGCTCCAGGTTCCTACGGAAACGCATCCGGTCGCCCTGAACGCTCACATCGCGGAGCTGGGCCACAAAATGGTCGATGATGGTGCCTTTGCCTGCAAGAACGTGGGTCATGACGGATGGGGTTGTGCCCTTCTGGACGTGAGGTTGGCAAAGGTAGGGGCACGAGGAGGGGAAAACGGAGCAAGGGGAATGGAAAATGGGGAAAAGCAAAGCCCCCGTTGGACCGTGGTCCAGCGGGGGCTTTGCGCTTCGGGGCAGACCCCGGCATCAGAGATTGAAATCCTCGCCCTGATAGGTCTGGCCGGGCGACACCGTCAGGTTCCTGCCCTGCGAGGGGTAGCCTGCTGCCGATACTTCCATGTAAATCGTGACCTGTTCATTTAGGTTGTCTACCGCGATCAGGTACGAACCGTCCGCACCGGTGAACACTTCTATGGTGCCTGCCCCCGGCCCCTGCATCACATTGTAGGCCCGCACCAGTGCATTGGGAATGCCCGTGTTGCCATTCTGTGAGCGCACCGTGCCTGCGATGCGGAGGCCGTTCTGAGAAGGTGGCTGGTTGGCCGTGGTGCCGCTCGGGGTGATCACATAGTCGTTGTACTTGGCCTCCTCCTTGTCAAACCAGTAGGTCTTGCCCGTGTTGCAGATCTTCACCACCTCGGCATAGATCTCGTTGCCCAGCTCTATGCGCTCCTCGGTGGCTATGTCGCGGTCGTTGATGGTGTCCACAAGGGCATCATAGGCATCGTCCGCGGTCTCGCATGCGGTCCTGAAATCGGCCAGCACCGTGGCCGTGAGGCCCTCGGGGGCCAGTTCGGTGGTCAGGTCGCTGGCCCTGCGCCACACCCTGAAATAGGCCTTGATGCGGTCAGCGTCCTTCAGGTCGTTGATGCCCGTGAAGCCGAAACGCCTGTACTTGGCCGACTGCTCACCGAACACGTTGCTCACCATTCTGCGGATGTTGCGTGTTCCCGCCTCGCACACCGCAAGGGCGGCATCCTTGTCCTCGGCCTTCTCGCTCACCAGACCGGCCCATTCCTCATCGTCCTCCATGTCGCGGAAGGTGTCGTTGAGGGCGGCCAGGTCGCCCAGGCGCGCGGCCGTGACGCCCTGCGGGGTCAGTTCGGCACTGTCGCGTGTGCCGTTGCTCACCACCTCGTCAGCAAGCTGCATCAGGCTCGCGTCTGCGAAGTTGTAGGCTCTTACTGCTTCTTCTTTCTTGCTCATTTCTGTTAGATTTGAAGGGTTAGTAATAGACTTGATACCCGCAAATATATCAGATCTGCGCAATAATATATACAGTAATATGTTTTTTATCGCCTGTTCTACTGCGTACGGGTGATCACCCAGCCCGCCCCCGGGGGCAGCACCTTCTCGCAGAGGAACCGCATCGCGGTCTTCTCCTCCACCCTGCGGCACAGGTGGCTGGGCCCGCCCGAGGTCCACGTCCAGTCCTTCGGTTCTATCAGCAGCACCTCATTCACCTGCATGTGCATCAGCATGCTGCGCACGGGGCTCTCTTTGCGCAGCGGGCGGGTGCGCAGCGCGGCCTTCTCTTCCTGTGTGATCATTCTCATGGTCGTTGTCCGGTCTGTTGGCGGCTCCGTTGGCCGCTGCCCGATGGCAGAGGCGCGTTCCGATGGCCCCGAAGGTAAAAACTTATGCTCAGTACAACGATTCCCGTTCGGGAACGGACTACGGTCGTTCGGGAACGGACTACGGCCATTCGGTAATGGACTACGGCCATTGTTTAACGGACTACGGCCATTCTAGTATGGACTACGGTCATTCGGTAACGGACTAATATCCTATTGGTACGGACTACGTTCGTTTAGGTACGGACTACGGTCATTCATCTACGGACGTTTGCCATACGGATACGGACAATGGCCCTACATTTTTGCCCTGCGGAGCGTTCTGGAAGGGGAAGGGGCGGAGTAGCCTCCACTTTTCAAAAAGGGCAGTCTGTGGTCGGGTTGGGGAACATGGGCTGGCCACGGAGGCACGGAAGGGCTCGGATCATTGCGAAGTCACAGACTTCGTGCGTCCAATTCCGCACAATCCGCCTGAGGCGGACTGCGGAACTCTTGCGCGAGCGCGATGGGCGGAACACTTGGCCGGGCGGGAGGGCTGTAAGAGTTACAGGAGCATTCCGACAGAACCCAGGTGATGGAGTGACCACGGCCGTGCTTTCGAAGCGTGTGGACGCAGGAGCATGAATGGGAACGGAGAAAAGGGAACAGGTGGGATTGTGGATAAGAAACCCAAGCAAGCAGAGGAATAAGAAGGCACAGACCACCTACCTTCCATGCCCCAAAAATTCACCCAAGAATCATGCTCAGTCAAGAGAAACGCGACTTCCTGTTGGAGCACCATCCGATGGTGAGAGGCTACGTTTCACAATGTGTTTCACTCACGTTGAAGCAATTACGCACGTACAAGGAGATACTTTACTGGGACTATGTTTCTGAGAATGAGCACATCCACTGGGACACAGACATCATTGACGAGTTCATAGACGGACTGCTGCCCATGGTCACTGAGAAGGATGAGTATCATTATCCATTCTCCGGGCTGAGCAATAACAGGTCAATGCCTTGGTCGGTGGAACTGATAGACCGCTACATCGACCGTTGGGACTGGGAGGAGATGGTTTTTAACAACATTCTGCCGCGCGAGATGCGCCTTCACTATCACGACCGATTGAGAGATGTTGATGATTACGATGCCGCTGAGGCAGATAGCTTCGGAGACTTTAACGTCAAAACCAAAGACTTCGAGTGGTGGAGGGAGTGGTTTCAGATTATTGAGGAGATAGATGAAATGAAAGCCCATCCTGAACTGTGCATTTCAGACCCCGACCGCATTGCGCCAGAAGAGGTGGATTGGGATTATCTGAGTTCCAGTGCGCACCTGCCTTGGTCACAAGAACTGATAGCCCGATTTCACGACAGATGGAACTGGTGGAGACTGAGTGCCAATGAAAACATACCGTGGTCAGAGACTTTGCTGATGCGTTTTGAGCACAAATGGAATTGGACGGTCATTAGTCGCAACCCTGCCTTGCCATGGAGCGAATCCCTCATTACTCGACTTGGAATGCACTGGAACTGGAATGAGATTAGCCAGAACGAAGGCTTGCCCTGGTCTTATGATCTCTTGAAAAAGTTCGATTGTTTTCTGAACTGGGACAAAAGCCTTGAAAATGAAGACGGCAGCATATCAGCACCTGACCATAGCGTTAGTATCAATTACAGTATTCCATGGACACCCCAGATTTGGGACGCCTATCATGACAGGCTTGATGGTCACTGGGTGGCTTGCAGCAAAACCATCCACTGGGATTTTGATACCCTGAAGGGTTACTGCAAGCACTGGAAACCACATGATGTGCTTTCCAGAAAGGATCCATTTCTCACGGCCTTCCCCGAACTGAAAGAACCCGAAACCCTCATCTCACTGCTGGACGAGATTCTGGAAAAGCATAAGAGGGGGGATTATGATTTTAAGGGGAAGTTATGATTAGAGGTTGCCTACACGACACACCTTAGAATTCAGCTATACCTTGGCACAGAAGAATGCAATCAATGTACAATGTTTGATATATTGTGTCTCAAAGTTCCTCAACTGTTGGAGCGAACTCGGCTTTCAACTTGTTATATTTCATATCACACTTTGGGCATACTTGGACATGACTGTTTCCTTTTGCCACAAATTGAACATTGCTTTCAGTCCCTTGAGTAGCTGAAACTCTCAAGCCAACTCTTCGCGCATCTTCAAAAAACGCTTCATCTGCATTGATCATATACCAAAATCCATAATCGTTTTCACCATTTCTCAGAATTTTAAACGATTCATCAGGCTGTTGTAGCCTCTCTATAAACCTATTGTACTCTTCCGCTCCACCCATCATTTCCTCCCCGCAACTGTAGCAGAAAAGTTCACCTCGTTCAAGATGACCAACATTATGCTCAATCTTCCATAAAAGTTCGGGCTGCATGCTCCATTTCCTGGTTATCAAATTATCATATATTCTAACAAGGGAAGCCTGCGAACAGCAACTTCCACATACGTTGCATACAAAGGGCCCGTACTCTTGGTAAACATTAGTTGGACTGTGCTTTCTGTAATTACATCGTTTCGTGTCTCTGGAATCTATCAAATTATAACATCGTTGTTTATTCGGAGCCTTTCTCGACCCTAAACAATGAGTCAAGTACACCACTATATTTTCACTACCGCAAGCACCATTGTAACATCTGAATCGCGTTACCCTGTAAGCATTGGAGAACTTCTTGTCATCCACAGGCATTAGTACATGCTCGCAATTTCTACAGACCAAGTGCTTAAGGTATTCGTTGATTTTGTTTAGTAATCCCAAAAAATTCCAGTACGAATTAAAGTCAAAAGAATAGTTTAACATATTCAGAATGTCTGCCAATGTGAATGCCTCGTGATTCTTGGGAATAGTTACCCTCTGATTCGCATTGAAGCACTGACCACCTCTACACCACCAACAATCATGATGATACTTTCTATCCTTACCATCTTCACCAAAACGTACCCCTTCACAATAGCTTACCCCCCTCGGAATAGATACTGTTTTGAGACTTGATATTGACTTGGAGCCTTCTTGATCTTCAACTATTTTGTTCGGGAGCTTTCTGCCATTACACTCCTCAAAAAAACCTTCTAGGCTTACAAGTCTGCGAGGGTCTTTCTGTGCATGGAAAGCGATAATCCGAAATAATTCCTCTTCACCCAAAAAAGTGTGATTGTGGAAATTTCTCAAGACTTCCATTACAACGTGGGTTGAGAAGTCGATCAGTCGATTTTCCGTTTCTGCGGTCTGATGCGCCAAATGCATCAACTGAAAAACACTCTCCCGAGCTTTTTTTCGGCCTTTAGAGAATCCCTCAGAAACAACTTTCTTGAACAATAACTGCTGTTCTTGAGAATTGAGTTGCGGCATTAGCCTGCTGTATTCGTCCAAATCTAGTATTTCGATAAGGCCACAAAGCCACATCCTAACACCACTGATGCTATCAGACACTTCGTGCAAAAACGAAACTAAGATTACTTGGCTATCTGCATCTAATCGAGCTACGCAACTACATACATCACTTAGTAAATCAGAAATATCAATGTTTGCTTTTTTTTGACTCAAAAAATTCTCAGTAAAAGTCTCAATGAATCTTTGCTGATATTCTTGTACTGCCTCTATGTTCAGAAAGAAAATAAGCGATTTTAAGGAATGCATAAAATCAGTCCTACAGAAGAATTGACGTGCAAATATTTCTTTATCGTCCTCGGATATTTTTGAGTACACCAAACGATTATTAGCTCCTTTATTTTTTGTAAAATATTCGGTGATTATATCTAATTTCGGTTGCTTTTCAATAATGCCATTTATCCAAAGATTAAATTTCGTACTTTCAGTAGCAAATTGATCAGTCTTTTGTGAAATAAACGATGTTAAAGCCTCATTTTCAACAAAAGAATCATATGTGTTTTTGATATATTCAATCCTTTTGGCAAAATTATTGTAGTTGTCATTGGATTCATTTAATAAATTCAAATCATATTCTACTAATAAATTTACATTTTGACAGGTTAATTGACCAATAATTTCCTTTTTAATTTGTATGATATTCAGTTTACCAATAAGAGCGACCAACAATTCTTCACTCCAAGTGAAATTTGTGACAGATGTAACATTAATACATTCAAAAGTCTTTTCCTTTCGAGAAGGATTAAGTTGAAAGACTACTTTCATCTTTTTGCCAACGGGACGGCTCTTGAGCTTAGAAACATGGAAAAAGTATTGTGTTTTTCCGACATATCCATGAATAAAACCGAATCCTCGATTTTCATTATAATCCACCACCTCACCTAAGTACCAAGCGTTATTGTCCATTGTCCTTCCTCTGAAATTACTTTATCCTTTTGTGGTTCTGTTTAGTCTGTGCATATGGTCACTGCTGTGAAGGTAATGATGCGGCCCGGTAACCATGCCAGTCAGTGAGATGTCGTGATTCAGATGCCCGAACAGCTTTTCTGCAACTACCCGCCCGCGCGCGGCTGCGCCTCGTGCGTTCTATGGGCTGACGTCCTCGTCAGCCACTTGTTCGTCCTCGCACTTAGGCCTCTTCATCCTCGCCAAGAAGCCGTTCGATATCTTCTTCCAATCTGGGAAGGTGATGTACAAGAATGGCATAGATGTTCTCGTCCGAGACGCTGGCGACCTTCACATCAAAAAGCCATTTCCCGATGCGTTCATCCATAGATCAAATGCTTGTCGCGCTCAATGGATCGGATGAGATAGGGATTGGACAGGGTCTGTTCCTCCAAAAGATCCACCTCCCGCCCCAGCAATTGTCCCAACTTCGATTTGAGCGCCATATAATTCTCAAAATACAGTGCCACATCAAACGGCTTGAACCGAACCAGCAGATCCACATCACTTTCGTCCGTCATCTGTCCTCGCGATACCGACCCGAACATATACAGACGGTCTACCCGATGAAGGTCGCACAGCTCGGCAACACGCTGCTTGTAGGGCTCCATGAATTCCATGACTCCAAAAGTAGGCGATTGCACCAAACACGTATTCCTTGCTCACCCGCCCGAGCGAAGGTCTCCCCTTGTCGCGTTGTAGGTAAACACCCGCCCGCTCTAAGCTGACCTTGGCTGGTGCGCAGAGTTTTTGCCTCGCGCCTGCTATTCGGTAGCGGCCACGCCACCCCCCGTTCCCTCACGCAGCACATGCTCAAAGACCTCCCGCCAGCCTTTCCATGGCGCCTGGTCGCTGAGCGATTCGTTGTGCCACAGCGGCATGAAGTGGCCCCCTGCCCTGCGCACCTCGGCCATGAGGCCGCTGACCTCGGCCATCGCCTGCCGGGGCGAAAGCCCCCTGTAGCTGCGCAGCGTCACATCCATGCAGCAGAACGGATGGATGCGCAGCCCGGTGACCTCCTCTGCCACGAGGTCGTAGAACAGGAACGCATCGGAGGTGCCCGCCCGGAACCCGCAGTGCGTGGCATAGCCCATGGAGAAATCGTCCGTGATGCCCGCAGCGATCAGCTGGCGGTAGGTATCGGGAAAGCGCAGCATGATGAAGTGCTGGCGGGCGGTGGCGACCTCGCTGCCGAGCATCTGCTCCAGCCTCGACCGCTCCAGCGCCACACGATGGGGCGCGCTGTTCGACCCGAAGCCCGGATGGATGCCCACCGTGGCCCACTGGGCCACACTGTGCACCACGCCCCGCAGCGCAGGGTCGGTGTGCGGCAGGTTGGTGTCGAACTTACCCCGGTCGGCCAGAAGGAAGAACACATGCGCGGCCGCCCCCGTGCGCTGATGCAGCGCCCGAAGCAGGTCGTAGGTGTCGTAAGGGTCGGGGGTTCTGCCCGCGAGCACGGACAGGCGCTGCCACGGCCCCTCGCCCCGCGCCAGTGCACGCAGGGCCGCACCGAGATTGCGGAGCGCGCCCTTGTGGCGGTAGGCGAAGGCGTTGTCCACATCTATCGTGGAGGTGAAGCGGAAGGAGGGCATGCGCACATCGAGCTGCGGGAAATGCAGCAGCAGCACATCGCGCAGCAGCAGCACCCAAAGGTCCACCACAGGCGTGGACAGGAAACCGTTGCGCACCGCAAGGCTCTGCGTGGCATCGTAGCGGCCCAACGGGTCCAGATGCACATCACCGTACTCCTCATAGCGTGAAACAAGGAAGAACGCGGCCGCAAAGGGGTCGAACGGGAGCGCACCGTCCGATGGGCCGCTGAACAGCTGCACGCTTCCATCGTCCAGAATGGTCACATCGGGCACGAGGGCGCGGTGGCCATGCTCGGAAAGAAGCCCGTGGGCATGGAAGTGGAGTCCGTCCAACGGTCGGCTGCCGTAGCTCAACCGTGGCCCCTGATGGGCGGTGAAGAGGTCGGGGTGGTCCGTGAAGGTCAGCTCAAGTCCGAGGCGTTCGCCCAGCAGCAGACCGAAGATGTAGCGCACCCTCGGGGTGAGACGCTCCGCATGAATGAGAAGGCGGTGGCTCATCGCAGCATGTCGTTGTCTGCGAAGCTGAAATAGTCCCCGTTGCCGATGATGAGGTGGTCGAGGATGGAGATCTCGATGCTCTCCCCTGCCGACCGCAGTTTGCGCGTCAGGTTGATGTCCTCCTGACTGGGACGCATGTTGCCTGACGGGTGGTTGTGGCAGAGGATGACCCCGGTGGCCAGGTGCTGCAACGCGGGTCGGAACACGAGTTTCGGGTCGGCCACGGTGCCTGTCACCCCGCCCTTGCTCACATTCTCCACCCCGATGACGCGGTTGGAGCGGTCGAGCAGCAGTATCCAGAACTCCTCATGCGGCAGGTCGCCCACATGCGGATAGAGCAGCTCGAAGGCCGTGCGGCTGCTCGTGATCTTGGGCCGTTTGAGCGGTTCGGAGTCCTTACGCCTGCGGCCGAGCTCCAACGCGGCAATGATGGAGATGGCCTTGGCCTCGCCTATGCCCTTGAACCGTGTGAGGTCTTTCACGTTGAGCCGGGCAAGTGCGCTCAGGTCGTTGTTCAGCGAGGCGAGGATGCGCTTGCTGAGGTCCACCGCGCTCTCCTCATTGTTGCCCGAGCTGATGAGGATGGCGATGAGCTCGGCATCGCTCAGCGCACTGCGTCCCTTGAGCAGCAGCTTCTCGCGCGGACGGTCGTCCTCGGCCCACGAGCGAATGCCCTTCACACTCCGGTACTCATCCATGCCCGCAATTTCGGAAACCTCCACGGATCTGTGCGATGCCGGTCCCAGGTCATCCGGCAAGTGGACTGCTTAGTTTTGTCGGCCATCCCCTCCTCTCCCCTTATGAGACACCTCTTCCTGTACATGCTGGCCGCCATCGTCCTCTCGGGCTGCGACTCGGCCAAGCGCATGGAGGCCCGCGGCTATGCCCAAGGCTCCACCTACAGCATCATCTACTTCAACGATGGCACCGACCTGCAGTATCAGGTGGACAGCATCCTAGTGGCCTATGACCGCGCGCTGAGCACCTATCAGCCCAACTCGTACATCAGCAAATGGAACAACGGCACGCTGAACGGGGCCGAACAGCCGCAGTGGTTCGCAGATGTGGTGAACCGCTCGCTGGAAGTGACCGCGGCCACCGAGGGCGCCTTCGACATCACCGTGAAACCGCTGATGGACTTCTGGTTCGGCCGCAAGTGGGATGCCGCTGAAGTGGACTCATCGCAGGTGGACAGCCTACGGGCGCTGGTAGGGCCGCAGCATCTGCGCAAGGAGGGGGATGTTTTCGTGAAGGACGATGCGCGGGTGCAGTTGGACGTCAATGCCATAGCGCAGGGGCATTCGGTGGACGTGGTGGCGGACTATCTGCAACAGCGGGGAGCCGCATCATTCCTTGTCGAGATAGGCGGTGAGGTGTATGCGAAAGGAATGAAACCGGACGGCACGCCATGGACCGTGGGCATAGACCGCCCGAGCGCAGATGGCAACCCCGACCGCGATCTGGCCCTGAGCGTCCGGCTCACCGACAAGGGGCTGGCCACATCGGGCAACTACCGCAAATTCGTGGAGGTGAACGGGGAGAAGCTGGGGCACTCGCTCGACCCTCGGACGGGCTATCCGGCCACCACCGATGTGCTCAGCGCCACCATCATCGCCCCCGATGCCGCCTCGGCCGATGCCTTCGCCACGGCCTGCATGGTGATGGGACTGGCCCGCAGCAAGCAGTTCATCACCGACCATCCGGAGCTGGAGGGTGTGCTCATCTATTCGGAGAAGGGCGAGATGCTCACCTGGATATCGAAGGGCATCCCGGACCTTATCAAAAAGTGAGGCATGGAACGGAAGGACCTGCTGCTGCTCGCGCTCATCATCCTTATCAACATCGGACTGAAGCTGCCCGGCCTGGGACACAGCAGTTTCGACCTCGATGAGGCGGTGCACCTCTGGAACGCCCAGAAGCCCCTTGCCGACATCATAGCCCGCGCAGCCAACGACCCGAACCCTCCGCTCTACAACATCCTCATCTCGTTCTGGATACAACTTTTCGGGGTGGACGAGGCGCCTGCCCGCTGGTTCAGCCTGTTGTTCTCGGCTTTCGCTGCGGGTGGACTCTTCGTTTTCCTGCGCAGGAACTTCGGTCTGAGGCCGGCATTGGTGGCAGTGGCATTCTTCACCCTGTCTGCCGTGCAGCTCAAATTCGCCCACAACGCACGACCCTACACCCTGATGGTCTTCTTCATGGTGTGCTCCTATGGCCTGATGCTGGAGGCCTTGCGAAGACCCAAGATAGGCGTGCTCTGCGGTTATGCGCTGGCCACGGCCCTGATGCTTTATGCGCATCCCACCTCGGTGTTCAACCTTCCGGCCCAGGGCCTTTTCCTACTGCTGCATCTGAAACGCGGCCCGGCCCACGCCATCCGTTCGGCAGTGGCTCTGGTGGTGGCCTTCGGGGCCTACGTTGTGTGGTACCTCAGCATTCCCTACTTCGAGCAGGAGAACGGCACATGGCTCGCACCCCCTACCCTTCCCGATGCCGAAGTGGCGATCGGGCAGCTGCTGGTGAGCACCGACCTCCACCTGTTCTGGCTCATGGTGGCGGTGTCTGTTGCTGCGGTGGCGCTCATCATCAGATTCAAGGAATGGGACAATGGCCGCGCAGTCGTGTTGGGCCTGCTATGGACAGTGGTCCCCTTTCTCGGGAATTTCGCTTTCTCGAACATCTCCGCACCCATCTTCCAGGCCAAGTATGTGCTCTCCGCGCAGGTGGGGATGACCGTGCTGCTGGCCGCATCGCTGGAAACGTTCCGCTGGCCGTGGCTCAGGTATGGCACCCTTGGGGCTCTGGTGGCCATGATGGCCGGGCTGCTGGACTGGAAGGTGACCAGCGGAGAGGACTGGAGGGCCGCCTCGGCCATCGTGAAAGCGGACGAGGGCACCCGAACGGCCACGTTCATCAGCCCATGGTACCAGTTCCAGACCTTCGCCTATCACTATGACCGCGACCTGTACCGCGACCCCGATACCACCCAGCCTGCCCTTGCCGAGCGAAGGGTGTTCGTCACGTGGAGCGATATCGTGGAGCAAGGGTCGGGGCGTCCCTATTTCAAGCGGGTGCATTTCATCGAGTCGCAGGGCGGTGTGCTACCGCAGGGCGCCCTGCTCGACAGCCTGCGGAACCATGCCATTCTGGTGGACGAGCATCACTTGGAGGGCATCAACATCTACACGTTCGACCTCCGCATTCCGCCCCCGGTGATGCACTTGGGCTTTGACGACCTTCCCGATGGGACGGAGGTTCTGGAAGGCGACAGGGAGTTCTCTTCGGTCATCCTCTTCCCGATGGACCTGACCTTCGCCACCGACACCACTATTTTCCTGAGTGCCCGGGTCCGCTCGGAGGGCGGATTGGACCAGGTGTTCCTTTCGGCCGCATTCATCAACGATGGCAACTATGTGGCCAACGTTCAGGCAGGCATCGGCCCGTCCCTCATCTCCTCCAACGCGTGGCAGACCATCCGCACAGAGATGCGCTATGAGCGGGGACGCCACGGAACATCGGACCTCAAAGCCTTCGTTTGGAACCCTTCCAAGCGCAGGGTCGAGGTGGACGAACTGACCGTTACGACCGTCAGACCTTGAACGAGAGCTGGATGACGGCCGTGCGCGGCTGTTCCATCTTCAATGGTCGGAGCGAATACTCGTTGTTCAGGAAATTGTTGACGATGAAAGCGGCTTTGAGCCAATCGGCCACCTGAAAGCTGATTCGGGCATCCATTACGTAATTGCCCATGCGCGATGCATCGGGATTCAATTCCCAAGCTCTTGTTCCATTCGAATTTGTGATGACATTATCCCCCCTATCCTGAATAATACCAGTGTTGAAATCCACACCTGGCGGAGCTATATCAAGATCGTACAGAATGCGATCAATGTTCTCCATGTAACTGTAGTACCTGAAACTGTATCCGATTGCCCACTTGCGATAAGTGAACTCCACATCCATTTTACCGAGGTGGCGGAATCGGTACTTTAGAATGTTTGATGTGGAATCAATAGAGGTACTGCGATGAGAAAACGCCTGTTCTAAAATCAGTGTATCGCCTTCACCGATGAACGTGCGTCTATTCACATGGAAAATCTCATCAGGCGTAAGGCTCTCCGGGAGGGTGTAGGTATAGCCGAGCACAAGCGTCATGCTGATGTCCTTGGTGATGTTGCCTCCGCCCATGATGGACGCCTCGATGCCCCGCACGCGGTTATCGCCCGTGTTGAGGAACTTGAAGCCCGGCAAGGTGGTCTCAGTGCCGAAGTTGCCCATCACGATGTCCACGCTGTTGTAGAACTCCTGCCAGAAGGCCACCACATCGGCATATCCATAAAACTTACCGATCTTGAATCCCTGTTTCACCCCGGCCTCCAGATTCCAGCTGGTCTCAGGCTGGAGCTCAGGATTGGGATAGATGCCCAGTCCACCGCTGTTGGTGAGGATGTACTTCTCCCCGATGGTCGGAAAGCGGTAGCCCTGTCCGAACGAGGAGCGGAAGTAGGTGGCCTTGCCCACCTTGAAGGAGAGTCCTGAACGGAAGACGGGCCGCACCACGAATTCGAGGTTGTTGATCTGGAAATACTCGCCCCGCACTCCCAAAGAGACGTTGAGTGCGCTCCAGAAACGCTTGTCCAGCTGCAGGTAGGCCGATACGTTCTTGGCATTGTTGTTCCCACTCGGATTGCCGCCCACGTACACCTGTGATGAGGCATCAGTGTAATAGCCTGCCACTCCCAGCACCACGTTCAGCTCCTTCATTTTGCTGAAGGTGCGCTGAAGTTGATAGTCGGTCATGTAGACCGTGCTCTGGCTCGACTGGTTATTGCTGTTGTCGTTGTCGGTGTAAAGGATACGGTTGCGGAAGGAGTGTTGCACCCCGCGAGAGCTGACATAGGTGACGAACGGGTCGATGTAGAACGTGGTGATCTCCGTGAGGGTCATGGTTCCGGGATAGGACAGGTAGCGCCCGTTCGGGTTGTTCTCGTTCGAATTCCATACCAGGGAGAAGTTCTTGCTACTGCGCATGAAATTTCCATTGATGCCGTAGGCGAGACCCTGGATCTTCTTGCTTCGCCTGCGCAGATTGAAGTTGATACGGCCTCTCACCTCTCGCACATCGCTGTTGGCAATGTCAGGTATGGAGTCGCCCAGGGCATCCACCGATCCGGCAGGATGCGGCCCCGTGTAGCCATAGTCGTAGTTGAAGTTGCCACCGATCACCAGGTCCACCTGCTTAATCTTGCGCGAATGGAAGAAGTTGGCCCCGGTGAAGTTGGCCACCCCGTCCCACCATTTCTTGCCGTTGGCCTTGCTTCCCTCCCAACCGAAGAAATTAAGGACCCGCTGACCTGCATTGGCCGTGGAATCGAGAATGGCGCTCCGGAAACCCGTGTAAATTACCACCTTTGTCACGGGTTCCTCCTTCGGGTAGGAGGTGCGCACGTTGATGGCACCGCTCAGGGCCGATGACCCGTAGACCACCGAGCTCGCCCCCTTGATCACCTCGATCTGCTCGATGTTCTCCATCGGGATGAAGCTCCACTCCACTTTGCTGATGTCACCGCTCATCACAGGCATGTCATCCACAAGGACGGCCACACGGCTGCCCACACCGAAGCTGTAACCGCTTCCGCTGCGGATCTGCGGTTCCTCGTCCATGATGGTGAGGCCCGGGGTCTGTTCCAGCACCTGCGTGATATTGGTGGCCGCCTTGGCCGTGATGACGTCCGGGCGAAGCACGTCCATCGATACGGTCAGTTCCTCCAAGCGCTGCTCGTAGCGGCCAGAGGAGACCACCACTACGCCCAACTCCTCCGAGTAGTCGTCCATCGTGAAATTCCAACGGGTCTCTCGGCCCTCGAAGATCTGTACGGTAACGGTGTCGGCCCTCATACCTGTGAACGAACAGATCACCTGATGCGTGCCCACCGGTAGTTGGAAACGGTAGTTCCCGTTGATATCGGTGGCGGCACCACGGCTTTTCTCGGTCATCATCACCACGCTCGCCCCTATGAGGGTCTCGTGGGTCTGTTTGTCGGAGACATTCCCGACAAGGACTCCCTCCTGGGCCTGTGATTGAAGCACAAGCAGCATGAAGGACAGCAGTGAGGCAAGGATTTTTCTCATCAGAAATGATTTCCGTTAAACGAAGAAAAGGGAATCTGCCAGCGGCAGGACTCCCTCTCTTGATGATCTATGGGACAGGTCAGTTGCCCTTGAGGAACTTGCCTGTGCGCAGCACTTGATTGCCCGCGTTGCGAAGCTGATACATGTAGAGCCCCGAAGGAAGATGCCCCAGGTCCAAAGCGGCCCTGTTGCCGGCCAACGGACGGGTCAGAACCTTGCGGCCTGTGGCATCCACAATCTCGATGACCGTGCTGCCACCCGCGCTGTTGCTCACATTCAGAATGTCCTTCACCGGGTTCGGATAGACCTCGATAGTCGCCTTTCCGGCCTGTTCTCCAACCCCTGTCGCATAGATGTACTCCACATCGTCCACATTCAGCAGGCTGTTCACGAAGCCCTGTCCCTGAGCACCATCACCCCAGCTGGAGTTGAAGAAGGTGCTGATCATGGTCACAGGCCCGGTAGGCGTAGGAATGGCGAAAGATGCACGGGTCCACTCGCTCTTGGCCACGAACATTTTGCCCTTCATGAAAGAGACCGTATCCGTGCCATTGAAAAGAATCACCTGCACGTAGGCCGTATCCACATCCACAGGCGCATACTTGTACCAGAAGGCAATGCTGTCGGGAACAGATGTGGTGGCCACACCACCCTGCTGTCCCCCTTCATTGGTTCCGCAGATGATACTCGCAGTGGTCATCACCCCATTGACCTTGACGCTGCCGATGAAGGCATTGCGCGTCTTCAGTTCGGCAGCATACATACCGGAATGCGCAGTGGCTGTGCGGGTGACCGAGTAGGTGCCTATCAATTGTGAGCACTGATTGGCGGTGCTCCAGCCCTCTGGCTCGCGGTAGGAGCTGCCAAGGCCGCCCGAGAAATCGTTCCATGTTTCAAACCCCGCATTGGGAAGGGGGTCCTGACCAAAGGCCAAGCTGCATTGAACGGCAATCGCTGAAAGGACAAGTATGACTCTCTTCATGACTTTTCTGTTTGGACGGGCAAAGGTATGGGCATGCTCCGAGGAGCCCTTTGATATTTATCCACACGGCAAATCAGGAAAGACCTACATTCCGCCCCACTGAAACGGCCCTAAGCAGCCCAATGGGCCACATTTTTTTCACATTCGCGGAGCGTGTCTCCTGGCCTCAGTAGATGATCTCCCTCTCCACCAGCGAAACCACCTTGCCATCGGAATGGTTGATGCGTCTGATCCAGTTGCCCTCGCTGTCCTCGCCCTCATACGAGTGGGTCAGCTTCCTGTCGGGCGTGCTGTTGGGGCCGAAGCTCTCGGTGGTCATCGGGAAGCCCTTCTCATTGAAACTCACCTTGGTGCTGCCCATAACTGAGCCGTCCGCATCGTAGGTGATGCGCTCAATGACATTCCCCTGCTCATCATAGGTGAAGACGCTTTTCCAGAGCACCTTGCCCTCCTTGGAGGTGAGCACCTGCTCAGTGGGCCTGCCGTCCGGCCCAAGGGCGTAGCTGTAGTTGCCCAGCAATGCCCCTTCAAATCCGTAGACCTCACCGCTTTCGTGGCGTCCTTGTGCGTCATAGCTGAACAGCTCGCGCTGCATCACCTGATGCTTCCAGTAGTGCTCGGTCTCCACCAGCAGGCCCTGAGCGTCATAGCGCATGTTCTGATAATTCACCTTCGCCCCGCGCCCGAGACCGTTCTTCCCTTCCACGGCCTCATACAGGCTCTCCGTGAGCAGGGTGATGCCGCCATAGACCTTTTCCCCTGTGGAGGAATGGCTGACGCGCTGCTCACAGCCAGAAAGTAGGGTTACCAGAAGGAGTGATGCTGCAAGGAAGCGGAAAATGTTTTTCATGGGAAAGAAATGCGTGCGTGGCAGATTTGTTCGCCAAACCTACAAAAGGCGGAAGCAAGGCCATGGCCCCCTTACTTTGCATCCCGCAAATGAGCATCCCCCACCGCAGACGTAAGATCATCAACGACCCCGTGCACGGGTTCCTTACCGTGCCCTACGATTCGGTGTTCGCCATCATGGAGCACCCGTATTTCCAACGGTTGAGGCGCATCAAACAGCTGGGGCTGACTCATCTGGTCTATCCCGGAGCGATGCACACGCGGTTCAGCCACACGCTGGGCGCAGTGCATCTGATGGGCCTTGCCATCATCGAACTGCGCGGAAAGGGCCACGTGATCACAGATGAGGAGGCCGAGGCCGTGACCCTCGCCATCCTGCTGCACGACATCGGCCATGGGCCCTTCAGCCATGCGCTGGAGCACAGCATCACCAGTGGGGCGGGTCACGAGGTGCTTTCCGGCCTCTTCATGCAGCGGCTGAATGCTGAGATGGACGGACGGCTCGACATGGCCATCGCCATCTTCGAGGACCGGCACCCCAAGCGGTTCCTGCATCAGCTGGTGAGCAGCCAACTGGATGTGGACCGGCTGGACTATCTGAAGCGCGACAGCTTCTTCACGGGCGTGTCGGAAGGCGTGGTGGGCAGCGACCGCCTGCTGAAGATGATCGATGTGGTGGACGACCGCCTGGTGGTGGAGAGCAAGGGCATCTATTCGGTGGAGAAATTCCTGGTGGCCCGCAGGATTATGTATTGGCAGGTCTACTTGCACAAGACGGTGCTCAGTGCCGAATATCTGCTCATCCGCATTCTGCTGCGGGCCAAGGAACTGGCCGGAATGGGACAGCCCATCTTCGCCACGCCCGCCTTCGCCACGTTCCTGCAACGCGATGTGACCCCGGACGACCTTGCCCGTGAGCCCCAGCTGCTGGACCGCTTCGCAGAATTGGACGACTTCGATGTGCTCACCAGCGTCAAGGTGTGGAAACACCATGCAGACCCGGTGCTCTCGCGCCTTGCCCACATGCTGGTGGACCGCGACCTGCTCAAGATCCGTCTGCTCGATGTGCCGCCCTCTACCGAGGAAGTGGCCGCCCTGCGCCAGGCCGTTTGCCGCAAGTGGAACATCGCGGCCCAGGATGCGCATTACTTCGTGTTCAGCGACAGCATCAGCAACCGGGCCTACAACAGCAAGCCCGATGACCAGATCGGCATTCTCTTCAAGGACGGCACCGTGCGCGATATGGCCGAGGCCTCTGATGCCCGCAATATTGCCGAACTGGCCCGCCCGGTGGAAAAGCACTTCCTGTGTTTCCCAACGGGATTCTGAACGAACGAGGGAATCGAAATTGACCGACCGAGCATCGTGTAGGACAGTTGGTAACGGTGGACGACCAAATAGCTGCACACTTGAACGCTGAGGTCACGGACGGAACGGAATGACCCTCTGGGCACTTGGCCGACCTTAGCGTGGCCGACAGGCGCAGAGGCCATCGGAATATCGACATTTGCCGCCCATGGGAAAAATCCTTGAGCGCATCTATCTGGCCCTGCGGGGAGCGAGACTCATCGGGGCGATGCTGCTGCTGGCCGTGACCGCTGCGCTGGTCTGGTCCGCGCTTCGGCTGAACATCGAGGAGGACATCACCAAGACCTTCCCGCGGACGGAGGAGTTCGCCAAGTATGAGAATCTCTACCGCAACTCGGCCATCAGCGGCAATGTGGTCATCGCCATAGGGCCCCGGGCCACGTTGGGCGATGCCGCAATGGCCGATATAGGACAGCGCATGGCAGACGACTTCGCCTCCATAGACACCGCGCTGATACGCGAGGTACGCTTCGGGTCGGACGCCTCGGCCATGGAGGAATCGTTCGGGAGATACGTGCAGCATCTGCCCTATTTCCTCACCGCAACGGAGATTGACAGCCTCTTCGCTGACCTCGATCGTGAGGGCATCGCCACACGGCTGGAGCGCACCAAGGACCGTCTGCGCAGCTTCGAGAGCATCGGCACCAAGAAGCTGCTGGCGCAGGACCCGCTGGGGTTGGCCGACCCTATCGTGCAGCGATTGCAGCGTCTGCAGCAGGGCAGCGCACTCCGCATCGAGGACGGCTTCACTTTCACGCCCGATGGCGAGTACCTGCTCGTCATCGTCAGCCCTGCCAATCCGCCCACGGAGACCGTGGCCAACAACCTGATGGTGGCCGCGCTGGAGGCCGTGGTCGATTCGCAGCGCGTGGCCACCCCGGAAGCCGACATCCTGCTCTTCGGTGGCCCTGTCATCGCGGTGGGCAACGCACGGCAGATCCAGAAGGACACGCGGCTGGTGGGCGTCCTTGCGGGCGGCCTTATCGTGCTGTTGCTCATCATCTATTTCCGCAGCATCATCACCCCTATCCTCTTCGTGCTGCCACCACTGTTCGGGGTGCTGTTCGCGCTGGGTGTATTGGCGTGGTGGCAATCGGGCATCTCTGCCATCAGCATCGCAGCAGGAACCATCGTGCTGGGCATCGCCATCGACTACAGCTTCCATTTCTTCACCCATTACCGCGAGACGGGTTCTGTGCGCACCACTTTGCGCGAGGTGAGTTCGCCCATGCTGCTGGGCTGTTTCACCACGGTGCTGGTCTTCTTCTGTCTCAATTTCCTGCACTCGTCCGTGCTGGCCGACTTTGGAAAATTCGCTGGTCTGAGCCTCATCGGGACGGCTGTATTCGCCCTGCTTGTTCTCCCTCATCTCTTCAAGGCAGAAAATGGGAAATGGAAAATGGAACATCGTGAGGCGCAGGCAGCCGCGTCCCGACCATTTTCGATTTTCGATTTTCGGCTTTCTTCGAAAACGAAGCTGCTCGGCTTCCTCGCAATCATCACTGCCACCGTCTTCTTCTACCAGTTTGCGAGCGATGTGAAGTTCGAGGACGACCTGAACCGCATCAATTACTTCCCGGCCGAGATGCAGCGCGCGCAGGACCTCATCGTAGGGCCGAGCGACAGGGAGAGCATCTTCGTGCTGAGCTCGGGCAGGACTCTGGGCGAGGCGGTGGAAGGCATGGCCGCAGGGGCATTCAGAAAAACGGAGACTGTAAGGGTCACATCGCTCACCGATGTAATGCTCACTCCAGCACAGGTGCAGGCAAGCATAGCGGCATGGAACAGGCATTTGGGTGGAGACGCGATCAATCGCGTCTCTACAATTCGCTCCATCGGTGAACAGCAGGGATTCAAATCCGCGTTCTTCAACGGGTATGACGGTCTTTTTACCGCCAAGGAGGCCGATGCAGAGGCGTTCTACCGTGAATTCATCCTGACCGATGACCTGTTCCGCGAGCTGGTGTTTGCCAGCGACAGCGGATTCACGGTCGTTTCCACCGTCAATCTGCCGAAGGCGAAAAAGGCGGCATTCCAGGAAACCATAGGAAAGAACGCACCGAATCTGGAGGTGGTGGCGCGCAGCAGCCTGGCCCTCGACCTGGTGAACACCGTGAGCGAAGACCTTAACACGATGCTGCTGCTCTCAGGAGGCATGGTGTTCGTCATCCTGCTGCTCACCTACGGCCGCATCGAGCTGGCGGTGGTCACCTTCCTGCCCATGGTCGTGAGCTGGATCTGGATTCTCGGCATCTGCGGGCTCACGGGCATCAAGTTCAACATGGTGAATGTGCTGATCACCACGTTCGTCTTCGGACTGGGCGATGACTACAGCATCTTCATCTCCGATGGCATCCTGAGCCGCTACAAGTATGGCATCGACAAGCTGAGGTCGTTCCGCAGCAGCATCATCCTCTCGGCTTTGACGACCATCATCGGTACGGGTGTGCTGATATTCAGCAAACATCCGGCACTCAACAGCATCGCGGTGCTGTCGGTCACGGGCATGGTATGCGTGGTGATCGCTTCGATGACCCTGCAACCCCTGCTCTATGACATCCTGATCGAAGCCCGCAAGAGACGTGGGTTCTCACCGCTGGAACTGCGCGACCTGCTGCGTGCCGCGTTGGCCTTCGGGTGGTTCTTCATCGGGTGCATCATCCTTATGGTCATCCTGCTGCTGATGGCCCCGATGCCCTTCAGAAAACGGAGCAAACAGCAGTGGATGATGGCACTCATCAGCTGGTTCATTCGCTCCGACTACAGGACGATGTGGCACGTGGGCGAACGCTGGGTGGACAAGGACGACCTCTCGAAGCCAGCCATCCTCATCGCCAACCACGCTTCGTTCGTGGACCTGATGGTGATGATCGGCAGCAGCGACAAGCTCCTTCTGGTGACCAACGACTGGGTCTGGAACTCGCCCTTCTTCGGGGCGTTCATCCGCTATGTGGAGTACATCCACGCCAAGGACGAGACCTCGTGGGACCTTGTGAAAATCCGACAGAAGGTGGACGAGGGCTACAGCATCCTCATCTTCCCAGAGGGAACACGCAGCCTGGACGGGCGCATCGGGCGGTTCAAGAAAGGGGCGTTCTATCTGGCCGAGCAACTGCAACTGGACATCCAGCCCGTGATTCTGCACGGCATCCACCACGCACTGCGCAAGGGCGATTTCTCCGTGCAGAAGAGCCTGATGACCATCAAGTACCTGCCGCGCATCGCTGCGGACGACCCGGCCTTCGGCATAGGATACCGCGAGCGCACCAAGGCCATCGCGAGACACTTCAAGGCTGAGTTCGAGAAGGTGCGCGAGGAGGTGGAGACCCCCGATTTCTTTGCCGACAAGGTGCAGCGGCTCTACACCTACAAGGGCCCTGTACTGGAATGGTACGTGCGCATCAAGATGATGCTGGAGAAGAATTTCACCGAGATCGTGTCACGCGTTCCGAAGAAGGGGAGGATCTACGACCTCGGCTGCGGCTACGGCTACCTGACGCATCTGCTGGCCATGCAGTCCTTCGACCGCCACGTCATCGGCTTGGACTACGATGAGGAGAAGGTGCAGGTGGCGGCCAACACGCATTACAAGGTAGGGAACGTGGAATTCGCGCAGGCCGACCTCACACAGTTCACCCCGGATGCGGCCGATTGTTTCATCATCAAGGATGTGTTGCACTACTTCCCCGCCTCAGAACAGGAAGCACTACTGAGACGCTGCGGGGAAAATCTGAATGATGGCGGGGTCATCATCATCCGCGATGGCATTGAAGATGAGAAACAGAAACATGACGTGACCAAACTGACCGAGGTTTTCAGCACGAAGCTTTTCGGCTTCAACAAGACCGAACACGAATTGGAATTCCTACCCGAAACACGCATTCTTTTCTTTGCTTCTGAGTTCAATCTGAGTGTGGAACGGTTGGAGAACAAGGCAAGCTCGAATGTGACCTTTGTACTTCGTTCATTTGCAAAATAACTTTCAGATAAGTTTGATTCATGCAGAACTTTGCATGCCTAATCCTTTTACTACTGTCGTTTCATGGACGCACTATTTCACAAAGCGTTCAAGATGGAATAACAGACCATTTGTGGTACAAACAACGCAACAATTGCATTGACAATCATTTTAACCTTTTCGGAAAAGTTTATGATAATCGACTCTACTCCTCGGAAAAGGAACTGATTGAGCTTGAACGATGCGATGGTTTAGAGCCTTACTGCTACTTATTTGATGATGATAGTCTCTGGAATCAGTTGGTTTGGAGAACAATCAAGATTGACACAAAAGCTGACAGTCTACAATGGCTCGGAAAGAACATCAAAGATTCGTTTAACCTTGGCAAGGGAATTGATTCTGCGGGCATATTGGACTTTCTAAAGCACAAATCTCTAAATGGTAGTTTGACCGCTTTTCAAGCTTCAGATTTTCGACTCATTTTCACAGAATTCGAAATCAAAAGAGATATCATTCCTTTTTGGGATAAAGTAGTTGAGATAAGACTTAAGGAATACTGGAACTATGACAAGAGTACAGGTAAACTCAACTGTCAAATTATAGGTCTTGGCGTGGTAGCATTAATAAGAGGAAGCAGGCAGGAAATATGCTGGTACTATTATCCTGAAATACATTTTTGGAAAAATTACATAGGAGCTAAGAACTTATCGAATCAAAGTGACTCTGTATTTAAATGGAAAGATTATCTCACCAATCATGAGTTTAATTCTGTTTTAGACCGTTGGGAATCTCCTGAAATGCGAGAATCCAACTCCTACTATCATTCAATCAGTAATCGGAAGCCGCATCGAAATGACCTTGAAGCACTAGTACTTTTAGAACATATGAATCAGATTGTCAAAT
Organism: uncultured Chryseobacterium sp.; assembly: GCA_964488095.1. Classification (GTDB taxonomy): domain Bacteria; phylum Bacteroidota; class Bacteroidia; order UBA10329; family UBA10329; genus UBA10329. The sequence continues at coordinate 95,181 of CAZATP010000005.1, forward strand.
ACCCTGATTCATCATATTCCAGTAAGACAAATTGGACATATTGGTCAAACGGGTTTAAAGTGCAAGGAACATTGGATAATGGAAATAAAACTGGAGTTTGGAACATGTATTACCCTAGCGGCTCGGTTCGACTTACGGTTGAATGCGAAAACAACCTGCCGCATGGAAAGTATACGAGCTACTGGCTTAATGGTAAAAAACAAGAAGATGGTTGGTTTGAACATGGTCTCAGAGAAAAAACTTGGTTCTATTGGTTCGATAGCGGAAAACTGATGACCAGGAAAAATCTCTCAAAAGGATGGTACAGCGGTGCTCAAGAGGTTTGGTATGAGAATGGTAACAAGCATTTCGATTATCATTATTCAAACTGGAAGGTTGATGGTGATTTCTCATGGTGGTATTCAGATGGCTCATTGATGGAACAAGGTTTAATGCGAAACGGTGAAAAGGTTGGAGAGTGGAAGTACGACATCATTGTGCCCGATGTTCTTTCCCGTATCATCAAAAACAATTCACTCCAGAACGACTTTTTTCCTCGTGGCCTTTGGGGCTTTGATGTGTCGGCACTAAGTGATGAAAAGCTGACTTTTACTGCACAACACAAACCAGAACTAGGTGTTGCATGGGGTGAGCAATACGGTAAATGCTTGGAAAGTATATCTGAGGTTAAATAGTCAGCTCAGATATTCAGCCTTCGAAAGCAAGATACTTTCTAAAATCCTGCGTATGTCACGTAATTCAATTAACCGCGCTTTTGCGAATTCGACTTGTGCCACTTTCGTTCTGAGGAAACCGCAATGAACCTTCAGCCCGTCATTGATCAGTTATACAAGTACCTGCCTTTGGAACAGCAGGAAATTGAGGAAGGATGTGTTGCACTGTTTCCCCGCAGCCGAGCAGGAGGCACTGCTGCAACGCTGCGGTAAGAAACTGAATACTGGCGGCACCTTCATCATCCGCGATGGCATTGAGGATGAAAAGCAAAAGCATGGCGTGACCAGAGTGATGGAGGTTTTCAGCATCACCCTTTTCAATTTCAACAAGGCTGAGCACGGAATCATCTTCCCCACCGAACAGCGTATGCTGGCCTTCGCCTCGCGCTATGGCCTGCGGGCAGAAAGGCAAGGGAACAAGGTGAGTTCGAATGTGGTGTGGGTGTTCAGGAAAAAAGGCACTGAACCTCAGGGTCACGGGAATTTATTGTAGATGTCCTTCCGATGGGCAAAGGCCACGAAGTACACCACATCGTCCCTGACCTCGATGCCGATGCGGTAATCCCCGATGCGGATTCTGTAGATGTTGTCAAACCCTTGCATCTTCTTCACATTCGTGAGGTCTGACAGGTTCTCCGCAGCCTCCACCTGTTCAATGCAACCGGCTATCTGATCTTTCAGCCGTTGCTCTTTCAGCTTCTTGAGAGCTTTCAGGAACGAGGACTTGAAAGAAGTTTTCATCTGCCCAATGCCTTCATCACCTCAGTCCTGCTTACATCCTTAGTCTTCATCCCCTCCTTGACCAACAGGGCCAGATTCAAGTCCTCTGCCTCCGTGCCGGAGAAATTCCTGACCGAAAGGCCAAGTTTGCCCGCCAAGGCGAGCAGCAGTTTCATGTTCGAGCTGTCTTCCCCGCTCACTACTATGGTCTCCATACATCTAAGTTTTAGACAAAGCTAAAGAATATCAACCGCCTTGGATGGAGTATTCAATCCGTTGAATTGAACAGAGGTCGATTGCAAGGACTTGAAGCAAACCCACATAAGTCCATCACAAAAAAAGACCCCGAACAGCTTGGCCGTTCGGGGTCTTCCTATGAAACGGATGTCAGATCACTGCTTCGCGAAGCGGATGGTCATCTCACCTTCGTTGGACTGCACCCTCACAAAGTAGAAGCCATTGGCCACTGCGGTCACATCAATCGGCTGGGTGAAGTTCTGCGTACCGCTCAACACCACGGCCGGCATAACCTGACGGCCTGTGACGTCCATCACGATGATGGAGATATCGGTAGCATTCTCCAACTCACCCCGGATGCTGAACTGGCCGTTGTTAGGGTTGGGGAACAGCACCACCGAACGGAACACCGACTGCTCGCCTACGCTGATGTTGCCACCTGAATAGGTGAAGGGAAGCGTGGCAGAAGACTGCGTGCAACCGTTCTCGCCCGTGTACTGAATGGCGTAGTTTCCACTCTCCTCGATGACGTACCAGCTATCGGTAGCGCCAGGGATCGGGTTGCCATTGAAATACCACTGGTAATCGATGGCTGCCTGAGCATTCTCCAAGTACAATGAGTCGCCCTCATTGAGGAGCACGCCTACCGTGGAAGGCTGATCAGGAACAAAGATGGCCGCACCGGTCACATCCAGGGCACCGCAGATACTGCCGCCACCTTGCAGAAGCAGACCGTTCACCTGAAGACCAGTGGTTGCAGTAGATGGGTCGAGCGTGAGCGGGTCATACACCAGTGTGTGAATGGTATAGTTGCCACCGGCAGAGACAGTGAAAGCAGGGAATGCACTTGCATCCACAATAGTCAGACCTGCTCCCTCGGTGAGCACGTACAGCACCTCATAACCGATCGGGTAGGTCGGGTCGACCGTATGAACGGCTGCCAGCACTGCGCTGCCTTCGAAGAGGCACACCAGTGGTGAGCTCGTGACCAGCGAACCAGCAGTGACACCTGAACAAGGAACAATGCAGCTGATGACGTTGAACGCAGCACCGGCCACATCCAATGAACCGCAGATGCTGCCTCCGCCCTGCTCCAACAGTCCGTTCACATCGAAACCGGTGGTCACACCGAACTGAACGATTCCGAGGTCGAGCGTGGCAGGGTCATACACCAATGTGTGGATGGTGTAGGAACCAACTGCATTCACGGTGAAGTTCGGAGTGGCTGAGGCGTTGATGATGACCAGTCCGGGACCCTGCGTCAGCACGAACAACGTCTGGAAGCCGGCCGGAACAACTGCGTTGCCCTGCGGGATACCGGCCAATGTGGCCGTTCCATTCGTCAGGCAGACCTCAGACTGTGTAGAGTTGATGTTGCCAGCGAAGGCTTCGCACACGGGGCAATCGGTGACCACAATCGGGGCACCCGCCACATCCAAGGCCCCACAGATGACGCCACCGCCCTGGATCAGGAGCGCGTTGGCCTCAAATCCTGTGGTCACACCGAGCAACGGGGCACCGGTCAGCGGGTTGAACACCAGCGTATGGATGGTGTATTGACCTGCTGCTGAAACGGTGAAGGTTGGCGCAGTAGCATTGACATCCACCACGGTGAGTCCAGCGCCCTCAGTGAGCACATAGGCCACCTGATAACCCGCAGGCACGTTGCCGTCATTGTTCCAGACAGCGGAGATGGTGGCCGAACCATCCTCAAGACAGACCTCAGAGGCATCAGCAGTGATGGAACCGGCATCAGCATCACACTGAGCACAGAGGATGACCTCGATAGGTGCACCTGCCACATCCAAAGCACCACAGATGTTTCCACCGCCCTGAACGAGCAGACCATTCACATCAAAACCTGTGGTGGTGCCGAGAACAACAATACTCGGGTCGAGCGTGGCCGGATTGTACACCAAGGTGTGAACCGTGTAGTTGCCTGCCTGATTGACCGTGAAAGACGGAGTGGCCTGCACATCGACAATGACCAGACCTGCACCCTCAGTAAGGCCATAAAGCACCTGATAGCCGGCAGGAATCACAGCATCACCACCGGGAGTGGCGTTGATAGTGGCCACGCCATTGATCAGGCATGTTTGAGGATTGGCAACGGTGATGGTACCGGCATCAGGAGCCTCCACCACGAACGCGGCACCGGCAACATCCAATGAACCACATATGAGCCCCCCTCCTTGCTGGAGCAGACCGTTGACATCAAAACCGGTTGTAATTCCCGGGGTGACAATGCTCAGGTCAAGTGTGCTAGGATCGTAGACAAGCGTATGGATAGTGTAAGTGCCACCATCAGTCACAGTGAATTGTGCAGTTGAGTTGGTGCCGATGATTACAAGACCTGGTCCCTCTGTAAGCACGTAGATAGTTTGGTAACCAGCTGGGACATTGGCATCGCCATTGGGAACAGCGGTCAGGTCAGCTGAACCATTCACCAAACAAAGCACGGGGGTGTCGTTTGAAATTGTTCCAGCATCGGCATTGCAAACCTCGCAGACCACTACTTCAATCGGAGCACCGGTAACATCAAGCGAACCACAGATGCTTCCTCCGCCCTGAATGAGCAGGCCGTTCACATCAAAGCCGGTCGTGGTGCCAAAATCCACAATACTTACATCAAGAGTAGTTGGGTCATAAATCAAAGTGTGTATGGTATAGTCACCAGCTGCGCTTATCGTGAAGTCAGGTGAACCAGCAGCATCAACAATCACAAGGCCTGCACCTTCCGTCAGCACGTAAAGTGTCTGATATCCTGATGGCACGACTGCATCACCATTCGGAGTCGCACTGATGATGACGTCATCTCCGAAGAAACAGACAGAGGATGCATTGGCAGTGATGGTTCCAGCAACTGCATCGCATGGAACAACACAATCAATAACTTCAAATGAAGCACCCACCAAATCCAATGAAGCACAAATAGACCCGCCACCTTGGATAAGTTGGCTGTTCACCTGAGCCGCAGTTACAAATCCTGGAACGAACAGAGCAAGATTTAACGTGTTGGGATCGTAAACAAGTGTGTGGATGGTCCAATCACCGAGAGAAGTTACAGTGAACGCCCCAGAGGCATCAATCTGCTGAACAACTCCATTAGCATCAACCAGACCATACGTTACCTGATATCCTGCTGGAACATTTGGTGCAGTACCAGTCGTCACCGACAAGGTCGCTGAACCATTCTCAAGGCAAACTGGGCTCTCCGTTGGAAGAATGCTCCCGCCATCAGCAACACAACAAAGCGGGTTGCTGGCATTCAAGAAATTCACCACAACAGTGTCCGGGTATGACGAGGAACAGATACTACCTGTAGCATCAGCAGGATCGGAATAGGCAAAGTTCAAAAGGGTCCATTGGCCGGTGAGCAACGGAAAGCTATTGGCCGAAAGAAGACCCTCTGGATCGTCACTGACAGAGAATGGAAAGGATGCCACTCCCGTAATGACAAAACTCTGGTCGGCCTGTCCGTTGAAAGGACCTCCTGCGGCACCAGCCTCTGCGAAGAAGGCAACACCAAAACCTCCAGGCGTAGATTCACTGCCATCCGTGCTCAGTGCGAATGTTTCGCCAGGGCACAGACTAACAGGTGATGCCGACACGTCAAGATTACCGATGTTACAAGCAGGAGGCGGACTGCAAGGTGCTGGCGTTGCACCACAGGTCACCGTAGGATTGCCATTGTCAGTATTGAAAGCGGTTCCGCAGGCATCGCCAGCGCGGTGGATCACGATACGGTACGTTCCGCTCTCAGATGCCGTCCAGCCCAAAGAACAGTTCGCAGCAAAATTGCCCGTGGTTCCCAAGTTGAAAGCGTCCACCGCACCGGAAGGAGTCACAATGGTGATGGCGGGAATCCACGAACCGGCACCGACACCTGTGCACATGCTGAAAACATACTGTGCACCGGCCTGCACGTTATCAAGCAAATATGCCTCAGACCCAAAAACACCGATTCCAATTGATGTGAAATCAGGGTCAGTGATGGCGCACGTGGTCCCATCGAAACATGGGGCCCCACCGGCATTGTTCAGGTCAATGTATGTGGCAGCGGCAGTCGTACACTGGGCGTAAGAAGCCACCGACAACAGCAGCATGGCCGCTGTTGTCAAAAGAGTATTTCTAGTTCTCATCAGTCTTTCTTGTTAACGATGGCAGTAAGCTCCTGCTTGCGGTTGCGCAGAATACTGAGGCGGTTGTCGTAAGCAGCTTGGTCGAATCCCTCGCGGGTACGGTTCTCCTTGATGAACTTCTCCATTTCCACAATAGCCGTGCTAACTTGCTCCAATTGTTTTGCAGCATCAACAGGAGCCGACTCTCCCTTAACTGCGGTCTTACTTTCGACTTTGGCGGGGGTCACAGCGCGGTCACCATTGGATTGTGCAGAGGCCATTGAACCTGTGAACATGGCAACAGCAGAAAGAAGGACAAACTTTTTCATTACGATGGGATTTGGTTAGAATGAGGTAACAAACATAGCCAAACATACGGTAGCACCGTAAGGTTCTGACAGCGTGCAAATTCTGCAACACTTCCCTCTACCTGCTTGAACTTCAGCTGCCATCCATGAACGGAGGACACTCCCGCCTACTTTTGCCCGCCATGTACAAGGCCCTTCTCCGACCATTCTTCTTTCTCTTCGCCCCGGAGCGGGCGCATCATCTTGTGATAGCGCTCTTCAGATCTCTGATGTCGGTTCCGGGGATGAAAGCTCTCGTGCGGTCCCTGTTCATCGTGCGCGACCCGAGGTTGGAACGGGAGGTTTTCGGGCTGAGGTTCCCAAATCCTGTCGGACTTGCGGCCGGTTTCGACAAGGATGCAGGTTTCTTCAGTGAATTCAGCAATCTCGGGTTCGGTTTCATAGAAGTGGGTACCATCACTCCGAAAGGACAGGAAGGAAACCCGCAGCCCCGCATGTTCCGGCTGCCCAAGGATAGCGCCCTCATCAACCGCATGGGGTTCAACAACAGCGGGGTGGCCATCGCCAGTGAGCGGCTTAAGGGGCGCGATCCGAACTTCATCATCGGGGGTAATATCGGAAAGAACAAGGTCACACCCAATGAATCGGCCTTGGACGATTATCTCCTCTGCTTCCGTGCGCTGCATGAGGTGGTGGACTATTTCGTGGTGAATGTGAGTTCGCCCAACACCCCCGGACTTCGCGACCTTCAGGAAAAGGAACCGCTCATGCGCCTTCTCGTTGCACTGAAAGAAGAGAATGCCAAACTGAAAAATGGACGGCCCATTCTTCTCAAAATAGCTCCCGACCTGACCGACTCGCAGTTGGACGATATCATCGAAATCGTTCGGGAGACCGGCATCGATGGGGTGATCGCCACCAACACCACCATCTCAAGAACCAACCTGAACACCGATAAGGCAACTCTGGAGGCCATAGGCATGGGGGGCCTTAGCGGCAGACCGGTAAGGCAGCGCAGCACCGAAGTGATCCGCTATTTGCACACCAGAAGCAATGGCGCATTCCCGATCATCGGGGTGGGCGGCATCCACAGTGCCGAGGACGCTTTGGAAAAACTGGACGCTGGTGCTTCACTGGTGCAGGTCTATACAGGTTTCATCTATGAAGGCCCGGCCTTGGTGCGAAGCATCAACCGTGCGCTGGTGCGCAGACTGGACAAGGCCCGATCAGAGTGAAGGTCGGCTGCCGAAAATGGCACTGCCCACACGAATCATGGTGCTGCCTTCGTCAATGGCCAGCCTATAATCTCCCGACATTCCCATGCTGAGAATGGAGAACGAGGGCTCTGATGGGAAATAGTGGGTTCGGACCCTCTGAAAAATATCGCGCAGTTGGGCGAATTCTGACCGCACCTGCTGCTCATCCTCAGTGAATGTGGCCATGCCCATGACGCCACAAAGGCGAACATTCTTCATCGACCTGAAGGCAGGAGACTTCAGAAAAAGCTCCACCTCCTGCCACGAGAAACCATGCTTCGTCTCCTCCTGTGCCACATGGAACTGCAACAGCACATCGATGATACGGTCACACAGCATGGCCTGACGGTCCACCTCCATCAAAAGCCGTTCAGAATCAATAGAGTGGATAAGGTGAATGAACGGGGCGATGGCCTTCACCTTGTTGCGCTGCAGTGTTCCGATGAGATGCCATCGGATATCAGCAGGAAGAGCCGCTTGCTTCTCGACCAGTTCCTGCACACGGTTCTCCCCGAAATCGCGCTGACCGGCCTCGTAGGCCTGAAGCACAGCATTGGCAGGATGCGTCTTGGACACGGCCACCAGCGTGACATGCTCGGGCAATGACCCTTTCAGATGATTCAGTCGCTGAACGATGGTTTCCATGGCGGCAAAGTTGGCGAACGCATGGAAATGGCGTAATTCGGGGCGAAACAGACCAACGTACCGACCGCAATGCTGTCACCTCTTGAATCCAGCGCCCTTGCCCGCGAGAATTTCCATCTAAGGAGCCTGCGCGAGCATGTGGCCTACCTGTTGGAGCACAGCCCGTTCTACCGTGAACATCTGAAATGGGCGCCTACCACAGCCAGGGAACTACGGAGTCTGGAAGATTTCCAAGGTCTGCCCTTCACGGAGAAAGACGATCTGGCCCGTGACAACATGGCCTTTCTGTGTGTGCCGATGAGCGAAGTGCGCGATATTGTGACCACCAGCGGCACCTTGGGCGACCCTGTTACTGTGTTCCTCACAGAAAGCGACCTGCAACGGTTGGGCAAGAATGAGGCGGGATCGTACCGCATCGCAGGCTGCACTGGCGATGACACTTTCCAGCTGCTCACGACCATTGACAAGCGCTTCATGGCCGGTCTGGCCTATTTCCTCGGGGTGCAGCATCTGGGCGGACGCATCATCCGGTCCGGTCCGGGCGCACTTCAGTTGCAGTGGGACAGCATCCAACGCTACCGTCCCACGGTGCTCATTGCCGTTCCATCGTTCATTCCGCGGTTGCTCCGCCATGCACATGAGCAAGGCATCGACCCGAACAGCACTTCGGTGAAACGCATCCTCTGCATAGGAGAGCCGGTGCGAGACGCGGCCCTGCGACCCAACCTCCTTGCCCAACGCATTACTGGTGAATGGAACGTGCAGCTCTTCTCCACCTATGCCAGCACCGAGATGCAGACGGCATTCACAGAATGTGAGGCGGGAATGGGCGCACATCTTCAGCCAGAACTGATGTATGTGGAGGTCATCAAAGAAGATGGGAACCCTGCAGCGGACGGAGAGGCCGGTGAAGTGGTGGTGACACCGCTCGGAGTGACGGGCATGCCTGTGCTGCGCTACCGGACGGGCGACATCTGCCATTGGCATGCATCGCCATGCGCCAATGGAAGAAACACCCCACGGCTGGGCCCTGTGATCGGAAGAAGGCAGCAGCTGCTAAAATTCAAGGGAACCAGTCTCTACCCCAACGCGATCATCGACCTGCTGAGTCACATGCGTGAAGTGAGCACTTTCGTGGTGGAGGTGCAGCGGGATGAACTGGGGTTGGACGAGGTCATTCTCCGATTGGCCCTGCGAGGCGAGAATGCCGAGGAACGGGTGCGAGAAGAGATGACCTCCAAGCTGCGCGTAAGTCCACGCATCATCCTCAGCGACCGCGAAGAGATTGAGCGGATGCGGTTCAATGAGAACGACCGGAAGCCCAAACTCTTCTTCGACCGAAGGTGAACTGACTCATATCATCCCCTTGAAGGACTGTTGTCAGTCATTCACGCTGTCTCTTTCTGGTAATTGCTCGCATCAATACGCAAGCCATGAGCAAAAGAACCGTTGACGAAGTAATGACGAGAGAACTGCGCACTGTGACACCCGACCACAGCATCTCTGAGGTGAAGGAGATATTCGATGTCGAAGGATTCAGGCATATGCCTGTGGTGGATGCGGACGGGCTGGTGGGCATCATCAGCAAGTCTGACCTGCTTCGCATGATGCACGGAGCCAAGATGATGACTGCAAGAGTGGAACAGCACAACACCCTGATCTTCGAATCGACCACGGTAGGTGAAGTGATGACCCGCGATGTGAAGACAGTGGAAAGTGAGGCGCCATTGAGCGAGGCCGCACGCATCATGATCCATTTCAAACTGAATGCCGTTCCCGTGACGGAGGACGGGGCCATCATAGGAATGCTAACCTCCACAGACATCATGCGCGAGTACATTTAGGCGGTGCGATAGGATGTAAGACGGGCTGCTGTGCCAATGGATACCTTTGGCACCTCAGTCGAAAAATAGTATTGCGCGTATTCCGCTCCATAGAGGCCTTTGAAAAAGTGAACCGTGCGGTGGTGACCACTGGCACGTTTGACGGAGTGCACATTGGTCATAGAAGAATCATAGCCCGAATGCGAGAAGTGGCGCAGAAGGTCGATGGGGAGACTGTGCTGCTCACCTTCGACCCGCATCCGCGCATGGTGCTCTTCCCTGAAGATCACGGACTTGAGTTGCTCTCTACCCTCGATGAAAAGGTCGCCCTGCTTGAGGAGGCAGGGATTGACAATCTAATCATACACCCTTTCAGCCGCGAGTTCTCGCGCACCACATCCATAGACTTTGTCCGAAATATCCTTGTCGGACAGTTGGACACTCACCGACTGGTGATAGGTTATGACCACCATTTCGGTCGCAACCGGGAAGGAAGCTTCGAACATCTCAAGGAATGCGGCCCGCTCTACGGTTTTGAGGTGGAGGAGATCCCCGCACAGGAGGTGGATGCGGTCTCTGTGAGTTCCACCAAGATCCGCAAGGCCCTCGAAGTGGGCGATGTGCGCACAGCCGCTGATTTCCTTGGCACGGACTATCGCCTTTCGGGAAAAGTGGTGGAAGGCCGCAGACTGGGCCGAACCATCGGCTTCCCAACGGCCAATATCCGCGTGAAGGACCCCACCAAACTGATACCGTGCGAAGGGGTCTATGCGGCCCATGTGCTTGTGGATGGGAAAAAATTCGGAGCCATGCTCAATATCGGATACCGTCCCACCGTTAATGCAGGTATGAACCGGACCATCGAGGTACACCTTTTCAATTTCGAGGGCGACCTCTATGGGGCATCCATGGAACTTCGTTTCCGTTCAAGGATCAGAGACGAACAGAAATTCGGTTCGATGGAAGAACTCCGCCAACAGTTGGAAAAGGATAGGGAACAGGCACTTACAATGATATGAGAACCATCTTCGCCATAGTTTTCATATGTCTTGCAGTGAGCGCACAGGCGCAGCGCTTCACCATCGAGGAGCTGGAGGATCTGTACGTGTTCACAACGTTGGATGAGGCCCTCGCGAAGCCTGATAGCGTGTACAGGCTCCGCTTGAAAGTGAAGAATGAAATCCCTACAGCGGTCTTCACCGCGTTTCCCAACCTACATGAACTGAATTTGAGCCGGAACCGATTGAAGGCACTGCCGAAGGAGATCGGGCTGTTAAAGAATGTTAAACGTTTCGTGGCCGACCGCAATAAGATTGTCACCCTGCCGCCAGAGATAGGAGATATGGAGGCTTTGCAAGAACTTGTGCTCAATCGCAACGAGCTCACCTCGCTGCCGAAGGAGATAGGCAAGCTCCAAAACCTTTATCTGCTTGACCTGTGGAGCAATAACCTGGACGACCTGCCCGAAAGCATGAGCAAAATGACCAACCTGAAAGAGGTGGATCTGCGGGTCATTGTCATGTCGGACGACCGGAAAAAGGAGCTCAGGGAGATGCTTCCGAACGTGAAGATTCACCTCGACAAAGGCTGCAACTGCGGAAACTGATCACGGGCTGAAAACGTAGAACACCCTATTTTTACGCCTGTAGCATCTTGAGCCATGAGAAAAATCTGCCTCATCACCCTGTTGTTCATCGGTTGCACACCTTTCACTTCCCGTTCGGGCGGTCCGATGCCGGTGCATCGCAACGACAGTCTGGCAGTGGTGCGACTGGTTCGCCCGCTGAGCGCACCCTTCTCCTCATCCACCACTGTCTATGTGGGCAAGGGACTTGGGAAGATCAGTGCCGTGGAGCACAACGGCACACTGGCCACCGATGTACGCACAGCTGCTGAGACCACGCTCAACGGATTTCTGCGCAATGGCTACAAGGTGGAGAACTCCACCGAACAGGTGAATGATGGCCTTCAGATTAACACCTTCTACCTGAAAAAGCGTACTACCTAAGGGCCATCACTGCTCTGTCGCGTACTTCCGGTCAGAACTTCACCGTCAGCATCGTCATGAAGTTGAATCCGGCCTGCGGATAGTAGAAATTCTCCGTCACCTTCTCCCCTCCTGCGATGTAGGAGAAGGTGTAGCCGTTGGCCTCGTACAATTCGTTGGTGATGTTGTTGAGCTGCACCGCCAGCCCGATGCCTTTGAAGAATTTCCATTTCAGCTCATAGCTCAGTCGGATGTTGTTGACCACCCATGGGTTCAGCATGCGGTCGCTGTTGGACGTGTTGTCCAGATACTGCTCGCCAACATATTTCGTGATGAGCGCGATGCGAAGCTGCCCGATCGGATTGTAGGCCAGTTCGCTGCTCAGCACAATGTCAGGCGAGAAGGCGATGTGCGTGTTGCGATGCACCGTGATGACCTGACCACCGTTGTCATAGTCGTCCACCGCCTCTTCGAACTCGCGGATGCGGTTCTGGCTGAAGGCCGCGTTGGCACTCCATGAAAGCCTGCGCACAATGTCCCAGGTCCAATGGAGTTCAATACCGTATCGGTCGCTCAATGGTACATTCTGGCGCGTGTAGGCCCCCACATCATTCACTTTTCCGGTGAGCACCAGCTGGTCCACGTAGTGCATCCAATAGAGGTTCGCTCCGATTCGGTAACGCTCCGCCCTGCGCTGATAGCCCACCTCCGTGTTGTAAAGCTGCTCGTGGCGCGGCCGGCTTGTTGGGCTGCTGTCAGTCAGGTCATCGCGCACCGGCTCGCGGTTGCCCACTGCGAACGATGCATAGAATCGGTTCCGATGGTCCAGTTCAAAGTTCAGTCCGGCCTTCGGATTGAAGAAATCCCACCGAAGGTCATGATCCACGTAGGTGATGGACTGCCCGCTAACGGCCACTGGCCCCACGAAACGGTAGTCTATGCCGCGATACTGAAGGTCGGCAAACACACTCCATTTGGCGGTGATGGCATAGTTCGCCTTGATGTAAATGTTCAGATCGTTCTTCCGGGCATCGTTCTCATAATAGCGCTGGCGGATATCAGCCGTTCCTGCGTTGCGCATCCACACCACCTCACCGAAATGCGTGCCCAGATACTGATTGAAACCACCTCCAAGGGTGGCCGTGAAACGCTTGCCCCCATCATATTCCAAGGCAAAGGTGCCTCCGAAGAAATGGTTGTCCAGCCAACGCTGACGCACAAGGTCGGTGCTGGTGAGCGTATCTCCTCCCACGATAATCGGTTCCAAACCGTAATCTGATAGGCGGTCATTGGTCCTGAACTGCTCGAAGTAGCCTCGTCCGCGGGTGTAGTGCCCTGCCAGATTGAGGTTCAGTCCGTGTGGCAGTTCTTGGGAGAACAGCAGCTGGTAGTGATCCTGCTGATAGTTGTCAGTCTCGTTGCCGTAGGTGTAGTAATTGTAGGTACGGCCGCTGCTGAGCAGATTGGCAGCCTCCTCATCACTCAGATAATTCCGTTCAATATAGGCCTGCATGGCCTCCGCATCTCCTGATATGCGGCTTTCGGGTGTGCCATACCACGCCTGATAGGTCTTTTCCTTGCCCGAGAAGATGTTCACCCTGAGCAAACTCTTCTTGCCATGGAAAGCACCCGAGATATAGAACGAACGCAGGTCGGAGGTGGCGCGGTCGATGTAGCCATCGCTCGAAATCTTGGACAGCCGCGCATCGAGCGAGAAACGGTCGGCAATGAGGCCCGTTCCTGCCTCAATGCTGTGCCTCCATGTATTGAAAGACCCGTAGCCGTTGGTGAGGGTGGCATACGGCTTCCTGTTGAGCGTGTTGGTGCTCATGTTGATGCTGGCCCCGAAGGCCGCGGCCCCATTGGTGGAAGTGCCAACGCCCCGCTGAACCTGGATGTTGTCTACACTGCTGGCGAAATCGGGCATGTTGACCCAGAACACCCCGTGCGACTCCGAATCGTTGATGGGAATGCCGTTCACCGTCACGTTGATACGCGTACCGTCCGTTCCGCGTATGCGGATACCCGTGTAGCCTACCCCGGCCCCGGCATCGGAACTCACCACCACGTTCGGCTCCTGATCCAGCACGTAGGGCATGTCCTGCCCGAAATTCCTGCGCTCTATGGTCTCGGCATCAAGTTCAGAATAGGTGGTGGCGGTGCTGCGGCTGGCTCGTGTGGCACGGGTCACCACCTCGTCCAGCTGATGGTCGGCCCGCTGCATGACCACGTTCACCTTGACATTCGCAGTGGGAAGCACGCGCAATTCGCGCGGCTGAAGCCCGATGGCAGTGAACCGGAGAGTCACGGAATCTTTGGCGCTACTGCGCAGACTGAAGTTTCCGTTGATGTCGGTGTAGCTGCCGATGTAGGTGCCCACCACCACGGCATGCACCCCTGTCTCCGGGCTGCCATTTGCGGAAGTCACTGTTCCGGTGATGTTCTGAGCGTAGGTGAGTGCGGTCCACCCCCACGCGATAACTGTCAGAGCTTTTCTCATTGCAAGGTCAATCGGTTAAGTGAATGAAAGACCAGGGGCGACCATGGGTCACCGAACGATGAAAAACACAGAATGCGTGTGGTTGCATCTCCTTTCGCCAGCATTACCTGGATCAAGTTAAAGGGTATGATCTCAGCCCGATGGGCACCCCTGATGGCGCAAATGTAAATACTGCAATCAACTTCAGGCCACCGGCCCACTTGTGACCCCAAACGATGCCTTACAATGGTGGACCTGCCTTGGTCACATCGGCCCCATAGGGGTCTTAACTGCTCGTTGGCCGTTGCACTTGCGCGCAACATGACCAGTGGCGCAAGAGTCCAAAATCACAGCCACCAGCGTTACCAGAAGGACCATTGCCACCGATATCCGAATCTTTCCCATGGTGAGAGAACGGAATAGTTCCACTGATATTTCAACTCGGACCAGGTAGTGGACATCCGTTCGCCTTTGCCACACTTCATCGCGGATTAACTTTGCCTCCACGACATGCAGACCATCGGTTCCGTCTCCAATTACCTTTCTCTCGTTAAGTTCTCGCACACCGTGTTCGCAATGCCCTTTGCACTCATCGGATTCTTCCTTGCCGTGCAGAATACCGGTGCGCTTCCCGACTGGATGCTGCTGATCAAAGTGGTGCTGTGCATGGTCTTCGCACGGAATTCCGCCATGGCATTCAACCGTTACATGGACCGCGATATTGACGGACGCAACCCGCGTACGGCCATCCGCGAGATTCCTGCGGGCATGGTGAAGGCCGATGCCGCCTTGGCGTTTGTGCTTCTGAACTGTGCAGCGTTCATTGCCACCACGTGGTTCATCAATCCGCTGTGCTTCTATCTGTCGCCTGTGGCACTGGCCGTGGTGCTGGGCTACAGCCTTACGAAACGCTTCACCGCGCTGTGCCATCTGGTGCTCGGCCTCGGTCTGTCGTTGGCCCCGATCGGTGCATGGCTGGCCGTCACTGGCCGGTTCGAGGTGCTTCCGATACTTTTCTCATTGGCAGTGCTGTTCTGGGTCGCTGGTTTCGACATCATCTATGCGCTTCAGGATGAGGAGTTCGACCGCTCGAACGGTCTGTTCTCCATCCCTGTGCGCTTGGGGAGAAAAGGTGCGTTGCGCCTTTCGGAGGCACTTCACACCATTCCCGTCATCGCATTGATAGTTGCTGGTGTGCTCGGTGAGTTGGGCACACTATATTGGACAGGGGTGGCCGTGTTCAGCGCCATGCTCATCTACCAGCACATGATCGTGAAGCCCGATGACCTGAGCCGTGTGAACATGGCCTTCTTCACCACCAATGGCGTGGCAAGTGTCACGTTCGCCCTGTTCGTCCTGGCCGACCTGTATCTATGAACATCCGCATCGCGCTTCCGGGCCAGATGCCCCCCAACTATTTCTTCGACACGCGCTATGAGGTGCTGCGCAGACCATTGGGCGCACCCCGAGGTTCGGAGCGCATCGCGGGTGACGACAACGCCCTCAACATCTGGGTAGAGGTGGACGGAGTGGCAGCAGCCGTGGGTCGTGCCCATCTTATTCCCGACCACTCAGACGGCTCTGCACTGGACGCTGCTGCCAAGAGCGCATGCCCGCCCTTCGCCCCGCTCTGCACCGATTACGTGGCAGAGATGGACGACAATGGCATTCTCATTCCCGCCCACTTGCGACCAGCCTTTCAGGTGCGACAGATGGGAACCTTGGAAGCCTATCGTGGCCAAGGGCTGGCTGCCGAAGTGCTGAGGACACTGGAAGAGCAGGCCGTAAGCCTTTGGGGATGCCGATCCGGATGGTTGCAGGCCCGGCTGGCAGCACTGCCCTTCTACGCCAAGCAGGACTGGACGTGCTTCGGACCGGAGTATGACGTGCCCAACGTGGGACCGCACCGCAGCATGTGGAAGCATTTCCGGTGAGAGGACCAGCCATCATAGCGGGTGCCCTGCTGTTGCTCTTTTGGGTTGCATTCTGGCTCTACACCGCTTGGATCCCAGCAGGAACTGAAGTCCGAAACCTTGAAAATGGCAGGGTCATCACACTGGGTCATGGCGGTATGGGCACCCGGTCCTGGCACACACTGAACACTTCATCTTCTTTCCAGAAAGCAATGAAAACGGGGGCTCACGGCACAGAACTGGACGTGCAGCTGACCGCTGATGGCGTGCTCATCGCTTTTCACGATGCGTTCGCAGGCGAATCGCAATGTCCAAAAGTGGTTTCGCAGCACACAATGGCTGAATTGAGAGGCTGCCTGCGGGAACTGCTGACCGCGGAGGAAGTGCTGGCCCTTGGCTGGCCGGATGGCAGTGTATTCTCCTTGGACGTGAAACTCTACGGGGCGGACACCGCGCAGGTTCGACTGATCGGGGAGCGAATAATGAGTTTGAAAAGCGGTCATCCCCAGTTCCGTATTCTGGTGGAATCGAATTCAGTGGAATTCCTTGAAGTTCTTCAAATGAGCGGCCATCAAGATGGGCTTTACCTCTACTCCAACCAACCCGAAACCGCGCTGACCATCTGTGTGTCCGCTGGACTTGAAGGCGTGTCCATCCGAAATGAGGCAATCAGTGCCGAACAGGTGAGTGCATTCCATGCCAAGGGAATCCGAGTGATGCTCTGGGGCGTAGGCACCCGATGGGACAATCGCGAGGCCGTGCTCAAAGCTCCGGACATCATCCAATCTGACCGACTGGGCCATCTGGTAAGGCTCGTGAACTGACAGGCGTAACTTTGCTCCATGACCCGCGACCAACGCCTCATGGACGAAATGACCTTCCGCACTTCCCGCAGTTCGGGCAAGGGCGGGCAGAATGTCAACAAGGTGGAGACCCGCGTGGAGGCATTGCTCAACGTTATGGAGAGCTTGGTTCTAACGGAAGCGGAGAAGCAACTGCTGGCCGTTCGGCTGCGCAACCGCATAAGCAAAGAGGGCATCCTTGCGGTGGACTGTCAGGAGAGCCGCTCGCAGCTGCGCAACCGACAGTTGGCCGTGGAACTGCTGCTTCGGCTCATCAACCGCGCCCTGACAGTGAACCGGAGAAGGATTCCGACAGGCATCTCTCCCGGGGCCAAAAAGGAGCGCTTGCGACAGAAGCGTGAGGCCGGAGAGAAGAAGGCGCGCAGAAGGTTCCCACCTACGTCCGAATGAGCCCTTAGTTTTGCCACAAATCACTCTATTGAAGAACTCATGAGAAGATACTTTCCGTTGGCCATGTTGGTCATTGCAGGCTGCCAATCGCCCGAGCAGCCACCACAGGAAGCAGCTGCACCACCCTATTCAAAGGACTTCGATCTGCAGGGCCATCGCGGTGCACGCGGGCTTTTCCCAGAGAACAGCATTGAGGGTTTCATGGCCGCACTGGACCTGCAGGTGAACACGCTGGAACTGGATGTGGTCATCTCTGCAGATGGTCAGGTGGTGGTCTCGCACGAACCCTGGATCGATCATCTCATCTGCTGGGACCTCGAGGACCGGCCTGTTCCGCAGGGAAAGGCGTTGAACATCTACAAGATGCCCTACAGTGAGGTGTCCAATTACAACTGCGGGTCACAGCCCCATCCGAACTTCCCGCAACAGACAAAGACCCCCACGTTCAAACCGCTGCTCTCTGAAGTGATCGCAGAGGCAGAGAAGTTCGTGAAGGAGGTGGGCAGGGAAACAGTCCGTTACAACATTGAAGTCAAGAGCACGCCCGAGGGGGACAGCATCTTCCACCCTGCCCCGAAAGAATTCGTTCGGCTGGTGCTGGATGTGGTGACCAGAGGCGGCATTGCAGAACGCACCATCATCCAATCCTTCGACCCGAGAGCCCTCCGCGAAGTGAAGGCCGCATCGCCCTCCATACCCGTGGCCCTGCTGGTTGAAAAGACCGAAGGGTTTGAGAAGGACCTTGAAAAACTGGGATTCACGCCTGAAATCTACAGCCCTTATTTCCGACTGGTGGATGAGCAGATGGTGAAGAACTGCCACACCAACAGCATACGCATCATCCCTTGGACCGTGAACGAGGAAGAGGACATGCTGCGCATCCTTGAACTGGGTGTGGACGGTCTCATCACCGATTATCCCGATGTGGCCCTCACTTTGAAACTCTGAATGCTCAGGCCTCTGACAGCGCCTTCAGAATATCCTGCGGCAATGGCCTGAGCCTGTAATTGGTGGTCAGGTCCGCATAGACCACCCGACCCTTTTCGTCCAGCGCAATGGTGGTAGGCTTCGGGAAATCCTGACCATAGCCCAGCACTTCCAGCCCGGCCGGCAGGGCCGCCTCTTGCAATATGTCCAGTTTCTTGGCTGCAGCATTGCCCTCATCGACCAGAAAGTCATACTCCATGCCCTCTCGCTGGGCCAGTTCGCGGCTCTTCTGCTGCGGTTGCGGGCTGACCAGCGTTATGCGGACCCCCATCGCACCGAACTGACTGTTGAATCTCCTTAGCTCACCGATCTGGGCTGTGCAGATAGGACACCAATTGCCACGGTAGAAGATGACCAGTCTTTTCTGCCCGAGCCAATCCTCCGAGCTAACCTCCTGACCGTCTAGATTCTTCAGTCGGAGAGCGGGAAGCTTCTTGCCCACAGTGATGCGGTCGGCACTTCGGTCCCCCAGATCGGAGTACCAGGCCACATAGCCCATCCAACCGGCCATCACAGCAAACGCCAACATGGGCGCCACAGACGGTGACTGCGCATCGTAACTCCTGAACACGGAATACATCGTGACCGCGAAAATACCCACGGTGAAACCCATGAGTCCGGGGCTGGTGCGCGGCACTTTTGCCAGATAAAGCCATGCGAAGTAGGCCAGCACCTGAGCAGCCGCGGCAAAGGCACTCACCCACAGGTCCAATTGACCGCCACCGGCCACGGTGAGGGCCGAAAGCACGAACACGACCACCGCAAAGGCCAGATAGGTCGAAATGAAAATGGAGCGCAACCTGTTCATGGGACGAAGGTAGGGGCCGCAATTCACCTTGTTCAGCAATGAACATCGCAGATTCATGCCCGCGGGTTGAAATAATCGCAATGGAATGACGTTAGCGCCACGCGACAACAGTCCGGAGGTCTTTTTTCTACTTTTAGCCCCTATACGCGCATGCTCCTGAAATCCCGCCTACTTCTACCCGCTGCCCTGATTGTCGCACTTTCGGGTACGGCCATGGCACAGGCTCCCAAGTTCAGTAACGAGTTCCTTGCCATTGGCGTTGGGGCCCGCGCTTTCGGCATGGGCAATGCCTTTGTGGCCAGTGCCGATGATGTGACCGGAGGATACTGGAACCCTGCGGGCATTTCCTTGGCAGGGCAGAATTTTCAGGTGAGCCTCATGCATGCCGAGTACTTCGCAGGCATCGCCAAGTACGATTACGCGGCCATCTCGGCCCCCATCATTGACGATTACACCACAGGGGCATTCAGCTTCATCCGTTTCGGGGTGGATGATATTCCGAACACCACCGAGCTCATTGACGACAACGGCCGCATCAATTACGACCGTGTGACGGCCTTCACCGCAGCCGATTACAGCTTTCAGATAAGCGTTGCCAGACGCAGCCCGAAGGTGGAAGGCCTGCGCTATGGAGGCACCGTGAAGGTGGTCTACCGACATGTGGGCGACTTTGCCAGCTCGTGGGGTTTCGGTCTTGATGCCGGTGCGCAGTATGATTTCCGCAAGTGGAAGTTCGGAGTAATGGCCCGCGATGTGACCAGCACCTTCAACGCCTGGACCTTCACCTTGAACGACCGCACGAGGGAAGTATGGCGCGCCACGGGCAATGAGATTCCCAACAACTCTCTGGAAATCACTCTTCCCAAGCTCATCCTTGCATCTGGAAGGCGATTTGACATCTACCGCAAATTCGGACTTTACACGGAAATCAACCTCGATTTCACCTTCGATGGCAAGCGGCCCGTGCTCATCAAGGGCGACCCCATCAGCATAGAACCGAAATGGGGTCTCGAACTTTTTTATTCCGATTTCATTTTTGTAAGGTTCGGGGTGAACAACATTCAGGACTACACGGATGACGATGGCAATGCTGTTTGGAGCTGGCAACCCAACCTCGGGGTGGGCGTCAGGATCAAAGGTTTCTATATCGATTATGCGCTCACAGACATCGGAGACCAGTCGGTGGCCCTGTTCAGCAACGTGTTCTCCTTGCGGGTCGACCTCCACAAGGACATATTCAAGAAGAAGGACAAAGGCTCCTCATAGTGCGTGGCTACGTAACTTAGTGGTCAGAACCACTTCAGGTGGATTGGCATGAAAAGACTTCTATGCATCGGTCTTGTTCTCAGTTCCCTGTTCGCAGCAGGTCAGCCGTTCCATAACGAATGGGTGGAGCATTCGCAGCCCTATTTCAAGTTCGACATCACACAGGAAGGGGTGTACCGCATCAGCTATCAGGTGCTGAACGATGCACTTGCAGCCAACGGTTTTGACCTGAGCACCATAGACAAGCGCAGATTCCAGGTCTTTGCCCGAGGTGAGGAACAGCACATCTATGTGCCCGAGACCTTCGGCAACCCGACCGATTTCACATTCGGTCTGAATGACTACATCGAGTTCTATGCCCGTGGCAACGATGGGGAGTTTGATACGCCCATCTACCGCGAACCGGGCTTTCACGGCAACCCCTATTACAGCCAGTTCAACGACACCATCTCCTACTTCCTGACCTGGAACAGCAGCACCTCGAACGCACGGATGACGTTGGAGTCGGACATCAACTTTTCGGGCTATACGGCCTCACCCTATGTGATCCGTGAAGAGGTGATGGAGCGGCATGAGGGCTATTGGACAGGAGAAACCTATGTGCAGGTGGCCAACAGTACCAACCCTGAGTACACAGGTGGTGAAGGCTGGTATCAAATTATCGGCAACGCCCCCGTGAACGCCCCTTGGAATGTGAATACCGCTAACCGGTATGTTCAGGGTCCTGACAGTGAGGTGGAAGTCAGTGTAACGGGTATTTCCTCTCTCACGAAAAACCTTGTCATTGCTGGCCCAGGAATCAATGCGACCGAAGTTGTGACCGGGTTCAATGGGTACAGATTCAACTACACTGCACCAACATCAGCACTTGGAGCCAATACCTCCACATTCAATTGGAGTATTTCACCCTCTGTGGGAAATTATCAGGTAGTAGTCTGCTACGTGAAGGTGGTGTATCCGATGACGCCCAATTTCGGTGGGGCCGCGGCCTACCGCTTCGCAGTGCCCAATAACCCCAACTATCCGACTCAGGCCAAGAGCTATGTGCAGATTACGGGCTACAACGAGAGTTCGCCACGCGTGTATGACCTCACCAACCACAAGCGGATTTCGGTTTCGGGCAATCCGGGCAGCTACGGTTTCCTCATCCCCGACAATGGCACACTGAAGAAGTGCTTCATCACCAACGAGGCCACCATCAACGCCAGTCCGATATCTGTGCTGACGCCTGCTGGGCCGGGCGGATCGGTCTATTTCACCGACTTCTCGGCCATCGACCCGAACACCGACCACTTCACCATCACCAACAGTAAATTCATCACAGAGGCGCAGGCCTACGCCAGCTTCCGCACCACCAGTGGCCACACAGGCATCGCCATTGATGTGGATGAGCTGTACTCGCAGTTCGCATGGGGCATACGCAAGCACCCTCTGGCCATCCGCAATTTCGCCAATTGGACCCTCACGAATCTGGACGACCCGAAGCACATCTTCCTCATCGGAAAAGCCGTGGCAAGCCGTTTCGGCCGAACGGATGCCTCGCAGTATGCGATGATCGAGGTGCCGAGCTTCGGTTTCCCTCCCAGTGACATCCTGTTCACCTCCGGCCTCGGCACTGAGACCTATCTGGAAGAACCCGCCTTGGCGGTGGGCCGATTGGCGGCACAGACCCCGCAACAGGTATCGGACTACCTGAACAAGATGCAGGAGCATGAATCGTTGGACCCCGAACTATGGATGAAGCGCATCCTGCATTTCTCCGGTGGCGGCATAGAGAGCGAGGTGACGCAGATCCGGTCGTTCCTCGACTCGTATAAGAATCTCATGGAAGACACGCTCTTCGGAGGCAACGTGATCACCTTCCAGAAGACCAGCTCGCAGCCGTTCCAGATTACACAGGTGGACAGCATCCGTCAATTGATCAATGCCGGTGTTCAAATGACCAACTTCTTCGGCCACGGGTCTGGTGTCGGGTTTGATGTGAGCATTGACCACCCTTCCCAGTTTGAGAACACGAATGGAAAATACCCGCTCATGGTGGCCAACTCGTGCTTCGCGGGCGATATCTTCCAGCCCACCACCACCCCAGTGTCACTCTCGGAAGAATGGGTGCTCTATCCGCGTGGTGCGCTCGGATTCCTGAGCACTGTGGGGCCGGGCAACAAGTTCTATCTGCACAATTACGCCACGTGGTTCGCGCGCAGCCTGAGTTATCTGGAATATGGCAATACGGTGGGCATGGCCATGAAACGGACCATCCGCCAGAACGCGCAACCCAACAACCCCGTTACCCGAATTCACAACCTGGAGTTCACGCTGCACGGTGACCCCGCGTTCAACATCTCCGACCGTGCGCTGCCTGACCTCATGATCAACGAGCAGTCCTTGTATCAGACCCCCACGGAAGTGACCACCGAACAGGACTCATTCGCGCTCAACATCATCATCACCAACCTTGGACGCGCATTCACCGATTCGTTCGTGGTGAACGTGGTGCGCGGACTTCCAAACGGAACCAACGATTTCACGGCCGATATCATCCGCACCCCCGTTTATTATGTGGACACCATGACGGTGATGATACCGGTGAACCTGGTGGACGGTCTGGGCATCAACAACATCTGCGTGACCGTGGATGCCTCGGATGTGATCGTGGAGCTGGACGAGACCAATAACTCCGCTTGCAAGGCGATCAACGTAATCTCGCCCGATATCATCCCCGTTTATCCCTATGAATTCGCGGTTATGCCCAACCAAGGCATTACGCTGAAGGCCAGCACGGGCAACCCCTTTGCCCCGATGACCACCTACCGATTAGAGGTGGACACCACCGACCTGTTCAACAGCCCCATCAAGCAGTTCACGACCATCACGCAGACAGGTGGCGTAGTGGAATGGACACCTGCACTGCTCGCCAACATGCCCGACAGCACCGTTTATTTCTGGCGCGCCAGCCGTGATTCGGCCACACACGGTTTCTACAAATGGCGCGAAAGCTCGTTCCAGTACATCGTGGACAAGCACGGATGGGGACAGGCGCATTTCTTCCAGTATAAGAAGGACGGTTTCACGAGCATCGATTACCAACGGCCTACACGGACCTTCGATTTTTTCCAATCGGTGAAACAGTTGACGTTCAACAATTTCGGAAATGTGCAGACCATGGCAGAGACCGAACTGGTCAACTTCGTGGTGGACAATGGCCGTGAAGAGTACAGTGGGTGTCCTGGGCCTAATGTGGTGTATCCGAAGTTGATTGTCACAGTGATAGACCCGTGTACTCTGGTGCCGTGGCAGACGCCTGGCAATGAACCGGTGACCAACATTTTCATCCCAGGTAATGGAAATCATGGGCAGGTGGCTCCCTGCAATCCTCCGAGGCCCCGGAAATGGTACACCTTCTTCTCGGACAACACCCCCTCGCTCAACGCTTTCGAGAATTTTGTGAACAATGTGGTGCCCGATAGTCACTATGTTGGAATCATGACGTGGAGGGCGGTCAATTTTGCCGCCATGCCAGCCCAGTACAAGCAAGTGCTGACCGATCTGGGGGCCAACCAGTTTGACACGTTGGTAAACGTCCCATATATCATGTTCACCAAGAAGGGCGACCCTTCATCGACCATTGAGGTGGTGGGCACCCAACTCTCAGATCAGATTGTTCTGACCACCGACATCACCGGCTGTTTCGGGGTGGGAGAAATCACCACGCCTGTGATCGGGCCTTCGACAGAATGGCGGTCGCTGCACCTGCGCGCCAACCCGATGGAAGTGCCCAACCGCGACAGCATTGCGGTGAATGTGATCGGCATTCGGCCCAACGGCCAGCAGGAGGTGGTGATTCCTGGCATTCAGGGTTGGACGCAGGACATACTGGACCTCGGCACGCAGATCAGTGCCACGGAATTCCCCCGCCTGAAACTGAACGCCTATCTGGTGGACGACTCGCTGGTGAGCACCCCGCCCCAGTTGGACCGTTGGCAGGTGCTGTTCGAGGGTGTGCCAGAGGCTGCCATCAATCCCAACATCCACTTCGGTTTCGTAGGCGACACGCTCTCGGAGGGAGAGATGATGATGTTCACCACGGCCATCACCAACATCAGCGACTATGACATGGACAGCCTGCTGGTGCACTACTGGGTGCGCGATGCCAGCGGAGTGAGGCACGACATTCCCTACCCGCGTCAGGCACCATTGCTAGTGGGGCAGACGCTCATCGACACGGTATACACCAA
Source organism: uncultured Chryseobacterium sp. (assembly GCA_964488095.1). GTDB lineage: Bacteria > Bacteroidota > Bacteroidia > UBA10329 > UBA10329 > UBA10329. The sequence goes on from CAZATP010000005.1 coordinate 119,932, forward strand.
CCCCATCGACTTCACGGGCGGCAACCAGTTCTGGGTGGAGGTGAACCCGAATGACGACCAGTTGGAGCAGTACCACTTCAATAACATCGCCAGTATCCAGTTCTACCTTCAGGGCGACCGCATCAACCCGATTCTCGATGTGACCTTCGATGGGGTGCACATATTGGACGGGGATGTGGTATCGGCCAAACCGATGATCGTGATGGAGGTGAAGGACGAGAGCCTCTACCGTCTGCTGAACGACACCTCCGATTTCCAAGTGTTCCTGAAGGAGCCAGAAACAGAGTCGCTCAAACGCATCTGGTTTTCGAACTACACCACCATGCAGTTCTATCCGGGCGAACTTCCCGATAACAAGGCACGCATCGAATGGCAGGCCGAACTGCCGCTGGACGGCATCTACGAACTCTGGGTGCAGGCCTACGACAAGAGCGGCAATGCATCGGGCGACACCTATTACCGCACCAGTTTCGAGGTGGTGAACCGGCCCACCATCACCAACGTGCTCAACTATCCCAACCCGTTCAGTACGCGCACGCAGTTCGTGTTCACCATGACGGGGTCGGAGCAGCCCACCTACTTCAAAATCCAGATCATGACCATCAGCGGCAAGGTGGTGAAAGAGATCACCTCGGACGAGATTGGCCCGATGAACATAGGCCGCAACGTGACCGAGTACTACTGGGACGGCAAGGACCGCTTCGGGGATCAGCTGGGCAACGGGGTGTACCTCTACCGTGTGGTGGCCAAGCTGGACGGCCAGAACATCGAGCTGCGGGAGAGCGGAGCCGACAAATGGATCCAGAGCGGATTCGGCAAGATGATGCTCATCCGTTGAGGCCTTGCCGCACGTTACAGCCCTATCTTCGCGGGCATGATCGAGGCCAAGGGCATCCGCAAGCGTTACGGTGAACTGGAAGTGCTGAAGGGTGTGGAACTTTCCATCCCGAAGGGCGAGGTGGTGAGCATTGTGGGCCGTTCGGGTGCCGGCAAATCGACCCTGCTGCACATTCTAGGCACTCTGGACCGGGCCGACAGCGGCACCCTGCACATTGACGGTGTGGAAGTGGGCGGACTGAATGACAGAAAGCTCTCGCTGTTCCGCAACCTGCGCATCGGGTTCGTGTTCCAGTTCCACCATCTGCTGCCGGAGTTCACCGCGCTCGAGAACGTGTGCATGCCCGCCTACATCGCGGGGAAGGACGACAGGGAGGCCAAGGCCCGCGCCATGGAGCTGCTCGGTTTCCTCGGTCTGAGCGACCGCGCCACGCACAAGCCATCGGAACTATCGGGAGGCGAGCAGCAGCGGGTGGCCGTGGCCCGTGCGCTGATGAACAACCCTGCGGTGGTGCTGGCCGATGAGCCCTCGGGCAACCTGGACACCGCCTCATCGCAAGAGCTGCACCGCCTCTTCTTCGAGCTGCGCGACCGCTACCAGCAGACCTTCATCATCGTGACCCACAATACCGAACTGGCCGACATGGCCGACCGGAAACTGGTGATGGTGGACGGGACGATAAGCATATCAGGTAATCAGGGTGTCAGCTGATCAGCATTATAGATGAGGATACACCTACTGATATCCTGACACCCTGAAAACCTGACCACCTGACACCCTCAAAAATGCAAGCCGACCACACCATCACCCCCGGACTGGTAGACAACCGCGACCGGTTCAAGTCTCCGTTCTACGATCGTTTCAAGCTGCGCACCGCCCCAAAACCGCTGCAACTGACGGACGATATCGCCAAGGACTATCTCTTCCCCACGCTCTACAGCAACGTATCGTGTGCCATGGGCATCTTCATGTGCGACTACGACCGCACCAAGGCCGCACTCCCCCACCCTACCATGCACCCCGTGCGCATGCCCGGAGGCCGGGCGGTGGTCATCTTCTCGTGCTATGAATACCGCGAGGTGCTGGGCATGCGGCCCTACAACGAGATTGCCATGACCATCCCCGTGATGATGGGCAGCGGATCGGGCATGCCCGTGCTTCCGCTGGTGCTCAAGGCGTTCAACAACTTCGGCTACCATGTATTCTCCATGCCGGTCACCTCGTTGGAGAATCAGATCCGAGGTACCCGCATCTGGGGCATCCCCAAAGTGGTGGAGCAGATAGACGTCACGGTAGATGACTCCCACAGCACCACCGTTGCCTTTGACGATGCAGGCCGCGAGTACTTCCGGCTGTCCATCCCCACCAAAGGGACGAAGCAGCACTTTGACGAGACGGGCCACCTCTACTCGGTGCTCAACGGCAAGGTGCTGAAGGCGCAGACCAATTTCAAGGGCGATTTTCAGGTGAATAAGAATATGGGCCTGCTTTTCAGCAAAGGCAAGAAGGCTGATAAGCCTCTGCTTACGCTGGGCGACTCCCCGCGCTCGGAGGTACTCAAGAGCCTGAATCTGGAGGAATGTGCCTTTCAAACGCGCTACTGCCCCGGCATGGAGGCATGCTTCGACCTGCCCATGTGAAAGACATGTTTTTAGCCACGGAGGCACGGAACAACACGGAAATTTTGAAAAAAGAAAGAGATGAAAGCGTTGCTTTCTTCCGGGCTCTTCCGTGCCTCCGTGGCCAAGTCATGTAAATGAGTCACTCCCATTCCCCAACCTTCTTGAAAAACACAGTCCTTCTATTTTCCATCTTCTCCTTACTGATCTCCGGCTGCGGCATGCCGGCCCGGTCACTCATCCTGCTCACACCCGACCACAAGGACGTGTATCGGATGCCCGCCCTGCCGCTCACGGCACCGCCCGCACCCTTCCGTTTCCAAGAGAGTGCCGACAAGGACCTTGGCAAACGGCTCAAGTTGAACGTTTGGGCGCCCCTTGTGCCCGTTACCCGCAATCTGGACCAGGTGCTGGAGTGGTATCCCAATCAGGCATTCGTCATCATCCGCAACGACACGGTGCTCTACGAATACTACCGCGAGGGTGAGCCTGCCGCGCAGTTCCCCTCCTATTCGGTGGCCAAGTCGTTCATCTCGGCCCTCGTGGGCTTTGCCTTGCAGGACGGGCTGCTCGGCTCCATCAACGACCCCGTGGCCAAGTACCTGCCCGGCATCTGCGATGACCCGCGCTACCAAAAGGTCACGCTCCAACACCTGCTCAACCACACCTCGGGCATGGAGCATTCGCTCACCATCGATGGGCTGCTCTACTATGGGAATCATATCGACAAGGGTTTCCGGCACATGCGCTTCGTGCACGAGCCGGGCACCAACCAGGCCTACATGAACATCAACACGCTGCTGCTCGGATTCGTGCTGGAGAAAGTGACAGGCGCACCGCTGAGCACCTATATGCAGCAGAAGCTCTGGAACCCGTTGGGCATGGAGTATGATGCGCAATGGAGCACCGACCGGGACGGCCGCATCAAACCCTACTGCTGCCTGCAGGCCGCTGCCCGTGACTATGCCAAACTGGGCCGCCTCTATATGCACAAAGGCGAATGGCAGGGCCAGCAATTGCTCAACCGCTCATGGATAGAGCAGTCCATAGCCCGCGACACCACCGATGGCGGCACCTTCGGCTATCACAACAGCTGGTACATCGGCTACGGACCCTACGGGGATTTCCTCGCCATCGGGCTGTACCGGCAACATCTGTATGTCTATCCCGAGAAGGGCATTGTCATCGTAGCCCTCAACCGCAGACCGCAGGGCAAGGAGGAGAAGAAGTTCAACTTCGAGGATTTCCTGCACCAGCTGGTCGATCAGCTGTAGCTCAGAAATAGGAAATTGGGAAAATCGAAAATGGTCTGATTAGACCATCTATTCTTTCCTCCCGAAGACCTTTCTCAGAATCTCTGAGATGCGGGCGATGGGATTCTCACGGATGAGACGTTCCTCCTCAGCTATCAGGGTGAACAGGCCGTTGACGGTTCGTTCGGTGACGTAGGCCGTCAGATCCGGATTCACAGGTTTGACCAAGGGCAGGGAATTGTACTTCTGGGCCAAGGGCTGCCAATACTTCGTAACCTCTGCCCGCCCGATGGAACCCTGCACAACGGGCCTGAACGCTTCACGAAGCTGAAGTTCGGTCTGGCTGCGCAGATAGTCTGTGGCAGCATGAGGCCCACCAGTCAGTATCTCCCAAACATCGCGGAAACGTATGCTTCGGATGGCCTTCACCAATATGGGCTTGGCCTCTCGGGTGGCATCCTCGGCAGCGCGGTTCAGACTGAGTTCAAAACGCTCCACGGCTGGACGCAGGCCCACCTTCATGGCCACGTCCTTCACCTTCTCGGCCTCTGGCGGCATCAGAATGCGGATGGCCGCATTGCCCCAGAAACCATCGGGCTTGGAGGCCGATGCCACGCTCTTGTCGGTTCCAACCAGCAGTGCCTCCACCAGCCCTTCGGTCACGTCCTTCGATTTCAATCCACTTTCCGGGCCAGTGGTCGGTGCTGTGGATTTGCATCCGACCATTAGAAACACAGCAATGATCAGAAAGCCTCTCATAGTGCGATGATCAGTCCGTCATAGGCCAATTCCACCCCTGCGGGCAGCATTGCAGCCACCTCTGCATGCGTGCCCAGCAGATGGCTGATGTGGGTGAAGTACGTGCGCTCCGCCCCGACAGCTCCGGCCAGTGCGAGCGCCTCCTCCAGATTGAGATGCGAATGGTGCGGAGCAATCCGAAGCGCATTGACCACCACAACCTTCGACCCGATCACCTTCTCCAATTCCGCCTCTGAGATGCTCTTCACATCAGTAAGATACGTCAGGTCACCGAAACGGAATCCAGTTACAGGCATGGAGGCATGCATGGCGAGTATGGGGATGATGGTCTGCCCTTGCACTTCGAAAGGCCCGCTGCCGATGCGCTCGAAATGCACCATCGGTACGCCCGGATATTTCTGCTCGGCAAAAGCGTAATGGAACACCGAGCGGATGGCCCGCTCCACCCGCTCGGAGGTGTAGAGCGGCATGTTCCTGTCGTTGATGAAATTGATGGCGCGGATGTCGTCCAGCCCCATGATGTGGTCGGCATGCTCGTGGGTGTAAAGCACTGCATCAAAGGTGGACACACCCGCACGGAGCAACTGCTGCCGCATGTCGGGCCCGGTGTCCACAAGCAAACTCACCCCGTTGTAATGAACGAACACGGAACTTCGCAGCCGCTTGTCCATCGCATCCATCGATACGCAGACAGCACAGTTGCAGCCTATCACGGGCACCCCCTGCGAGGTGCCGGTGCCAAGGAATTCCAGCTGAACCGCGGTGGACATGGGACAAACTTAAACAGCACCCTGTCAAATCGGGGATGGATAACATAGGGCTATCTATGAATGCTATTTTTGGCATCAATGACACACGTATTCAGACTTTTCTGTCTTATTCTCATTTTCCCGTCCATGGCCCTCGGCCAGTCGGGTCAGCCATTCGTAACGGATATCCCCTTTGAGCGCGGACTGGGCGATGTGCGCGTCACAGGCGTCATCCAGACCCCCGACCGTAGCATGATGCTCTGCACCTCGCGGGGCATTCTGAGTTTCGATGGGGCGGTCTGGGAGCTCATTCCCACACCCTCGCCCCCGTTGACCGTGGCAAAAGCCCCGGACGGCACCGTCTATCTGGGCATGCGCAAGGGAGCGGCACGCTTGGCACAGTCCGACTCCGGGTCGTTCCAGTTGCAGCCCATCATGGCGGCAGACCTGCTGGAGCCGGTGCATCAGATTCTCGTCTCGGACGAAGCGGTGCATCTCATCACCGATGGTCGCATCGTAACGCTTGATGCGGGCAAGACCGATGGCGGAGCGTCACTACAGTTCGGAGAACGGATTTTCAGTGGTGCATTTCTTCAGTTCGGTATCCCTCATTTGCTTTTCTACCAAGAAGGGCTGTTCAGTTACCAGAACAGCAAACTCACCCGCATAGGCAATTTCAGCCGTTTGGCAGAACATCAGCTCACCTTTCATCTCAACACGGGCAAAGGGACATGGCTGTGTTTTGAGAATGGTGAGCTGATGCAGTTTGATGGTATTCGGGTGACCAAGGTGGATGGGAGCGTCACAGATTTCCTGCGCGGAGGCCAACCGTCAGATGCGGTAGTACTGAACGATACCCTACTGGCCATCAGCACGCTGCAAGGCGGAGCGGCCGTTGTGGACATGCGCACCAGCAACGTGCTGCACCGGCTCAACCTCACCACCGGCCTGCCAGACAATGAAGTGACCGCTCTCGGTCGCGATGACAACGGTGGTCTCTGGCTGGCCTATGCCTCTGGCATCAGCCGATTGGACCTGCTGCATCCGATTCACCGTTTTCACAACTATCCAGGGCTGAAAGGCATGGTGACAGGAACGGCCGTGAAAGGCAGCGACCTGTATGTGGGCACAGGCAATGGGGTCTTCGTGCTGCGCGAGAGTCGCGACAAGGCCGAACTGCAACGGGTGATGGCCGAACGTGCCGAGGCTCAGAACACCCCGACCCCGGCCGCCCCTGCGAGCGAAGAGCCCCGGCCTGCGCAGAACAGTGAGGAAAACCCTCAGAAACAGGACCTCGACCCGAAGGCCACCCTTGCCGCCAAATATGAGAGCGACCCCAATGCGGTGAAGAAGGAACTCTCACGCAAGGAGCTCCGTGAACTGCGCAAGTACATCAAAGACAGCAAGAAGAAAGGAGGCAAGGTTGAAGAAGTGGTGGAGGAATCGGCTGAGGACAACAGCCCCACCCCAGCGCCTGAGTCCGAGGTGAGGCAGCCAGAATCGCAGGACGTTCCCAAATTGGAGGTCAAAACGGCCTCCCCCGCAAGAACGGGCATTAAAGGTTCTGCACCACGGACCGTTCAAACGGTGTCTGACGGGAATTTCCTTTTCCGTCCCGTGAAAGGGCTGGACGTGAAATGCCGACAGCTCACCGTGATGAACGACCAGCTTTTCGCAGCCACAGGCAGTGGTGTCTTCCTCATTGAGAATGAGAGCTCCACGAATCTCACCCCGGGCCTATACGTGAACAGCATCAGTGCCACCAAGAACGGTCAGACCCTTCTGCTGGCGTCACGCAGCGGGGCCTATCTCCTTTCCCGTGAAGGAAACAGGTGGCAGGCAAGGCCCATTCACCCCGATTTCAAGAACAACGTCTATAATCTCATTGAGGACAGTAAAGGCAACATCTGGGGAGGAAGCGACAATGCTGTGGTGCGTTTCACACCCAGCACAGAGGGATTCACCCCCAAGGAATTCGCTCTTGAGAGCGGACAGCTGGAGCATGTTCTGGTGACCGACATCAAAGGCGAGGTGCATCTGCTCATCCCATCCGGGATAATGAAAATGGAGGGAGAGCGCCCTGTAAAGGCCGACCTGCCTGGCCTTCAGAACCGCTCGCGTCTGGATTTCTTCATCACCGACCGCGGCCCTGTCTACGTCCATGCCGATGGCGAATGGTCAGTCCTCAATGGAACCGTGGAGCAGCATCTGCTCACCTATCTGCCCATTTTTGAGGATGTGCGCCATATCACCCTCACCCCTGACGGAAGGCTGATCGTGGTGGACGAGGGAAGGGAGGTCTACAGCATCGTTCACCGCCCAGCCGCAGGAGCTCAGGTGCCCTTCAGTGTATTCATCCGCAAGGCATTGGCCGAAGACCGTACGCCTTTCAGCATGGGTGCACTTACGGTGAAATCAGGCGAGAACTCTGTGATATTCCAGCTTTCGGCCCCGTTCTATCTCAAAAGCATGGCCACCGAATATCAGTATCGTGTTGAGGGGCTGCGCGACAGTTGGAGCAGATGGAGCAACAGTTCCACCATCGAGATTCCTTTCCTCCCTGCCGGTGACTATGTGCTTCATGTGAGGGCCCGAAACGTGTTGGGCGAGGTGAGCGAGGTGCGCACGTTGCCGTTCACCGTGCTCAAACCCCTTTGGCAACGTTGGTATGCCATTCTGGCCTACGTGCTGGCAGCTGTGGGCGTCATCCTCCTCATCATAAAGGCCCGCGAGCGCAGCCTGAAGGAGACGCAGCGCGAACTGGAAGAGAAGGTGCAGGAACGCACCGCAGACCTTGCCCGAGAAAAGGAGCTCACTGAGCGCCTGCTGCTGAACATCCTGCCGAAAGAAACTGCGGATGAACTCCAGAAACGGGGTAAGGCCACAGCCCGTCACTACAATCAGGTCACCGTTCTTTTCACAGATTTCAAGGGATTCACCCGCTTTGCAGAGAGCACCCGTCCAGAGGACCTTGTACAGGAGCTGGACCGCTGTTTCATCGCCTTTGACGATATCATCGAAAAATACAGCCTGGAGAAGATCAAGACCATAGGTGATGCCTACATGTGCGCGGGCGGAGTGCCTATCCGCAATACGAACAACGCAGTGGCCATCGTGCTGGCCGCTCTGGAGATCCGCGATTTCATGCTAAGGCTTCAGCAGGAGAAACAGCAACGCAACGAGCGTTTCTGGGAGATACGCCTCGGCATCAACACCGGGCCTTTGACAGCCGGGGTGGTTGGCAAGAAAAAATTCGCCTACGATATATGGGGAGATACCGTGAACACCGCAAGCCGCATGGAAAGCTGCTCGGAGCCGGGCAAGGTCAACATCTCGGCCAGCACTTATGAACTCGTGAAGGATTATTTCGACTGCACCTACCGGGGCAAGTTCGATGCAAAGGGCAAGGGCGAGGTGGACATGTATTTCGTGAACGGGATTCGGAAAGATTTCTCCGAGAACGGGGATGGCGTCAGCCCCAACACCGCACTGCTACAGGTGGTTGCCTGAACAGAAAAGCCCCATGGCCGTTTGGTCATGGGGCTTTCAGTTCATTGAAGCTTGAGCTTACTCTACAGGCAGGGTATTACCAGTACTCTTGGATTCGGCAGTCTTGGTCCGAGCAGACTTGGTTTCAGTAGCAGCGCTTGCACTCGATGAGTGGCAGTCCTTCTTCTCACCAGCAGCTTCGTCTGTGGTAGCCATTGCGGCACAGCAAGCCTTGCCTTTCTTACCCTTGCTGCATGACTTCTCAACCGCTGGAGCGGTCTGCGTGGTGGCTTCGGCACTCTGTGCCATGGAAACGCCAACACCGATGAACAGCATGGCTCCGAATGTGAGGATAATCTTTTTCATGTTCTGAGATTGAGATAGATTGAGATTGCAAGTTTACGAATAACCTTGTGCACGGACCATGCCAACTTTTCCAAATGGCAGATTCCATCACCGATCGCCTAATTTTCGGACCGCTTAGCCAAACCTGGACCATGCCTACAGAACGTACCCGGATTCTCAATGCCACACAAGTGGCACAGAAGATCGACCGCATCGCCTTCGAAATCTTTGAGAACCACCATCTGGAAGAACAGATCATTGTGGTAGGAGTATCCGGCAACGGACAGGTGCTTGCAGGAATGATTGCCAACAAGCTGAGGGACATCTCCAAAAAGGATGTGCGACTGGTGGAACTGCGCGTGGACAAGAAGGACCCGTTGAGTTCCAGTGCGTTCGTGACCATAGATAAGGAAGATGCGGAGGACCGTGTGGTGATTGTGGTGGATGATGTGCTGAACAGCGGAAAAACGCTGATCTATGGTATCCGCCATCTGCTACAGGTACGATTCAAGGCACTGCGTACGGCCGTTCTTGTCGACCGAGACCATAAGCGCTTCCCTGTGAAAGCGGACTTTGTAGGTCTGGTGCTCAGCACCACGCTACAAGAACATGTGACCGTTGAACTTGATGGGGAAATGGGTGTTTACCTCGAGTAGATTCCCATGCTTCATTCAGATTGTCCCTTCGGTGAATTATCCGTGATTCAACAATCTCACAAGGTCGGGGAGGTCTGCACTTTCTGCATCCCAGATGAGGTGTGCCTGTTCATAGAAGTGTTGCCTCAGTATCAGATGTTTGGAGATGTGTTCTTCAATGTCATCGGAGGCAATGCCATCCAGCAGGGGGCGTGAGGCCTGCCTATCCTTCAACCGTGCTGCCAATTGTTGAGGTGTGAGTCGAAGATAGACCACGGTTCCGGCCTGCTTCATCTGTTCCAGATTATCGAAGAAACAGGGTGTTCCACCACCGCAGGCCACCACCGCTGACGGTAGGGCTAGCAGTTCCTGCAATATCCCACGCTCCACAGCGCGGAAGTGCTGCTCACCCTCTTGCCTGATAACTTCGGCAACGGACTTTGTCGCTTGCTGCTCTATGAGACTGTCGAGGTCATGAAAGGGAAGCCCAAGCGCATCGGCAAGCGACCGGCCCAATGTGCTCTTGCCACTGCCCATATAGCCAATGAGAAAAATGTGACTCACTGCAGGGGAGAGTTCGGTTCCTTCTGCAACGAACGGTAGACCAGTCTGTCCACCAAAGACGGGAAGAATTTGCGGAGATAGAAGGCCAGTTTGCCCTGCGAAGTGAGAACAATCTCGCGCTTACGCTTCACTATGCCATTGAAAATGTGCTGCGCCACCTCCTCAGAAGTCATCATCTTCTCCTCTTCCCGAGGTGATTCGCCCTGCTGAGAGCCATCAGCCGTCAGAGCGGTGTTTCGGATGTTGCTCTCGGTGTAGCCCGGACAGACGGTCATCACATGCAGCCCCGTCTGCAGATTCTCCACCCGCAGCGCATCGAGAAAACCCTGCATGGCAAACTTGGAGGCCGAGTAGCCAGTGCGCCCAGGAAGTCCCTGAAAACCGGCAATGGACGAGATGCCCACCACCGATCCCTTGTGCTTGAGCAGGTCGCGCATGGCATAGCGGGTGCAATAGACCGTTCCGAAGAAATTGACCTCCATGAGTTGCCGGATGACCTTGAGATCGATGCCATGAAAGAGCGCACGCATGGAAATGCCCGCGTTGTTGATGAGCACATCGATACGGCCGAAACGGTTTAGCGTTCCATTGATGAGCCGGACGCAATCGGACTCGTTGGCCACATCGCCCGTGATGGCCAACACTTCCGCTCCATGACGCAGCAGTTCATCCTCCACCTCTTTGAGCCTGTCTGCATTGCGGGCCGAGATGACCACCCTTGCCCCTGCCTGCGCGAACCGCAGTGCACAGGCCCTACCGATGCCCGAACTGCCGCCTGTGATGATGACCACCTTGTCTTTCATGATTGATGATGATGAGTGTGGCACAAACTTACCTTTCGCCTTCTGGGAAAAGGGAAACACAACCATGGAAAATCAACTCCATTCACGACCGATAAACGATGTTCAAACTTTAAGTTCGATCTAACAGAATTTATAGTTTGTAGATTGGAAAATCTTATTTACTTTGTCCACGAAGGTTTCGGACCGCTGAAACCTTTGAAACCGCTCCGAAACCGTTCGATAAGCACGGCCGGACGAAAGAAAAGAGACTATGGGAAGACCGCCAACAAGACCCAAGAAGCTGAAGGACGGCTGGTACGTTGAAGTGAGGAACACCGGAACCCGCACGGGCATCAAGTTGAGACGCGATGATGAAGTGGGCATGATGCAGGCCGTGGAGGAGTATGGCAAATCGAAGGACGTAATCATTCTCGGTGAGTCAAAGAACGGTAAGTGGGTGAATGAGGAGAAGGCCAAGAAGGCCGCGAAGAAGGCCGCCAAGACAGGTTCGGCCGAATAATTCCTACCTTGATTTCCTTACGAGCGACAGGAAAAGCCAGCTGATGGCGGTTCCTGTCGTTCCTGCCATTAGGGCGAGCAGCACGCCACCGGTGAAATACTGCACGAAGTTGTCGTGAATGTTCGCCAAGGTCAACGACTCGGGCTCGCTGATTGTTAGCGACCCAGTACCTATCAGGTGACCACCGAAAACGTAGCTTAAGTAGATGATGACCGGAATCATAGGCGGTATGCTGACGTTGGCGGCTGCAATGAAGAGTACCTTGTTCATGCGCAGCAACAGGGCGGTGGGAATGCCGATGAGCAATTGGAAACCCCAAATGGGAAGGATTCCGAAGAACATTCCCAGACCGATGCTGGCGGCCTTGCGGGCGTTGCTTTCGTTGGGATTGAGTGCTTCATCGCGAACCATTCTCAGTATCCGTCCTCCCGAGAGCAAGCGCTTGGGCAGATGCCACAGCAGTGCCAACAGTACCAGATAGGTGTTGAGCAAGCTGATGCGCGTGAAATCGGGACCGGGACGGAAGTGCGACACGCGCTCGGCAGGGTCATATTTCACCTGAATGGGCACAGGGATGAAGTGAACACCACGCCACGCCAGCTTAACGATTACCTCCACCTCGAACTCGAACCGCTCTGTGAAAAGCCAAAGTTTCTGCACCTTCCGCAATGGATAGAGCCGGAATCCGGTTTGCGTATCGGGCAGGCGGATGCCGGTCTCCACAAAGAACCAGAAGTTGGAGAACCGGTTGGCGAACGAGTTCTTGCCCGGCATGCCCTCGGCCTGCAGGTTGCGCGACCCCATGAGCATGGCGTTGGGATGCTCCCTGTGCACATCGATGAACTTCGGAATGTCAGCAGGGAAATGCTGACCATCACTATCAATGGTGATGGCATGGGTGAAGCCGAGTTCCAACGCTTTGGTAAAGGCCTGCCTCAGTGCGAAACCCTTGCCGCGGTTAGGAGCATACTGCACCACTGTGACGCGTTCGGCAAAGGAGGCGATGATAGTAGGCGTGGAATCGGTGGCGCCATCGTTCACTACAATGACATCATGCGCACAGGCCAGCACCTCATTCAGCACGCGCACCAGCGTCCGCTCATTGTTGTAGGTGGGTACAATGACACAGATACCCATGCTACGGAGCTGCTCCGCGCAGGCGGCAGAATCAGTGGAATGCGCCATTTATCTTAAAAAAAACCGTTTCGCCTTGCACGCCTGTGCAAGCGAACTGGGTGGCATCTGATGACGCGGTGAACGTGTAGTGCAGCGTGAGTCTGTCGGTGACCTCGGGATTGAGCACACTCAAAAACTTCACCTGACGGGCACCCGAAAACGTGAGCTCTGTGCCGATCAGTCGAGCGGCCTCATCCACGACCATTTGCGTGAGCATCGCACCAGGAGCGACAGGCTGGCCGGGGAAGTGACCGGCATACACACCATGGTCCGCATGCATCAGAACGCTCACGTCTGCCACACTCCCATCCATTCGGGACTCCAAAACGGTATAGAATCCTTGAAGAGTAGCTGCCATTGGAACGGTCGAGACGGGTTAGAAGGCAAAACTAAAAGCGAACAGTGTGAACAGGTTGCATCACTTGAAGTTTACACTTGTTCGACTTTTTCTCACCCACACTTGCTATGCCCGCAGCTCTTGCAGTTGAGGCAGCCCTCCTCATAGACCAGCGCGTCCTGTCCGCATTCGCTGCAGGTGGCGTTGGCGGCCACGGTGCCGTCTGCGATGTACTTCTTGAGGGCACGTGCCACACCGTTCTTCCAGTTGTTGAGCGAAGCAGCATCGAGGTGAAGGTTCTCGATGAGGTTGACCACATAGGGCAGCGGCATGCCATGGCGCAATACGCCTGAGATGAGTTTGGCGTAGTTCCAGTATTCCTTGTCGAACATCCGCGACAGGCCCTCGATGGTGGTGCCGTAGCCCTCGCGGTCGGTGTAGCGGAAATCGTAGCGCGTGCCATTGCCGTTGCGGTGCTTGATCACCTCCCCGGCCTCCACCCAGTCGGGCAGGTAGAACGAGTCCTTGGCCTTGCCCGTGAAAATCTCGTACGGACGGCCATTGATGAGCCCCACCACGGCCACCCATTCCTGATCGCCATTGCGGAAACGCACCACATCGGCCTTCAGCACATCGGGGCGCTTGGCGGGGCGTTCCTCCACTTCCATCTCTCCCTTGGTCTCCTTCTTCTCGTCATTGCTGATGAGCACCCCGGAGCGCGATCCATCACGATAGACCGTGATGCCCTTGCAGCCGCTCTCCCAGCCCGTGCGGTAGATGTCGGCCACCAGTTCCTCGGTGGCGCTATTGGGCACATTCACCGTCACGCTGATGCTGTGGTCCACCCACTGCTGCACCGCGCCCTGCAGTTTCACCTTATTCAACCAATCGACATCGTTGGCGCAGGCGTTATGGTAGGGGCTCTTGGCAATGAGGGCCTGCAGTTCCTCCTCGTTGCTGTTGGCCACCGAGTCGGGGTCATAGCCGTTGACGGCCAACCACTGCGAGAAACCGTGGTGCAGCACATGGAACTCCTCCCACGAATCGCCCACACTGTCCACGAAATCCACTTTCACGGTGCGGTCGTTGGGGTTCACCTTGCGCCTGCGCTTGTAGGCGACCATGAAGGCGGGCTCGATGCCCGAGGTGGTCTGTGTCATCAGACTGGTGGTACCCGTGGGGGCCACGGTGAGCAGGGCGATGTTCCTGCGGCCGTACTTCCTCATCTCCTCATAGAGATCGGGGTCGGTGGATGCGATGCGCTCCACGAAAGGGTTGCCCTCCTCGCGCTTGGCGTCATAGATGGGGAATGCGCCACGCTCACGGGCCATTTCCACCGAAGAGCGGTAGGCCTCTACTGCCAAGGTCTGATGAACGGTGGCGCAGAAGGTGATGCTCTTGTCCGAACCGTAACGGATGCCCAGTGCGGCCAGCATGTCGCCCTCGGCCGTGATGCCCACACCTGTTCTGCGGCCTTGGATGCACTTCTCACGGATCTTCATCCAGAGGCCGTGCTCCACGCCTTTGATATCCATGCTCTCGGGGTCGTTCTCGATCTTGGCGATGATAGTGTCGATCTTCTCCAGTTCCAGCTCGATGATATCGTCCATGATGCGCTGCGCGAGGCGCACGTGGCGGCTGAAGAGGTCGAAGTTGAACCGCGCCTTGTCTGTGAACGGATGTTCCACAAAACCCATCAGGTTGAGGGCCAGCAGTCGGCAGCTGTCGTAGGGACACAATGGGATCTCACCGCAGGGATTGGTGCTCACGGTGCGGAAACCGAGGTCGGCATAGCGGTCGGGCACGCTCTCGCGGATAATGGTGTCCCAGAACAGGATGCCCGGCTCTGCAGACTTCCATGCGTTGTGAATGATCTTCTGCCACAGGGCTGCAGCATCCACCTCCTTGGTCACTTTCGGCTCCTTGGCGTTGATGGGGAACTGCGCGATGTAGGGCTTTCCGCTGATGGCCGCCCGCATGAAATCATCGTCAATACGCACGGAGACGTTCGCGCCCGTGACCTTGGTGCCGTCCATCTTCGCATCGATGAACCGCTCGGCATCGGGGTGCTTGATGCTGACACTGAGCATGAGCGCGCCTCTGCGGCCGTCCTGCGCCACCTCGCGGGTCGAGTTGCTGTACCGCTCCATGAACGGAACAAGGCCCGTACTCGTCAACGCGCTGTTCTTCACAGGCGTGCCTTTGGGCCGGATGTGCGATAGGTCGTGGCCCACACCGCCCCTGCGCTTCATCAGCTGCACCTGCTCCTCGTCCACCCGCATGATGGCCCCATAGCTGTCGGCACTACCATCGTTGCCGATGACGAAACAGTTGGAGAGCGACACGATCTGGAAGTCATTGCCGATACCAGTCATCGGCCCACCCTGCGGAACAATGTAGCGGAAACGGTCGAGCGATTCATAGATCTCCTGCTCACCCACCGGGTTCGGATACCGCTGCTCGATGCGGGCGATCTCACTCGCCATTCTGCGATGCATGTCGGCAGGTGTGCGCTCGTAGATGTTGCCATAGGAATCCTTCAGCGCATACTTGTTTATCCAGACGCTGGCCGCCAGTTCATCCCCATCGAAATAGGCGATGGAGGCCTGCAGTGCCTCCTCATAGGAGAACGTGGGGCGGTTATTCAGGGGAGTGGCCTCGTTGGTTTCAGGGGTCGCGGTGTCCATGGTGGTGAATTCTGAGCTCATCGTCTGATAAATTGAAATCGTATCTCCCACAGAATGCGGGATGCCTTTCAAAAAAGGCGGACTCCAAAGTTTGCCACCCATCCGCGCAGCGGCAAGTGAATGTTCTGAACAAACGGGCGGAGTTTTCCACTTTCGGCCTGAAACGCCCTGTTCATGGGCGGTTCACAACATAGGGACTTTCTATGCACTCGACTTCCGGCTTCGAAACGGCATCAAATGATGTCTGTCATCGCCTGACCTCCATCACTCTTTAGAGTACGGCCCCATGGTAGCTTGCCGCCTTCAACCGAACAGGACTTTCTGTTCATCTTTTTGAATCATTCATTAAACATTAATTCAAAAGTGCTGTTCATGCAATCGATTAACCCGTCAGCAGAAGTGAAAGCATCCGTAGTGGTCATAGGTTCGGGGTTTGCGGGACTTTCCGCAGCCAGTTTCCTTGCCAAGGAGGGCTACCGCGTGACCATCCTTGAGAAGAACTCCACCCCGGGAGGCCGTGCACGCAAATTCGATGCGCAGGGCTTCATGTTCGACATGGGGCCAAGCTGGTACTGGATGCCCGATGTGTTCGAGAGCTATTTCGGGCATTTCGGCCACAAGGTGAGCGACCTATACGACCTCGTGCGCCTCGACCCGAGCTACAACATCTGGTTCACGGGCGGGGAGAAACGCAGCATTCCGGCCCAAAAGACAGACCTGTTGCACATGTTCGAGGAGATTGAACCGGGTTCGGCCCCGAAGCTGGAGCAGTTCCTTAAAGAAGCGGCCTATAAGTACGAGGTTGGCATAACAGACCTCGTCTACCGTCCGGGCCGCAGCCTGATGGAGTTCGCGGACATGCGCATCATGAAGGGGCTGTTCGACCTGCACCTGTTGCAGTCCATGTCCAAACACGTGCGCAAGTTCTTCAAAGATGAACGGCTCATACAACTGTTGGAATTCCCTGTGCTTTTCCTCGGAGCCACCCCGCAGGAGACACCCGCGCTCTACAGCCTGATGAACCATGCCGACCTGTCATTGGGCACTTGGTATCCGATGGGCGGCATGCACCGCATCATAGAGGCGATGGTGAAGGTGGCCGAGGAGCAGGGTGTGCGGATTCTTTGCAACGAGACCGTGGAGGCCATTGAGGTGAAGTGCGGCTCGGTGAGCCACGTGCGCACCTCTGGTAAGCTCATCGAGGCCGATTTCGTGGTCGGTGCGGCCGACTACCATCACGTGGAGCAGAACCTTCTGGAGAAGCAGCACCGCCAGTATTCTGAGAAGTACTGGGACAAGCGGGCCATGGCGCCATCGAGCCTCATCTACTACCTCGGCATCGACAAGAGAATAGATGGACTGGAGCACCACAACCTGTTCTTTGACAAGGATTTCAACCTCCACGCGAAGGAAATTTACACCAGCCCGCAGTGGCCTAGCGACCCGTTGTTCTACGTGTGCGCACCCTCGAAGACCGACCCGACAGTGGCTCCCGAGGGCTGCGAGAATCTCTTCATCCTGATTCCCGTGGCACCCGACCTCACCGACACGCCTGAGGTGCGCGAACGCTACTTCCAGCGGGTGATGGAACGGATGGAGGGTCTACTGGGTCAGTCCATACGTCCACATGTCATCTACCGGAAAGACTACGCCCACAGCGATTTCCGGGCAGATTACAATGCCTACAAGGGGAATGCCTACGGACTGGCGAACACGCTGTCGCAGACCGCCATTCTCAAGCCGAAGCTCAAAAGCCCGAAAGTGAAGAACCTCTACTATGCGGGCCAGCTCACCACCCCGGGACCGGGCGTGCCGCCATCGCTCATCTCAGGGCAGGTGGTGGCTCGCGAACTCATCAAGGACCATCATTCCACTTAACCATGGACGCTCTATACAATCAAGTCTGCATCAAGGCCAGCGAGTACACCACCAAGCGCTACAGCACCTCCTTCTCTCTTGGGACGAGGTTCCTTGCCAAGCGGTTCCGAAACCCGATCTATGCCGTTTACGGATTCGTGCGTTTTGCAGATGAGATTGTCGACACCTTCCATGATTACGACCGCGCCACGTTGCTGGCCGATTTCCGAACCGATGTGCGAAAAGCCATCAATCAGCGCATCAGTCTCAATCCCATTCTCCACTCCTTTCAGGACACCTATCATCGTTTCGGCCTCACGTGGGATTTGGTGGACACCTTTCTCCTCAGCATGGAGATGGACCTGGAGGACATGAAGTACACCCGCGAAACCTATGACCAGTACATTCTCGGCTCGGCAGAAGTGGTGGGGCTGATGTGCCTCCGTGTGTTCACCGAGGGCGATGACGCGCTATACCAACACCTGAAGCCCCGCGCCATGAAACTGGGCGCGGCCTTCCAGAAGATCAATTTCCTCCGCGACCTCCACGATGACAACGTGGAGCTGGGCCGCATGTATTTCCCCGGTCTTGACTTGCGCGAGTTCAATGCTGATGCCAAGCGCAGGATAGAGCGCGAGATCGAGGCCGATTTCCACGAGGGTTTCCTTGGCATCAAGGAACTGCCCAAGGACAGCCGGTTCGGTGTCTATGTGGCCTACAGGTACTATTCAAAACTGCTCGAGGACATCCGCAAGATGCCGCCCAGCACCATCATGCATCAGCGGGTGCGCATCCCCGACATCAGGAAGTACGGTCTGTTCATGACCAGCTACATGCGCCACAGTCTGAACCTTCTCTGAGCGGGGTTGTTCCCTCAGACCCAAGGAAAAGCGCATGAAAGCCGCCATCATCGGTTCTGGCATTGCTGGCCTCGCCACGGCCATACGTCTTGCCGCACGTGGCATGGAGGTGGATGTATTCGAGGCCAACAGCTACTGTGGCGGCAAGCTCACGGTCATCAGCCGTGATGGCTTCACCTGGGATGCGGGGCCATCGCTCTTCACCATGCCGCATTTCGTGGACGAGCTGCTGTCGATGGCGGGCATCAACGGGGAGTCCTTCTCCTACCGCAAAATGGACGAGGCATGCCGTTATTTCTGGGAGGATGGCACCACCGTGACCGCCCATGGCGATGGCGATGCCTTTGCCAAGGAGATGGAACTGAAGCTGGGCGTGAAAGCCAGCAGCGTGCGGGCTGCACTCTACAAGGCCAAGGAGCTGCACGAGGCCACATCGCCCCTTTTCCTCGAAAAATCATTGCACAAGGCGACCAATTTCCTCAATGGCAACACACTGAAGGCCATGGCGATGCTGCCTCGTTTCGACCTGCACCGCACCATGCACGAGGTGAACCGAAGCCGTTTCCGCAACCCCAAGGTCGAGCAGCTTTTCAATCGTTTCGCCACCTATAACGGCAGCGACCCCTACCGCGCGCCCGGAGTTCTGAATGTGATTCCGCACTTGGAGCATAACGTGGGCACGTTCCTGCCCAAGGGCGGCATGCACAGCATCACCAACGCACTGGAAAAGGCCGCAAGGCAACTCGGTGTGACCTTCCATCTCAACACGCCTGTGGAACGCATTGTGGTGGAGAACGGAAAAGCTGTGGGCGTGTGGGTCAACGGCAGGAGATGGGATGCGGACATCGTGGTGAGCAACATGGACGTAGTGCCCACGTACCGCAGGCTGCTCCGCGACCAGAAAGCGCCCGAGGACATCCTGAAGCAGGAGCGCAGCAGCTCAGCCCTCATCTTCTACTGGGGGGTGAAAGGCGACAGCGCAAAACTGGGCCTTCACAACATCTTTTTCAGTGATGATTACGCCCGTGAGTTCAGCACGCTCTTCCAGCAGAAAGATATCATGGACGACCCCACCGTCTATGTGAACATCACCTCCAAATTCGAGCGGGACCATGCACCTGAGGGCCACGAGAACTGGTTCGTGATGGTCAATGCACCTGCCAATCAGGGTCAGGACTGGGACGCCATCATCGATCGCACCCGTACCAATGTGGTCAGGAAACTGAGCCGAATCCTTGGCCGCGACCTGCAAAGTGAAATCGTCTGCGAGGAATTGCTGGATCCGCGCAGCATAGAATCGAGGACTGGTTCGCACATGGGTTCGCTTTACGGGTCCAGCTCCAACCACTGGCGGTCGGCCTTTCTGCGTCACCCCAATTTCAAGCAGGACATCAAGGGCCTGTATTTCTGTGGAGGCAGCGTGCATCCCGGAGGTGGCATACCACTGTGCCTACTCAGTGCGCGCATTGTGGATGAACTGATTGCCAACTGAGTTGTTCAAGCAAAGAGCCGAAACGCATTCACCATAAAAAGAAGCTGCTCCCATGGTACTGAATAGAAATCTCGCCATCCTGATGCTCGCGCTCTTCTCTGGCGTGGGGGTCATCGGATTTCTGTCCCCTTGGCAGGACATGTTCATCCGGCTCACCCCGCTCAAGCTCATCGTGAGTTCGATACTCTTGCTGTCTCAATTCACCGACTACCGCAAGGCCATGCTGCCATTCCTCACCGTGGCGACCCTCGGCTACGGGGTCGAAGTGCTGGGCGTGGCCACCGGCTGGCCTTTCGGTCACTACACCTACGGGCAGACCCTCGGGGTGAAGATGATGGGCGTGCCGCTGATGATCGGCATCAACTGGGCCATGCTGGTGATGGCCGTGTCGCTGTCTGTTCGCAACCGGCCGTTGGGCATATGGGCCAAGGCCGCAGTGGGTGCGACCATCCTGCTACTGATGGACATCCTCATTGAACCCGTAGCCATTGCCAACGACTTTTGGACATGGGAGAACGGTGGCGTGCCGCTCACCAACTACATAGCCTGGTGGGTCATCAGCTTCGCCCTCGTAAGGTTCCAATTGCAGTTCCTGCCCTCCAGCGAACGCACCATCGGAACGCACCTGCTCATTATTCTCGGGCTTTTCTTCCTCGCACTGAACATCCTCCAATAATGCTCTGGGCTTTGAATGCCGCCATCGTGGTCGGCACGTTCCTTTTCATGGAATTCGTGGCATGGTCGGCCCACAAGTACCTGATGCACGGGGCCTTGTGGTTTCTGCATCGCGACCATCACCGCAAGGAGGCAGGCTTCTTCGAGCGCAACGATGCCTTCTTCCTCATTTTCGCCATTCCGAGCTGGCTTGGGTTGCAGTTCGGGTCCATGGCAGGATTCAACTTCTGGTTCTATGTCGGATTGGGCATCCTGCTCTACGGCCTGGCCTATTTCCTGCTGCACGAGGTGTTCATCCACCAGCGGTTCAAGTGGTTCCGCAATTCCGACAGTGTGTACCTACGTGCTGCGCGAAGGGCGCACAAGGTGCATCACAAGCACCTCGACAAAGAGGACGGGGAATGCTTTGGCATGCTCTTCTTCCCCATGATCTATCTCCGTAAGGAATTGAAAAAATGAGGTTCATGCTGACATTTGCCCCGTGACCTATCTTCTCATCAACATCTTCACCATCAGCTATCCGCTGTTCAAGAGCTTTGAGCAGAAGGTGAACATGGTGTCACGATGGCCGGCACTGCTGCCAGCCATCGGCATCACGGCCGCAATCTTCATCATTTGGGATGCGCTCTTCACCGCCATGGGCGTGTGGGGCTTCAACGACAGCCACCTCATCGGGCTGCGGATGCTCGGACTGCCGCTGGAGGAGTGGCTGTTCTTCATCACCGTGCCGTACGCCTGCATGTTCATCTATGAGGTGCTGAACTACTTCGTGAAGCGGGACGTACTGGGTAAGGTGGCGCGGCCTTTCACTATTGCCTTGGCTGTTTTTCTCGTGGTGATGGGGTCACTTCATCTGGACAAGTGGTACACCTCGGTCACCTTTCTCTCCGCGGCCGCGTGGCTGGCATTCATCGTTTGGAAAAACCCAAAGTGGCTCGGACGGTTCTACCTCGGCTACATGGTGTCGCTTATCCCGTTCCTCATGGTGAACGGACTTCTCACGGGTTCATTCCTGAACGAGCCAGTGGTGTGGTACAACGATGCGGAGAACCTCGGTCTGCGCATCGCCACCATCCCCGTGGAGGATTCTGTCTACATGCTGCTGATGCTACTGATGAACACCACGTTCTACGAGGGGCTGAGGCGGAAATAGTTCCGACATTGGCCTGCTCAGCAACGCCATGTCACGCACTGTGCTCATCACCGGGGCCACCGGATTCATCGGAGGACACCTCACCCGTGCCTGCGTAGGCCGCGGTTGGACCGTGCAGGCCCTCGTTCTGCCCGGTGACGAAGAAGGACACGCACTCGCAGATGTGGGCGTAACCGTTCATTTCGGGGACATAGCCGATGCACAGGCCGTGAGGAAGGCTGCCGAGGGCACCGACCTTATTTTCCACTGCGCTGGCATGGTCACCGATTGGGCGCCCGCAGCGCTTTTCCAAAAAGTGATGGTGATCGGCACCGAGAACGTGTGCAAAGCCGCGCTGGATGTCGGAGCAAGGCTGGTGCATGTGAGCACCAATGACGTGTTCGGCCGCAGCGAGGACATCATCATGACCGAAGACCTCCCGCTGCAACCGTGGGGCGAACCTTATCCCGATTTCAAGATACAGGCCGAAAAGGTCGTGTGGCGTTATCACCGCCAGCAGGGTCTCAAGGCCAGTATGGTCTATCCCTGTTGGGTCTATGGCCCAGGCGACCGCACCTTCGTTCCGCTATTGGCCGATGCCATCGTCAAGAAGGAAATGGTGTTCTGGAGAAAGGACGTGCTCGTGTGGCCAACCTTCGTAACCAATCTGGTGGATCTCATGCTACTCATCTCGGAGCGCGAGGAGGCCATCGGTCAGGGATTTCTTGTGCATGACGGGGAGAGCACCACGCTCCAACAGTTCTGCGCACGCATTGCCGATGCGGTGAACGTCCCTGCACCGAAACTGCGGATTCCCTATCCCGTGGCCTACGCGACAGCCCTACTTATGGAAGGCATCTGGAAACTCGGCTGTTTCAAAGGCCGCCCGCTGCTCACGACCTACGCTGTGCGCAACCTCGGCTCTCGGCTACGGTTCTCCATTGCCAAGGCGGAGCGGCTCCTCAGATGGACACCCGCCACCTCTCATCTGCAAGGCATGGAAATCACCATGCGCTGGCTCAAAGACCTTGACACCTCAACCCTGAAACAGAAATGAACCACCGCCCCATCATCATCGGACAGCTCATCACTGGCATCGGGCTTTTCCTCTTCTGGATCGCCTTCTTCACCGTTGGCCTCGCACCTGAGCATCCGCCCGAAGGCTACTTCACCTTTGAGCACGCATTCCCCCTGCCCGACATCACACTCGGCATTGCGCTATTGATGGCCGCTTTTGGATTGAAGAACGGGAAATCATTCGGTAGACCGCTCTCCCTCGCCTGCTCAGGGGGCATGATCTTCCTCGGTCTGGTCGATTTCAGCTTCAACATTCAGAACGGCATGTACCTCATCTCCACGGCCGACCTTATCGTCAATGCCGTCATCAACCTGTGGTGCCTGATTTTCGGAGGGTGGATGTTCTTGAAACTGAAATAGTATTCAGAACAGAATCTTGTACTGCAGCAGCGGATAGATGCCCAGCTGATTCACATTGACCAATCGATTCTGCGCCCGGTCATAGCGCAGATACAGCGGATTCTCCTTATCGGTAACGTTCTGGCATGATGCTGAGAACTCCTGCGTCACGCGTTTGCGGCTCATACGGTAGGTAAGCCCAAGGTCAAGTCGGTAATACGGCTCGAACTGTTCGCTGAAGGCAAGCTCATCCCGATACACGGCCACCCCGGCCTGCTCTGAAGCGGTAAGGTCGATGGGCGTATAGCGCGCACCGCCCGCAAGCGTGAATTTCACATCGAACTTGAGCGAGTGGGACGTCCCCTCCTTGCGCTTCTGCTTCTTGTCCCAGCGCGCCAACCCCTTCTCGCTCAGCCCTTCGCGCGGAGTCTTGACTTTCGGGTTCTTGCGTTTCAGTTGCAATTCGTAGCCGCCCAGCACATTGAGCACATAATTGCCATTGAACACCGTGTTGCGCAGCACTCCATCGCTGCCCCTGTACTTCGAATCGTAGAGCGAGGCGGTGAGCAGCCAGTAGTAGCCTTTCGAGAGGAATTTCTCGAACGTCAGCTCAAAACCGTAGTTAGTGCCGGTGCCGTTGTTCACCAACCGGTCGGGGCCTTCCTGAGAGAAACTGCCCACATTGAGCGTGGAATAGGAACTGGTGTCGGTGCCCACCCCGGCCCCATAGATCGACTGGAAGTATGCCTCGGCCTTGATTCGCATGTCGAACGGCAGCGACCAGTCGTAGCCCAGCACCACATGATGGCTCTTCACAAAGCCGAGGTCTCTGTTGGGGGTCTCTTTCACGCCCAGCGAATCCTCAAGCACCAAGAAGTAGTTGTTGAGGGCGGCCATCTGACTGTGCAGACCATAGGCCACGGAAAGACGATGGCGTGGATTCACCTTCCATTGCAGACCCATGCGAGGCTCCACGGCCGTGGCCCAGTTGAGCGAAAGTATCTGCATGTGAAGACCCGTGTTTAGCGTCCATGCATCATTCCATCGCCATTGCCATTGCGCATAGGGCTGCACCAATGCGGTGACCCCATCGAAATCGGTCAGCGTCTGATAGCGCTCCCAAACCGGGATGAACGCGCTGTCCTTCAGCACAGAATAGAATACCGTGCTGCGCAGCCCGACCAGCAGATTGTGCTTGGCACTGAATTTCTTCTTGTAGTAGAACAGTGCCTGGAAACGGTGGTCCTGGAAATCCTGACGGTACCAGTCAAAGGGATTACGGTCAGCCCCAACGCTGTCCACCACATCCTGATTCATCTGCGTGCTGCCAGCAAGGATGAGCTTGGTATACGCGTTGTCCGGCAGCAGATAGGTGTGCGAGAAACCAACGAATCCTGTCTTGGTGCGGTCATACACGTCTAACGCGCCATCGGTATAGAAATTCTGGGCTGATGAGTCCTGCTCGCTGGCAATGAAGTCGATGCTGCTCATGCCGCCCATGCCGAATATTTCGAAGATACCGAGCTTCTTGGTCGGCATGCGCACTTTGAAACTCATGTCAGTGTACTGCGGCACAGCATCGCCCGTCCCGAAATCGACCCCGCCCAGCTTAAAGAGTGCCAGCGTGGAATAGCGGAAATTGATCAGGTACGATGCGCCTGTCCTGCGCGAGAGCGGCCCCTCGGCCCCAAGTTCCACCCCGTTGAAGCCCAGCTGCGCAAGGAACTCGTGCTTCTCGTTGTTGCCGTGGCGCATCTTGAGGTCGAACACCCCCGAGATGCCGTTGCCGTATTCAGAGGGGAATGCCCCGGTGAGGAAATCAGAGTTGGAGAGCACGTTGGTGTTCAGCATGCTCACCGGCCCGCCTGTTGAGCCCAGATTGCCGAAGTGATTGGGATTGGGGATGTCCACGCCTTCCAACCTCCACAGAAGCCCCGTGGGCGAGTTGCCACGGATCACAATGTCGTTGCTCGCATCATTCGCTCCGCGAACGCCCGCGAAGTTGGTGGCCATGCGGCTCACATCATTCCGCGAACCGGCATAGCGCTCGGCCTCCTCGGTGCTGAACACGCGTGCCGACACGGTGGTCATGGTGTTGATGGTCTCCTCCTTCCGTTTCTCTGCCTTCACCACCACCTCCTGCTGTTTCATCACCATCTCCACCATCGGGATGTTGAGCACGAGTTCTTTACCGGCAGTCAGCTCCACACCCGACATGGTGCGCGGCTCATAGCCAAGATAGGTGACCTGCAGATCGATGCGCCCAGTAGAGACCTTCTCCAACTTGAACTTCCCATCAAAATCCGTGGTGGTGCCCACCAGCGGGTCGCTACCCAGCAAGATGACAGCTGCCCCTATGATGGGCATCTTGCTTTCCTGATCGGTCACTACACCGCGCACGGTCTGGGTCTGCGAAAGAGCAGAGAATGGCAGGAGAAACACGAGAAAAAGGGGGTGGAATCTTCTCATCTTTCAGAGCGCGAATTAACAATGCATTAGACTTTTTCGCATCGGTGAAACCGCGTATTCGGCAAATGGTTCTGCATTCTGATGTGATTGGTTGGCGCTTCGGTCGGAAACATGGACAGGTCTTGGCAATTCCCTATCCTTGACCCATGCCTGAAGTAACTTCCAAAGTCGCTGGAGCGGTGCTGCTTTTTGCAGCGGTCTGCCTGCTGCAATGGGCCTTCCGCTTCCACTTGGCGCATTCCCCGGTCGATTCTTTTATCAGGGTGCTGGCGGCCTCAGCCGTGGTGCTCATGAGCATTCCGACCATACTTCTGCTGATGGGCGGCAAGGCCCCCCTTGCAAAGATGCTTCTTCAACTGACTCAGCGTTTCCCTAAGGGCGCAGCGCTCTTCGCAGGTGTAGCCTGGACATTCGTCATCCTTGTGATGGTTGAATTCGCCTGCCGTTATTACTTCCGCCATTTCTACACAGCGCCCTACGAGGACGAGACCAACTGGCACCCCTCTCCCAATCCGAGATTGGCCAAGGGTGACACCATCTGCCATCAGTACATCGTGAATGACACGCTCGTGTATGACCTGCGCTATGCCATCGATTCGCTCGGCAGGCGATATGTGCCACTGACACGACCCGATTCCGCCTACAAGGAATTCGCCCTTCTACAAGTGTGTTCCTTCGCCTTCGGATATGGCCTTGAAGACCCGCACACCTTCGCACGCGCGGTGGACAGCATCAACGGACTACGCCCCTACAACTACTCCATTTCGGGCACCGGACCCCAGCACATTGCCGGCATGCTGCATACCACCGATCTGCGCAGTGAGATTCGGGAATCGAACGGCAGATTGATCTACCTCTTCATTGACGACCATGTGCCACGGCTCATCGGCTCGCGCAGGCTCATCAAAATGTGGGCTGCCCGATTCCCATACATGTACCTGGACGGTGAAGAACTGCGATGGAACGGTGATTTCATCACCGGCAGACCTTGGCTCACGCGGTTCTATCAGGTCATCTCTAAAAGCGCGTTCATCGACCTGTTCGACATCGAGATTCCCCCCGTCATCACAGACCACCATC
The DNA here is from genome assembly GCA_964488095.1 of uncultured Chryseobacterium sp. GTDB lineage: Bacteria > Bacteroidota > Bacteroidia > UBA10329 > UBA10329 > UBA10329. The sequence continues at coordinate 146,666 of CAZATP010000005.1, forward strand.
TGAAACTGACTGCCAAGGTGCTCGTCAAATCCAAGGAAGAGTTCCTTTGGCACTATCCGCAGGGGGAGTTTCTCGTAGTGCTCTGTCCGGGCAGCAAGTTGGCTCACCGGTTGGTGAATCAGCTGGAAAAGGAAGGCGTTCCTTTTGTTGACTATTCTCAGTTGCTGGACACGCACAGCCCCGAATTCAAGATCCATTGGACGGAAGGACACCCGAACGGGAAATACTACCAGCGCATAGCTCAGGAACTTGAGCTGCATTTAAGGCAGCACCCCTTGCCTGTGAGTCCCTGATAATAATCGCAGTCACACCTACAGTAAACCCGCCTCACCCCCTGCCCCTCGCCTGCTCCTGCAGCTCGATGTGCCTGCGCAG
>CAZATP010000006.1:0-127132 GCA_964488095.1 uncultured Chryseobacterium sp.
CTTCCTTATAGCCCGATAATTGGCAGAAATGCTCGTTGGCATGAATGATGACCCCTCGCAAATCCGTCATGCTTGCCACTATGTTACAGTCTATGGCACTCTGGTAGGCTCTGAAGAGATTCTTCAGGTCAGCATTTATCCGCTCTGTCAGTTGTATATCCATGAACCCCAAATACGCTCTCGATTAAAAGTAATGCATTGCCTACCGGTGCATTCAGGCAATGGCAGGGACGCAAGCGCCAGTTCCAGTCCATCCATGCACGGTTGGATGATACGGTAATCCCCGCGTAAAGTTGCCGGGCAACGCAGGAGTTCTGCAGAAGAAGGATTCAACAAGACTGCATCGCAACGCCCCGTACCTTTTTGAGCACTGGCAACACTGATTGGATGCAACTGGTGAAGAAGCAGGCGAAGCATTCATCCGTGATGCTGCGCGTGCTCGCCAGAATGTGTTCAGCAGGCGTAAGGGTCTTTCCGATGTAACACCCATTCGCTGATGTAGTCACCAACTGGCATGGCCTTGCAGCAGATGAGGACATCGCCAACTACCAGCGCATCATCGTGGCCCTGTTGGAAACGGACAGGCTGATGAGGGAGGTGGATGGGGTGTAGAAGACCGATTTGGGGTGAACCACAGGGCCGACCCGCTGTGGCTCGGATATGGCGCGGGAATTCAACAAAGGTGGCTTCTGGGTCTACCTGTCCGAGTAGGGAACGAGACGCATTGGTACATGGAACGCTTCTATGATGTCGTTTCCGGATTCCATCATATCCTCATCGTCCTCCTCGTAGTGCCAATTGATGGTCACCTCAGTGCCTTTGGTGCGCAGATCAGCTACTTTCCTCACCACAGTGCTCAATCGGCTCACCGAGGTGGAATTGAAATACTCCAAGCGGATGTCGAGCACCACGGCCTTGGGAGACGAGGTGCAGAAACCGTCCAGCCAGTCCAGCATGGGGGCGAACGCCTCCAATACGTTCTCAGGAATGCACCTTCCTGTGATGCTGAGTCGGCCTGTGGCCGGATTGAAGTCCACGGATGGTAGAATACGGTCTCCTTGGATGATGAGCGGGCTCATGGCTGTGGTTTTTTTGTAGGGTCAGTGCTTGGAGATCAGAGCCGTCAGACTGAAGAACGAGCAGTGGTCGTCCACCGAATGGAAAGAGCAGCTCAAGGGATTGCCCGACTTTCTGGCAATGTCAATGAGTCCGAGGCCACCGCCCCCGCGTTCAGACCGTTCATCGTTGGCCATCACGGTGCGATACAGATGCCTGAGCTGCTCCGGTGAGCAGTTGCTCACGTCTTTCACACGGTTCTTGAGAAGCGCCACATTCCTGTTCTCCACGTAATTGCCTGCACCGACCTCGTACCCCGAATCCGTCAAGCGCACGAAAAAAATGCTGGACCGCTCCGGTAGCAGTCTGCCCGTGAGTCCCAATCTCCTCGGGGCAGGGTGGTGAAAAAGGTTGTGCAGACACTCCACCATCACATTGAACACCTTTCTCCTGACAGCTGTAGCCTCGCTTCGCTCCTCCAGATAGCGTTCCACCGCCTGGAGCGCACCTGATGTCAGATCCTCTGTAACGGTGCCCTTGAAAGACACCACCACACCGTGATTCTCCAATTGCTGATGAAGATGGAAGGACTCCATGGGTGGAGAAACAGTTAGTTGGAGAGACAAGGGTTAAAAAGACAGTTCTTCGCTGAAAGTGGAGCGTGCAGGCAATTGTTCGTGCAGCTTGTTACTAAACGACTACTCGTGGATGATGCACATCTCTCATGGCGCTGGTGTATCATGGGGCGATATCGGGTCAAGTTTAGATGTAAGGCCTACTTGCAAGGTTGCACACGCATGGAGCACATTGAACTGAAGGACGGCCGCGTTGGTTTTGAGAGAGTTACGTGGCCGGAAGTTGCCATGTTTCAATGCAAAAACATCAATTATCGCCACATTACATAGCGAAATGGCATTGAATAGAGGTCCATGAGTGCGGAAAACATCCTCGCTCAAGACCCATTTATGGATACTTAAAAAGCTATAAGGATGGTGGGAAAAGATGATTTTGCATTATTTCAAGAGTCCATCCGTGTGCCGATTTTCGCCTCTGAACATTGAGGTGCTTCCTTGCCATGATAGTCCCATAGATGCACGGCAAGACGGGTTTTGAGGGTAAGAGTACAGCGCTTTTTCGAAGGTGCTGTGTGTTGTTGAGGGTCTGTAGCAGACCGATATGGACATGAACTGTGGCCGATGGCCCGGTCTCAGGTGAGATTTTTCAGAACAGACATTGAACATCAACAACAGTCAGACATAAATGGAAGATTACATCAATGCAGGCTTTTCGGCACATGTGTCAACGAAGCGAATCATAGTTGTCGGTCGAATCCTCTCGCAGGACTCTGCCATATTTCACCGCACTACCGCCCGCATGTTGGATTGCTGCGACCGCGTCCCCAAAGGGGGGCGTATAGGTATTTTCTTCTCTTTGGATTACATCAACACTCGGGCGAGTAAGCATCTCATGGATGTCTTCAGAGGTCTTGACAAACTTGCAGCGAGAAAAGGTTTTGAAATCGATGTGAGATGGGCATTTCTGGAAGATGAACCGGATTTATGTGAATTGGGCGATATATACCGGCAGGAAATGAAAAGAGTGAACTTCGTGTTGCACGAGTTTGAAGCTCCATTTCAGAGGTGAATCAGTTTGAACGTTCACCGGAAAGGGCGATCAGGCCAGCCTCCGCTCGGATTGGAGAGTACGCATCGGAGTTCATGCCTGAGCGTTACTCCATGTGATGATATTAGGCACTAAGAGTCACATGCTCTATATAGGAGTACGACTTAATTTGGACGATAGACAAACCCACTTCAGAAGGCATGTACGGACTAGTGAATAAGGCGATTCAGGACATGGTCATCAAAGACCATGGTGCTGATAGATGGAATGAGATAAGAACGCTGGCAGGCATGGAGGACGAGCGATTCGTGAGTTTGAAAAGCTACCCCGACAAGCTGACCTACGACCTCGTTGGTGCAGCCAGCAAGGTGTTGGGTGCCGATGCGGAACAGATACTCATGGCCTTCGGTGAGCACTGGGTGCTCTACACCGCCAAAGAAGGCTATGGAGAGATGCTCGATTTCACGGGGAGTACCCTGGTGGAGTTCTTAACGAATCTTGACCTGCTTCACCTGCGGGTGAAGAATTTGATGCCCCATCTGCAGCCCCCCAAGTTTGAATGCCTTACGGTGTCAGACCGCGAGGTTGAACTGCTGTACTACTCTGACAGGCCTGGGCTGTCGCCCATGGTGGTAGGTCTGCTGCACGGTCTTGGCAAGCGATTCTCCGTGGAATTGGAAGTGGTTCAAACCGAGCAAAAACAAGAAATTGGAGGGTCAGATCGTTTTTCCATCCGGTGGTAGTTTCGGAGCGCAGGCATTCATGAATGCCCTGCTGCCCCTGTCCCTCATCGTGTCTGACCAAGGGGAGATCGTCTGCGCCTCGCGCAGCATGCGGAAGAGTGTGGCCGGGCTTGCCGAGACAGGAACAGGGACGTTTGATGAAGTCTTTGAAGCCAAGCGACCAGAAGGTTTCGATAGGCTGCGCCACCTGACCGACCCTACCTTCTTCGTGGTCATAGCAGAGCGTGCCACCGGCAACGCATTCAAGTGCACAAAGCTCAGCGGGGCCGATGGCTTCTTTATTCTGGCCTGTACCCCCATGCTCAATGAGCAGAACGCGCCAGTGAATTACGGACTGGCAGTTAAAGACTTCGCCCCTCACGATATCATCGCAGAATACCTGTTCGTGATGCAGGCCAACCAGATGGGCATGCGCGAGGCCAATGAGCTGATAGATTCCATGACCGCGAAGACCAAGGAACTGGAACAGGCCAGAAAAGACCTTTTGCATCTCAATGAACGGCTGGAAGACCGTGCCGCACGCACAGAAGAGCACCTGAGACAGGCAGAGACCGAACTGATAGAGGGAGAGAAGCTGGCCCTGATTGGCAGGCTGGCCGCAGGTGTGGCGCATGAATTGAATACACCCTTGGGCGCCATTTCTGCAAGTGCCAACAATCTGAACAACACCCTTGGTCAACTGTTTCAGATGGACATGAAGGGTGAGGAGCGCGACATCCTGTTCAATGTTTTCAGACTTGGCGAAGCGGATACTTCTCTGAGCACACTTAGCAGCAGGGAGGAACGAGCAGAGCGAAAAAGGCTTGAGGTGCATCTGGCCGGCAGGTACGGGTTGCTGGCCGAGGCAGGCTACCATGCACGAATGCTCACAGACTGCGGTGTGACCGCAGATGACCATAATGTGCTTGGTCTCATCTACAGCGCCCCCGACACGAATGCCGCCCTGGAGGTTGCCACTTCCATCCTCAAGACACGTAAGTCCATAAGCACAATAAACATTGCATCTCAGAAGGCTGCCAATGTCATCAGGGCACTGAAATCATACGTGCGCAATGATGCTGGCGATTCTGCAACGGTATTCGATGCCCGCAGAAGCATCGACAATGTGCTTCTGCTCTTCAACAGTCAGATGAAAAGGGGCGTGCAGCTGCACACCGACATGCCACATCACCTGCCCATACTTGGCAATGAGACCGAGGTGAGCAAGGTGTGGGCCAATCTCATATCCAATGCGATCTATGCCATGGACTACAGCGGTAATCTCTGGATTGAAGGACATGCAGATGGTGTCATTGTGACCCTTCGTTTCATCAATGACGGTCCCCCCATACCGGACAAGGTGAAAGAGCGCATCTTTGAACCCTTCTTCACAACCAAACCGATCGGTGAGGGTTCGGGCATGGGTATGAGCATAGTTGCTGGAATCGTCAATGCTCTTCGTGGCCACATCCATGTGGAAACAGGTGAATTGACCACCTTCACACTGGTCTTTCCCGACCCGACAGAAACGGTGAGCAAATGAGAGAAACGGCCATACTCTGCGTAGATGATGACATGCTCGTCCTGGACAGCCTCAGAATGCAGCTGTCAAGGCATTTCTATCCGATGCACACGCTCGAGTTCGCTCAGGATGCAGAGGAAGGCCTTGAACTCATAGCAGAGCTTGCTGAGAACGGCATCCGCACCGTACTGATCATCAGCGATTGGATGATGCCAGGAATGAACGGTGACGAGTTCCTGCTCAAGGTGAGGCAACTGTATCCCCACATCCGGACCATGATACTTACCGGACAGGCCGATGAGAACAAGGCCAGCGAGCTGATTCAGATGAACATCACCAATGCCATTCTCGGTAAACCGTGGTCAGAGAAGGAACTGCTGCAAACCATCAACGCATTGCTTGAGAGCAATTGAAATATCATACGGCCCTCAATTCTTGCGATCAACTTCGCCCGATGGGGCCGATGAAGTATCCATTCGTGGAGTCGTTTGTCAGATATCAAGGAGTTCGTGTTTCGACCTGAGGGCCTCATTGCCTAGGTTAACAACAGGGCAGTGGTCGTTATGAGATTCAGAAAGCGCATCACCCTTTTTCCGGGCGTTAGGCTCAACCTGAGCGGGAGCGGGGTGAGCACCACCATCGGCCCACGCGGTCTCAATGTGAACATGGGCCGCAGGGGCACCTATCTCAATACCGGTATACCGGGCACAGGACTCTATGACCGTCAGCGACTGGATGGGCCCACGCGCAGAACATCAGCGACCGCGACCGCATCTGTTGCCACATTGGCCTTTTCGGACAGCGAACAGGCCCTCAGGGCCCTGCTCTGGTACCGACATTACGGCTGGGTGCTGGTGGCAGCATCGGTCTCATACATCTTTGATCACCGCGTGGCTATTGCTCTTGCGGTATTGGCCGGGGCCATGTTCGTGGCACGTCATGCCACCCCCGCGGGGAGGGCCCTGAATACCGTACTGAAAGCCAGACGCCAATGGGATCGACAGAACCATGACGATGCGCTCCGCAGTCTTATGGGTGCTGATGTGCTGAGCCCATTGCCCCAATTGCATCGCGATATTGCAACTGTAGCCATGCACATGGGCAATAACGAAACTGCCATCTCCCATCTGCAGCGCATTGCCGAACCCGACACGGACGACCGGATCGACCTTGCAGGGGCGCTCTTCAATAGCGACCGGAACGAGGAGGCCGCAGTTATCTACCGTCAGCTCTCAGAGTCCTTGCCGCAGGGCGCGCTGCACGGCTCTGTGACGCTGCGGCTGGCCATGAGCCTCTATGGAGCCAAGGAGTACCGCGATGCTCTGGTGGCATACCAACAGGTGCCACCCGACCTCGCCAATGCCAATTATCTGAACAAGATGATAGGAATCTGCTTCTATCACATGGGCGATACACCAACAGCCATTTTCACCTTGGAGAAGGCAGTAGGCCGAAAGCGCAATCTGGACAGCGACCTGATGGAAATGTGCTACCTGCTCGGTCGAATACATGCCGAGCGACAGGACATCGGGAAGGCCAAGCACTGGTTCACAAAGGTCTATACCCGCGATATCAATTACAAGGATGTGTCCGAACGCCTGAAAACCCTGCAATGAAACACCTGCCCTCCGCATTCCTCTCTGCTGCGATACTCACAATGGCATCATGCATGCAGCCTGACAAGGAGCGTTTGAACCACCCCCATCTGGCCGCAACATGGCTACAGCCCGTTCCTGGGATGCCTCATATGCAACAGGGATTCACTCTTCTGCCAGATGGGACTGCCAGGTCGGAGAACATGGCCACCCTGCGCTACACCTCATGGAGCATGCAAACCGACACCCTGCTGCTCACAGGCGAGAGTCTGGGCAATGGCCTTAGTTTCAGCTTCACCGACACACTGACTTTTGCACTTCCTCATGCTGACACCCTGCTGATTGACATCGGTGGATTCGTTTCCGGATACACACGGAAGATGTGACCTATCAATTCCACCTTTCTTCAGCTAATTAGCCGTTGTCCATGGACCATCGACCATGGCTTGGCCTTTCCGCAGATACTGGCGCTTCTGCTCCTTCCCGAACTCGTGATACATGCTCAGATGATGCAGGGCCTCCTGCGTCTCACCGATGGTCTGGTATGCCCGCGATAGCATCAGGTGTGTGTCAGCCTTCTGAGCGAGGAATTGGATGCGCTCTGAAAGGGCGAGCGAGCTCCGGAGATGGGTGACGGCATCTGCATGTCTGCCCCACTTGAGGTAGATGATGCCAAGGTTGTGCAGTGCCACTGTCTTTCCTCTCAGGTTGCCAGTTCTCTCATCGATATTGAGGGCTTCGTTGATTCTCGCAAGTGCCCCCTCAAATTCTCCCTGAGACACCATCACTCCCGCCATGGCCTCCAGTATGTTCGATACTCCCTGAAGCCCATCATCGCCCAGTTGCCTGAATATTTCGAGTGATCTGTTCAGATTGTCCAGGGCAGAAGGAAAATCCGATAGGCTTCTGTGCACACTGCCGATATTGCTGAGTACGTGAGCTAACAGTAGCCTCTCGCCCAAGGTTCCAGCAATCTTGGCCGACTTCTCGAAAAAATCCAAGGCAGTGGCGTGGTTGTCCACAATGCCGTAGGCTATGCCAAGCGTGCAGTATGCCTGAGCGATACCCGCTGTGTCACCGGTCTGCTCGCACAGGTAAAGCCCTTTGAATGCATGCTTCAGGCATCCCTCTGAATCACCTACTTTCCAGAGAGCCGAGGACAGCTTAAGGTGGGCTTTTGACTTAAGGCCCACGCTTTCAAGTGCAATGGCCGTTTGCAATGCCTCCCGGCAAGTCTCGACCGACCGTTGGAAGTCTTTCTGTGACAAATAGTCGTCCAATTCCAGAAGCGCATCGAAACGTGCTGTCGAGACGGTCTTCTTGCTAAGGAATACCTCTAGATCATCGATGGTTCTTGACATCATGTGATGGACTTCGGTGTGCGGAAGGAAGGCGGGAAATGAGCTATATCGATTGGAATCAACTACCAGTACAGCAGTATTGTATTGCATGAAGCGCCCACGGTCGCGGTACCCGACCAATTGTGCGTCCCGTCCGAAGCACTGTAGCTGTAGGAACCGTAAGCGAGTGCGACATTGAAGCAGCCACTCGAACCACAAGCGGGAGGATTGGACTGGGAGGTGCTGTAGTAGCTTGAAACGGTGCCTGAGTAGCCCCCGTTCAAACTCACATCGATGACATCCCCATTCTGGTTGCTCCAGAACATCAGAGTGCCTGCGTTAACGCCACCACCACCACCTCCGCCTCCACCGCCTCCACCGCCTCCACCGCCTCCACCGAGCACATATTCGCAATGTGTGCCTGTGAAACCGTTAGGACAGATGCAATCGCCTTTCAGGCAGTCTCCTCCGTTGAGGCAATATTGGTCTTTGCATTCATCAACGCAACCGGTAAGAACAAAGCCAATGAACAGCTGTAGAATCACCAGCAGAGTTAAAGGTCCTTGACGACAGAACAGAGAAAATAAATTGGCAGTGGCTCTCATGCGTTTGTTGATTTCAGAATTGATGATTTTCCTGCCAATGACCGCCTGTCAAAAGTCTCTCGGAAGTATTTGGCACATTCGCATCTTTGTTGATTGGGCAATCAAAGCACGAAGGATTTTCGCGGGTTTACAATAGACGGGAATCACCTAATATGCATGCAATGAATGATTGAAAGGTGTCTTTTTCGTGGAGCACGATCAGTGGTTGTGCGGTCGGGTTGAAACTGCTTCGGGAATTGCGCCACATGCATAGATGCTGTGCGTCTTTTAACCTGACTGTCAAGCGCTTTCATTTCCAGTAGCATCGCCTTTCTACAAGTTCTGAGCGATGAGTCAGTGTGTTGCCGTTATCACAGGGAAGGGGCGCAGTGGCGGTATTGTCTTCACGGCAGATGCATACCCTTTCAATCTCAGTAGGAGGTGTGTGTTCACCTGTCTGCCACATGATGGAGGCAAACGAGACACAAAGCGCTGCAATACCCAATAGGGCATTTCGATGCGGTGGCCTTGGCCATGAACTAACCCGGAGAAACGCCTTTAAGCGGGTAGCAGCATTGCCCTGTATGAAGGCACTTCTCCCAACGTGGTAATGATGCACGCGAGTCATCTGAACAGCTACGATGAAATGCGCTTCCAGTAGTTGAGGTAGTGCAGTTGCATCTTCTTAGAACTCGGAGTCTTAAGCTATACCCATTGGTGCGGAGCGGGAGATGTTCTTTGAACCATGAGAATTGCCCATCTCTGAACGCCCCTACACCAACGGGCTGTCAACCGCAACAAAGGTGACCGCATGTCCATTTGAAAGCAATAGATGATTGTCGCTCAATCCATGCGGGAGTCGTAGTGATTAAAGTTGATGGTCAACGAGCCGGGTGCAGTTCTTGAAATCTTTTTGGGGTCAACAGAGTACCGTGGCGTGGAGCACAGCATCCCAAAGTTCCATCCGCATTCTGAGGCATTCCTCTACGGCAGAGGTTGCCTCCTTCCACTTGGCCTCGTCATCCCCGCATAGCGTGGACACCATCTGCATGGCAAGCGCCCCATGATGCCCACCGTCAATCTCCACATGTCTTTCCAAGTAGTAGCGAAAGGTGGAGAGCTTTTCAGGAAAATTCCTTTCAAGGTCGGAGATGAGGGAGATGAACATGTCCGGTATGAGATCTTCGCGCCCGAAACTGAAAACGGCTGCGACCACATGAGGCTTGGCCTCTCTAGCAACACTGAAGGTGAAGTTCACGAAAGACCTTGCCTCCAACGGTGTTCCGGCCGCTTCAAATGCCTTTTCAAAATCACCTGACTCACGGAGTGTCATAAGGAAAAGGTTAATCTCCCGTGTGTCTGCTCCGCTTTGACGCATAGCCTCCAAGTAGAGCTCGAAGTGGCTGGTGCGATTGCCTTCCATGTCCACATCACTTTCCTCTCCCACAACTATCTCGTTGATCAGGTAGCGCGTGTCTGCATCTCCATTTGGAAACCATGGCACCGATACGCAGGTCAATTCACGTTGCAAAGTCTTGAGCAATGACATGAAATCCCACACAGCATAGACATGATGCTGCATGAACAGTTGCACGTGAGCAGGCTCCTTGATTCTCTTGAAAAGTGGATGATGCACCACTCCCTTCCGAAGTGGGGCTATGGTTGATCGGATTTTCTCAATGTGATTGTTCATATTCTTCCACGAGCTGTTTCGGGCATGAAACAACGGAGAAACAGAACATTGGTTTATAGATACATAACGCCTGATACGACCCTATGAGTAGCGAAAATACTTTGTCGGTCCCATCACTTCAACGCATATTTGAACCCCTGATGCAGGTTGATTTCTCCGCGGCTATTGCCCTAGACCCTCATGCTACAGTTTCGTGCCCCAGGGCCATCGCCATTGGGCATGAAAAACCCGCCAGATATCCACCTCTACTTCAACGCATACCTGAATCCGAGATACGGGTTGATACCCATGGTGGGGCCCCATACCTGTGAGGCATCGAAGTAGGGGCCGTGGGGGTCGCTGCTGGCGATGATGGCATCGCGCTGCACGAAGTTGGTGAGGTTCTCTGCGCCCACGTATAGTTCGAACCACTTGAATTTCTTGGTGACCTGGAGGTTCATGGTCATGTACCAAGGGGCGTTGTCCGCGAGGCGGTACTGCTCGGGGTTGGCACGGGTGTCGGCCAATCTTCGTGGGCCGTGGCCCTGCATCGTGAGGTCGAACTGCCATTTGTCGAAATTGGTGGCGTAATGCACCGTGCCAAGGATCTTGTGCCGCTCGGCCAGGACCTTGTGCTGTAGCATTCCCGCAGTGGTCACGTTGACATCGTTGAGCTTGTAGGCCACGCGCAGTTCGAGGCGCTTGACGGGCTCGTAGCTCAGTTCGGTCTGCAGGGCGTTGGAGTAGCTGCGGCCATCGAGGTTGTAGAACTGCACCTGACGCACATCAGCATCGAGGTCGAGCACCACCTGATTCTCAAAGTCCGTTCGGTAGAAACTGGCCGTGGCCGAGGCGGGTTTTCCCAACACCTTGAAGGTGTGCGTGGCACTGACACCGTAGTTCCACGAGACCTCGGGACGGAGGCTCTCCATCACCATCACGGTGCGCGAACTGGCCAGCACCGCGCCATGCTCCGCGAACACGTTGGCGGTGCGGTAGCCGCGTCCGCCTGTGAGGCGCAGCACGGTGTTCTGTGTGGGGTTGTAGCGCAGATGGAGGCGCGGGGTGAGGAACCAGCCGTACATCAGGTTATAGTCGGCACGGAAGCCCGCCAGCACCGAGAACTTCTCGGGCATGTTGAAGGCATACTCTGCGAACGCGCCCGGCACCCGCTCGATGCGGAAGAACGTGCTGTCGTTGTAGGCCTCATCGAAATGGTCGTACATGAACGAAAGGCCCGCCTTGAGCTCGTGGCGGTCGCTGTCCCAGCCCTTGCGGGTGAGCAGGTTGAGGTTGGCGCTCTGCTGTGTGGCATCGTAGTCCTTGAGTCCGAAGAAGGAGAGCTGATCGTGATAGCGCCAGTTGGTGATGAGCGCGATGCTCATGTCATCGACATTGGGCAGGAAGAAACCCGTCTTGGAGAAGAGGTCCACCTGTCGCGTGGTGATGCCGATTCCGTAGGGTAGCTGCACGGTGCGCTCCATGCCGCTGCGGAAACCGACCTGCCCACCCATCTTGTCGTCATACACCGCCCTTATGCCCACCTGCCCGAAGGTGTTCTTGCCATCGAAGGTCCAACGGTTGAAGACGTTCAGCTGCGTGTACTTGGGCATGTCCATGAAGCCATCATCGTTCATGTCGTTCTCGGCCACGATGCCGCTCAGGTGGGCGTAGAACTGTGTGCCCACCTTCTCGGTGAACTGCTTGGCGGTCTGCACGTTGAGCTCAAGGCGTCCGCCCGTATTCGCATATCCGTTGATGAACAATCGCTCCGCCTGATTCGGCTTGAAGTACTCGAGGTTTATCTGGCCGCTCATGCTCTCATAGCCGTTCACCACCGAGCCGGGGCCTTTGATGATCTGAATGCTCTCGATCCACGTCCCCGGAATCAATCCCATTCCATAGCTCGATGAAAGCCCGCGGATAAGCGGCACATTCTCGGCCTGTATCTGCACATAGGTGCCGTCCAGCCCCAGCATCTGAATGCGCTTGGCACCCGACACGGCATCGTTGAATACTACATCGACCGAGGCGTTGGTCTCAAAGCTCTCGGAGAGGTTGCAACAGGCGCCCTTGCGCAGCTCGCAACTGCTGATGTTCTCGGCCACGATGGGATCCATCAGTTTGAACTCCACGCCCGCCTGCCGCTCGGACACGGTGACCCCTTGCAGCACCAGCGGTCTCAGTTCGATACGCAGCGGTCGGGATGCGGAGGTCACGGTGATGGTATCGGGTGCGAAGCCCACATAGCTTGCCACGATCACGCCCGGCAGACCTTCCTTTATCGGGAGGGAGAAGTTGCCGTCCGCATCGGTGATGGTGCCCTCGGTGGTTCCCGACCAGACGATGTTGGCCCCGACCAGAGGCGTGTGGCCGCTGTCGGAATGGCCATGGACGGAGCCGCGCAGCTCCTGCGCTGAGGCGGAGAATGGAGAATGGAGAATGGAAAAAAGGGTGAGGAAAATGGAAAATGGAAAATGGGAAATGGTTGGTCGTGCATCCACGCAGCCCATCCAAGGCATGGACGATTTTCTATTTTCTATTTTCCATTGTTTTGATTCCCCAGAAATGGGGGCATTGATACAAGTTCTCATGACAATTCGGTTCTGTTAAAGGAAAAAGGAAAAAACCCGCCCCGAAAGCTTCGGGGTAACAGAACCGGGTATCAGATCAAGAACACCTGATGCAGGACGTGCGCTCGCACCTTGGGCGGTGGCGGCAGGTCGGGGAAGGGAGACAGCTTGGTCTCCAAGGTGTGTGCGGCCGTGACAAGGAATGCCTGCACGGGGATGAAATGAAAAGCGGAGAGGGTGATGGTCTCCCGTTCGTCCTTATGCTGATTGAGAATGTCCTCCTTGAAGTAGTTGGACTCGTAGTCGCAGCACTCACGGGATACGGAATGGCCATTCTTCGGACGTTCGCAAGAGTCGGAACAGTCGTCCACCTGGGCGTTGATGGCGAGCAGATGCCTGCCGCTGATGCTGCACACCATGTGGTCCACGAAGAAGCCCATGCCCGAAAGCATGACCAGCACGGCCAGCAGCGGTGAGACGATGAGCTTGAGCAGACGCATGGCACAAAGTTAGCGGAATGTGACAGGATGGCCTCCCAACTTTCCTTAAGGCTGTGGCCCTATACTTGCAGGCCCGTCCGCTCATGGTCAAACAACTCTGCACCCTGCTTACTGCCGCGCTCTGTGTGCTGCCACATGAGTTCCATGTTTCCATCACGCAAATCGCCCACAACGACAGCAGCGGGCAGCTGGAGCTGGCGGTGAAAGTGTTCACAGACGACCTCGAAGCGGCCATCCAGCCCAAAGGCACCGACCCCCTGCGCTTGGGCACCGAGCGCGAGGATGCCCGCAGCAAGACGCTCATTGGGGCCTACATCAACCGCAACCTGCGGGTGAAGGCGGACGGGGTGCCTGTGGTGCTCACCTTTCTGGGCAAAGAGACCGAGGCCGATGCCACCTGGTGCTATTTCGAGTCGGGACCGTTGGGAAAATTCTCACAGCTTGAGGTGACCAACACGATGCTGTTAGACCTGTTTGACGATCAGGTGAACATCACCCATTTCAAGCATCAGGGCAAGACCAAGGCCGGGATGACCAACAGGGACCGGCAAAGCCAGACATTCCAGTAGAGGTTCGGACGCTCCTTGTGCAGGCAGCCGAGCTGATCTATTCGACCCTTTCGAACATCTCTTTGCAGGCCTCGATACAGGGGAAGCTGACGATGAGCAATTCATCCTCCATGACAAAGTGTATGGGCATGGGATCGCTCCCGCAACCCATGGGAGTGATGGTCATGTCTATTTCTGACCAGGTGCCAGAGGAGGAAATGGATGTACCTGAACCCATTTGACACATCGGGCCGTTGCTCTCAAACGTGCTGTCCGAATACAACGTGAGGATTTTGTCAGACTCCACGGCTATGAACTCCCCGCTGCCATCACCGGGGTCCGCCAGTTGTGCCATGAGTTTCCATTGGCCGTGCACGGTTCTATCATCAGCGTCATTACAACCACCCCACAAGATGGTTGACAGTATCAAAGTGATCAGGAGAGTGGATGTTGGTCTCATGGTATCAGGTTCAGTTTTTCGCACCTCGGCAAATACTGTGCCCGCATGAGGGACATCACCACAGGATGAGTCAAGGAAGAACTTACCGGATGATCGTCACCGTTCCGGCCTGATAGAAGGTGCCATCGCGATCCTGTCCTTCCCAGACCTGACTGTTGCCGAATAGGCCATCGATCTTCCAGACGTAGGCGCCCTGAGGAACGGGTTCGCCCCTGTAGCGGCCATCCCAGCCCTCGGCAGGCTGCCCATCGATGAGGGCGGTACTCTCCCAGAGCTTGTTGCCCCATTTGTCGAAGATCATGCAGCGGTAGCGCAGCAGCCCTTTGCCTTTGGGGAGGAACACGGTGACATCCGGATTGGGGTCGTTGGCAGAGAGGGCGTTGGGAACGAAGAGTGTACCGAAGAAGTCGACCGATACATAGCGGCTGATCGTGTCCACGCAACCATTGGCATCTCTGATGGACAATGTCACCAGTTCATTTCCGAAGAAGTCATACTGATTGGTGGCGGGATTGTTGGTCGATGTTCCTCCATCACCGAAATCCCACGTGTTCGACACCCAGGAAGGGGTGGAGGTGTTGGTGAACACTACGATGCCCTCGGGCAGAGGTTCTGTTAGCGATAGATATTCAAAATCAGCAACCGGATTGGCGAAAACGGTGATGATATCGTTAAAGGTGACCGTGTCACTACAGCCTCCCGCACCAAATGCCACCAATGTTACCGAGTAATCTCCCGGATCCTCAAAGACCCATGAGGGTGAGGCCAAGGAGGTTCCACCAGCGTTCTCAAAGGTCCATTGATAGGATGTGCCGCTTGTCGTTGTGTTAGTGAACGCCACCTCCCAAGGTTGACAACCTACAGGGTCACTCCACGAGAAATCGGCCACCACTGTAGGGAACACCTCAAAAACCTGTGTGACGGAGTCACTGCACCCGAACTGGGTGGTTGCTGTAAGTTCCACGCTATACTGCCCGACACTATTATAAACGGTCGATACGGTATTGCCTGACTGTGCGCTTCCATTTCCAAGGTCCCATTGCAGCGAGGACGCTCCTTGAGAGATACTTTGGAAATCCACTGTTACCGGCACGTAGCATGATTGCGTAGCACTCATGGTGAAGGCGCTAACGGGGAGTGGCCAAACGCTCACTTGGCCCGAGGCCGACCCGGTGCAGCCCACATCGGTGACGGCCGTCAGCGAGACGAGGTAGTTCTGTGCTGTAGCATAAAGATGCTGGGGGTTCTGGGTGCTGCTCTCATTCCCATCACCGAAGGTCCATTGCCATTGGGTGATACTTCCAGAATTAACCGTGGTGGAGTCGATGAAGTTCACCTGGTTGCCAAAGCAGACACTTTCTGCTACGAAATCGACCTGCGGCAATGGATGCACACCTACGGTTCGGATGATGGTGTCTGTGCAACCGCCTTCTGCTGTCACCACCAGAGTTATGGTGTAAACGGAATCCAAGGAATAGACCACTGTGGGGTTTTGTTCGGTGGATGTGGCCCCGTTGCCCAGACTCCATTGCCAGAGGGTGATGGCTCCTCCCTGGGCGCTACTCAGGTCGGTGAAAATGGTCGGTTGGAAGAGGCAGGTGTCATTGGCCACGAAACCTGCGCTGGCAGAGGGCAGAACGGTAACTGAGGTAGCTGCCGTATCAACGCATCCATTGCTGCCTACCACCACCAACGAGATATCGAAAGTGCCTACGGTATTGAAAACTGTCGTTGGGTTCGTATCCGTGGAGAGGGTCTGACCAAGTTCCCAACTCCAGCTCACGATACTGTCTGGTGCTGCTATTACCGATGCATCGGTGAAAACGCTCGGATTGCCAAGACACACGTCATTGCCGCTAAACGCGGCTACTGGAATCGGATTGACGAACACCGTGACCGTATCGGAGCCCTGACACTGGTCCAACAGGCCAGTGACCACATACTCGGTGGTCACAGAGGGATTTGCCATAGGCGAACCACTGAAGGAGTCGGACAGGCCGATCGGAGGTAACCAACTGTAGGTGTTCCCTCCAATGGCGTTCAGTTGGGCCGACCCATTGCTACAAATGGTCACATCACTTCCGGCATCGATAATCAATGGCGTCACTATCAACGTGTCTGTAGACTGGAACGTGAAAGTGCAGCCGTTGTCATCCCGCAGAATGAGCGTTGGCGTGAATGCCCCACTCTGGATATAGGTGTGAACTGCACTAGGCCCGCTTCCCAAAGAGCCATCTCCGAAATCCCAAGTGTACTGTGATGCATTGGTGGCATTGGACTGGTAGGTGATCTCATAGGGCGGGCATCCTGCGGTGTCAGGGAAGAAGGTGAAATCTCCCTGAGGCCCTGCCAATGTGATGAGATCGGGCCAAACGATGGTGTCGTTGCAACCATTGGCATTGGTGACAACGAGTGTCACAGTGAAAACTCCCGACTGGCTGTAGATGTGCGATGGATTCTGGATGGTAGATGTGCTTCCATTGCCGAACTGCCATTGCCAGGCCACTGCATCGGGAGAACTCTGGTCGGTGAAACTGACCAGCAGCGGAGGGCAGAAAGCGAAGGTTGGGAACGCTGTGAAATCGGCATCCGGATGGTCAATTTGAATCACATCCACGATGGTCATGGTGCTGTCACAGCCCTGAGCATTGAATGCCGTGAGCGACACTGTGTAAGTTCCTTCGGCCGCATAGCTGTGGGTCGGTTCAGCATCAGTGGAGGTGTTGCCATCCCCGAAATCCCATTGGAAGCTCACCGCGTCCGTGGAGGAGTTGTTGATGAAAGCGAGCAGTTCGCCAATGCAGCCCAGCACCTTCGGCACAACGAAGTCGGGCACGGGGCGTTGCACACCCAACACAGCATCTGGAATAGTTCTCGTATTGATGCAACCGATGTTATTGGTAGTGGTTAGGGTGACATCAAAGGTGTCCACTCCCGAATAAACATGCATTGGGTTCTGAGCGGTCGAGGTGCCGCCATCCCCGAAATCCCATAGCCAGGAAACGATACTTCCGGGGGGTGCGGTCTGGTCTGCAAAGGTGACGGTCAGCTCATCGCATCCTGTGGCAGACTGTACTGCGAACGCCACCTCAGCACCAAAAGTGGTTATCAACCCGGGCATGATCAGGGTGTCCCTGCAACCATTGATGTCAATGGCTATGAGCCGGACGTTGTAGGTGCCTATGTTACTGAACGTTCTATTGGGGTTCCTAGCAGTGGAACTGGAAGCTCCTCCACCGAAATTCCATTGCCAAGAAACGGCATCCACGCTCTGATCAGTAAAACTCACTGACAGTGGGGCACAACCCTCGGTTACATTCTGGGTGAAGGCGGCATTAAGCTGAGTTACATATACCGTGTCACGTCTGTTATGTGTACAACCCGAAGCGTTGTTGGTCACGTCAAGGTCAACAAAATATGTGCCTGGCCCTGCATACGTGTGGGTAACGGTATTGTCTGTGCTGTTCACCGTTCCATCTCCGAACGACCAGGAGAACGTATCGTCACCGATGGATGTGTTGGTAAAAGAGAAGGTGTTCGGGGCCGAGCAGCTGAAGTCGATATCGAATCTGGCGATGGGTGGGGTCACAAAAATCATGTCCTCGCCCACAATGGTGTCCGCACATCCATTGTTGATGGCAACCAGCGTCACACTGAAAAACCCGGTATCCTGATAGTTATGTATCGGATTTTCAACAACATCGGTCCCGTTGTCCCCAAAATCCCAAAACCAGTCGGTTGCCCCGGTACTGAAGTTGGTGAATTGGAAATCTCCAGGGCAGATGATCTGAGGTGTTCGGTCAAAATCGGCCACCGGTCTGGTGTATGAGAAAATGTAGTTGGGTCTGATAAGGGTGTCCGTGCATCCCAACGAGTTGGTGATGATCAGTGAGACACTGAATCTTCCAGTGTCAGCATAGGTGTGTGTGGGATTGGACAACGTGGAGGTTGCACCGTCCCCGAAATTCCACTGGTAACCTGTAATCGGAGGACCGGAAATACTCAGGTCACTGAAATTTACAGTCACAGGTGTACAGAAGCCGAACACATCGGGAAGGAAATCGGCCGTTGTGACGAGCGCGTTGATACTGGTGGTCTGAGTGGTGCTGCATCCTTGCTGATTGGTGGCAGTCAGACTTGCAGTGAACGCTCCGTTGGTCAGATAGGTGTGCGATGGCGAAGCGTCAGTGGAAGTACTGCCGTCCCCGAAATCCCAACTGTAGGAAAGCCCTGTACCTACCGAGTTATTGGTGAAATTCACAGGGAATGGCACTTCACAGCCCGCATTCTGGTCGGGTGAGAATGAAACGAAAGGTATCCCTCCAATTGAAATATACCCTGCCTTCACCTCCGTGGCTTCGCATGAACCTGCGTATGAAGCGGTAAGCGTCACCGAGTAAGTGCCCGGAGTGGTGAAGAGATGAGTGGGGTTCTGTTGAGTAGAGGTGTTCCCGTCCCCAAAATCCCAAACCCAAGAGGTGGGAGGTGGAGAGCTGAGGTCGGTGAATTGCATCAGATCGCCAAGACAACCGACAGCATTAGGCACCGAGAAATCAATGGATGGGTTCTGGACAATGGTGATATAGTCCTGAAGGTTGGATGTGGCCTGACAGCCCAACTGGTCAGTCACTGTGAGCGTAACATCGTACACACCTTCTGTAGCGTACGAATGTGACGGACTGGTCTGAGAGGAGGTGCCTCCATCCCCAAAATTCCACAAGTAACTGAGCGGGCCAGTGCCTCCGAAAGCGTTACCCGTGAATGCAATATTCACAGGGGGTATGCATGCCGTTTGTATGTTGGAGCTGAATCCGGCCACAGGGGCATTGCTGTTCGTGCTAATGAAAGATGGGAACGACCGGTTACTGGTGCATCCGTTGGCATCCGTGAGAAGCAGGGTGACATTGAAACTTCCGGATGAGGTGTAGGTGTGCGTGGGATTCTGAGCTGTCGAAACGCCCCCATCCCCAAAATCCCAGGACCAGGAAGTGACAGGCGAATCACCCGGAATGCTCTGGTCTGTGAACTGGATGGCGACAGGAAAACAACCGATATTCTGCGAAGCCGATATCTGCGGTTCGGGAGGCGTGAAAACCGTGATGAATGCGGTCTTCACCTCGGTGTCCGTGCCTCCTGGCCCAGTCACCGTAAGGGTTACCGTGTAGGTTCCCGGGTTGATGTAGCTGGCAGATGGATTGAGAGCGGATGAACTGTTACCGTTTCCCAGATTCCATTGATAGGTGAGTCCGGTACCCGTGCTCTGATTCTGAAAGTTCACTATGAGCGGACTACAGCCTGAGGTCAAAGGGGCGGTGAAATCCGCATTCACCTGAGCGGTTACCTCCATTGTCCACAGCACCGAGAGTATGAGGGGCAGAGTCGATAGGAAACGGTTCAAAGAGGCAAGCATATGGTCCTGATCGGGCACGCGGATACGCAAACAGACGTTGAAAGTTCCGCGCGGCAAAGAAAGCCATACCATGCGCACGTTGGTTACATTTGAGGCCGTGGTGATAAGAGGCCTGTCCATTGTTCTGTTCATCGTGTTCGCTTCGGCCTGTTCCAAGGCTGTTGCTCAGCCCGTGGATGCCATCATCGGGGTGAAGCGCACAAGGGTGCAGCAGATGCTGCGCCCCTATCGCATTCTGGACTATCAGCGCGACCGGGTTTCCTACGAGATTGAGAAAGGTGTGCGCCAGACGGTCCTCTATGTGAACGATACCTGTGTCTCATTCCTTTGGGCCGTCAACGCAGACAAGCTTCAGGGATTCATCCAGCAGTTGGAGGCGGCCGGCTACAGCAGCTCGACCGATGGTTCGCTTAAGAAGCAGGACATGGTGGTCAGCATCGCGGAGCTGTCCAACGGAAAAGTATCGGTGCTCACGGTGCAAGGAAGCGGAATCCCGCGTTCCACGGATGCGAAGCTCTTGGCCAATGCCCAGGAATCCCAGCAGGTGGTGGGGAAGAACAAGAAGGGCAAACAGAAGCATGACCGCTATGCCAATGTTCCCATGAAACATGGTGGGGCGGTGGTCATAAACGTGCCGCTCATGCAGCAGGAGGCGAACCGTGAGAAGGCCGAGGGCGTCAGGCCCGAGAAAGACCCTCAGCGCAATTGGGTGGGAGATGCCGAAGGCTCTACGAGATTCTTAGGTTGGGAGTAGCATGGTGCAGGACGCCTGTTCGGACCATCGGCATTGCTCAGACCATCATCCTTTGAAAGTGTTGGGGATGCCACCCTTCCTACAGGAGGGAGACACCATTGGCATTGTGGCCACTGCGAGAAAGATTTCTTTTGAAGAGGCGGCCCCCGCTATAGGCATGCTCGTGGATGAGGGCTTCAAGGTGAGGACCGGTCAGCGGATGTTCGGTGTCAGCAACCAGTTCTCGGGCACAGATGAGGAACGTGCGGCCGACCTGCAGCGTATGTTGGACGACCCCGAGGTAAAGGCCATCTTCTGCGCCCGTGGCGGTTATGGCACGGTGCGCATCTTAGACCGATTGGATTTCACCGAATTCGTGAAGCATCCCAAATGGCTCTGCGGGTTCAGCGATGTGACGGTGCTGCATTCGCATATTCATCGGCACTTCCGAACGGCCACGCTGCATAGTTCCATGCTCTTCAACATGCGAGCAATGCAGCCTGATCACGCCTCATTCAGAACACTGGTCGGTGCGCTCAAGGGCGAGTTCCCTTCGCTGCAGGCTCCATCCACCGGACTCAATCGTCCGGGCGCCTGCGAGGCCGAGGTGGTGGGCGGCAACCTTTCCATCCTCTACTCGCTGCTCGGTTCGGATTCTGACATCGAGACGGACGGAAAAATCCTGTTTCTGGAGGATCTGGACGAGTATCTCTATCATCTGGACCGGATGATGATGAACCTGTCGCGCAATGGCAAACTGGACCGTCTGGCAGGGCTGATTGTTGGGGGCATGACCGATATGAACGATAATGCCGTGGCCTTCGGTGAGACGGCCGAGCAGATCATAGCCCGTCATGCAGCCGCTTTTGACTATCCTGTGGCGTTCGGTTTTCCGGTCGGGCACCTTGAAGTGAATCAGGCCCTCATGCTCGGAAAAAAAGCCGCCCTCCGGGTCTCGGAAGGCGGCTCTGCACTGACGTATGTCTGAAGGGGCTATTTGTTGTCCAACTTCTCGAAGCCCGCAGGGATGGAGAACAGTTTGCTGTCCAATTTCTTCTCTTCAATGCGGTCCACTTGAAGGAATCCCTTTTTGTCCCTAAGCAATGTGTACTCCTCTGCCACCACGGGAAATTTGCCGGCAAGGTTGGAAATGCTCATATAGAAAGTACTGAAATGGTCCTTCCTTTTCAGGATGTCCAATAATTTGGGGAAGAAGTTGAAAT
Source organism: uncultured Chryseobacterium sp. (assembly GCA_964488095.1). Lineage (GTDB taxonomy): Bacteria > Bacteroidota > Bacteroidia > UBA10329 > UBA10329 > UBA10329. Next base: position 21,562 of record CAZATP010000006.1, read on the forward strand.
CGCCCTCTGTCGTCACCCAGAAGGTCAGTTCCCGGTCCAACTCTCGGCTCTTCACCCTGTACTGCTCACAATTTCTGCCTTGGATGGATTTCTTCAGCTCGCCCACCTTCTGCTCCAATCCCTTGAGGGGTTGCAGGTCTTCGCCCTTGGGACGCTTCATGTAAAGCTTGCGCTCGTGGCTGAGGGCAATGGTCTCCTTGGTCTCCAGATTCACAAGCAGAGCGGCCACCAGTTCGTCCTTTCCTTCCTGCATCTCATCTATCCGCACCATGTTGCCTTTGACATGGTAGGCATAGTGGGTCACATCCACCATGTTGGACTTGGTGAAATAGATGGAGCCCTCAAAGTTCTGAGCAAGGATTGCCCCTACGGAGAGAAGGATCAGAGAGGCGGAAAACAGCAGCTGACGCATGGTTCTATCAGGGTTGGAAAACAAATGGGCGATTTACGGATTTGCGGACGAGAAGGTTGCGGAAAACTACGAAATTGCGCCATGGCCGATCACAATGATATTGGAGTCGTAGGCGAGAAGCTTGCCGTGACCGCTCTGGAGGCCAAAGGTTATGAAATACTCGCCACCAATTGGCGCAGCGGACGCTATGAATTGGACATTGTTGCGCAACATGGCGACATCATCGTGTTCGTAGAGGTGAAGACGCGATCCACCGGGTTTTTCGGTGAGCCGTTCCATGCTGTTTCGCGTGAAAAGCAGCGCAAGACCATAGCTGCCGCCAATGCCTATATGGAGAAGAACGGAGTGATGCTGGAGGCCCGGTTCGACATCATCTCGGTGGTTGTGACCCAGGACCGCCATCGCATCGACCATCTGGAGGAGGCATTCTATCCTTTGGCCTGAGGCGGACCTACCTTTGCCGCGACCACACACCATGAAGCAATCGAGCAACGACAGCCGCAGACCAGCGGAGAGCAAGCCATTCCACGGGCCAGAGAAGAAACTGAGCAAGAAGCTCAAGCGCAAGGAGATCCGTGAGTCACAGGCGAAGTCCAAAACTGAGGCTGAGCGACCGAAGCGCACCTTCAAGGGCGGTAGGGCCAAAGGCCAGCCATTGCCAGAGGCGGGCTCTGGTAATCCGGAACTCCGGCTCAATCAGTTCATTTCCCGGGCGGGTGTCTGCTCCAGGCGCGAGGCGGACGACCTCATTGTCAACGGCATGGTACGTGTGAATGGCAAGGTGGTCACCGAACTTGGAACGCGAGTGAAGTCCTCAGACCGAGTGGAATACAACGGAAAGGAACTGCAGGGCGAGCGCATGGTCTATGTGCTGCTCAACAAGCCAAAGGGCTACATCACCACCACTGAGGACGACAAGGACCGCAGGACCGTGATGGACCTGGTGGCCAGTGCCTGCGAGGAGCGCATTTACCCTGTTGGCCGTCTGGACCGTGCCACGCTCGGACTCCTGCTTTTCACTAATGACGGTGACCTCGCCAAGAAGCTCACCCATCCGTCAAGCAACGTCCGCAAGATCTACCATGTTTATCTGAACAAGCCGATGGTGTTGGAGGATCTGGAGACCATTGCGCAGGGCGTCACGCTGGAGGACGGATTCATCAAGCCCGACCGCATCAACTATGTGGTGGAAGCCGAGAAGGGTGATGAGCTGGGCATTCAGATCCATTCGGGCAAGAACCACATTGTGCGCAGAATCTTTGAGCACATGGGCTATGAGGTGGTGAAGCTTGACCGCACGTTGTTCGCAGGTCTCACCAAGAAGGATCTGCCCCGTGGCAAGTGGCGTTTTCTCAATGACAAGGAGGTGGCCATGCTCAAGATGCTGGGAGCAGGGGACGCCAAGACCACGAAGTCGGCCCCGAAAAAGGACGGGAAGGCCAAACCTGTCAGAAAGCCGGCCAAGCGCACGGCCGCACCTAAGAAATAGTCGGTTCAGGCCCTGAGCGCGAGCAGCATCCGGAGCACGTGCTTCTGTCCGGGCGTCTTCGGCACATGCACTTCGCTCACGCCCCGGTCCTTCAGATAGTCGGCCGTGGTGGTGCCGATGGCTGCGAAAGTCCGATTGCTTATGCCATGTTGCGCCAAGTAGGCCTTCGCATTGGAGGGGCTGGTGAGATAGACCACATCTGTATCGGGAATGTCGGCCTGCATGTTGGGCTCGGTGCGATACACGGCCAGCAGGATTTTCTGGTCGGAACTCAGGTGCGATTTCACCCGTTCCGACCCGCCCTCTGCGCCTGCGAAAAGGACCGTTTCATCGCCCACAGCGTGCTTCAACTCGTGGGCCACCTCCAGCATGTCTCCGCTGAGGCCGATGAAATCAGGTTCTATGCCGTGCGTGCGCACCACCTCGGCCGTGGCAAGTCCCGCTGTCCCTACCTTGAAATCATTCGGCCCGTCATAGTTGTGCAGGAAGATGTCGGCCCCGTGCGAACTGCTGAAGAACACCCATTGGAATGGCCCTTCGGGCACTTTGAACTTTAGCGGGACGATGTTTATGAGCGACTGGGCATGGACGGTGAACCCTGCATCCTCCAACTCCCTACGGAATGGACTGTGCAGTGGCAGGTCGCGGGAGATGAAGATGGTTTTCATGGTTTGAGCGGGTCAGCGTTTCAGGTTCTCTGCAAATCAGCGTGCTGCGCTGTGGACTATCGACTATCGACCGTGGACTTCAGATTCGCCACCACGTGCTGCGCCAGTTCCTCTGCATTGATGCCTTCGCTGTGATCGAGGATGACGGGCGTGTTCCATTGCTCGGACATGGCGGTCCAGACCTTCAATTTGCCGCTTTCTTTCACGCAGAAGGAACCCAAGGGGAGTTGACATCCGCCTTGGAACAGGTTCAGGATTCTGCGCTCCACGGCCAGCCTTTCGGCCACATCGGCATCGTGCAGGATGGAAAGCGTTTCGTGCAGCGCATCATTGCCCGCGCGTATCTGAAGTGCCAGCACTCCTTGCGCAGGGGCGGGAACGAACACTTTGGGGTCCATGCGCACAATGTGGAACTCCGACAGGTCGAGCTTCAGACGTTCGGCACCGGCACAGGCCATCATGATGGCATCGTACTGCCCCTCGCGCAGCTTCTGAATGCGGGTGGGCACATTGCCGCGCAGGTCTTTCAACTCAATGTGCGGGCAGTGGTGCAACAGCTGTGATTTCCTCCGTGCCGATGATGTGCCTACCACAGCGCCCTTCGGCAGATGGAATGTGGCGTTGGTGTCCTCCTTCCCTTTTATGATAAGCAGCATGTCTGCCGGGTCTTCGCGCTCCGACACGGCCGCTATCATAAGCCCTGCGGGATGCTCGGTGGGAAGGTCCTTGTGCGAATGCACCGCCAGGTCGATGGTGCCCGCCAGCAGTTCCTCCTCCAGTTCCTTGGTGAAGAAGCCCTTGCCCTCCATCTTGTCAAACGAAAGGTGCTGGATGCGGTCGCCCTGCGTCTTGATGATCTTGATCTCCACCTGCTGACCGATGGATTCAAGTCTTGCCTTCACATGATGGGCCTGCCAGAGGGCGAGGTCACTTCCGCGCGAACCGATGATTATCATGGATGATTGTTGATTTTCGATTGATGATTGCTGTTAAGCCCCGCAGTGACTGAATGATCGATGATTTGAGCAGGGCGTTGTTTGAAGCTCTGCATATATCGGGTGTAAGGTCGAAAATCGCCAATCGAAAATCGAAAATCCGCAATCGACAACCATCAATCCTTTATCCCCACAATGATCTCCCGTGCCATTTTCATCGGCACGCTGATGTATTTCTTCTCCATGTAGTCGATCACCTTGTCCAGCACGGCACGTGAGGCCGGGTCGAGGGACTCCAGTTCTTTGGCGAAGACCTTCTCCACGGCCCTTGCACGGATGTCGCGCACCTTGGCGGGTATCTCTTTCATGGCCAGTTCCACCTCGCGTTCACGCAGCAACAGGTTGAACTGCGCAATCTGCTCATCGATCAGCAGTTTGCACCGCTCCAGTTCCTGCTGGCGCTGTTCGAGGTTCCTGCGGGCCTGGTCCTTGAGGCGCTCGATGCCGATGTAGTTCACGTTGTTCTTGCGCACCACCTCTTCCTCCACGTCTGAGGGCAGCGCGAGGTCAACGATCACCTTCTGCGAAAGGTCGTTTCCCAGCATGCTGCGATAGAGCCGCTGCCCGATGATGGGCTGTGTGGCACCGGTGCAGGTGATGATGATGTCGAAAGGCCCAGTGTAGGTGGCAATATCGCTCATAGGTAGGGCCTGGCCACCGAGCACTTCTGCCAATTCCTCGGCCTTGCTCAGGGTTCGGTTGAACACCGTCACACTGCCGAAGGGCGCCTTTCTCAGATACTGCGCCATCTGGCGGTTGGTCTGTCCGGCACCTATCATCAGGATGTGCGGTGCGTGGTCGAATTCCGCCTCGCGCATCTGCCGATAGGCCAGCGAGACGACCGAAACGGGATTCTGTGCGATCTGGGTGTCGGTATAGACACGCTTGGCGGTCTCGATGGTGCTTTTCACCAGCAGGCGCAGATGGTCGCCCGTGAGGCCGAGGTTGCGGCACAGCTCATAGGCCTCGCGCACTTGGGTGATGATCTCGCGCTCGCCCACCACCAGCGAGTCTATGCTGCTCGCCACATAGTAGAGATGACGCAGGGCCGATTCTCCCTCCAGCACGCGGCTGTGACCTGTGGCCCATTCGATGTCAGCATCCTTCCATTCGGGGAAGAGCGTGCGGAAGAACCCGTTTCGGAAGTCCTCGTCCAAGCGGTGCGGGGTCACCATCAGAAACTCCACCCGGTTGCACGTGCTCAGATATAGCAGTTCGTTCAGGCCCAGCCGATCGCGCAACTGCGAGAGTCGCGCACCCACCTCGTCATCCCCAATGTGCAGCCGCCCGATGTCCTTGAGCTCGGTGGTCTTGTGGGTGAAAGCGATGGTCTTGAAAAGCTCCATGAGGGCCTGCTGCGCAAAGCGGGCGCGAAGGTCGCTAAGGGCGGTGTCTCCTGTGTCATGGTAGTGTCAGGGGGTGAGGTGGGGAAACTGAACTTGGAAGAATGTCTGTCTGGTCAGCGGTCTACTGTCTCCGGTAAAAGGAAACCGTTGAGAATGATATGCTTTACATTTGTACAAGCGTCAAGAAACTTGGGCGATGAACATTGAACGGGCCGCGGGCAACAAACTCATCATCACCTTGCCAGAAGGCATGGATAATGCTGCCATACAAGGGGTTATAGACTACTTCCGTCAATTGGAGTTGCCGTGGAAAGGCAAGGCTACTCCGAGAAGAATTTCACTGACAGATGCACAGCTTGATGACATCAGAGCATCAAGGACTGAGGTTGCAGCAGGGGAGGCCATTCCGCAGGAAGCCATCGACAAGGCTGTGGACAGATGGCTGAACGAAAAATAGTCTGGTCGCCCAGAGCCAGAATCCGTCTCTTCGCCATTCTGGAATTCTATGCCCAGCGCAATCAGAGTCGATCGTATTCGGAACGGATCTATAGGAAGTTCAAGAAAGAATTGAAGTTGGTGGCCGAGCAGCCTGATATCGGCATACTGACCAGTGAGGCTGGCGTGAGAGGACTCATCGTGGAGGATTTCATCCTGTTTTACGAAGCCAATTCAACTGAGGTGACTGTGCTGACCGTGTGGGACTGCCGTCAGAACCCTGATGACCTTGTGATCAGATGATTTCTCACCCGAACAGATCCGAGCTCAGATAGCGGTCGCCACGGTCGCAGGTGATGCAGACAATGGTGCCCGATTCCAGTTCCTTCGAGAGTTGGATGGCGGCCGAGAGCGCCCCCCCGCTGCTCATCCCGGCAAGGATGCCTTCCTCCAGTGCCATTCTGCGCGTGATGGCGGTGGCATCCTGCTGGCTCACTTCCATGGTGCGGTCCACGCGGTGGGGCTCAAATATCTTAGGTAGGAACTCTGGCGACCATCTGCGGATGCCAGGAATGCTGCTGCCCTCGGTGGGCTGTGTGCCGATGATCTGCACCGCAGGGTTCTGCTCTTTCAAATAGCGCGATACGCCCATGATGGTGCCCGTGGTGCCCATGGCCGAGACGAAGTGCGTCACCTCGCCCTTGGTGTCGCGCCAGATCTCGGGTCCGGTGGTGCGGTAGTGCATGCCCCAGTTGTCGGGGTTGGCAAACTGGTCGAGCATGTGATACTCTCCCGTGGCGGCCATCTCCTCTGCCAACTGACGGCTGTATTCAATGGTCTTTGCCGCTGGGGTGAGGATGACCTTGGCCCCGAACGCCTCCATGGTCAGCACACGCTCACGGGTGCTGTTGTCGGGCATGATGAGGTGCATCTCCAGTCCTGTCAGCTTGGCGATCATGGCCAAGGCGATGCCTGTGTTGCCGCTGGTGGCCTCCACGAGCTTGTCGCCCGGCTTCACCGTGCCACGCTCCAGTGCCTTGGATATCATGCCATAGGCCGCACGGTCCTTCACGCTCCCGCCCGGATTCTGCCCTTCCAGCTTGCAGAAGATGCGCACGTTGGGGTTCGGGGCCAGATGGCGCAACTGCACCATGGGCGTGTTTCCGATTATCTGTTCAAGTATCAAGCGAATAGAGATGAGTGACGAGCGATGAGATTATTCCCCGAAACGATTTTCAATCTTCCATTTTCAAATTCCTGCTCACCCTTTCATGACCACGGTGTCCATCTCGCCCTCCTCGTTGGTCATCTTGGCCGCATAATAGACCTTGGTCTCGGGCGCCACACTTCGCGTGAGCCAGACGTTGCCCCCGATGATGCTGCCACGGCCCACCACGGTGTTGCCGCCAAGGATGGTAGCCCCAGCGTAGATGACCACATCGTCCTCGATGGTCGGGTGGCGCTTGGAGCTGGCGTCCTCCTTGTTCACGCTCAGGGCTCCGAGTGTAACGCCCTGATAGATTTTCACGCGGTTGCCGATGACGGCCGTCTGGCCTATCACCACGCCTGTTCCGTGGTCGATGCAGAAATGCTGGCCGATGGTCGCGCCCGGATTGATGTCGATGCCCGTGAGCCGGTGCGCGTGCTCGGAAAGGGAGCGCGGAAGCTGCAGCACGCCCAGTCGCAGCAGCTCGTGGGCCAGCCGGTGGGCGGCCACGGCATAGAAGCCGGGATAGCTGCGCACCACCTCGGTGATGGAGTTGGCCGCAGGGTCGCCCGCGAACATGGCCTGCGCATCATCGTCCAGCATGGGCTTGATGCACTCCAGCGCCTCGAAGAAGGCCTGAGCGATTCGCGCATGCTCCGCGGCAGTGGAGGAGCGCATGTGGCACGAGATGAGGTCGTGCAGCTCGTTGCGCAGCCCGTTCACATGGTCTTCGAATGCTTTGCGGTCTGTGAAGCGCAGTTCGCTGGTCTCGGGAAACAGTAGGCCCAGCATGCCATCAAACCACTGCGCGATGCGCGCCACCGGCACGCAGGGCGCTATCTGCGACTGTCTTTGGAAGAGGGTGTCGATGAAGGTCGGGGTCATTCCTGCGCCTTTGCGTGAGGACTGCGAAGATAACCACCCATCAGCGGGGTTGTTCGCTGCGCATCAGCGCTTCATCACCCTTTGCACGGTCTGTCCGGCCGTGGTGGTCACGCGCAGCACATACATGCCGGGCGTGAGGGCGCTGAGGTCGGCCTTGGAACCGCTCACGGGCAGCAGTCCCAACTGGCGGCCCGTGATGTCCAGAGCTTCCACGGCCAGCAGTTGGGCGTTATCAGTCTCGATGGTGAGCAGGCCCTCGGTGGGGTTCGGATACATGCGCAGCACCTGGGCCTCGGCCATTTCGCTGACGGATGCAGCCAGCTTGGGCCCGTAGGTCACATTGAGCAGCGGTGCGAAGTCCGAGTCTGAGGTGCCGCTGAAGGTGACCAGCCTGCCCGATACCTCGGGAGAGGCGATGTGCACCTGAATGTCCGACTCGTTGGTGATGTAAGGCAGCAGCTCATCGGGCAGCTGAATGCGCACCCAGTGGCCATCGCCCCCGTTGGAGCCGAACACGCAGGGCTGGCCTGCCGCCTCGCCCATGGCTGCGAAATCATCCGCCTCCACCGTGGCCGATGCCCCGAAACTACCGCGCTTCACCGAGATGGTGATCGGGGAGTCATAGAGGTTGTTGCCGTTCTGCGACACCCTGCGGATGAACACCTCGGCCTTGGCGATGCCCGTGTCGGGCAGGGCAGAGGTGGCGAAGTTGAGCACCGCGGCATACTGAATGCCTGCCGCCTCGCCCACCATGGGGGTCTCCGTCACTACACCGGTGGACGACACCCCGCCCGTGCTCGGGCCATCGGTGGCCAGGATGTACTGGTCGTTCATGAAATACTTGTGATAGAACTTCTGGAACTGATAGTCGATGAAGGCGCTGTAGCCACCTGCCGAGAGGTGGAAGGCATCGGTGAAGAAACCGTAGTTGCTCATGCCCGGACGGGGCGATGGATACTCTGGGAAACCTGCGGGCAGCGGGGCATCGAACGGCTGGTAGCTGCCTCCCGGCTCCACGGGCAGTGCGTTCGGCTGGCCATAGACATGCTGCAGCACACCCGGGCAATAGACGAAGTCCACCTGCGGGTCGGTGTCGGCATAGGCCTGCACGGTGGCCGAGAAGCTGTTGAGGATGGTGTTTATCTGCAGGAAGGTGGGAAAACCCATGCCTTCCCATGTGCCATAGAACGGATGGCTGGGCTGCGCGGCCGCGGGCAGACTGCCGATCACCTCCCCGAAGTTGGGGTAGGTGTATCCGCTCCACACGATGCGGATGCCCGGCTTTGCGCTCTTGATGAAGTCGATGATGGAGGTGAGGCGCACGGTGACTGCTGCCTCGAGCGAATCCACCTGATCCTGTGTCCAGCTCACATGCCAGTCGCCCAGCACATCGTTGCCGCCTATGCTCAGGTGTACCACATCGATGGACGGATTGGCCGCCAACTGTGCGGCTATCTCGGTCTGCTTCTCCTCACCCAGGAAGTCATCGGTCTCCGAGCCGTTCTCCGAGATGATGAGGTTCGTGGTGTAGCGCTTGTCCGAGTGGCCCCATTTGCGCAGCACGTTGTTGAAGGTGCTGTTGGCGTTCATGAACACCGACCAGCTGTCGCCCACGGTGAGGATTCTGCGGGTGGCGGGTTCGGTGCATTGGGCGCTGGCGGTGAGTTGCAATCCAACAAGGGATGCGGCAAGGAGTAGAGGTGCTTTCATGGCCCCAAGTTGGGAAAAATAACAGGCTGTTAACGTACGGCCCTTTGCATCTTAAGGAATTGTGAATCCGTCACTTCATATGTGTTGAAACCACAGAAGACGATGCAGTGTCTAAGCAAGCAACGAATCAACGCAACAACGTCACCCCTCCATGATACTCCCGTTCACGTCCGAAGCGGTCGAAGAGCAGGAAATGGTACACGTAGAGGCCCGTGGGCACATCCTGCCCCCGATAGGTGCCGTCCCAGCCATACTGGTCGTCCCCGCTCTCGAAGAGCAGCTTGCCCCAGCGGTCGTAGATCCACATGCGGTAGTCGCTGTAGCCCTCGCCATAGCCCAGGAACACCTCGTTGGTGCCATTGGCATCGGGCGTGAAGGCGCTGGGAATGTAGAAGGTGAGCAACGGGTTCACCAGCACCTTCGATGCGGTGGTGTCGCTGCACTGGCCGTTGCGCACAATGAGCTCCAGGGCATATTCGCCCGGCTCGGTATAGAGCGTGGAGGGGTTCTGCTGCGTTGAGGTGCTGCCGTTGCCCAGGTCCCATTGGTAGGTCACCGCATCGACCGAAAGGTCGGTGAGGTCCAGGCGGGGTTCCAGCAGGCTCAGCACCTCGCTGCTCTGGGTGAAGGCGGCCACGGGGGTCACATATACCGTCACCGCTGCGGGCTGCACCACCGTGGTCTCGCACCCTTGGTTGCTGATGGCCGTCAGCGTCACATCGAACGCACCCAGCGTGTCGGCATAGGTATAGGTGGTGGCGGCATCGGTGCTCTCATCGCCCGTGCCGAACTGCCAGCGGTAGCCCGCCATGCCGCCCGAGGCCACCACCGAGCTGTTGAAGAACGTGGTGGTATGCGGCTCGCAGCCCTCGGGGCTCAGCACCGTGAACCCGGCCACCGGGTTGGCGAACACCCTTGCCTGCATGGTGCCCGTGGCCGTGCATCCGCTGTCGGTGAGGGCCGTCAGGGTCACGTTATAGCTGCCAAACTGCGCATAGGTGTGGGCGGGCGTCTGGTCGGTCGAGGTCTGCCCGTCACCGAGGTCCCACGCCCATGCCGCGATGGTGGCATCCTGCGGCACCGTGCCGTTGGTGAACTGCGTCTCTGCGCCCTCACACACCTCGGTGGCGCTCAGCGCGATGACAGGCGTGGGGTTCACCCACACGTCCTGCACCACCGTGTCGCGGCAGCCGCGGTCGGTCTGCACGATGAGTTCCACGGAGAAGGTGCCGTCCTGCGGGAAGGTGTGGTTGGGGTTCTGCGCATAGGCGAAGGGCAGCTGGTCACCGAAGTCCCACTGCCAGCCGTTCACCACACTGGTGCCGTCCACGGTGGTGAGGTCGGTGAAAGCGGCCGGCCCGCCCTCGCACGACACGGTGAAATCGAAATCGGCCACCGGCTCGGCATACACGTTGATGCTCTGCGTGGCGCTGTTCACGCAGCCCGCCTGCGAGAGCACCAGCAGGCGCACCGTGAAATTGCCGAACACCGGATAGGCGAACTGCGGGTTCGGCTGCGCACTGGTGAACCCCGGCTGTCCGGGCAGTCCGGGCTGGAAGGCGAAGTTCCAATTGAGGCCGGCCGGCTGTCCGGGCGAGGTGTTCTGAAAGGCGATGACCTCGTTCACGCAGAAATCGGGCGCGCCCGGAATGAGCATGCTCACCACCGGCAGCGGGTTCACCACGGCCTGCGCGGTGGTCTGGCCCTGGCAGCCGTTGTCGTCCGTCACCGTGAGGCCCACCTGATAGGTCTGGGCCGTGGCATAGGTGACGCTCACCGCGGGGTCGGACGAGCTGGTGCCGTTGCCGAGCGTCCAGGCATAGCTCTGCACATTGCCCGTGGAGCTCTCGCTGATGAACGTGGCATTGCCCAGACACGCGGCCGCAATGGGGTTGATGACCGCCACGGGAAGTTGCCACACCGTCACTGTCACATCGTCCGTGTTCTGGCAGCCGTTGGCGTCCGTTCCGGTCACGGTATAGGTGCGTGTCACGGTGCCCGTGGCCACCGGGTTGCCGATGTTGGCATTGCTGAGGCCCGTGGCGGGCGTCCATGCATAACTCAGCGCCCCGCTGGCCGAGAGCTGCGTGGTGCTCTGCGCGCAGATGGAGACATCGCTGCCTGCGCTCACGGTGGGCAGGGGCTGCACCGTGAGGGTGATGTCGTCCGTGTTCACACACCCGTTCGCATCCGTGCCCGTCACCGTGAGGGTGGTGCTGGCACTGCCTATGAAGATGGGGTTGCCGATGTTGGGGTTGCTGAGGCCGGTGGTGGGCGCCCACACATAGCTCACCGCGCCCGATGCGCTGAGCTGTAGGGGCAGGCCATCGCACACCGGGGCATCGGGCCCTGCGCTCACATTGGGCAGCGGGTTCACCGTCACGGTCACGTTGTCGGTGTTCACGCAGCCGTTGGCATCGGTGCCCGTGAGGGTGTAGGTGGCCGTGGCATTGCCCGAGAAGGTGGGCTGCGCGATGGTGGCATCGTCCAGACCGGTGGCCGGGCTCCACACATAGTCCACCGCCCCCGTGGCATTGAGCGCCACCGTGCCGCCTATGCAGATGGACGGGTCGGCACCTGCCGATACATTGGGCAGCGGGTTCACGGTGATGAACACGTTGGCCGTGGTGAAACAGCCGTTGTTGTCCCTGCCCAGCAGCGTGAGCGCTGTGGAGGTGGTGCCTGAGAATATGGGGTTGGGGATGTTCGCGTTGCTGAGGTTCGCACTGGGTGACCATTCATAGTCCACCCCTCCCGAGCCGTTCATCTGCACGGTCTCGCCTATGCAGATGGCCGCATCGGTGCCTGCGTTGATCAGGGGCAGCGCGTTCACGGTCACGGTCACATCATCGGTGGATGAGCAGTTGTTGAGGTCCGTCACCGTGAGGGTATAGGTGGTGGTCACCTGCGGGTTGGCCGTGGTGTTGGAGGAAGTGGGTGAGGTGATGGTGGCCGCGGGTGCCCAGCTGTAGGCTTCGCCCCCGCCCCCGCTCAGGGTCACAGGCTCTCCGAAGCAGGTGGCCATGTCGCCCCCGGCCGAGGCGATGGGCAGCGGGTTCACGGTCACCAGCAGGTCGTCCGTGGCCTGACAGCCGAAGGTGTTGGTCACCGTCATGGTATAGGTGGTGGTGGCCTGCGGTGTCAGCATCGGGGTGGCCACGTTGGGGTTGCTCACGTTGGTGGTGGGGCTCCAAGCATAGTTGGCCGTGGGGTCTATGCCGCCCGGGGTCATCTGCACGGCATCGCCCAGGCAGATGGTCACATCCTGCCCCACGTTGGCCGTGGGCACGGGGTTGATGGTCACCGGGGTCGAGAAGCTCTCCGTGCAGCCCTCCGAGTTGATGGTGAGCGTGGCGGTGTAGGTGCCTGCCGCGCTGTAGGCATGGGTGGGATTGGCCCCCACGCCCGAAGTGCCGTCCCCGAAATCCCAGATGAACCCCGTGATGGAACCGGTGCTCACCACCGAGGTGCTGTTGAACTGCACCGGCACGCCCACACACTGGGTGGCCGAGGTGATGTTGAACGAGGGGTTCAGCGTGTTGCAGAACTGGTGCTGGTTGCTCGCGCCCCCCGTGGCGGCCGTGAAGCCCCAATAGACCAGCGGGTTGCCCCCGAAGATGTTCACGATGTTGCCGATATACGTCAGGCGCAGGGCACCGTCAAAGAACACCTGGAAGGTCTGTGTGGCGGGGTTCCAGTTCACCTGCAGCAGGTGCCAGGCGCAGTCCTCCACATTGCCGCTGGTGGCGCTGGTCTGGATGGGCCCGGCAAGGGTGTTGCCACCTCCGTGGGTCACCACCCCGTTGGTCTGCAGGGCCATATGGTCATAGCTGGGGTCGGTGTTGTTCTGGTAGGTGTCCATCTCCACTGCCAGACTGGGGTTGATGAGGGCATAACCAAGACCACCACCAGCGCTTCCGGCATTCACACTTAACGATTGGAGCACGAAGGCCATGCCATCGGCCCCACCGTCATTGCATCCGAGGAACACATCGAACGAGTAGTTGAAAGGATTGTTCAGGTCGATGAGGTTCACATTCCACACCGAACCGTTCTGGTTGCCGGCATCGGCCGTGAGCTGATAGCACCCGCATGAAGTTGCGGATGCGTTGTTGTTCACCTGATACTGCGCCCGCGCCTCCTGACACTGGAAGACAAGCCATGAAAAGAGCAGGGCAATCGAGAAAAGGGGGATTCTCATAGCTTGTTGCTACCGCACGAGATTAACGTGACCGTTGTAATAATAGATGTTGCCTTCCCAGTCGTAGACCGTGAACATGTACTGATATACGCCCTGCTGCACCTGATCGCCCTTGAAGGTGCCGTCCCACTGGTAATCATAGTCGTTCGATTCGAAGATCATCTGGCCCCAGCGGTCAAAGATGAGCATGCGATAGCTGCTGAGGCCCGTGCCCTTGCCGAAGAAATACTCGTTGCGGTCATCGCTGTTCGGGGTGAAGGTGTTGGGGATGTAGAAGGTGAATGTGGGAATGACCTTCACCTCATACTGGGCCGTGTCCAGACAGCCGAAGGCGGTGCTCACCGTTAGGATGACCGGATAGCTCCCCGTGTCCTGATAGGTGTGCTCAGGGTTCTGCTGAAACGAGGTGACACCGTCCCCGAACTGCCAGCTCCAGGCGCTCACGTTGACAGAGGAGAGGTCGGTGAACTGGATGGTCGGGTCGGTCATGTTCACCACGTTGGTGTCCACGGCAAAGAACGCATCGGGTTTCGGGTAGGCGGTGATATAGTCGCTGAACGACACCGAGGCGACACAGCCGTTGCCCGAGGTCACCTGCAGCGATACGTCATAGCTGCCGATGCTGCTGGGGCCGAGGTTCGGGTCGTTGAAGGTGTTCACAGGGAACTGCCCCTGCACAATGCCCAGACTGTCCCCGAAATCCCATTCCCAAGAGCCGAGCGAGTAGGGCGGGGCAATGGTGCTCTGGTCGAGGAACTGCACGTTCAGCGGCTGGCAGCCTTCTCGCAGGTCGGCCGTGAAATCGACCACCGGCAGCGGGAAGATCTCCACGTTGTGGGTCACAGTGCCCACGCACCCCTTGTCGGTCACCACATCCAGCTGCACCGGCATCATCCCTTCCGTGGAGAAGATGTGGAACGGTGCCTGCTGCGTGCTCGTGACCCCCCCACCGAAATCCCATTGACGGCCCACGATGACATCGTTGAATAGGTTCTGCACCGTGGACAGGTCGTTGAAGAACGTGGTGTCGTTCAGGCAGTTCTGCAGGTTGTTGCTGAACTGCGCCACAGGCAGCGGATAGATGAGCACCGTGTTCATGGTCAGGCTGTTCTGGCAGCCCATGGAGGTGGTCACGGTGAGCATGGCCGTGTGATTGCCGGGCGTGGCGAAGGTGGTCTGCGGGTCTGCGAGCGTGGAGGTTTGCCCGTTGCTGAACAGCCATGAATGGTTGGTGATGGGGTAGGGGCCGTTGGCCGTGGAGAGGTCTGTGAACTGCGTGGGCAGGTTCAGGCACACGTTCTCCCAACTGAAGGAGGCCGTGGGCAGCGGATAGACCTCCACAGCGATGGTGGTGTCGTGCGAGCAGCCCGCACTGGTGGCCACGGTGAGGGTCACGTTGTAATTCCCTGCACCGGGATACTGTTGCAAAGGCGGAACCTGAAGCGTGGAGGTCTGCTGGTTCCCGAAATCCCACGACAATGTGGCGATGGTCCCTCCTGCAACGGTGGACGCATCGGCAAAGGCGATGAGCTTGTCGGCACAGTCGCTCACGAAGGTGAAATCCGCCACAGGGACAGGCGACACGGGAATGCTGACCGTTACGCTGTCCATACAGCCCTGATTGGTCGTCACATGGAGTTGCACATCAAACGAACCAGAGGCCATGTAGCCATATGTTGGTGCAGCAAGGGTCGAAGTGCCACCATCCCCAAAATCCCAGTCATATTGGGCAATGGTTCCCGACCCGGCCGTGGAGGTGCTCGTGAACTGCGTCAGCTCGCCCAGACAGGCCGCAGAGGCCGTGAAACTGGCCACGGGCAGCGGCAGAACAATCACCTCCACCGAGTCGATACCGATGCACCCGTTCGGACTGGTCACTTCCACCGTGAACCAAGTGGTCTGCGCAGCGGTGGCCATGGGGTTCTGAACCGTGGAAGAGGACAGATTGGCCGCGGGTGTCCATGCGAACGTGGACCCTGCGGCCGCCCCCGTCACATCCAGCTGTGTCTGTCCGTTCGGGCAGATGCTGGCGTTGCCCATGGCATTGATCGGGTCGGCCGGAAGCTCGGTGATGGAAACGTAGTCCGTGTCTGAGCATGGCCCGTTGAAGGCCACCAACATGTAGGTGATGTCTCCGGATGGTTGCAGCGTGAGGGTGGCAGTGGTGCCGAGCAGGGTCTGTGCCGGCATCTGGAACCATTGGTAGGTAGTGCCTCCCGCACCGGTGAGGGTCACGGTCTCGCCTGTGCAGTAGATGAGGTCCTGCCCGGCATCGGCCACGGGCACTAGGTTCATCGTCACGGTGGCCGGTGGCGATGCTGTGAGACCGGGGGCACAATTCCCTGTTCCCGAAACGGTGTAGGTCTGCGTAGTGACCGGGCTCACGTAGATGGTGTCGGTAGTCTCACCGGTGCTCCAAGTGAACGAAGAAAGCCCACCGCCTCCGGCCGAGGTCACCCAGAGCATGGCCGTGCCTCCCGGACAGATGCCTGTGTCGCCATTGGCAGTTATGGTCAGCGGCAGCAGGTCGAAACTCACGGTCACCGGGTTGCTGGTCGGATTGCCCGACCCGCAGAAATCGGATGCCGTGACGGTGTAGCTTGTCACCTGGTTCGGGGTCACATAGATGGTGTCGTTCGTGGCCCCGGTGCTCCATTGCAGGGTGGTGCCGCCTCCGCCTCCCGAAGTGGTGGCCCAGAGCATGGCCGTGCCACCGGGGCAGAAGCTCGTATCCCCGAAGGCCTGCACCTGCAACGGAACAAGGTCGTCAATGTAAATGATGATCTCGTCCGTGCCGCACACGCTGGTCTGCACATCGATGATGATGGACTCCAGACCCTCGGGAATGCCGTCACTCAACGGGGTGATCTGAAAACTGGTGCTCAGCTGGTTGGCCGGTATCGTCACCGAAGTAGGGATTGTATTGTAGTCCACCCCGTTGGTGGCCGTGCCGCCCACATTGAAGTTGATCACGGTAGGCGTGCTCACAGTGCTGCCAAGCGTGAAGGTCACCGTGGCACTGGTGCAACCCTCCTTGGCGGTGGAGTCGGCACTTGCCGTGCTGGCCTCAATCTGCACTGCGTTACTGATTAGACTGTTCTCTTCCAAGAGCACCCCCGAGTCGTAAATACCATCCCCTGCATCCGCGATCATCAGCATGAGATGATACGTCTCGCAGGCCTGCACCTGGGCAGAGGCGGTCAGCACTGTCGTGACACCATCATACTGATAGTCGAACGGTGCCGCTCCGAAAAGTGGGGCAGTGTTGCTCACATAATACTGCGCGTTCGTATTGGCATTCACGTTGTCAATGGTCACCGGCTGAGCGGTGCCCGGCACTCGGGCCATATTGTAGTTGGCAACACCATAAGTGGCCGCGATGCCCGGCCCACTGATAAAGAATCCGAAAGCATCGTTGAATCCGGCACCTACAAATTCTGGGTACTCCTCCGAGCCGAAGATGTAACGGAACTGAGCCACGTTGGAAAGGGGAACGAAATCGAACTCCAGAACAATGGCATCGAAGGTCTGGGCCCCGGCCAGTCCCTGAAGCATGGGGTTTCCGGGGAAAAGGAGGTCGATGCCTGCACCTGCGGCATTATTCGGCCCTACTGCAATGCCAATGGGTCCGGAGGTTAGAATCACGCCACTGTTAAGCCCGATGGCACTGGCGCTGCCATTGAAGGTGCCATGCGCCTGAGGCGAACCATTGATTGTGGCATTCGAAACCGTGATGCCCGGTCCCGCAATGATTTCCGCCAATTGTTGGGCTGTGAATCCGCCCTGCACTGTTAATTGTGCTTTCAGCACGGAAACGTTCAACAGGCAGATGGCAAACCCCAACAAGGTCTTCCAGATGCTGCTCAACGGACGGATGGACATTCTTTGTTGCTTGAGAAGGGAAAAATCGGTGCGGACCAAATTACAGGTTTGTGGGCGAACGTTTCGCAATCAACTCCGCTCAAAGCCTGTTTTTCAAGGACTGAACCGATGGCCGAAGGTTGCCTCTGCCTGATTGCACAAATCCCCTTTTCGGGGTATTGTGACAGCCATCACCCGACAGCAATTTTGGAGGGTTCTTGAACCATATATTCCATGGAGTTCTCCGTTCCCTGTATCGAGACTATCGACCATCATGGTAGTGTCCTGCAGTTGGGTATCCCAATGCTCCCCATCGAACTTAAGAAGAAGGGCAAGAAGTCCTGCTGCGAGAAGTTCAGGAAGGGCAAGCGCTGCAAATCCTGCCCTTTGAAAGGGTGTGCATAGATTTTGTTTTCCTAAGTGAAAAGCGAAGGCCCGATGGTGAATCTCCATCGGGCCTTCGCCTTTCTACTCGTTGACCACAGCGTTATGGGCCAATGTTCAACAGGCCTCCATTAGGAATCGTGAGCAGATCCATCGTGTTGCCCTGCAATTCGATATCCAGACAGTAACCCACGATTCCATTGTTGATCACCGGTTTGTTGCCTCCGATAGGTGCAGCAGGGATGATGACCCGGTCGGCAGATGTCGGTACACCACCGCAGTCCCAGTTTCCGGGAACCTCCCAAAGGGTGTTCACAAGACCTGTCCAAGTTCTGAACCCGGTGTTCAGCACACCGATGCCCACGTTCACCGTGCGGATCACCTGCGCTGATGGACCGTTGCAACCGCTTGCAGTCACGCGGATGTCCACCGTGCCATAGAACCCATTGGTCCATGTCAGCACTCCTGACGAATTGATTGAGCCTGCAGCCGGGTTGCTGATGGACCAGTTGAGCGCAGTGCTGTTGGTCGCAGAGCTGGAGTAGGTCGTGGTCGTGGTTCCATTCATCAACTGGCAGATGGGTTCTGTTCCTGCGGACACCGTGATGGCGGTAGGAGTACCAACAGTAGGACTTACTGTGACCGGTCTTACCACTTGGGCCGATGGACCATTGCAGCCATTGGCAGTCACCTGAATGTTCACGCTTCCAGCGAAGTTGTTCGCCCAGGTCATCACTCCAGATGTCGGGTTTATTGAACCCGCAGCAGGGTTGCTGATGGACCAGTTGAAACCGGTGTTGTTGGCCGCGGTGGAACCATACCCTGTGGTGGTGGTTCCATTCGTCAACTGACAAGGAGGTTCCGAACCAGAAATGATGGTAGGTACAGATGGAGTCGCCACTGTTGGAGTAACGTTGACCACTCTTGTCACCGCGATGCTCGGGCCGTTACATCCGGTGCTCACCACATTCACTGTCACACTGCCGGACCATCCGTTCGGCCATGTCACGATACCTGAGGTAGCATTGATGGCAGCACCGGTTATTGTGCCGGTTGTGTTGGTAATACTGGTCAACGACCACTGCAAGGTTCCTGTGGTCACCGTGCTGTTATAGTCGGTGGTGTTACCAGCCGAAGTCAACTGACAGGTCGGTTCCGTTCCTGTTAAGGTGATTGCTGTCGGAACAGTAACTGTAGGACTGATGGTCACCGTTCTGCTTGCCTGTGCCGATGGACCACTGCATCCGTTGGCGGTCACCTGAATGTTCACACTACCCGAGAAACCATTGGCCCATGTCATCACACCTGTGGTAGCGTTGATGGAACCGGCTAACCCATTACTGATAGACCAGTTGAATCCGGTGCTGTTGGTAGCAGTGGATCCGTAACCCGTGGTAGTGGTTCCGTTGGTCAATTGACACAACGGCTCCGTGCCGGACACCACGGTCGGAGCAGTGGCATTGCCGACCGTTGGGAGAACGGTCACCGTCCGTGTGGTAGCGGCACTTGGTCCGTTACAACCAGTGCTCACCACATTCACCGTCACACTTCCTGACCATCCGTTCGGCCATGTCACCACTCCGTTGGTCGAGTTTATCGCACCTGAAGTGATTGTGCCGTTCGTATTGGTGATTCCGGTCAGCGACCATTGCTGTGTTCCCACAGTGATCGAACTGTTGTAATCGGTCGTGCTACCAGCGGAGGTCAGCTGACAGGTCGGCTCAGTGCCACTGACGGTTATCGCACCGGGCACGGTCACAGACGGATTGATGGTCGCGACAACCGTGAACTGAGCACCGGAGCAGCCGCTTACGGATGGAGTCACCGTGTAGGTTGCCGTCTGGTTGGAGGTGGTGGGGTTCACCAACGTGCCACCGATGCTGGCTGCACCTGTACCTGTGGTGCCACCTGTCATCCCTCCTGTCACGGTCGGTGCTAACGACCAACTGTAGGTCGTACCCGCGGGCACCGTGCCATTCGTAACGTTCACCGGTGTAACCGAGAAGGCTGCATTGCTGCAAGCAGAGGCGGTAAGATTGTTCACCGATGGTATCGGATTCACGGTAACCGTAACGGTGAAGGTGCCGGTGGCCGCACAGTTAGGGCCCGTAGCAGTTACAAGGTAAGTTGCCGTCTGAGCAGTATTGGTCGGGTTTGTCAATGTGCCCGAAATACTAGCCTGACCAGTACCCGTGGAACCTCCCGTTAGCCCACCAGTGACCGTGGGAACTCCCCAACCGTAGGTGGTGCCAACAGGTACAATTCCATTCGTGGAGTTCACAGGCGTTATAGTGAATGCCGTTCCGCTACAGGTGCTTGCTGTCATGTTGGTCACAGCTGGTCTTGGGTTCACTGTCACCGTAACGTTGAATGGAGTGGAGGTACAGCCATTACCCGTTGGGGTTACCGCATAGGTCACATTTATCGGGGCATTGGTCGTGTTGGTCAAGGTTCCGCTGATGTTGGACGCATTGGTCCCAGAGGCAGCGCCAGTGATACCTGCAACACTGGGAGCAGACCATGTGTAGGTTGTGCCGGCAGGTACAACACCATCGGTTCCGTTAACTGGAGCAACGTTGAACGCGGTACCCGAGCAGACCGTGGTTCCTGTGATGTTGTTCACCTGCGGTCTTGGTCTAACCACAACATCATCTGTGGCCGTACAGCCATTACCTCCTGTAACCGTAACGGTGTAAGTGGTCGGAACGGTAACGGTCGGAGTGGCCGTGTTGGCACCCGTCACGCCAGTTGTCGGACTCCAGGAGTACGATGCCGCGCCTGTCACCACGATGTTGTCCACCAACATGTTGTCCACGTAGTCACCCGCCATGGAGCCATCATTGGTCCATCGGAAACCGAGCAGGAAGTGTGTGCCAGTGACAGCAGAAGGCATGGTCACGTTGGCCGTTCCGGTCTGAGTGGTTCCTGTTAGAGAGAAGAAGGCGTTTGTGGTGCCGTTCAAAGCGCTACGAAGGGTATATGAACCGCCATTGTTACCTGCGTTCACTGCAACCCAGGTTGCTCCGTTGTCAAGGGAGTACATCACCTGCATGTAGTCTGTCACCTGTGGATTGCGTGGAGCGCTATAGTTGCCACCGATCCTATAAGTGAAGCTCACATTGACAGAGGTGTAGAGACGTGCATCGATAGGCGCGGTGTTGTAGGCGATCTCGTCCATGACGCCATTGTC
Source organism: uncultured Chryseobacterium sp. (assembly GCA_964488095.1). GTDB lineage: Bacteria > Bacteroidota > Bacteroidia > UBA10329 > UBA10329 > UBA10329. The sequence continues at coordinate 42,345 of CAZATP010000006.1, forward strand.
CCATGCGTAGTCACATGGCACGGCAGACTGGAATGGAAGTCGGTCGTCAATCAGCACAAGAGCAGAACCCGAAGTAGCACAACTGAAGTTGAACGGGCTGGCGCCAGAACCGCTTATGTACCACCTTGTGCGGTTGGCTGGGTGGGTGCCGTAGAGGTAATGTACTCTCCATCCACTGGACGAGTTGGTCAGTTCAGTGTTGGCAGAACCGAAGTTCTCTGTTGCCAAAGTGGTGTTGTTGGAACTGCCCGTAAGACCGATACTGGCTCCACATAGTGTCACATCGGCTCCAGCGTTGGCAATAGGGGCAGGTTGAATGTTCACTGTGCCGTTCATCGGGATCATACAGCTTCCTGAGATGTAGGCAACTACTGTGTAGGCACCCGCAATACTCGTATTGCCTATGGTGATTCCCGAGCCATTCCCTATAACTTCAGTGCCCGTGTAGACACCATCTCGCATCAATCGGTAAGGCATACCATTGATGGATCCGGACAGGCTGACGGTGATCGGAGTTGTTGGATTGTAGCAGGTTGTGCTCGCAGGGGTCACGTTATAGATGGTGGTAGTGGTCGTTACCTGGAACGTTGCGGCCGTGCGACAAGTAGGACTGCTGGAGCAAGCCGCATAGTAGGTCCAAGTACCACTGCTGTTGGTGTTCGCAAGACCTGAACCGACCACACCCACAGGGTTGAACGTTTCTCCAGTGAAGATGGGTGAACCACCCGAAGAGGCGGTATACCATTGGACTGAACCTGGGGAGTTCAAAAGCACATCGCCACCTGAGGGCGGAGTGATAGTCCAGGTGTAGGTATTGCCGGTAACATCAGCGCCACCATCTGTGGTAGATACCAATGTGTAGGTCACACCTGCGGTAAGTGACATATTACCTGCACCTCCTGCACCACCCAGTCTCGGTTCACCATCCGTGCCGCTGCTGTTGTCGGCCCTTACGAGCGTTCCAGTCGCACAGCTACCGGGAGTGAAATTGCCTGTGACAATATAACCTGCCCCGTTGTAGGCGGCATTGGCATTCATCTCAAAGATGTAGTTGCCAGTAATGGATACCTGGAAAGGAACTGTGGAGTATGTCCTCACTGGTCCACCGAACGCACATGTTGCGGTGTTCACAGCTCCGGATGTTACTGCAGCTGTTGGGGAACCGGAGGCCAACCATCCACTGTAGATGGTGTTTGCTGGGAAGGGTGCTACAAAATTGTCCACGCAATTGTTGTTCGAGACCAATGAGCCAGAACCTCCCTGACATACGATAACAGGGGTCATCGCAGGAATGGCCGATGGCGTGGTGTTAATGGTCAGCGATGGACCAGATGGAGAAACGCAGGCAGGGGATGCTGCCAAGCGGGATGTGGCCGAGTAGCTACCCGGTGCCAGACCATTGAAAACTGGACTGCTCTGATAGGTGCCTCCGTTCAGAGCATACTCATAAGTCGCTCCTAGAGGGGAGCTTATGGTTATGATACCTCCTGGAGTAGCGCATGTTGGCTGTGCTGTAACGCTGGCAACTGGAGTAGCAGGTGAGATGACCGTCATGGTTATGCCATTGGATGTTGCCGGGGAACCTGTCGGACAAGCTGCATTGGAAGTCATCACCACAGTCACCACATTGCCATTCACGAGCGCGTTGTTGGAGTAGGTCGGGCTGTTGGTGCCTACGTTGGTAACGCCCACCCTCCATTGGTAGGATGGGGTTGTTCCACCGTTTGTCGGTGTTGCAGTGAAGGTTACGTTCGTACCCGGACAAATCTCATTGGCACTTGCCGCAATGGATACCGATGCAGGTTCACTCGGATTCACGGTCACAGTGACCCTGAACGTGGCACCTGTACAACCTCCAGCAATCGGAGTGACTGTATAGACCACGTCCGTAGGAGTACCGTTGGTACTGGTCAACGTTCCTCCGATGCTGGAAAGACCATTGCCCAAGGCAAGCCCAGAGATACCAGCGACAGGGCTTGGAGCCGACCATGTGTAGTTGGTGCCAGCAGGTACGAAACCATTGGTGCCATTGGCAGGTGTCACACTGAAGGCCACTCCACTGCACACGGTGATAGCGATGTCTGTAACCGCGGGCACTCTTGGGGTGACCTCAAACGCACCGATGGATGGCGGGTTGGCCCTGCTCGTTCCAGCATAGTCATCAGCCACCAGCCCATTCACACCGTTCATCCCGCAGGTAGGAATGTAGTGAGTCGCAAGAGTTGTAGGAGGTGATGTGCTGAACGTTGGGTTCAGGTTGTAGCTGTTGACATCCTGACCTGTAGCAGTCTGCCAGGCAGCCAAGGTGGCATGGTTGGTCGTGTTCAGCCTTGTAATCGTGCCGCCCGTTCCAGAAGCGAAATAATCGTTGTAGTCAATCGTAGCCCCGGTGGGAGCTGAAAGTCGGGCCGCGAAGTGCAGGTTGGAACCAGATGAACTAGACCTTGCATTCGATAGGATATTGTTCCGAATGCTCTTCGTGTTGGCCGCAGTATTGCTGAATAATGCATACGTCAAGACTGTAGTGTTCGTGGTACTGCCACTTACATAGAACGTATTGTGGTGAATACTGTAGTTGTTGCTCACTGTACCAGGTTCCCACAGCGCGAAAAGTTGATTTCCGTTACTTACGCCTGAACCCACGTTGACGATATTGTTTGACACGGTCGCAGAACCTGTCTCCAGCGATATGCCACGAACCGCAGCTGATGCCGAGCTGGATGCAGTGCTCAGACTATGAATGAGGTTTCCGTCTATCGTGTGATTTCCAGTCGCAAGGGCCCTCAAATGAATTCCAATCACGTTACTGGCTGCCGTCCCATTGGAGGTCGAGAGGTTGTGAATGTTGTTCTTCGAAATCACCTGAGTTGTTCCCGCAACATTCGATTGGTTCAGAATACCGACCAGCACACTTGACGTGGTAGCCGATGCCGATGCTGAAGCGATGGATATATCCCTGACAATGTTGTCTGTTATTGTATTGCTACCAGTGGAGGCATAGATGCCTCGCGCAAGGTGGGCAGATGTTCCGACAGCCGCATTGCTTAGGTTGGCAACTACGTTGTTTGAGATTGTTACTGGGTTATTGCCTTGGTTCAGAATGCCATAGAGCGTCTGAGGAGAGGTGCTGACAGAGGGAATTGTAATCTGAATGCTGTTGGGTTCAGTTGCGCTTCCAACAGTATTTCCGGAAACTATTCTGGATGCAGTGTTAGCGGTGCTGGAGCTTACCACGTCAATACCGTAAACGGAATGTCGGGATTCAGGGTAGGCACCAGCTGCCGTAATGGAGCCTATCACGTTATTCTGAATAGACTTGTTTCCTGTTGTGGAGGAAACATATATGCCGCGCGTAAGGATTCCACCGGTGATGGTCACCGATGGAGCTGATGTATAACCGGCACCGGGGTTGGTGATAGTTATTCCAGTTACTACACCACCTGTCAATACAGCGGTACCGGTGGCATTCGTACCGCCAGTTGGAGCGTTCCCGAATGTGACCGTAGGGGCAGTGACATAACCTTGACCGCCATATGTTATTGAGGTGCCTGTGACAGCTCCACCAGAAATGGTAGATGTTGCTGTAGCTAAGGCAACAGGTGTTGAGATAGTTATCGATCCAGTGCCGGTGGCTCCACCGATAGTATTGCCTGTTATAGAGTATTCTCCAGCATCCGTTCTTATTCCGAAGAAGGAACTGGCTGCCGTAGTTGAAATGTTGAAGTTTTTAATTGTATTGTTTTGAATAAGAGTGGGAGAGGTAGTGGTTGCATTCGCAACATAGATGGGGTAGAGAGTCGTTTGCAGGTCTCCATTGATTACCCAGGGTGACCCACCACACTGTTCAGAAGAACCACCGATCCAGTTGCCATTGATATTGAAGACCCCGCTTGCATTCGTGATGTAAATGCCATAATGTGTCCTCCCACCTGATGCGTTAAACGTGGCATCTGTCTGATAGAAGCTGTTGCCGCTGATTGTCCAGTCCGTGGAACCTGCATTTAGCCTTATACCGAACGAATTACCCGCATTTCTGACGAAATTGACGAAGTTGTTGTTGCTGACAGTGTTGTTTGCATTCGGTGTTGCAGCTGTCCCGTTTGAGAAAATGCTCAACATAGGTCTGTTTCCCACAGTGGCCGAAGCTGTTGTGATCTCATTGTCCGTGATGAGGTTGTTGCTGTTGCCCGTTCCAGTGGCAAAGTACAGGGTTCCACCCGCAGCAGTGGCCCTTGTTGAGCTGGACACCACGCAATGCCTTACTGTGTTGTTCGTTGCTCCGTTGATGTACCTGATCGTTGACGCAGAAGCCCCAGTACTTGGATTGGACAGGGTCAAAGCCTTTGGCGTACCAGAACCATTCACTCGGCCATCTATCGTGATGTTATCCGCACCATTCAAATCTAACATAGGGGCATCCAGAGTTCCAGAGACCACAATGTTCGAAGCAGTTGGGTACATGAGCACACTGCTGTAGGAAGCTGACCCACTGCCGCTCTCGTTGAGCACTGCAGATACTGTTTCAGTGGTGTTCGCATGCACTTTGATAGTGATTGCACCTTGGTGCGTACCAGCGTTGATGGCATCAAATGCGCCTTTCACGTTAGCATAGCAACCGTACAAGGTGGCTGCAGTGGCCTCTACCGTCACATTTACTGGGACTACTGCCACCTGAGCATTGGTTGAATAGGCCACAGTACACACACCGTTGGTCACGGCTGCACGGTAGAAGATGGTTGAACTCAGGTTGGGGGTGGTGTAAGTGGCGGTTGTGGCACCGCTACCCCCTGAAACGTTCGCCCAACCGGTCGAACCGTTTGAAGATGACTGCCATTGGATAGAGCCAGTGTGTCCGCTCACAGAGACAGAAGTGCTTGTGCCAGAGCAGATGCTTGAAGCAGCAGCTGTCGCGGTGCCGCCGGCAGAGGGCTGGTCAACGGTCACGGTGATGGTGCCCGAGTTGGCAGCGGCACAGGTTCCACTTGTCACCACCGCACGGAAATATGTGGTGGCTGAGAGAGCACCCACCTGCGCACTTGTGAGGGGGCTTGAAGTGGCCCCGCTGATGTTAGTCCAAGTGCTCCCGTTGGGAGAACTCTGCCATTGCACCGAACCGGTAGAACTCGCAATGGTCATGTTGGCAGGTGACGCCCCGGAACAGATGGTCTGGTTGACAGACACAGCACCTACGGCACTGGTCGGGTGCACCGTCACCGCATAGTTGGCAGAGATGACCCCGTTGCCGCAGCCATTTGTTCCACGCACAGTAATGTTGCCCGATGTGGCCGAGCCATTAAAGGTCACCGTTATGCTGTTGGTGTTGTTGCCAGTCGTGATGGAGGCACCTGTTGGCAGAGTCCACGTGTATCCGGTCGCATGTGTGATGGCCGGTACGGAGTAGACCACTCCTGTTTGTCCTTGACATACAGTGGCCGGGCCACTGATGGTGCCAGCGGCCACGGGCAGCGGGTTCACTGTCACAGCCAAAGTTGCGGTCACGGTACCGCTACCGCAGGCATTAGTACCCGTAACGGTCACATTGCCTGATGTCGCTGAAGTGGAGTAGTTCACGGTGATGCTGGCTGTTCCCGATCCGGAAGCTATGGAGCCTCCAGATGGAAGTGTCCAGTTGTAGCCCGTTGCACCGGCTATGGATGGAATGCTGTATGTCACGGAATTCTGTCCTTGACAAACGGTGTTCGCACCGGAAATAGTGCCTGCCACAAGGTCATTCGCAACGGTGATGATCACCGCATTCGAACTGACCGTTCCACAAGAGCCCGAGGTCACATTCCTTCGGTAGTGGGTAGTAGTGGTGAGGTTGCCAGGTGCATAAGTTGCCGAGGTTGCACCGGATATGTTGGTCCAAGTGCTGCCATTGGGAGAACTTTGCCATTGATAGGTGTATGAACCTGTACCACCGCTCGGTGCACCGGTCTGAGTTAGACCAGAAGGCGCAGCATTGTAGCAGATGGATTGTGATGTGCCGATAGAACCTGCCGTGAGTACCGGTTGCACCGTTACTGTCCATGTTCCGGTCGACTGAGTGAATAGTGTATTGCAACTGCCATCCCTTGCCCAACGCGTGTAGACGGTGGTTGATGTAAGACCTGATGGAGGGTCGTACGTGGGCGAGTTGGTGCTGGCAATGGCCACACCGTTGGCTCTCCACTCGTAGGTAATGCTGCCGTCACCACCACTTGCTGCGGTCGTGCTGCCAATAAGTCCGGGATTACCGCCATTACAGATGGTTTCGCCAGTGGTATTGATTGCACCTGCTGTGAATACCGGCCTCACTGTTATGGTGCCGCTGGTAGTGGCAGCTGCACAGGCATTGCCAGTGGTGGTCACGTTGTAGTTGAATGTGCCCGATGCCGTGGGTGTGCCTGCAATGGTCAGTGTGGTGCCACTCACCGAAGCAGTAACTCCGGCCGGAAGAGGCGTCACTGTTGCCCCGGTGGCCCCACCGCCCAAGGTCATGGTTATGCTTGGTGACATGGCCGTGTTGATGCAGACGGTCCTATTCGCTCCTGCGGTCACCGTATGGCCGGGATTCACCGTCACTGGCACCGTTGCGCTGGCCGTTCCAACACATCCACTTGCGGTTGCAGTCACTGTGTAGTTGATGGTTCCCGTAGAAAGCGCAGCAGTGGTCTGTGTCTGAGCATTGGACGCTGCAGGCGCACCCGTGCCACTCCATGTGTAGGTGAAATGGTTCGCATTCGTGAATGTGGCACCTCCATTGGTGAGGTTGGTTCCCACACTGGCGTTCGTGTTGCCTGTGTATTTGTAATGTGCGATCAGCCCTGTGGCCACCGTGGGGTCTTCCCTGTACATGTCGGCCTGTATCTGGGCCAATGTTCTGGAGGTGCTCCAAATTCGAACATTATCGAGCGCACCGGCATAATAACCGTACGAGCTACCTGTTCCAACGGAAGGGTAGACGTTCGGTCTAACGCTGGTAAGGCCAACTTTCACGAGGTTGCCGTTCACATAGAGGCTAGGTGTTTTATTGGTGTAGACCACAGCAACGTGTGTCCATCCAGACAATGGAGCATCCCACTCCAAGAGCGCAGGGAGATAGCCATCGCCATGCTCAAGGACGCTTATGCCATTGGTGCCAACGGAAATACCTGCTCCAGCATTTGCAGACCCATGAGCAGTATAGATGGCGTAACGCTGATTGGATGTTCCACCGGTTCCTGCTGTGGATTCGCCTATGGAAGCTCTAGTAGCCGTTGGATTTACCCACAATTCCATCGTGAAATTGTTGGGTGCAGCAGTTAACAGAGCACCAGAAGTGGTCTGTGTGCCCGTGAAATTGGCCACCTGCCCTCCAGGGGCCAAACCTGCTGCGGTCAAGGCCGTGGTGGCCCCGTTACATATCGTGCTTGGCGAGGCTGAGGGGGTCGGCACGGCCGGGATGGTCGGGTAGTTGAAAATATTGTAGGTACGCGTCTCCGTGCATCCGTTGTTATCAGCGGTGGTCACGTTGTAGGCACCTGCGGGACGGCTGGAGACATCCTGCGTTGTGGCCGAGAAGCTGCTTGGGCCTGCCCACAGATACGAGTAGGTCGGTGTTCCACCGGTCACATCGATGTCAATGGACCCGTTGCTTGCCCCAGGACAGATTACAGAGTAGTTGCTCTGGGTCACAGAAAGGGCATTGGGCTGCGTAACGGTGAAACTCTGGCTTCTGGCGCAACCAGCCGCATCTACCAGATTGATGGTATAAGGGCCCGGAGCGAGACCACAGAATGCTTCGTTGAATGCTTCCACACCACCTACGGATACTGTCGGCTGAGATACGGCAAATTTTCTAACGAAGATCCAGTCCCATTGCGCACCGAAATTTTGATCAGTGGCCGAATTATCCCCTCTGGCTCCCAACCGGATTCCTTCGTTCGAAAGTCCTGAATTACTGTAAAATGCGGAAACTGAACCTGATGTTTCTCCCGTGCGACTTACAAAGGAGCTTGCTCCTGTCGCCTGAATAAGATCCCTTGTCCACTGATTGACCGAGGTGAAAGCGCCAAAGTTCGGCCAGGCGGCATCGTTCCTACAGAACGTGGTTCCAGCGTGTGAAAGAATGGAAAGCACATTTCCAGTATTCTCATGAAAACCTGAGGAAGTAAACCCATTGGGCACTGCAACGGTTTCGTACACTCGAGACTCCAGAATAAGATTTCCGTTGAAAACGGGAACAGAGGTTTGAGTTCTGTTAGTGTTTCCTCCCAAAAGTCTACCACCGAAATAAGTCCAGTTCGTGCCTCCTGTGGCAGCAATGACGCCCTGGGTCCACTTGGAGGCGTTGAATGCATCGAAATCATCAAAGAACTCGAACACAGCATTGCCATTGCTGGCAGAGGTCAGCGAACTATTTCCGTAAACGAGGTGTACGGTGTTGGCGCCTGCCGAAAGGCTTGGGATTTTCAACCAGACCTTTGCCGTTCCACTCAGCGTGTAGCTTTCAACCCAATATGGGATGGGCGTAAGATTGTTGTCGAAGAACCGGATGTCCCCGAAATCCGATCGCATTGGGGCGGCATAGGGCACGGTGATGCTCACCTGATGGTTAGTGAGACCGGCCGCACTGTTCACAGTGATGGCCCGTCTACGGCCTCCAATGACCATGAACTGCCCGTTGGAGAGCTTTTGAAGGTTTGGCATGATGCCACCCGCTGTTTGAAGCAGGATACAAGCGTCATTCGCCCCGCTGCAACTGACGTTCTGCTGAAAGTTGCTGGTTACTATATTAGATACGCGTACATTAACATTTGCAGTTTGAGTACAGCCCGCACCGTCATTGATGGTAAGTGTGTAAGTGGTGTTGGCCGTGGGTGATACAGTGGGCGTGTAAGAACTGCCAAGGCCACTGGACCATGATACTGTGGGAACGCATGGTTGATTACCGCGGATGTCTATCGAATAGTCCTCGATTTCTCCATAGGTGGTGGATAGACAACCGCTCGCATCTGGGTAGCTAGCATAGTTCATATAGATGCGCATCCGCGTGGCACCCAGCGCGGCACCTGCGGGAATGGTAATGTTCTGAGTCACTGTGCCGGGATTACCTGCAGTTGCCCCGATGTTATATGCTTCACCTGACTCGAAAACGCCATTTCTGTTCCAGTCGAAGAAAGCGGTCACATACTCTGTATAGCTACAACCCCCACATTGCGAAACAGTAACGGAAAGCGGATAGACGGAATTACGATAAACAATAGTCGCGGTACCCGTATTGTTGGTGTAGTTGGTGGACGGGTTTCCACTATTGCTTATCCCACTGAAAACCACCCCGGATATCCATTCGTCTGTGGTGTTGGAGGCCGATACAGCACAATAATTCGTGGGAGCGGCACAACTGCTGGTGCACACCTGCTCACAAGAGGTAGGGAACTGCCCGATGATGCCGCCCTGCAACTGTACAGACTGGCCGCTGCAAATCTGAAGGTCGCTGCCTGCTGTAGGCACCCATGGTGCAGAGATGCGTGCAGTTGCTATCTGCGAGCAACTGCTGGCATCGCGCACTTCTATCTCATAAAGGCCTGCGGTCAGCCCTGTAAAGCTGCCACTTGTAGCGGGCGAATTGATTACACTATTTCGATAGTAATTGAGCGCACCCGTACCTCCCGATGCGGTCACTGATATCGCTCCGGTACCGCTACCACCACAACCAACAATATCAGTCACGCTCACAGCCGTGATGCTGATAGGTGTAGGTTGAGTAATCGTTACATTATAGGTAGATGACATACAGCCGTAACGGTCACGTATCACCACCTGATAGGCACCTGCAGGAAGGTTACTGATCACAAAATTCGGAGTGGTGGTAACATCCGACCACCGGTCAGATGTCGGCCCAGACAGCGTGTATTCGTAGTTAGGCGTGCCGCCTGAAATGCCATTTATGGTTATAGCACCGTTGTTCCCCCCACCGCAGGTGACGTTCTGGGTAACAGTGACGGATGAGGCCGTAACCGTAGCCACTGGAGATATGGTAATAGGATTTCCAGTGAAAGCACGTGTGCAGTTGTTCGCGTCCCTGACAATTACGTTGTAGGTGCCGGGCGCGAGATTGTCAAATAGAAACTCATTGCCATAGGTCGCTCCATTGTTAATGGAGTAGCTCAGGGCACCAACCCCGGTGGCATTGACAGAGATGACCCCATTATTCGAAGTGCATGAGGTGACGTTCGTAACGCTTACAACATTAATAGTTGGGCCTGTGAACCAATTGATTGTCCTGTTCCCTGAAGCTGTCACAGCAGAACAACCGCCAGTTCCATTCACAGTCAGGTTGCCTACAATCTGGCCGGAACCGGTGGAGGGAGTGAATGCTGCTGCGGGAACAGATGCCCCTTGATTCCAGGATCCGAAAGTGGGCGTACCGCCTGTCCAAGTGTAGGAACTGATGTTACTGGCTGAAGTCCCTGTCATTGCGATAGGTCCTGTGCCAGTGCATGAGTTGATCACAGAACCCATGGATACACTAGGAGGTGTACTCCACGAAACAGTACGGGTGGCTGTTGCATTTGTCCCGACACAGCCACCAGACCCGAAAACGGTCAGGGTGGCTGTGAACGTTCCAGCAGTGGAAGACGAAGGTGTGAAAGTCCAAGCGGCAGGGTCGGTTGTGCTTGTATTGCTCCATGTACCGAGGCCAACTCCGCCTGTCCACGCGACCGAACCGAAATTGCCGCTTGCTGCTGCTCCGGTCATAGGATGGGCAGCGGTGCCGCAGGTTGTTGTGGCTGTACCCACAGACGTGACGGTGGGTGCCACTCCCCAGTTGACGGTGATCGAGTTGCTGGGCTGGGAGGAGGCACAAGGGCCAATCCCGCTGGCAGTCAGAAAGGCAGTGAAGCTTCCTGATGAGGTGTTGGGGGTGTAGGTTACCGGAGATGCCAGTTCGGCAACCCTGAAGTTATCGAAGTAATGTCTGTAAGGACTGTAATAGCTGCTTACAAAGCCAACATCGTTCCGTGGCCATGAGGCGCTTTCAATGGGTTCATTGCTGAATCTCACGGTACCGTCCACTGTCAAGGTGCTAAGCGGGTAGGGCGATCCCATGGTGACCTCGAGTTTCACATGGTGCCAGACGTTACCGGTAAGGCCAGGATAGTGGCTTTGATTTCCATCTCTCCATCCCACCCTGTTGCTGTTGATGTCGCAGTAGATGCCCCGGTACTCGATACCGCCCCAGTCCGTCCCATCAATCATCATATCGTATTCAATGACAATGTTGCGGTTGACCACATTCAGGTTGGTCCTCGCATAACTGTAGCCATCCCCACCGGGAACGCTGTTCGACCAGAGTGTGCCATCGGTCCAGTTCCATGTAGTGTTTGTTTGGTCTGAGAGAGAGTAGTTGGCCGATGTGTTGGTACTGAAATTGTCAAACAAACCGTTCATTGCAGTTGGCCAGGTGCCGGTAGTGGCACCACCGGACCATGAGATGCTTCCATAGGTGCCGTTGGCACTCTGTCCTGTTATGGTAATCGGAGAACTGCCCGTACAACTATTGAATGGACTTGTGACACTGACGCTCGGTGTCTGATTCCAACTGATGACCCTGTCATCTGTCACAGTAGTGCTGCCACAGCCACCGGAGCCAGTGTTGGAAAGTCTCACAGTGATGCGGCCGCTGGGTGAAGTAGGAGTGAAAGTAGAGGCTGCGGGTGAAGCACCGTTTGTGACGGTACCGGTACCCCAACCCCCTGATACGATGCTCCAGCCCCATGTACCGGGTGAAGAAGCCGATGACCCGGTCAATGTCACTGCAGCGGTTCCACATTGGTCATTGTCAGGGCCAGCATTAACGGAAGGGGCTGAAACCCATGTAAAGGTCATCTGGCTGCTGGGGTTCTGTCCCGTACAGGCACCATTTCCCGTGGCGGTAAGCGTCATTACCACACTTCCTGTGGCCGTGGAAGGAGTGAAGGTCGGGGTGAGGGTAGTTCCCCCGGCTGTGATTGAGCCACTTGACCCTACGGGCACGGTCCACAAAAGGCCAGAATAGGACCCAGATGCTGTGGCCCCCGTCAAGGTGTAGGCAGCATTGCCGCACTGAGTGATGTTCACACCCGCATTCACGGTAGGTGCCGCACTGTTTGTAACGGAAGTGCTGGCACATCCAGTTGTGTTACAGTCCCCTATCACTTGAACGAAATAGTTTGTCACCCCTACCGGGGGATTGACGGTCACGCTTGGGCCATTGCCCACAGCTGCCCCTCCACATGATCCAGAGTACCATCTCAGCACTCCATTGTAAATTTTGAATTCTTTCAGTCGAACAGGCGCCCCTCCGAACCAAAGGGCGGCCATTCCCGCAGACTTAGGATTGGCCACCGTTCCCTGAGCAACCTGAACTCCATCAACATAAAGAGTAAAAGTTGCTCCATTCTTCTCCCCGACCACGTTGTACCACTGGTTGAGGTTGTATACGAAAGCCTCGTTGATGCCTGTGTTCCCAGGGTCATGGCGCCAATGCATATTCATGGAACTTGGAAATTTCCAAATCCCCGGACTACGGTCAGACCCACCAGAATTGAATCCGAAAATCTTGCGCCAGTTCCCGTCAGGATTGGCGGTGAACATCATGTCGAATGAAATGGTATATCTATCTGTGTTCAGCGCGGCAGTTGCTGCGGAAGCATAGCTTGATCCAGTTGTGAGTTCAAGACCGCCTCCTGTGAATGAACCACCAGCGCCTGACAGATGAAGGCCGCTGCCAGAGGCATCATTCAGGTTCGATGAGAAGGGATAATAGGCAATCATCCCACCTGTGGCGGTAAGAGTAGTGGAGCCCCCGCAGATGGAAGTTGTTCCTGTGATGCCAGAAGGGGTAATTGAGGCCGGGTTCACAGTCAGAACATAGCTGGCCGTTGCGGTCTGGCCACATGCATGTGTGGCTGTTACCGTATATGTGCCTGCTGTGGGGTTGGCACGGGACATACTGGCGCCAGAAGCCGTATATCCCCCCGGTCCAGACCAATTGTAGGTGGGTGCGGGGCCGACATTCACACTCCCACTTGCCGTGAGATTGAGCGTGGTACCTGAACATAGTGTCCCGGATGTCCCTGCGGTTATGCTCACCGATACGGTGGGGGTGAGGGATTCATAGGTGAACGTTGCCCTGTTGCCCCCTCCGTTCTCATAGTACTCAAAGTCGAGGTCGTTATTGCCATTTAGATAGTAGTAGCCAGACCAGTACTCTGTGTAGCCCTGGTCCACCCAGCCATTGATAATCTGGCTGCCGTTGAGGTTTAAGCGCACTCCGTCATCTCCACCCACTCTGAAGCGGTATATGCCACAGGGGAAGTTCTTCCTCATCTTGTAACGGACGGAGAACGTACTTCGCTGCGTGTTACATCCATTGGTGCCGAAGAAAGTGCCATCGTCATCCCCCCCGAAATTCTGATCGAAGGTTTCAGACTGGGTAATGTAGCCAGTGTAAGTAGTGAAGTTCGTGTTGTCATAAACATATCCAATCCATGAATTGACGCCATAGGTCACTTGATCACCGGCAGGAACACATGCTGGTTCGTAGTACACTTCCATGTACCTCCGGCTGAAGTATTGAATATTTGTTGTACACCCATAATTCAACCACGTATTGTACGCGGCATAGGTGTATGTTATAGTGTTTGTGAAGGTGCCATTCCCAATAGTTGAGAATAGGTCATAGACCTGAGTTCCACCTGAACTGCAGCAACCTTGATAAGTGGCGGTTGTTCCAGACGGGCCAACTATGCGAGTCCTTTGTTCGTTCGTCCATCCACCACCAACTGCTGCAATCGTCCAGTAATTTCGGGTGTTATTCACGATTACCGTTCCTGGTAAGCTGGCCGACAGGTTGTAGCTGCACCACGGTGTTGTTGAGGATACACCGAGAATACTGTATTCGTCAACCACCACCACCGGATCCACTGTCACGGGATACTTTACTACAGGGTTCCTAAGCCATGCGGTTGACACGGCCAACTGCAATTTGAAACGATTATTGGGCAGACGCTGTAGCCTGAACGCCCCGATGGTGCTGTGTTCATCGATTTCGAAATCAGGAGTATGGTCTGCATTGTCGAACACGCTTGCAGGCATGATGCGGGCCTGAACTTTACCTGACTGGTCTTTGACCACAAGCTCACCTTGCCAGCCGAATTCGGTCATCTGACCGTTCGCCTCGTTCTGTGCCAGAACCCATCCTAAGGGAAGCGAAATCTCCTCTTCAAACACTACAACCTGACTATTTGCCAGGACGAAGGACCTGTCCTTGATCAGGTAGCTCGTTTTTACCCCTTCCAAGCCGAACGTACAGGCGAAATCAACCTGTCCCACAATGTCCGTGAGCAAGGCTTCTCGCTCAGTTACTGCCGAGCGCTGTGGATTAGCATATTCCTCGGTCACAACAGCACCGCCCTGCGCCAATTGCACCACACGTATGTTCTTACCAAGGCCGATAGCCGCTCCTGATCTTCCGAAGCGAATGGAAGACGAGCCGTCTCGGCTATCAAAGCTGATGGGGAACTTGAGCTTGGGCATGTCATACACCCCATTGACCGCTGTGGGCAACAATTTCTCCTGCACATTCCTCCACAGTCCTGCCTCATCCTTGTAGTGCAAAGGCACATCGCCCGACTGCCGAATGCAGGAGGTGTTGGTGGAGAAATTGTGGAAGGTGGCCGAATACTCGGTCCGTTGGTCTGTCAGTTCTACGAAATCCAACTGGTCTTTTCCCGTAGAGTCAGGAAGAAAAACCGTCCCGAAATCCGGATGCTGCTTTGCCTTTTCTGATAGTTTGACAACGTGAACACCCTCAGTTGGTGAGGCGAAATGGTGTGCTCCGATGCCATTCTGAACAAGAGGTGCTTGTTGAGCGACAGCATGACCGCTGTCATTCACGAAGCAAAAGGTCAAGACCAGCGTTGCAAAGAAGAATATGCAAGAGGAAGGTAGAAGATTTCTCATGCTACAGGATTAAGATGTGTGCTGATCACAGTGCCAACCATTTATTGAGGAAGATGCATTTCAGTGCCCTGACTCTGTCAAACGATGTCTCACTCCGAAATTTCGAACAGATCGGAACGGTTGAGCACTTGAGATTTTTTTGAGTCTGGTAATATCTCGAATTCCTCGCGGCTCATTTTTATTTTTCCTTTCGGAGCCGACTCACGCACCATTTGAGCGTAGCGCTCAGGGTAGGCAGCTACAAAAGCTTCTTTGGCCTCCGCATAAAGCTGGAGGTCCATCTGTTCATCACCTGTGACGCGATAAGTGAAGTAGCCATTGTCCTTGACCTCCTCTGATTTCAACACGTTGGCAGCTGCTGCGCTGGAGGTCTCTGTCTGTGAGGTTTCCGTGGCATTGAGCGTTTGCCCGAAAGCAGGGGTGTCAAGAAGAGAGAGAGAACTCAGGGCGAAGACCATCAGAAAGGCCGAGAGAGGGATTGAGTGCGCTGACATAATCTGGATGCTGTTAATAAATTGTATCAGCAAACATAACTTTATCTTCGAGGATTGAAGGATTGACTAGCGTTTTGTGTCCTCAAAAATTCATCATTTATTAAATTTCAAATAGAAAATTGAACGTAAAGTTGTCTCTGGACGTGATGTGAATGCAACTTTGTCATCGACTGACATTAGATAGTCTTCAGTTCGTTGAAGTGGTGGTGTGTTCTTGAGATGTCAACCTTCCCTGTCTGTCAGAAATGGCTGGTGTAACTTGCCGCCCAGATTCAGAACATGGAACAATCACAACGAGTGAATGTGGATGGGGTCGGCATCCTCGCAGGGATGGACGCAACAGCCATCGCGGAGCATATTACGAAAGGGCAGGTTACCGCCAAAGAGGCCTTGATGGCCGTGCGACAGCGGTTGGAACTTGCTGAGCCCCGGATCAATGCAGTAGTGGCGGCCGATTTTGAGCAGGCAGAGGCCCAACCTCCAGTGAAAGGTGTATTCACAGGTGTTCCCACCTTCATAAAAGATTTAGTCAAGGTGAAGGGCTTTGCAACGTTGCAAGGCTGTGCCGGTGTGCCGGATCGGAAAGCAAAGGGACACGAGAAAGTGGTGAAACAGATTGCCTCCACAGGGTGCGTGATCGTGGGGAAGAGCACCACATCAGAGTTCGGACTTCTGCCCAGTTCGGAGACACTGCTGCATGGCATCACTCGCAACCCGGTGAACACGGAGTATTCCACAGGAGGTTCCTCGGGTGGTGCGGCCGCGCTAGTGGCGGCAGGGGTGGTTCCCTTCGCGCATGCCATGGACGGTGGGGGCAGCATCCGCATACCAGCCTCCTGTTGTGGACTGGTGGGCCTTAAGCCGTCCAGAGGCCGCCATGTGGGATCGCCATCGCTCGGTCTTCCAGTTGATATTGTGACGAACGGCATCGTTTCGCAGACCGTGCGCGACACCGCCAACTACTTCCACGCCATTGAGCAGTATCGTCCGCATCCGAAATATGCCCCGATCGGACATGTTACCGGACCGAACAAGCGCAGACTCCGCATCGGCATGTTCACGCAGAACCCTGCCGGAATAGAGGCGCACAAGGACGTGGCACAGGCGGTGCTTCGGGCCGGCAAGGTCTGCGAAGGGCTGGGGCATAGGGTGGAGTTCATTCAGAATCCCTACAACGACCGCGTTCTGTTCGATTTCCTGGTCTATTATTCCTTCTTGGCCCGTCTGTTGGTGACCTTCGGAAAGGTGGCGGTCCATCCGAAATTCAACAACAGGAAGGTGGAGCCCTTCACCAGCGGTCTGGCCACGTTCTTCACCAAATCGATGTTGCACGCACCTTCGAGTTTCACTTATCTGAAGGGAAAACTGAGTAGGGAGTATGACGCGCTGTTCAGCTCCTACGACCTTCTGCTGAGCCCCACGCTGTTGGAGCCCGTGCCCAAGCTCGGATATTTTTCGGGCGATCAGCCGTTCATTTCGTTGGTGATGCGCCTCAACAACTACGTGAACTTCACCATCATTCAGAATGCCACAGGAGCACCGGCCATCTCACTGCCCCTGGGCAAGTGTGCGAATGGACTTCCGGTCGGGCCGCAGTTCGCAGCCAGAATTGGGGATGACCGCACCTTGTTGGAGCTTGCCTTTGAACTGGAGCAGGCAGGTGCGTTCGTAAAGCACTGAGAAGCACGACCGGTGGCCAGCGATTTCTTCCTTGATGTCTGGGATGTGGTCCGTCTGATTCCCGAAGGCCGTGTCACCAGTTATGGGGCCATCGCCAGGTATCTTGGCAGCGCCCGTTCATCGCGCATGGTGGGCTGGGCTATGAATGCCAGCCATGCAGCGCCCGATCCAGTTCCCGCCCACCGGGTGGTGAACCGTTTGGGGATGCTCAGCGGCAAGGCTTATTTCCCTTCTCCGGAGATGATGCAGCAGCGCTTGGAGGCAGAAGGAGTGTCGGTGGAGAATGACTGCGTGGTCGAATTCCACAAGCGCTTCTGGGACCCGATGAAGGAGTTGGAGCTGAAGTGAGGGATGGCAGTTTTGGGGAAATGGAACATCCCAGTCCCGGACACTCCAGAACTGGGATGTTCAAAAAAGTCGGTATGGAAAAAATCAGAGATCCTCGAACTTCAGGTCGGTGGAGTAACCCGAATCGGACGGACCGTCATCTGAGGAATTAGACGGTGGTGCTGAAGCACCTCTGTGGGCATTCCCCTCATTGTTCCAATCGTCTTCATACACACGGCCTTCCGAGCCATAGTCATCACCCTTGTTCTTGCGGATGAACGCGATGGCATTGTTCATCTCCTGCATGAAGGTGTTGAAGTCTTCCTTGTAGAGGAAGATCTTGTGGCGGGTGGTCATCGGTTGGCCGTCCCTTCCGGTCTTCTTCAGCAGTTCGCTGACGGTCATGTAGTATTCACCGTTTCGGGTCTCCTTCACATCGAAGAAGTAGGTGCGCTTGCCGGCCTTCACCCGGGCGGTGTAAATCTCCTCGTGGTTATCAAACTCTCCCTGTGCCATGCTCTTGCTTTGGTCCTTATCAAAAGTCAAGTCAAACATACACGAGAATCTGCTAACCCCGCACTCGACCATCAAAAAAGCCAATGGCCGACCAATTCCGTGCTGATGGGGTCAGCTGTCCATGTCCTCGGACGCAGCATCGTCCAGAATCTGCTGCTGATACATGGAGAAATACGCTCCCTCCAAGGCCAGCAGTTGTTCGTGTGTGCCTTGCTCCACCACTCTGCCTTCGTCCAGCACAAGGATGCGGTCAGCCTGCTTAACGGTGCTTACCCGGTGGGCGATGACGATAGAGGTTCGTCCCTTCATCAGCTCGCGGAGCTGAGTGAGAATGCGCTCCTCGGTCTGCGTGTCCACAGCACTGAGGCAGTCATCGAAAATGAGCACCTGAGGATGGCGGATGATGGCCCGAGCAATGGAAACACGCTGCTTCTGTCCTCCGGAGAGGGTCACGCCTCTTTCGCCTACGCGCGTCCCGAAGCCCGTGGGGAACTCCATGATGCTGTCAAAGATGTCCGCCTGCTGTGCTGCACGGTGCACGTCCTCCTCCTTGTAGGTGCCTTCGGGAAGCCCGAATGCGATGTTGTTGGCAATGGTGTCCGAGAAGAGGAAGACTTCTTGCGGCACATAGCCTATGCCCGAGCGTACAGCATCGAGATGCAGGTCGCGGATGGGTGTCCCGTCAATGCGAACCGTCCCCGAGGTAGCATCGTAGGCACGGGTGATCAGAGCCGCGATGGTCGATTTGCCGCTGCCCGTTCTACCGAGAATGGCAAGGCTCTCGCCTTCTCTCACGGTGAAACTCACATGGTCAAGCGCGCGCGTACCGCTGTCGGGATAGACGAAACTCACATCATCGAACGCAATGGTCCCTTTGATCGGAACGAACTCTTTGGCAGTGTTCACGATTTCGGGCACGGTGTCCAGAAACTCGTTGATGCGGGCCTGTGATGCGGCTGCCCGCTGAATGATGCTGGTGATCCAGCCCAGCGCGGCCACGGGCCATGTGAGCATGTTGATGTAGATGATGAACTCGGCAATGTTCCCAGAACTGATTTCTCCGGCCATGGCCTGTTTTCCGCCAACATAGACGGTGAGCACGGTGCTGAGGCCTATAAGTACGAGCATCGTGGGGAAGAACGTGGCCTGAATGCGCACCAGTTCCAAGGAGGTTTCCTTGTAGCGTTCGGTCTCGGAGGCGAATGCCCCTGCCCACTGCTTCTCCCGGCTGTAGGCCTTCAGCACACGGATGCCAGAGAATCCTTCCTGGACAAAGGTGCTCATGCGGCTCAGCTGACGCTGCACCACCTCGCTCTTCACGTTGATCTTGTGGCTCACATAGTAGATGGTGATGGAAAGGATGGGCAGCGGCAAAAGCACATAAAATGTTAACGATGGGCTCACCCGGATCATGTTGTAAATGACAAGGACAGTGAGCACCAGGAGGTTCACTGCGTAAAGGATGGCCGGGCCGAGATACATGCGCACCTTGCTCACATCCTCTGTGATGCGGGCCATGAGGTCGCCCGTGCTGTTGCGTTTGAAGAAGGCCAGCGACAGCCGCTGGTAGTGGTCATACATCTCGTTCTTCATATCATACTCCACCATGCGGCTCATCACCACGATGGTCTGACGCATGAGGAACATGAAGAAGCCCTTGAGCAGCGCACTGATCACCACCACGGCACCGAACCATACGAAGGTCATTGCGAGCACTTCGAAGAGCGACTCCTGAGCGTCCGTGTCTCTGAAGTGCATGAAGACCGGGCGCACATCGGCCAGGAAATCGAACGTGATGCGCACCAGCTTAGGTGGAACGATCGCATAGAGATTGCTGATGGTGACGAACAGAATCCCGAGCGAGAATCTCCAGCGGTATTTCCAGAAATACTTGTTGAGACGGGCCAGCGCACCGATCCCATTCTCCTTCGCACGCTCGACCATCCCCTTGGGAAAATAGATATACTTTTGCGCGAAATTAGGGAGGATTGGCCCGACCGATGGTCAAACACAGGTCGAGAGTCAAGGTTTAAGGAAGTTCATGCTCCTGTGACCCCATTTTTTCCCGCAGACCGAGATTGAAGATGCTTTTTTCACGTTCGGCAGCCGCGCACTGCACAGCTGCCCTTGACATTATGAACCTGTCCTTCCTCTGTGAAGAGACGCAAAGCCCACAGGCATGCTGAGCCGCAGACACCTTCGCATCAAAGTGATGCAGGCCCTTTATGCCTACCAGCGCTCTGAGGGCGACCCGCTTGCCGTTGGGGAAAAGTTCCTGATGCAGAGTGTGGAGAGGGTCTATGACCTGTTCATCCATGAGCTTTCTTTGCTTCTCGAACTGCGCAGGTTCGCCCTGAAGCGGGCCGAGGACAACAAGAAGAAGCACCGTCCCACGGAAGACGACATTCGCCCGAATCTACGTTTCGTGGAGAATCCAGTGCTGCTGCAGCTGGAGAACAACGCGGCCCTTGCCGCGCATATCTCCAAGCGCAAGATCGATTGGCACGAGCACTCGGAGCTCATCCGAAAGACCTTCATGTCCATTGTTCAGGACGGTGAGTTCATCGCCTATATGGAAGCGCCAGCACCTGCCTACCGCGACCACAAACGCATCATTCAGTACATCTTCGATAATTACCTCATTGCCAATGATGACTTCGAGTTCGTTTTTGAGGAGAAGAGCATTTTCTGGGTGAATGACTTTGAGCAGGTGGGCGGCATGGTGACGCGTACCCTCAACGATTTCAAGGAGGACAGAGAGGACGGTGGTGTGCTCCCGACCCTCTATACCGACCCGGAGGAGGACCGTCAGTTCATGCTCGACCTTTTCAGGAAGACAGCCACGCACAATGGGCAGTTGACCGACATCGTGGCCGACAAGACCAAGAATTGGGACACCGACCGCATTGCGGCCATCGACATCCTGCTGCTCAAAATGGCCATCTGTGAGTTCATGCACCTGTCCTCCGTTCCAACGCGGGTGACCATGAACGAGTATATCGAGATCGCCAAGGAGTACAGCACTCCGAAGAGCAAGGTTTTCATCAACGGCATCCTCGACAAGGCCTTGGCCGACCTCAAGGCCGATGGCAAGGTGAAAAAGGCGGGGAAAGGCCTCATCGGAGGTTGACCGGTCCTTGAAGACCCGATTGCTTGGCTAATTTTGCAGCCGATTCCAACAATCAGTACCAATAACCTTAAAACCCATACATCATGAGAATGAAGAAGTACGTTCCGGTCCTTTCTGCTGTGCTTTTCCTCTACTCTTGCGGAGGGCAGGAGGCCACTCAGCCCGAAGAGGCAAAACTCGATACCGATCTGGTTACAGCCCCGGCCACTGCCGAAGGCAATGCGGAGGATGCCCCGGTGATGACCTTTGAGAAGGATGTGCATGACTTCGGCAAGATCATTCAGGGCGAGAAGGTGTCCTATCAGTTCAAATTCACCAACACCGGCAGTTCAGACCTGCTCATAACCGATGCAAAGGGCAGTTGCGGATGCACTGTTCCTGAGTATCCGAAGTCGCCAGTGAAACCTGGTGGCACAGGTGTGATCGATGTGGTTTTTGACAGCACGGGTAAGACGGGTCAGCAGAACAAGAAAGTGACCATTACGGCCAACACTGTTCCAAGCACAGTCACGTTGGCTATCAACGGTGTGATTGAGACCCCAGAGACCAAGTGATATGAACCATCCCATCCTACTTCAGGCCGCAGAGAATCCATTGGGCAACTATTCCACGTTGCTCATGTTCGGACTCATGTTCGTGGTGTTCTACTTCTTCATGGTCCGTCCGCAGATGAAAAAGGCGAAGGAGGAGAAGAAGTTCCGCGAGGAGCTTGCTAAAGGCGACAAGATTGTCACCATTGGCGGTATCCATGGCAAGGTGGCCGAAATAAAGGAGACCACGCTCATCATCGAGGTGGGCGAGGGTCAGCGCCTCAAGATCGAGAAGGCGGCCGTGAGCAAGGACAACACGGTGAAACTGGGACAGGAGGCCTGATCCCGGATTGATTCACCCATCAACGGGGGCAGCGACATGGTATGACCGATGTCGCTGCCCCGTTTCTTTTTCCTTCCTTTCGGTCTGAAGTCAACGTCATGCGCATCATCGGTATAACAGGAGGCATCGGGAGTGGGAAAAGCACTGTGTGCGGCATTTTCGCTGAGCTCGGTATTCCGATCTACTATGCTGACGAAAGGGCAAAGGCCGTCATGAACGAGGATGCCGAACTGAAGGCGGCCATCATAAGTGCGTTCGGCCCCGATGCGTATTCGGATGGCAGGCTCGACCGGGCATTTCTGGCTGCGCAGGTGTTCAGTTCTTCCGAAAGACTGGGACAGCTCAATGCCTTGGTGCATCCGGCCGTGGCCAAGGATTTCATGAAGTGGGTAGCGGATCATGCGCATCATCCCTACCTGATCAAGGAGGCTGCGATATTGTTTGAGAGCGGGGCGTATAAGGCGGTGCAGGAGACCGTGCTGGTTGCGGCCCCAGAGGCAGTGAGGGTTGCGCGCGTGGTGCTGCGCGATGGCGTAACAGAGGCAGAGGTGCGCCAACGGATGGCCCATCAATGGCCGGAGGAACGGAAAGCTGCCATGGCCGATCACATCGTTGTGAACGATGGACGGAGCCTCTTGATCCCACAGGTGTTGAAGCTTCATCAGAAATTCAGTTCGTGATGCAGATTCTCTCCGCGCAGCAAATCCGTGAACTCGACCGCTACACGAGCGAATACTCTCCCATTTCCGGCATCGACCTCATGGAGCGTGCCGCAAGGGCCCTCTTCAGCGAACTGATGGCCACCGAGGTCCATCATCATGTGACCATCTTCTGTGGTATGGGGAACAATGGAGGAGACGGCCTCGCTCTGGGACGTATGCTCCATGAGGTGCAGGGATGCACGGTCCGAATAGTGGTAGTGCGCCACACGGACCGCCCAAGTGCCGATTTCGCCACCAATCTGGAGCGGCTGAGGGCGATCGGTGCTCAGGTCAACGACCTGAAGGATGCCGATGAGCTCTTGGAAATACCAGCCCACTCGTTGGTGGTGGACGCTCTTCTGGGAACAGGCCTTTCGCGCCCGTTGACGGGACTGCTGGCCGATGTTGTAGAGCATATCAATGCGCTGCCCAACCGCGTATTGAGTGTGGATATCCCTTCAGGTCTTTTCAGCGATGACAATGGAAGCAATGATTTGAGCAGGGTGGTGCGGGCGCAGCGTACACTGACGTTCCATTGCTCCAAGCTCAGCTTCATGTTCGCGGAGCACGCACCCTTCGTAGGTGATTTCACCGTGTTGGACATCGGGCTGCTGGAGAAGGAGTCGAGGGTGCGAAGTATGCACATCGCAGTGACGGACAGTCTGGCTTCCCGAATCCTACGTCCTCGCTCCCGATTCTCGCACAAAGGGAGCTATGGCCATGCCCTGCTTCTGGCAGGACGCTATGGCAGCATGGGGGCGGCTGTGCTTTCAGCGAGAGGCGCACTGCGAAGCGGTGCCGGATTGCTCACGGCCCGCGTGCCGAGCTGCGGGGTCAACATTATGCAGATCGCGGTGCCAGAGGCCATGTGTTCGGTCGATGAGCATCAGCATCAACTCTCCGTTCTACCGAGACTGGATGGATTCTCGGCTGTTGGAATGGGGCCAGGTGTCGGGCTTGAGGGCGATACAGCAAATGTGCTCAAACGGCTGATTCAGGACATCAAGGTTCCGATGGTGCTCGATGCCGATGCCCTCAATCTGCTGGCCGAGAACCGCACATGGCTGGACTTTCTGCCCGCAGGAAGCCTGCTCACCCCGCATCCCAAGGAGTTTGACCGCCTTGCAGGTGAATCGGTCAGCGGCTTTGAGCGTTGGCAGCGGCAGCAGCAGTTCGCAAAGCGTTACAACTGCGTGGTGCTCTTGAAGGGGGCCTATACCTCGGTGTGCAATCCAGCCGGACAGACCTTCTTCAACATGACCGGCAATCCTGGAATGGCCACGGCCGGAAGTGGCGATGTGCTCACGGGCATTATCCTCGGCCTACTGGCACAAGGCTACCTCCCCACCGAGGCAGCCATCCTCGGGGCCTACGTTCACGGACACTCTGGCGATAGGGCTGCGGAGCGTGGCAGTATGCCATCTCTTGTCGCAGGCGATATTGCGGATGGTCTGGGAGAGGCCTTCCGACATCTGGTCAACGGATGACCAGTTTCTGATTGAACAGTTCATCGCGCGATGAACCTATTACCACGTAGATGCCTGGCGAAAGATTATGGTAAGGGTCGATGGCCGTGATCGGACCAGAACCGGGGTTGACAATCACTTTCGAGTAGGATTCCCTTCCCAACATGTCGTATACGATGACCAGAATCTCACGGACATCCACAGCAGGCGCATCGATGTTCACCGCCTGACCCCTATTCACAGGGTTCGGGTAAAGGTTGGAGAATGCGGGCAGCACAGGCCCCTCTCCGATAAGGTCGGATACCGAGGTCGCATAGCTCAGATTCATGGAGTAACCCAATTTCACGAGCACTTCCACCTCTTCTTCATGAAGATGTGAGAATCGGTTTCCTCTGGACAGTGATGGATGCATCACGTAGCCTCCATGCGAGGTCCTGTCGTTATCCAGATGGCTGATGCTTGAACCGTTGAAGGATGCAGGCGAGAATACGGGCAGAAGCTTGTTCGCAGAGAGCTCAAACCACAGCATGCTGTTGGTCAGTAGGCCCTGTGCAGGTTTGGACACCGCAGCGGATGCCCCGGTTCCGGTGAGTACCAGCAGCGGGTTCTTCTCAAAATCGACCAGATTGCCATCATAACTGGTGAATACATGCTGGGAGGCCATCGATTCGCCCTGAGAATTGCAGTAGCTGGCAAAACCGAGCAGGTGAGTGATCTCGTGCAAGGCCACCGTGTAGAAATCATACTGGTCGGCCTGAGGCGGATTGTTCGCATCGTAGTTGAAGTTCATTCCGCTGTGGAAGTTGAACTGGATATATGCATCTGGGAACGAACTGTGCGGGTCGTTGCCTGTGGTGAGGTGGCGCAGCGTGAACGGGTCGTTGAACCCTCGCGAACCATAATAATATGCACCTGAGAAAGCGAACGGATTTGAGTTTGGATTGCCGGAGAATGAAGCTCTGATTTCAATATCGGCCTCACCGATGTCGTTCATGGATGAGGAGAAATAGGCGAACGCTGACTCAAGTGCGGCTCTTCTCTTTACACCTTCTGTGGGATGATCGAAGCCCTGCCCACTTCCGTTGATCACATCCAGATAGGTCAGATTGAATATGGGGCCGTCCGACCCATTGGCCTTCATCTGGGATGTCTCTGGGGCCGTTATGCCGATGGTGAGCCCTTCAGCCTTACGCTCGTGCATGGGTTTCTGGAACACAGGATGCAGCTCGATCGCCTGTCCGGAGGCGTTCACCAGAACCTCCTTGCCGTCTCTCATTTCAAGAAAGATGGCATGGTCATCCAGATGCGGTCCATCGAAGAGGACTTCCTGTCCAAGGGCCGACCCTGCAAGGGCGAGCGTGAGCATTGAGGATGTTAGCAGCCTTTTCATCGCGGTGACCTTAACTACATCCTTGTACCCTGAAACTTAAATAAGGATACAGTCATCAGAGACGAAGCACGGGCAATTCAGAATATTATCGATGAATGACATGCCGATCGGGTGAAGGAGCGAAATTTCTTGGACTGAAGGGCCGAAGGCTTATAGAAAATCCACTGGGCCTTTCCCCTCGCGGACGAGAGTGATGTCGCCATCGGCACAGTCGAGCACCGTGCTCGCCTCAAGTCCGCCATAGCCGCCATCAATCACCATGTCCACCATGTCCCCATAGCGCTCATGGATTAGCTCAGGGTCGGTGCTGTACTCGATCAGGTCATCGTCATCTCGCAGCGATGCGGTCATGATGGGATTGCCGAGTTCCTGTACGATGGCCAGCGGAATCCTGTTGTCGGGAATGCGGATACCCACGGTGTGCCGCTTGCTGTGCAGCATCTTCGGTACTCTGGAGTTCGCTCCCAGAATGAAGGTGTAAGGGCCGGGCAGCACGCTTTTCATCAGCTTGAACACCGCGTTATCTATCTGTGAGCAATACTCCGAGATGTTGCTCAGGTCGGAGCAGATGAACGAGAAGGTGGCCTTTTCGGGCTTTATCCCACGGATCTGACACACCCGTTCCACGGCCTTGCGGCTGTTGATGTCACAACCGATGCCATACACAGTATCGGTAGGGTAGATGATGACCCCGCCCTTGCGCAGGCACTCCACCACAGATTGGATCTGTCGCGGCTGTGGGTTGTCCGGGTGGATGCGGATGAGCATGGGTTCAAGGTGCTTGGGTTCCCGTCAAAGTTCGGTCAACGCTGAACGTGCGGCCCAGAACGCTGAACTATTTGTTGGAAGCGTAATCTGCGAGGAATTTCGCCAAGCCAATATCCGTCAGCGGGTGGTTGAGCAGGCCGAGAATGGCAGAGAGCGGGCATGTGGCCACATCGGCACCCACTTCCGCACATTTCACGATGTGCATCGTGTGGCGGATGCTGGCAGCAAGAATCTGCGTCTCGAAGAAATAGTTGTCGTAGATGAGACGAATCTGCGCGATAAGGTCCATGCCGTCCTGACTGTTGTCGTCCAGTCTGCCAAGGAATGGGGAAACATAAGTAGCCCCGGCCTTTGCTGCCAGAAGCGCCTGGCCTGCACTGAATACGAGCGTACAGTTGGTACGGATGCCGTTGTCGCTGAAATATTTGATGGCCTTGATGCCGTCCTTGATCATCGGCACTTTGACCACGATCTGCGGGTGCAATGCCGCCAAGGCCGTCCCTTCTTTCACCATGCCAGCGAAGTCGGTGCTGATGACCTCTGCGCTCACATCGCCCGTGGTGATGTTGCAGATGTCGATGTAATGCTGCTTCACGCGGGCCTCACCGTGAATGCCCTCCTTGGCCATCAGCGATGGGTTGGTGGTCACTCCGTCAAGAACCCCGAGGTCCTGTGCCTCACGGATCTGGTCAAGATTTGCGGTGTCGATGAAGAATCTCATGGTGTGGTTCGGGTTTGATGCAAAGGTGCCGAAATGAACTACGAGAATGACCCTTTACGCCATCAAGCAATCAACATGTTACCCACAGGCCACAAGGTCTTCAGGCTCAGTCACGGCTGAAATACTCCAGGCCCTGATAGCGGCCATCCTCCATCTTGGCCAGTTGCATCAGCACATCATTGGCCAGGCTGCTGGCCCCGAAGCGGAACCATTCGTTCGTGAGCCACGAATCGCCCAGCGTCTCTTTCACCATAACCAGATAATGCAGCGCCAGTTTCGACTTGGAGATGCCACCAGCGGGCTTCATGCCCACCATTCGTCCGGTCTCATAGTAGTAGTCGCGGATCGCCTCCAGCATCACCAATGTCACGGGCATGGTGGCCGCAGGGCTGATCTTGCCTGTGCTCGTTTTGATGAAATCGGCCCCGGCCTCCATGGCGATGAAACTTGCCTGACGCACATTATCGAGAGTGCAGAGCTCGCCTGTTTCCAATATCACCTTGAGCCGTGCGCTGCCGCAGGCCTCTTTCACGGCTGCAATCTCATCATGGACGAAAGCGAGGTCGCCCTGCAGGAATCTTCCTCGCGAGATGACCATGTCCACCTCGTCTGCACCTGCCTCCACAGCGATGCGGGTGTCGGCCAGTTTGATCTCTCTGGAAGAATTGCCAGAGGGGAATGCCGTTGCTACTGATGCCACCTTGATGCCAGTGCCTTTGAGAGCGCTCACAGCTGTGGACACATGGTTGGGATACACACAAACGGCCGCCACGGTAGGAAGTCCGGGCAATTGGTCGTGCAGGTGCGCGGCCTTATAGCACATCTGCCGCACTTTTCCCTCGGTGTCCTTGCCTTCGAGCGTGGTGAGGTCGATCATGTTCAGCACCATGCGCAGTCCTTGGGTCTTAGCCTCATTCTTGATGCTCCGTTTGGTGAATCGTGAAACACGTTCTTCCACTCCCACTTGGTCCACGGTCGCCTGTCTGATCACTGTGCTCATGCGCGCTTAGGTCGGTTGATGGTCCCAAAGGTAGAACGGTGCGCTGCGCCACGCCTCTCCATTCGGTTTCTGGGCAGTAAGTTTGGCTCATGCTTAAGACAGACAGGATTTATGTTGCAGGTCACAGGGGCATGGTCGGATCGGCCATCTGCCGCGTGTTGCAGTCGCAGGGGTTCCATAATATCATCACTCGCACCTCGGCCGAGCTCGACCTACGTGATCAGGCCGCTGTGGACGTGTTCTTTCGCACTGAAAGGCCCGACATCGTCTTCCTTGCTGCCGCAAAAGTGGGCGGTATCCATGCCAACAACACATTCAGGGCCGATTTCCTCTATGATAACTTGGCCATCGCCACTCACGCGGTTCATGCCGCCAAGCAACATGGTGTGAGGAAACTTCTATTCCTCGGCTCATCGTGCATCTACCCGAAATTGGCCCCGCAACCGCTGAAAGAGGAATACCTGCTCACCGGGGCGCTTGAACCCACCAACGAACCTTATGCCATTGCCAAAATAGCGGGGCTGAAACTCTGCGAGGCCTATCGCGACCAGTATGGAAGCAACTTCATCAGCGTCATGCCTACCAACCTTTATGGCTATGGCGACAACTATGACCTGAATAACTCGCACGTTCTACCAGCGCTCATCCGCAAGTTCCATGAGGCGAAGGTGAACGGGAGTCCCTCCGTCACGCTGTGGGGTTCCGGATCGCCCAAAAGGGAATTCCTATTTGCAGACGACCTTGCCGAGGCCTGCATCCATCTGATGCTCAACTATAGCGGTAGGGAGACGGTCAACATCGGTACTGGTGAGGATATAGCCATCCGCGAACTGGCCGAGGTGATCCGTGGGATTGTGGGTTTTACGGGTGATATCAGATGGGACGCGTCTATGCCAGACGGAACCCCTCGTAAGTTGCTCGATGTTTCTAAGGTGCATGCCCTTGGGTGGAAGCACCGTATAGTTCTGGACGAGGGTATACGCCTCGCCTATGCTGATTTTCTGAAGTCCAGTGTCTGAAACGCTGGTGTCATCAGACAACCATCTTCTCGATAGGAACCACCAGAATGCCTTCGGCCCCGTTGGCCTTCAGCTGATCGATCACCTCCCAGAACTTGTCCTCATCGATTACGGAGTGCAGCGAGCTCCAGCCCGGTTCGGCCAAGGGCATCACGGTAGGGCTCTTAAGCACGGGCAGAATGTTCGAGATGACCCCGATGCGGTTGTTCGGCACGTTCATCAGTATGTACTTCGACTTTCGGGCGCGGAGCACGGCCCTCAGACGGAACACCAATTGGTCAAGTATCGCCTTCGCCCCATCGGTGAGATTGGGACCTGACGCCAGCACAGCCTCCGACCGTAGTACCACATGCGCCTCCTCCAGACCGTTCTTGAAGAGGGTGCTTCCGCTGCTCACCAGATCGCAGATGGCATCCGCTAGGCCGATATTGGGGGCTATCTCTACCGAACCTGAGATTTCGTGGATATCCGCCTCGATTCCTTTCTCTGATAGGAACTTGCCGAGGGTGACAGGGTACGAGGTGGCGATGCGCTTTCCTGCAAAATAGTTGAGTCCGTTCACGCTCACATCTTTTGGAACGGCCAGTGAAAGTCTGCATTTCGAGAATCCAAGCTGGAGCGCCACGCTCACGTTGCGCTGTTTCTCTACAAGAAGATTCTCACCTACGATGGCGATGTCGGCCACACCGTCCTCCAGATACTGCGGGATATCATCATTGCGCAGGTAAAGCACGTCCAATGGGAAGTTACGTGCACTGGCCTTCAACTGGTCCTTGCCATTGTCGATAACAATGCCACAGTCCTTCAGCACTTGCACCGAGTCCTCGTTCAATCTTCCCGATTTCTGTATCGCAATCCGTAGCCTTGTCTCAGTTGCACCCATGGTATCCATGCTTATTTTTCAGGGTGCGAAGTTGGCGAAGTATGCTCGAATGATTCACGTAAACTCGGCCTACTGTCGTTCAGTGATTTTGGAGCGTCCGCAAGCCGTGCGGTTCAATTTTGATGGGGAGGATTTCCTGCATTGCCCCTCGCTAACTTTGGCCCAATGCTGCACATCGGTATCTCTTCCTGCTTTTTCTACCCAGACCTCCAACGGACCACTTTTGGCCCGAAGACCCTCTGTTATCTGGAAAACGATATGGCCCGCTACGTGGCCCGTCCTGATGTCATTCCCGTGCTGATTCCCGACCTTCCAAAGGATGATGTTCAGCGGCTTGTAGGTATGTTGGACGGTCTCGTTCTGCAGGGAGGAGCAGATCTTTCCCCAGCATCTTATGGGGAAGAGCCCATACTCGATGGTCGTTGGAAAGGAGACGGGTTCCGCGATGAGTATGAGATGGACCTCGTAAAACGTTTTCTCGATGCGGATAAGCCCGTTTTTGGCATCTGTAGGGGTTTCCAGCTTCTTAATGCCTATTTCGGAGGTACTTTATATCAGGACATCGCCATTCAACGCCCTGAAAGTGTGAGGCACAGGGACGCGTTAGAGTATGACCGGGTGAATCATGGTTTGCAATGGGTTGAAGGTTCGTTCATGCATGGTCTACATGGCAATGAGACGGTGAACCGCGTCAACTCCGTTCATCACCAAGGTGTGAAAGACCTCGGTTATGGGCTCATCTCCCAGGCCCATTGTAGCGAGGATGGACTGATTGAGGCATTCATCCACGAGCATTTTGCCCCCGGTCGTGTGATGGGGGTGCAATGGCATCCGGAGTATTCGCATACCCTCGGGGCATCCGTTCTGAACCCTGATATCCTCATCGAAACGTTTCTCGCATTTGTCAGAGGCAGATGATATCCTCTCAACATCTCTTTCATTCCACATACCTATGAACATCATCAATCCCGCCACTGGAAAGGTGGTTACAACCGTTCAGGAGGACAGCATTTCCTCGATTCAGGAGAAGTTCAACCGGGCCAAGGTGGCTCAGCGCCTATGGGCATCCACTCCGCTCCAGGAAAGGCTGGCCTGCATCGTCCGCTTCAACGAGTTGCTGGTCACGGAGGCCGACAGGTTGGCCAAGGACCTTACCACCGAGGTGGGTAAGCCCATCGGGCAGGCACAAGGCGAGTTCCGTGGTGGACGTGCCCGCAGCGTCTGGTTCGCAAACAATGCTGAGAAGTATCTGGCCGAGGAGTGGATGGTCACCGAGGGAGACACTAAGGAGAAGATCACCTATGAACCACTGGGCGTCATTGCCAACATCTCTGCTTGGAATTACCCGGTGCTTGTGGGAGTCAATGTGTTCATTCCTGCGCTCATCGGGGGCAACGCGGTGCTCTATAAGCCTTCGGAGTTCAGCACACTTACAGGTCTGAACCTCGTAGCTCTGCTGCATAAGTCAGGTGTTCCTGCTGATGTCATTCAGCCCGTGATCGGAGGAAGGGAGGCCGGTGAGGCCCTACTCGATCTCTCGTTGGATGGTTATTTTTTCACAGGATCTTATGCGACAGGCCGCTACATTGCAGAGCGTGTGGCTTCCAAACTTGTTCCCGTAGGTCTGGAACTTGGAGGAAAGGATCCCATGTATGTGTGTGACGATGTCGATGTGAAGCACGCGGCAGCCGCTGGCGTGGAAGGGGCGTTCTATAATACGGGGCAGAGCTGTTGCGCTGTGGAGCGCATCTACGTGCACGAACGCATCTATACGGAATATGTGGACGCTTTCATTGAGGAAGCAAAGAATTGGACCATAGGCGATCCCGAGCATGCAGCTACTGCTATCGGTCCACTTACACGGCCTCAACAGCTCACCGTTCTTGAGGACCAGGTTAAGGATGCAATTGACCGCGGGGCCCGGCTAGTGCTTGGTGGGAAACACGCTGAAAAGGCAGGATACTACTTCGAGCCCACGGTGCTGGTGGACTGTGACCACTCCATGAAGGTGATGATGGACGAGAGTTTCGGTCCTATAATTGGAATCCAGTCCGTGAAGGACGATGAAGAGGCGGTTAAGCTTATGCAGGCCACTCCGTATGGACTCACCTCGGCCGTGTACACACCTGACCGTACACGTGCCGAGGCCATTATGGCACAGATGAACAGCGGAACCGTGTATTGGAATTGCTGTGACCGTGTGAGCCCGAACATTCCGTGGTCAGGTCGTGGGCATTCTGGCCTCGGGTCCACATTGTCCCATCAGGGCATTCGGGCATTTGTTCAACCCAAGGCCTATCACCTGCGCGGTTGATTGTTCACGAATTGTGGACGGTGAGATTAAGTAGCCAGCGATTGTTGAGAAAATGAAAGGCCCTCCCGGATTTCCGAGAGGGCCTTTCATTGTGCACAATGCAGCTGTTACTGCTTGATCACCTTCACTACGCTTGATTGAGAATCAGCGGTCACACGAAGGAAGTAAATGCCGTTGGGCAATGCGGTGATGTCATATTGCTTCCTCAGTTGCTCTGTAGTTCCCATTGTTCCGTCAGACCACAGCACCTTGCCTACGAGGTCGTGCATCTCCACGGTCATGGTGCGTGCCGTGTTCAAAGTGATGTCCACGGTGAAGGCACCATTGTTCGGGTTCGGGTAAACACTTACCGAGCCATCGAAGTCCACTTCCTCCACACCAACGCAGCATGTGAGTTCATATACCTGAGAGTTCCCGATACACCCGTTCGCGTCCTGCACCTGAACGGTATAGTTGCCACTTCCTGTCGGATTGATGGTGTATTCCGATTGTGTTGCTCCAGGAATGGCATTTCCATTCAGCAACCATTGGAACTGCTGGAAATCCTGTGCGTTGGTAACAATCAGCGTGCTCCCCACCACATCTACGAGGGGCTGTGGGTTCCACACGAGAATTTCAACTGGGGTAGCCTGCATTGAACTGTCAATGCAACCGTTGCCATCCAAAGTCGATAGCCAGTAGGAACCGCTCTGGGTCACTGTGATGGCCGATGTGGTAGAACCAGTGTTCCACAGATAGGAAGCATAGCCCTGTTCCACTTGCAGCACCACGCTACCACCATAGCAGAATGGCTCCTCTCCGATGATCTCGATTTCAGATACGGCCATCGGTTGGTTCTCAATCACTTCGGCCTCTACCGTTCCGATACATCCGTTCTGGTCCAGGACAGTGAGCTCCAATGTGCCCGTCTGATTCACAGTGATGACATTCGGCTGTGATGTCGGTGAACCAAACGACCATGTGTAGTCCACAAATCCATTCGGAGCACTCACGGTGACACTGTTGCCGGAACAGAAAGCAATCGGGCTGTCGGGCGTGAGAACAGGCTGCGGCAATGGAAGAACCACTACCAGAACTGTGTCATAACCGAAGCAACCGTTGCCGTCTTCAACCCTTACGCAGTAGTTGCCTGAAGCCGTAGTGGTGAAGGTCTGAGTGGTGGCATTGCTGGTGCACCATAGGTAAGAAACGAATCCTGCACCTGCATCCAATGTGTAAACGCAAGCGGTGGTATCGTTTCCAAGATCAACCACGGGTGCAGCATTCACAACCAGGCCGAAGGATGCAGAACCAACACAACCGGTGGTCGGGTCAGCGAACAGATAGCTGACGTTGGTGGTTCCTGCACCGGCCAGTTCTGGGAAGAACAGGTTGCCCACCACTGGGAAGGTGTTCCCGTTGAAGACATAGTCAACGGAGTAGGTGCCTCCTGCAGGAACACCGCCTACCAATTCGATGACAGCGTCATTTGAACAGGCCGGGCCAACGGTAGGAAGGTTTACCACCGGAGCAGGGTTCACCGTATAGGTGAGACCGGGAGTGGTGTATACGCATCCGTTCACATCTGTGGCAATCACGGCAATCGTCTGACCATTGAGGATGTTGGCATTCACATAGGGATTCACCTGACTTACAGACGCACCGTCCAAGTAGAAGTCATAGCTAAGTGAACCACTGGCGGTAAACGTTACAGATGTACCCTCGCAGATAGTTGTGCCTGTAGGGTTGGCTGTCAATGTTGCCACTGTTGCGCCTATATCGCTCAATGAGATGACATCCGTATCCGTGCAACCATTGGCATCTGTAACGGTAACAGCCCACTGACCTGCTGGCAGACCAGTGGCGGTAGGTGTGACCTGTCCATCAGTCCATAGGTAGGCATAGGCAGGCGTACCACCTATGGTGATAGTGTTGGCCTGACCATCAGTGGCCTGGCAGCCAGATGGGCTGAGCGATGAGATGATTCCAATAGTGACCTCAGGATGAACGGTGAATTGCACTGGGGCGCTTGTTGCAGCACACAGCTGAGTATCGAGACCGGTCACGGCAATGATGTCGCCATCCTGAAGTGTACTGGTCACGAAGGGGTTCACAGTAGAAGTGAGCACACCATTCACATAGTAGACATAGGTTGTAGCGCCTGTTGCAGTGAACGTCACTGGGACTCCGCCACAGACAATTCCACTTGGGAAATCGCTAGTGAGGAATACGGGGCTCGAACCTACATCGCTGAGGGATGCACTTACACTGGAAGTACAACCAGCAGCGTCCGTTACGGTCACGAAATATGAACCTGCGGAAAGACTGCTATAGGTGTCAACGGATGGACCTGCAGCCCACTGGAAGCTGTAGGGTGTTGTTCCGCCTGTAGCATCGGCAACAAGAACACCGTCTGTAGCACCACATTCAGAGGGGTCCTGCTGACTGGCAATGATGGCCACGGGGCTCGCATTCACAGTAACGGTGAGCGAAGCACTCTGCACATCGCAACCGTTAGCATCAGTACCGATCACGGAGACAACGTCACCATCCTGAAGATTTGACCCGATGAACAGACTGGTCGGCCCAGCTGGTCCCTGTGAGACGCTGTTCACAAAAAACTCATAGGAGACACCTCCAGAGGCAAAGAAGGAGATGTCCTGACCCACGCAAATGGTCTCATTGGGCACGTTGGACTGCAACGAGATGATTGGCCCGGGATTGACCGTCATGATAACAATGTTACCAGTAGCGGTACAACCATTCGCATCGGTACCCGTCACGGCTATACTCTGGCCATTGGTCAGCGTGGTCGTTGTGAAGGGGTTGGTGCTACCTACAGTCTGCGCGTCCACGAAGAAGTTGTAGTTCTGTGAACCAGAGGCCGTGAAGGTCACAGACTCGCCTTCGCAGATAACATTCGTTGGGTCTTCGGAACTGCTCAGAGTTACAGGTGCGGCACCTGGGTCGCTCAGGCCGAAAGTGCCATTGGTCGAACAGCCATTCACGTCTGTCACCGTCACCAGATAGGGACCAGCCGCAAGTCCAGACACATCCGCAGTCGTGGCAGAGGTGGCCCAAGCATAGGAGTAAGGGGAAAGACCAGCGGTCACGTTAGTCTGAATGGCCCCATCTGTTCCACCGCATGAGGTCGGGTCTGTAACGGTGGCATTAATAACAGGTGTAGGCCTAACGGTGAATGTCAGCCCAAGACTGGTGTAGGAGCAGAAGTTGAAATCCACACCAAGCACAGACACCTGATCACCATTCTGAAGGGTGTTAGTCACCCAAGGGTTCTGAGTCGAAACAGGAATTCCATTGACGAAGTACTGGTATTGGAACGCACCAGAAGCTGTGAACACTACTACATCACCCGCACATATGGTCTGGTCTGCATCGTTGCTCGTCAGGGTGACCACGGAGGCGTTCGGGTCATTGATGGATACTGAGGAAACATCGGTACAACCACTGCCATCCGTTACGGTTACTATGTAAGGACCTGCACTAAGACCCGGATTCGTTGCCGTTGTGGGACCATTGCTCCAAGAGAAGCTGTACGGGGGCGTTCCTCCGTTGGCAATGGCGGTAATAGTTCCGTCAGCGCCACCACAGGCCGATGGACTCTGAATGCCGCTGAATCCGACCGAAGGCGCTGGGGTAACCGAAATAAGAATGTTCGCGCAAGTCGTGGTATTGCAGGGACCTTCGGCTCTGACAAAGTAGTTTGCCGTGGTTTGCGGATTGACCGTGATAGAGGTTCCGGCACCGACAAGCTGCCCTCCACAACTTCCGACATACCAGTACCACTGCGCACCTCCTCCCAATACACCACCACTCACCGTGAGCGTTGTGTTGGCACCAGCGCAGACGTTGGAGTTCGATGCGATGATGGCCGTTGGCGCGGTAGACGGGCTGTTGACCACCACCTGAACACTAGTGCAGGTGGTGTTTGCACAACCACCTTCTCCACGAACGAAATATGTTGTTGTCGAAGCGGGAGATACCGAAATGGAGGAACCTGTTCCGATAGCCGTTCCAGAACCGCAGCCTCCAGCATACCAAGTCCAAGCAGAACCACTGCCGATGCTTCCGCCCACAACACTCAAAGTAACACTGCCACCAGGGCACATTGTGGCTGGGGATGCTACCACACTTGTCGGAGCAACGTTGTTGGGCGTCACCGTAACTACGGTGGACTGCTGCGTGCCCCAACACCCACCGTTCTCAGGACGGTAATAATAAGTGTAGGTACCAGATGTCGTGATAGTTCCAGTGCTGTTGGAAAGACCCGGTGTGGCAGTGCTCGTTCCGTTGTTCGTTGTCCCCTGCCAGTAGGTGGTTCCACAGGATGCGGCAGCACCTACAATAGTGGCAGCATTCCCTTCGCAGATGGTGGTCGTTGCTGGGTTATTTGCAGCAATGGTCGGGTCGGTCCTACGGTAGG
Organism: uncultured Chryseobacterium sp.; assembly: GCA_964488095.1. Taxonomy (GTDB): domain Bacteria; phylum Bacteroidota; class Bacteroidia; order UBA10329; family UBA10329; genus UBA10329. The sequence continues at coordinate 79,020 of CAZATP010000006.1, forward strand.
TGAGAGTAGCAGACTGCCCGGTCCAGGTACAATTGGACCGGTTCGCACTTACCCGCAATGATGTGGTTGTTCCAGAGAACCAACAGGTCTGGTTTGCCGTGAAGGCAGTTCCATTCCCGCCCTGTGGAGTAGCGCAGAAACCGTTGATATTCGATGCGGTGCTTACAAACGTGAAATTGTAATAGGTGTTCGGGGAGAGTGGCAGATCGAAGAAAGCGCCAGATCCAACGCTGAAGTTACCATTCTGACATCCCGTTGCGGCAGTATGGTTGGCACTGGTCTCCACAGCGATGGCGCAGCCGGTGCAAGGCGTTACAGGTGGAGGTGCGGATGGAAGACTGATCAAAGTGATAGTAACAGTGGCACATGTCTGTTCAGTAGTGCAGTTCCATCTATGAAATGCAGAGTAAATGGTTCCGCCCGGGGATGTGAACTGCACGGAGGCCTGAAGGCCGCTACAGCCAGGACCGTTGTCATCATTATAGGCGAGTAGACCACAGGTGTTGGTGTAGATGGAGAGCTGTGTGTCATAGCTTGCCCCACAACTTGAGATTCGGTAGACCGCACCCGCTACAGTGTTAGATATGGTTGCCCTTTCCCCGCCCCATTGACAGGTGGTTATCGTCCCAGTTTGACCAGCAGTCCAGCCGGCAACGCTTATCGAGCCAAAATCGGAGACATTACAAGGGCATTGTGCGCTGGCCGTGTTCACCGTGGATATGACTGAGGTGAATCCCGCAAGGGCAGCAAACAGAACAGTGTAAAATTTATTCATGGTCGAGGGTTGAGAATGCAGATGCTGCGATGTTAAAAACAGGGCGAAAAGTAATGAAAGTGTTGATATTGAAAACGTGACAGAAAATTTACGGTCACGCAAAGTGATGAAGTGAAGTTTGGCAGACTCCCCATTACGGATTGAGGTTTCACGGTAGAACCAGTTTCTCTCGAAAGGACTGCTCACCTGCAATGATTTCAAGTACAAGAACTCCCCGATGTTCTGAATCAATGTGAATGATGTCGGTGGTGGTCGTTCCTGCGCTGAGTAGTCTTCCAGAAAGGTCGAAAAGGCGGAAAGATGTACAGCCTGATGATGATTGAACACGGAAACTGTTGCTACTTATCCTGGTGACAAGGCCCTGTGGCCTTCCGTAATTCACAGATGTGACCATGTCCTCGATCACAGTGACCATAGCATCGGTGGCAACGCCAGTCAGTACAGAGGTCAGGCCAGATGGGAAGCTCACAATCACCGAATCCACGGTCTGGGCCGCTCCCACACCGAAGTGTACAATGGACGAGTTGTGACTGGCATGACCTGAGCCTCCGTCCACCTCAGCTATCCTTGTGAGACCGTTGAAAACGATGCGCACTCGGGTCCCGAACCCGTCTCGGTTGCTTTGCGTGCCTTGAACCTTGAGGCGCAAGTAGTTGTTGCTGTTGACGGATGTGTTCAGATACAGCAATGCCCTGACCTCCTCCGGTTCATTGCTCTTCACCGCATTCACCACTATGTCCAATCTCCCATCGTTATTGAAATCTCCAAATGCAGCGCCTCTGCATCTCTGTTCCGAACCCAGACCTGCTGTCGATGTGATGTCAGCGAATGTTCCATCGCCCAGGTTTTGGTAAAGTCTGTCCGGGTTCATTAGTGCGTTGGCGATGAAGGGTGCGGATGGTATCTCTCCGTTAGCTACGAAAAGGTCGGATTCACCGTCATTGTCAGCATCGAAGAAGAAGGTGGACCACCCCGTTGTGTTCAGACCATTGACACTGTCATTGAGAACACCTGCCTCTTCCGCCACATCGGTGAAGTGGGTGCCATCGTTGCGGTACAGATAGTTGGCTCCGATGTTGGTCATGTAGTAATCCAAATCGCCATCGCTGTCGTAATCACCAATGGCCACGCCCATTCCGTAGAAGCCGCCATCCATGCCCAACTCATTGCTGACATCCTCAAATTCTGAGTTTGGAAGCTGGTTCCTGTAGAGTGCGTTAGGTGTTATCCATTGTCCGAAGTCGTTCACCACCAGCAGGTCTGAATTCCCATCGCCATCATAGTCGGTGAATGTTGCAGCAAGTCCGCATCCCTCTTGCAGAATGCCATAGCTCATGCTTGACTCGGAGAATGTAAGGTTCCCATTGTTGATGAAAAGTCTGTCTGCATCGCAATCATGGTTGAAACCTATCACCTCCGTGCCTTCTCCGAAGATGACACCCGTTACTGAGACATAGTTGGTGATATAGATGTCGAGATATCCATCCTTGTTCACATCGCCCATGGTGGCGGAAACGCTGCGTTCGGTGGTGCTTGTACCAAGTGCGGTGACCAGCCTCGAAAAAGTACCGTCTCCGTTGTTTTGGTAGAGCATGTTCTCATATCCCAGGTCGGTGAGAATGAGGATGTCCCTGAAACCGTCATTGTTGATATCACCGGTCACCACGCCAAGGGTGGTCACACCGGCCGTGATGCCGAAGCCGGCCTGCACACCCACATCCGTGAAGGTCATGTCACCATTGTTCCGGTACAGTTTGTCCCTGTTCTCGCCCCCGGTCATGTAGATGTCCTCCCAGCCATCATTGTTGTAGTCGAACACGGCCACACCACCGCCCAAATGCAGGTCAGACTTCTGGAAGTGGTCTATGCCCGCCTGAGTTGTCATCTCAGCGAAGGTGGTCTGCGCCATCACCCGCTCACAAATGGACAGCGATAATGTGAAGCACAGGATTCTCAACATGATTTGTTGGTGGATGAGGTGAAATTAAAAATGAAAACCCCGGAAGTGCTTTTCACTGCCGGGGTTTAAATCGCATTTTAATAACTGGTCAGCACATCTTCCGAGGGTCGACCCATTCGTCAAACTGCTCGGAGGTGACATGACCCAGCGAAAGGGCGGCATCTTTAAGTGTGGAGCCTTCCTTGTGTGCCTTTTTGGCAATCTCTGCGGCCTTGTAATAACCGATGTGTGGATTGAGTGCTGTGACAAGCATGAGGCTGTTCTCCAAGTGGCGCTGCAGCGTTGGCAGATTGGGCTCGATGCCCACAGCACAATTGTCGTTGAAAGAAACACAGGCATCACCGATGAGACGTGCGGACTGAAGCACGTTGGCCGCTATGACGGGCTTGAACACGTTCAGTTCGAAATGTCCGTTACTGGCACCAATGGAAACCGCAACATCATTGCCCATCACCTGAGCGGCCACCATGGTCATGGCCTCGGGCTGAGTAGGGTTCACCTTGCCAGGCATGATCGAGGACCCGGGTTCGTTGTCTGGGATGATAATCTCACCTATCCCGCTTCTGGGGCCTGAGCTCAGCATGCGGATGTCGTTGGCGATCTTCATCAGTGAAACGGCCACTCTTTTCAATGCACCTGAAAGCTCAACCATTGCATCATGCGCTGCCAAGGCTTCGAACTTGTTGGGTGCCGTGACGAACGGATGACCGGTTGATTCCGCGATCTTCTTGGCCACAAGGACGTCATATCCTTTCGGGGCATTGAGACCGGTGCCCACGGCTGTCCCTCCAAGGGCAAGTTCAGCGATCATTTCCAAGGCATTGTCAAGGGCGCGGATTCCATTGTCGAGCTGCTGCACGTAACCACCGAACTCCTGTCCGAGGGTGAGCGGAGTGGCGTCCATGAAGTGGGTACGGCCGGTTTTCACCACATCCTTGAAGGCCTCTGCCTTCTGCGCCAGAGTGTCTCTCAGTTTCAGGATGCCCGGAATGGTCACCTCCACCGTCAAGGTGTAGGCGGCAATATGCATGGCGGTCGGGTAGGTGTCGTTGGATGATTGGCTTTTGTTCACGTCATCGTTCGGGTTGAGCACCTTCTTCTCGTCCATCAGACTGCCTCCCTGAAGCACATGAGCACGGTTGGCAATCACCTCATTGCAGTTCATGTTGCTCTGTGTCCCGGAACCGGTCTGCCAGATCACCAGTGGGAATTGGTCGTTGAGCGCCCCGGTGAGAATTTCGTCACACACCTTTGCAATAAGATCCCTTTTCTCAGCTGGGAGCACGCCCAGTTCGCAGTTGGCCTGTGCAGCAGCCTTCTTGAGATGCGCGAACGCATGGATGATCTCTTTAGGCATGCTGCCCTCCGGACCGATGCGGAAGTTGTTGCGAGAGCGCTCGGTCTGAGCGCCCCAATACTTGTCGGCAGGCACTTTCACCTCGCCCATAGTGTCTTTTTCAATCCGATAGTCCATGGTGATGTCTTGTTTGAGCGTTTTAAATTAAGAGGGGCAAAAGTATCCGATGGGCAAGTTCTGAAAGGCATGATGATGAACGGGATGTTTCAACGGTTCGAGTCATCATTTTTTTCTTGTCAGGAAGCGGAAGCGTCTCTATTTTCGCCCCGTCAAAACTTACCACTTATGGCTTCACTTGGCATCACCGTAATTCTCGCCTACATCCTGCTTGGTTTCTGGATGCTTGTTTTCCTTAGCCTGTGGGTTCCACTGATGGCCACGTTGCTGTTCATGGAGAAGTACAGCCCCGAAGCAGGTGAGAAACTGGCTGCATTCATCGCACCACGCGACTAAGTCACAGCAATTTCAGAGCATTCTCAGGAGGTCGTCCCAGGACGGCCTTTTTGTTTTGCACCACAATGGGTCGCTCGATCAGTTTGGGATGCTGCACCATGGCAGTAATCCATTGTGCACCGGAGAGTTTACGCCCTTTGAAGAGGTCCTTGTATTCCTGCTCGCCTTTGCGCACCAGTTCCTCCGGGTGGATTCCGAGCATTTTCACAAGTTCCTTGAGCTCAGATTCGGTGGGAACGTTCACCAGATAATCGATGATTTCCGGTTCAACCCCGTTCTGTCTCAGCAGGTCGAGTGTCTGTCGGCTTTTACTGCAGCGCGGATTGTGATAAATCCTCATGCTGATCAGGCGTTCTCTTTCTCCTTCTTGCCTCCGAACTGAAGCAGGAATGCCTTGATGAACGGGTTTATATCACCGTCCATCACGGCCTGGATGTTGGATGTCTCGTGACTGCTTCGCAGGTCTTTCACCAGTTTGTAGGGGTGGAATACGTAGTTGCGCACCTGTGCCCCGAACTCAATCTTCATCTTGCTACCCTCGATTTCGGCCCGCTTGTCCAAGCGCTTGCGCAGTTCAATCTCATAAAGCTGGGATTTGAGAAGCTTGAGGGCATTCTCCCGGTTCTGCCCCTGTGAGCGGCTTTCCGTGTTGCGGATGATGATGCCCGATGGATGGTGGGTGACGCGCACACCGGTCTCCACCTTGTTCACGTTCTGACCGCCTGCACCGCCCGAACGGAAGGTGTCCCAACTGATATCGGACGGGTTGATCTCGATCTCAATACGGTCGTCCACCACGGGATACACGAACACCGATGCGAATGACGTATGCCTGCGGGCATTGCTGTCGAACGGAGAGATGCGCACCAGCCGGTGAACCCCGTTCTCACCCTTGAGGTTGCCGTAGGCGAATTCACCCTCGAACTCCAAGGTGCAGCTCTTGATGCCGGCCACATCGCCTTCCTGAATATCGACCTCCTTTACTTTGAAGCCATTCTTCTCGCCCCACATGATGTACATGCGCATGAGCATGGAGGCCCAGTCGCAGCTTTCTGTTCCGCCTGCCCCGGAATTTATCTCGAGCACCGCACTGAGCTCATCACCCTCGCTTCCGAGCATATTGCGGAACTCAAGGTCTTCCAGTTTCTCGATGAACGTGTCGTGCTGCGCCTCCAATTCTTCTTGCGTGGCCTCGCCCTCCTTGCTGAACTCGAAGAGCACATTGAGGTCTTCGAGTGCGGTCTCGGCCGACTGGAAGGCGTTGGTCCAGGCCTTCTTGCCGTTGATCTTCTTCATGAGCGCCTCGGCCTGCTCGGGGTCGTCCCAGAAACCGGGCGATACGGTGGTCTGCTGGTCCTCTGCGATCTCGCGCAACTTGCGGTCTATCTCCAAATAGCCGCGCAGGGCCTCGAGCCGTTTCTTCAGGTCGTTGAGCCTGTCCTGTGTGATGGTCATTTCTTTGAAATTCGGGGGCGCAAAGGTAAGTGTGCCATCAGCCCGAAGCCGGCCACATCTTCCAACGGCATGAAACCTGCTGCGAAGGCCTTCAGACCAGTGCCGCGCTCATGGCGTGCCGCACCAGTTCGGTGGTAGAGCGCACCCCCAGTTTACGGAAGATGTTCTTGCGATGTGTGGTGACCGTATGGGCCGAGAGACAGAGTTTGGCAGCAATCTCATTGGCGGTACCGCCCTGCACGATCTGTTCCACAATCTCCAGTTCACGTTTGCTGAGGCGGGTGGGCAGACAGTCCGGGTCGCTCTCCTGCCTGCGGGTGTCCACTAATATGTCGAGCACTCTGTTGCAGAAGAAACGGTCACCTTTCTTGGCGAATTTGACGGCATTAATGATTTCGCTCTCATCACACTCCTTGAAGAGATAACCCGACACACCTTGGCGCATGGCCCGGTTCACCTTTGCAGGTTCCTGATGGCTCGACACCATAATGACATGCACCTGAGGGTCGATACGGTGCACACGGTCAAGGTCGTCCAAGGAGATGGACCCCTCCGAGTCGAAATCGAAAAGCAGCACGTCAATGCCCTTGCGCAGCAGGCCGGGAATGCATTCTCCAGAGACACATTCGCCCACAATCTCAAACTCAGGGTCTCTTGACAGCACGGCCTTGAACCCTTCACGCACCACGAAGTGCGCGTCAGCAATGCCTATTCTGATTTTGGTGCTCACCTTTATTTAGACAGATTCTAAACTGGTGGCAAATGTACGCGGAAAGCTTCGAGTGAGAACAGAGAAATGGAGAATGTCGCGCACAGGAACTGATGGAAGTTCGGCCGATTGTCAACGCCCATTCCTAAGCGTTGTGTGGTCTTCCTCTGAGGTCTTGAAAGAGAAGAAGGTGCGGTAGAATTCGATGGCGCCATAGATGTAGGCGATCATGAAAATGCCGGCCACGAACCTCGGCTCGAACAGGAAGATATGTTCGTAGTTGATAGTGAATCCCAGCCACCGTTCATCGAAATAGCGCATGTAGCGCATCACGGCCTCCAAGTTCAGCAGATAACCTACCGTGATGAGTAAGAACACGTTGCAGCGCCCCGTGATGAGGGCGAACAGACCGGAGAACAGCAGGGCGGGATGCACATAGCGCTCATGCATCTGGGTGTTGAAAAGGAAGAAGCCAAGGGATATCAGGGCAGACACCTGAAATACGGTGCCCAACCGCTGATCGCGCCTCAGATTGTCAAACGCTCCGTTGGCCACGGCCAGCACCATGGGCATCATCACCATGGCCGAAGAGGCCCAGAACTGCATAATGCCCCAGACCTTGAGCGGAATGCCGAGAACGGTTTTGTTGTCTGGGAAAGTGTACGGGTCATCGGTCACGAAATGCCAGAAGTTGTAGGCGTTCATGGAAAGGACCGGGAAATGGTCGATGCTGCGTGTGGTGAGCGCATGGAAGGTTTCTGGCAGTCGGCCAGCCATCCAGAATGGGAAGAAGATGAGCACCTGGACTCCTGCAAGAATGCCCAGTTGTGCCACAGCGGCCTTCCATCCGCGTTTACGGATGAAGGGCATGATGAAGACCAGCACCAGCGGTGTGAAGATGATAGCCTGCAGCTTGAAGTTGATGGCGATGAGTAGCATGACACCTGCCCAACGCCACAGGCCGCGCTCTGCAAGCAGCAGAGCCCCGAGCACGAAGAAGGTATGTATGGTGTCCACCTGACCCCAGATGACGGTGTTGTACCAGAAGGCCGGGTTCATGAAGAAGATGAGCACTCCGTTGATGGGCTTCCCAGTGCGTTTCAGCACATGGACCACCAGAATGAGGGTGATGATGTCGAACGGAAGGACAAGGGCCTTGAGCCAATTGACAGAGGTGTACGTCACAGTGTCAGGCCCGGGGAAGAACAAGGAGAATAGTTTCAACACATAGAGAATGAGCGGATGGTTGTTCACTTCCGGATTCTCATAGATTCTGCCCAGCCCGTTGCTCATGATCTCCTGCGTCCAGGTGATCCAATAGTATTTGTCAAAGCCCGAATCGGGCATCACCGCTATCACCGCGATGAACACCCCTGCGAAAAGGGTGTAAAACGGCCAGGCCTCTCTATGTAGGAATGAAAACCGCATGCGCTTGGGGGTGGTGGTCGGACGCTTCAAGTCCAAAAATAGCACAGATAGGCGATGCAGACCTTTACATGGTCTTGAAAATGAAGCTCAAAGCAATTTCTCGCTGGCCTTGGCGGCCTCATAGCCTACATCCACCGAGTGTCGGGCCCTGTCGTTGGCGGCCGCCACGGCCAAGCGGTCGCAGCGCTCATTCTCCACATTGTTGGCATGGCCTTTCACCCAGACGAACTTCACTCTATGCTTCGGGTAAACCAGAAGGAACCGTCTCCAGAGATCGGCATTCTTCTTCCCCTCAAAACCCTTCTTCGCCCATCCGAACACCCAGCGCTTCTCCACCGATTCGACCACGTACTTCGAATCTGAGTAGATGGTCACATCCTGTCCGGGATTTTTCAGCAGTTCCAGCGCCACGATAACGCTCAGCAGCTCCATCCGGTTGTTGGTGGTGAGGCGATAGCCAGCGGCCACCTCTTTGCGGTATGGGCCTGCCATCATCACAATGCCATAACCGCCCGGCCCAGGGTTGCCGAGGGCCGATCCGTCCGTATAGACCACAATGGGGTGCTGGGAACTCATGGTCTACTTTTGCGGGGCTTTGGCCTTTCCGGTCATCAGCTCATCTATTAGAAGGCACTATGATCCAGTCAATGACCGGCTTCGGCAAAGCTACGGGCCACTATGGTAACAACACCTGCACCGTGGAGGTGCGCTCCGTCAACAGCAAACAGCTTGACCTCAACATGCGGATGCCCTCGGCCTTCCGGGAGAAGGAGCCCGACCTGCGCAGAATGGTGTCGGAAGGTGCGGTGCGCGGCAAAGTGGACCTCAGCATCAACATAGAGGGAGTGGAAGAGGGGCGTATGCAGCAGGTCAATCGAGCCCTTTTCGACCATTATTTCAAAGAACTGAACGCGGTGGCAGCCGAAAAGGGACTGCCCACGAACAATCTGCTCACGGACATTCTGCGCCTGCCCGATGTGATGCAGCCGCTCAGGTTGGAGATGAACGACACCGATTGGCCTGCGGTGAGGGCCGTTGTGGATGAGGCGATCGTTGCATTCGTGCGCTTCAGGGAAGCTGAGGGCGCCACGTTGGCCAAAGAACTCCGGGCCCGGGTGGAAGGCATTCATGCCCTGATGGAACAGGTGACCCCCTTCGAGCCCGAGCGCGTGGCCACCGTGCGTCAGCGTTTGAAGGAACGTTTGGATGAGATTTCCACACAGAAGGAGCTGGACCCCGCACGCTTGGAGCATGAGCTGGTGTTCTACATCGAGAAATTCGATGTCACAGAGGAGAAAGTGCGCCTTGCGGCCCATTGCCGTTATTTCCTCGAGACGATGGAGACCGACCCGCAGGCCGGACGCAAGCTAGGATTCATTGCGCAGGAGATGGGCCGCGAAATCAACACGCTCGGTTCCAAGGCCAACCATGCTAAAATCCAGAAGCTCGTGGTGCAGATGAAAGACGAGCTGGAGAAGGTGAAGGAGCAGGTGCTGAATGTGCTCTGACGGCCGATGAGACTTTTCCTCTTTTTCCTCTTTTTCTTCTTTGGGCTTTCTGCAAGTGGCCAGACCTGGGTCGATTCTGTGGAACAATATGCCATGCAGCGCTACCTGCCGGCCTCCAAATACACTTGGACATGGCAGCACGCGGCCTTCCTCAACACGATGGTGAAACGCTACCACCAAACGGAAGCAGATAAGAAGGCCGCCTATCTCAATTACGTGACCAAGGCCATGCACCGCACCATGACAGGTGGCAATGGAAAGACCCCGAATGCCGTGGCCTCCGGCCTTGGGTTGGCGTTTATATTAGAGAAAACTGGAGATTACCGCTATCGCCAGAAGTGCGATAGGATATTCGAGCAGTACATGCTGATTCGAAGAACACCCGAAGGTGGGGTATCACATTTGCCCATCAGCTTGGAACTTTGGGACGACACCGTTTTCATGGTCGGGCAGTTCCTCATCGCCATGTACAAGGCCACGGGCGATGAGAAATACCTCACCGAACTCGCCATTCAGATGCGTGTGCACAGGGAGAAGCTGCGCGATGAAAAGACCGGACTCTGGGTACACGGCTGGGATGCCAACGACAAGGACGGTGTGCCCTACTTCTGCGGGCAGATGGGCTGGCCCAATGACTCGACCCGGAGAAGTGCCGAAATATGGGGCCGTGGTAACGGATGGATTTTCGTCACCCTCTCCGATGCGCTGGAGACCATTCCACGCGAACACCCGATGTGGACGGAATTTGCGGGCTATCTGAAGGAAATGACGGTGAACCTTCCCGCGCTTCAGGACGAGGCCACGGGCCACTGGTTCCAGCTTCCGGTGCGCAACACCGACCCCGACAACTTCATCGAGAGTTCCTGCACCGCCATGTTCGCGTATGGCATCATCACCGCATTGAAACTCGGCATCATTGAAGGCGCAGCCTTTGAACGCAGTGTGGACATGGCCTATCGTGGGCTTCGTCAGCACAGCATCAGAGACTTGGGGAACGGCCACCTCACCGCCACCAATGTCTGCATCGGCACCTGCATCGGTGACAAGGATTATTATCTGAAACGCGGTGTGCAGGAGGGACGTTCCTTTGGCCTTGCCATGTTCATCCAGTTCGGGATGCGTTACGAAATCGAAAAAGGCCTGCGATGAAAGAGCTTGTTACATCCGTGTTAGTCAGTCTGATAGGGGCGGCTGCCTCAGCACAGGACTGGACCTTCACTTTGGAGGAAGGGGTTTCCGTTGAAATGGTGTTCGTGGAAGGTGGCACCTTCACCATGGGCAACAACAAGGGCAAGAAGGCCGACCGCCCTGAGCATCAGGTGCAACTGGATGATTTCTATATCGGGATGTTCGAGGTGACGCAGAATGAATGGACCGCGCTGATGGGCCAGAACCCAAGCAGTATCGCCTGCGGCCGTTGTCCGGTGAACGACATGACCTACGACCAGATACAGCAGTTCGTGCAGAAGTTGAGTGACCGCATGGGGAGAAAATTCCGGCTACCCACCGAGGCCGAATGGGAGTTTGCCGCACAGGGAGGCAAGAAGTCCAAAGGGTTTCTCTATGCGGGAAGCAACGACCTTGCAGAGGTGGGTTGGCTCAAATTCAACGGCAATGATCAGCAGCATGTGGTGGGCCAGCTGAAGCCCAATGAACTGGGCCTTTATGACATGAACGGCAACGCTTGGGAGCTGTGCGAGGACTGGTATGATCCGAAATTCTATGCGCGGAGCGAGGCTAAGAATCCGGTGAATACCAAACCTGCCAAGTACCGCGTATCGCGCGGAGCATCGTGGATGAGCCCCGCAGAATACTGCTACCGCTGGGCTCGGAACAACGACCATCCGCACCACAGACGCGGCAATGGCGGTTTCCGTTTGGTGATGGAGCCTTGATTTACTGCCTCACCAGCTTGCCAACGAGGCGCGTGCTGTCCGAGTCGAGGATGACGTGGTAGATGCCCGCAGGCCAGTCCTGCGCACCGATGCTGATGCGTCCTTCCCCATTGCTACCACTCCTAAAGACCTGCTGACCAAGGGCGTTGGTCACGGTGATGTTCGCTTCCTGCATTCCCTCTGGCACTTCAATGGTGAAGATTTCTGAAGCTGGGTTTGGGTAGATGCTTATCTGATTGCCGTTCTCCAGCTGCTCACCAACAGCAGTACCTAAGAACCGATTCCAGTCGTAGGCGACATTGCTCCCGTTGAAGGAAATAGAGGCGCTGTAGACTCCATCGCCACTTCCCGTGGGCTGTATCCATTGCTCTTCAAACTGAGCTTGCCCAACAAGGTCTGAGAATGCTCCGAACGAGCCGTACATCTGGTCATTTCCCACAATCAATACCCATGTTTGTCCAGGAACATTCGGTGTAGGCGTCTCGCACCCCCAAAGCTCTTCAATCTGCCCAGTGCAGGCCCTGCGTACCGCCACATAGTTGTCGCCCTGCCGGCCGAGGAGCCAGTTGCCGTTCTCCGTCACCTCGTCAAATTCGTTTTCGGGCCAGTGCAGGGTCACGTCCTTGTTGTTGAAGGGCAGCAGTTCTGGCAAGAATTCTGGCCAGTACATGATGAGAGCCACGTTGGCGCTCTGGCCCACGTAGGGCAGATGTTCGTTCGCGTTGTCGCTGTTGCGTTGGCTCCAATCGGGGCTGGCCGGGCCGCTGGCCGGATAGACCGCTGCCGTGCCCACGCCCGCCACCACAGGCCATTGTTGGAAACCGACCTTGCCCTTGTGGAAATCATGGATGGAGGCCAGTGTCACCCCGTTGTTCTTGAAGATGTGCACGTCCTGCCCGCAGATTACCGTGCTCATGGAAGCCGCGCTCAGACTCTCAGACAGCGTAGGGTAATAGTCAGGTGGGAAACCTTGCAGCGGGGCCAACAGCGCGAAGTCCACATGTCCCCACATGTTGGAATCTTCGAGCAGTGTCACCGTTTCTTCCACCACCAACGGGTGAAAATAGCCGCCACAGCTCCATTGCATCATCACCCTATCGGCCCAGCTCAGTTCCTGATTGATGATGAAGCCTTCCTCCAGCGTGTGGCCGATGGAGAGCACGGTGTCCACCTCGGCCGTCCACGAAGCGGCCACATCGGTGAAGTCGATGTCGCTGGTGGCAAGGAAACTGCTGCCCTGGGTAGCATCTTCGGGCTCAGGGCCAAGACCGGTAAGCAGATAGACGATGGCCGAATGGTTCTGACCGAATGCCCCGTCATACTTTCCTGTATAGTTCCGCCCTGCTGCGGGATAGAACGCGCCCTCATCGTTCACCACCAGCAGCACCTCTGTCAGAAGCCTACGCGTGGCCTGCTCGGCAAGGCCCCTTATCTCCTGATCCTCCGCGAAATCGGCCAGATTGAGCAGTCCGCAGAGCGTGTAAGGGAAATAGGTGGAGGAGAAGAATTCGTAGAAACCGTAGTTCACTTTGAGGGTCAGATAGTGTTTCAGACGCTGTTCCAGTGTGGCATCAATCGGGCGCCCGGTGCGCTCGTGGATGAGCCAATCGGCCGACATCCACATGATCATGTGGTTCTCAGACCAGTACCCATGCAGCGTGTCGCCATAATTGACCCAATAAGGGACAAGGTTCAGGTTGGAAACAATCTGGTCATCATAGGCCCCTCCGCTCAGGAACATGGCCCTCACCAGCCGCTGAATGTCAAAGTCGATGGTGCTCTTTGTGCCGATGACCATGTAGATGCTGTCCAGATATTCCTGAATTAGCGGCTGGCCGTTGTAGCCCAGAATGACATTGGTGTGCGCATTCACATTGGCCATGGCGTTCGTCATGTGCTGCTGTCTCCGTTCGTCATAAGTCTGCCCATGAACACTTATGTTCAGGCAGAGAAACAAGCTGGTGGCGATGGAGATTCGGGTCAGAGAGAAGTGTGTCATCCGTTCAGAATTTTCTTGGGAATGAGTCTTGAGGATTGTACCTCGTAATTGTTCCAATTGACGAAAGTCAAGGCGCTAATGTCGTTAAATTCGTGACCCCGCATCACGTTCTCTTAACAATCCCATCAATCCCTCGATCATGTACCACATCGGTGTTGCCAAAGCAGACATTACGGCCTTCAAACTCGGAGTCGGGATGTTGGGTTATGGCATGTACTTCAACATCGTGAAGGGGGTGGACACCGACCTGTTCGCCCGTGCGGTGGTCATCATGGACCCTGTCAGCGGTCGCAAGGTGGCGATGGTCAATGCCGAAGTGTGCTTCATCACCATAGCGGTGAAGAAAGGCGTGATGAAGAAACTGGGGCGCAAGCATGAGGAGTTGGGCTATACCGAGGACATGGTGATGCTCACTGCGCAGCACACGCACAGCGCACCGGGCGGATTCTCCCACTACGGGCTGTATAACATGGCTGTGCCGGGCTTCGTGCCAGAGGTGTATCAGAAGATTGTGGATGGAATTGTCGATGCCATTGTGGAGGCCGACAGCAAGGCGGTGCCCGCCACCATCCGCGTGGTGAGGGGTGAGATTGACCCCTCTAAGGAAGTGGCCTTCAACCGCTCTGTGCCGGCCTACAACGCCAATCCCGAGGTGAAGAAGGTGGGTGAGAAGGAGTCGGAGTATGCCGTGGACCGATCCATGCTGCTGCTCCGTTTCGATGATGCCGAAGGCAATCCCATCGGCTCGTGGAACTTCTTCGGCACGCACACCACCAGCATCAGCAACGACAACACGCTGATCTGCTCCGACAACAAGGGCTACGCGGCCCTGTTCATGGAGAAGGCGCTGCGGAAGGAGGGCAGTGCCGAGGAAGTGATTTCCGTGTTCGCACAGCGCAAGGCGGGCGATGTGACGCCCAACTATGTGTGGGACAGAAAGAAACGCTGGACACGCGGCAAATTCGCGGACGATTTTGAAAGTGCCCGTTACAATGGCAACATTCAGTTCGAGAAGGCGCTGGACCTGTTCAAAGCTGCCCCCGAGAGTCAATCACTGCCGTTGCAGATAGACCACGCCATCACTTGGGTCAATTTCCGCCATGTGGTCGTGGATCCGGAGTTTGCTTGGGGCGAGAAGGAGGCCTACACCAGTCCCGGTTGCCACGGCATAGGCTTCTTCGGGGGCACCAAGGAAGGGCCCGGTGCGCCCGGTGCCGTGGTGGCTTTGGGCAAGGCCTTGGCGCGCGGCATCCGTGCCTACGAACTGGCAGCGGCCAAGAAGATGACTCCCGAGCAGGCCGAGAAGATTCATCGCAAATACCACGCTCAAGATCCGAAGGATATTATTTTGGAGGACGATGAGTGCAAGGTGTTGGGCACCAAGGACCTCAAGAATCTCATACTGCCCGCCTGGGCGGATGGCGGCATCGCGGCCTTCAAGCACTACCACCGCAACGGAAGCATTGGCGACAAGCCGCTCATTCCGCAAGTACTGCCGCTGCACCTCGTCATTGTGGGCGATCTTGCCTTTGCCGGAATTCCGGCCGAGATTACGACCGTGGCCGGTCAGCGGTTGGAGCAGACCCTGCTGGAGATACTGAAGGACAGAGGCGTGAAGGAAGTGGTAGCCACGAGCTATGCCAATGCCTACTGCGGCTATGTGACCACCTATCAGGAGTATCAGTTACAGTTGTACGAGGCGGGCCACACGGTGTTCGGCAAGCACACATTGGGTGCGGTGCAGACACGGTTCAAGCGGTTGGCTCTGGATCTGCTGAAACCCAAAGAGGAGCGCACACCGATGATCGATGGCGAACCGGCCTTGTTCACAGACGAGGAACTCGCCAAGCGCACCTTCAACGTGAAAGTGCGGAGACGCCAGCTTAAAGGACTGAACCAGGAAGAGGAGACGCTGAAAAGGTCCAATCGCAAGCGGACGGAGGTGTAATGAAATCACAAATGAACGATTACGCCTATTACTGCAATGTGCTTCAAGGCCGCCAGTTCCCGCTGGCCTATGTGGACCTTGACCTGTTCGATGCCAATGTGCAGAAGCTCGTGGGCATGGCGGATGGCAAAATCATCCGCATCGCATCGAAGAGCGTGCGCATTCCCGCTCTTTTGCAGCGGGTGCTGAAATATTCAGATGTATTTCAAGGGTTGATGTGCTATTCGCCTCGCGAGGCGGTGTTCCTCTCACAGCAGGGTTTTGACGACCTGTTGATGGGCTATCCGTGCTGGAACGAACGGGACATCCTGCCCATCATCGAGGAGTTGAAAAAAGGCAAGTCCATTACGCTGATGGTCGATCGCCCGGAGCACATCTCGCATCTCGACCGCATGGGTAAGGCCCAGAATGTCCGAATTCCTGTCTGCATGGACCTCGACATGAGCAGCGACCTGCCAGGGCTGCATTTCGGGGTGTGGCGGTCGTCCGTTTTTGGCGAAAAGGAAGCGGTGGCCCTCGGTAGGGTTATCCAACAGCACCCGAATGTGGAGCTTGTGGCCGTGATGGGCTATGAGGCCCAGATAGCGGGTCTGGGCGACAATGTGCCAGGACAGGCGGCCATGAATGCCATCGTGAAACTGCTCAAGAAACGCTCGGTGAAAGAGATAGCCAAGCGAAGAAAGACCGTGGTGGATGCGCTCACGCAGATGGGCTTCAACCTCCGCATCGTGAACGGGGGCGGTACAGGCAGCATGGATACTACTTGTTCGGAGGAGGCCGTCACGGAAGTCACCGTAGGATCCGGGTTCTTCAGTCCGGGCCTGTTCGACAATTACAGCCACTTCAAGCTGATGCCCGCTGCGGGCTACGCCATCGAGGTGGTGCGCCAGCCGAAACCGGACATCTACACCTGTCTCGGTGGCGGCTATGTGGCCTCCGGTGAAATTGGCAAGCTCAAACAACCGAATGTGTTCCTCCCAGAAGGTGCTGAACTCATCGCACAGGAAGGCGTGGGCGAGGTGCAGACCCCCATCAAATACTCCGGTAAGGAGCTTCAACTTGGCAGTCCCGTATTCCTGCGTCACAGCAAGGCGGGCGAACTCTGCGAACACTTCAACACCGCGGTGCTCATCTCCAAAGGGAAAGTGGTGGATGAGGTGCGAACGAATCGGGGTTTCGGGGAGGCGTTCCTCTGACCATCCCGCTATATTTGACCCCATGGAGCTTCTGAAAGGAAAAGTCGCCCTGGTCACCGGAGGAACCCGTGGCATCGGGAAGGGCATCTGCCTCAAGCTGGCGGAGCACGGGGCCAGCGTGATTTTCACCTATGTTTCTTCTGAGGAAGCGGCCAAGAACGTGGAACAGGAGCTGAAAGCTTTGGGAGTGGTTGCCAGAGCGGTTCGTTCGGATGCGGCAAAACTGGCTGATGCCGAGAAACTGGTCGAGGACATTGTGGCTGAGTTCGGAGCCTTGCACATTGTGGTGAACAATGCGGGCATCACCCGCGACAACCTGCTGATGCGCATGCGCGAGGAGGACTGGGACGCGGTCATCGACACCAACCTGAAGGCCGTGTTCAACATCACCAAGGCGGTGCAGCGCACTATGCTGAAGCAACGCGAGGGCAGCATTATTAACATCAGCTCGGTGGTGGGTATTGAGGGGAATGCCGGCCAATCGAACTACGCGGCCAGCAAGGCAGGCATCATCGGTTTCAGCAAGAGCATCGCCAAGGAACTCGGTTCTCGGAACATCCGTTGCAATGTGGTGGCCCCGGGCTTCATCGAGACCGAGATGACCGCAGCATTGGACCAAGCTGTGGTCGATGGTTGGAAGGCCACCATCCCGCTCAAACGGGCAGGAACGCCCGAAGACGTGGCCAATACCGTCTTATTCCTCGCCAGCGACCTCTCCACTTACGTTACTGGACAGGTGATTCCCGTATGCGGTGGGATGCTGACCTGAGGTCAGAATAGGCTGACCCCTCCGTAAATGGCCATGTAACGGCCCAATTTGCCCATCGTCATCCAAAGGCAGGTGAGCCAAACGTTGGCTCTGAAAAAACCCAATGCCAGTGGGATGGCATCACCGATGACGGGCACGAAGCTCAGGATGGCGAAGAAGCTGCCGTAGCGTTCAATGCGTGGATGCCATTGCTCAACCTTCTCCCGAGGAATGCGCAGGTAGCGCTCAATCCATTCCCATTTACCAAGGTGACCGAGCCAGAAAGTGGACATGCCTCCCAACGTGTTGCCGAATGTGGCGATGGCAATGCTGAGAACGGGGTCGCCACCGGCCATCAGCATGCCCGCGAGCACAGCCTCCGAGGAGAAGGGCACCACGGTGGCCGAGAGAAAACTCGCCAACAATAACCCCCAATACCCGAATTGAAGCCAGTCCATGCCGCAAGGTAGGCGTTCGGCAGCGGTATCAGGGAATGATGCCCTTGTCGCGAAGCAGAACGATATCGGCATCAGGCACTCCGAGGTCGGTGAGCAGGGCATGATTGTCCGCTCCCAGTTCGGGTGCCGGCCACAATGGACTGGAGCCCAATTCTGGAGGGAAGGCCCGTGATGCGAACTGAGGATGAACGGAGGCCTCGCGCAAGGTGAGCACCGGAGAGAGGCAAACTTCCTCCTTTTCCAGGATTTCCTGCCAATGTGCCAATGGTCTTGATTGGAACAGCGCTGCCACTTCGGCCTTGAGGGAGGTCTGATCTTGTTCGATGATGCGGCCTTCCCACTCTGGATGGCCCGTCAGTTGGCAGAACCGTTTCCAGAATTTGGGTTCCAAGGCACCCAAGGCCACGTGCCGACCATCTGCGCAGCGATACACATTGTAACTGGCCATGCGTCCGGAGAGATGACCTTCATAACCATTGGTGGCGTATTCCTCTGCCCATCTGAGGGTGTTCAGATAGGGCAGCATGCCGGTCATGGAAACATCCACATGCTGTCCCTCGCCACTGCGCTCGCGATGCAGCAGGGCAGTGGTCACTGCGTTGAGGGACATCATGGACCCACCTGACACATCGGCCAACTGTGCTGTTGGGATAACAGGGTTCCCGTCCGTGTCCCGAAGTCCGTCCAAAAGACCGGAATAGCTCAGGTAGTTGATGTCGTGTCCGGGAAAATCGGCCATCGGCCCTGTCTGCCCGTATCCCGTTATGGAGACGAGAATGATCTTCGGATTCACCGCCTTGAGCGAATCATAATCGAGCCCGAAGGCTTTCATAACGCCCGGCCGGAACTGCTCCATCACCACGTCTGCCCCTTTCACCATTTCAAGCAGCAGTTCTTTGCCCTCCGGTTTGCGGAAGTCGATGGCAAGGCTGCGTTTACCCGCATTGAGTGCACCGTAGAACACAGAGATGCCGTCTTTCAAAGGTGGATATTCGCGGACGGGGTCGGGAGAGGAGGGGTCTTCCACTTTGATTACCTCCGCGCCCTGCTGTGCCAGCCAGAGAGTGGCCAGTGGTCCGGGCAGCAGTTTGGTGAGGTCGATGATGCGGTAGCCGGCCAAAGGACCCGAGGATGTGGGCCGTTCGATGCTGCGCAGGGGCGCTTGCGCGGAGTATTTCCGGAAACACTTCGCGAAGCGCATCATCTCTGAAAGGTCGCTCACCTTCACCTTGCCTGTCATCAGGGCCATCTGTGGGTTCAGCTCACCGAGTTCCAAGCTGATGTAGACCTCTTCTTTTGCACGGACCGCGCAGGTCGGGGTTCCTTGAAGACCATGTTGCACAGCGCACTGCCCGTTGGCAATGATCACGGTTCGTTTCACCTCACCGAGGTCGAAATGGAATGCCGCCTGATAATCCCCGGCCTTCTCTGGCCTGAAGCGTTTTGGGATGGAGTCGAGGACCTGAGCAAGAGTGGGCCTTCGCATGGCGCAGCGGACAGGTTGGGCTTGATCGTTCAGCGGTTCCTGTAAATCGTCACCGTTCCGCTGATACGCTTCGGTTCAAAGGTGTTGAACTGCTTCACGATGAACTGATAAACATACAGTCCGGGACGGACGGGCTCTTGACTTCCTTGATCGCGCCCGTTCCACTGGCGGTCTGGATTGTCGGTCTGCCAGACGAGTTTGCCCCAGCGGTCATACACCTGAACATTGTAGCTCTCCACCTCGAAATTGGCACCGGATGGACCCCACGTGTCATTCAGTCCGTCCCCGTCAGGAGTGAACGCGTTCGGTATGTAGAATGTATATAAGGGATCCACCTCCACGTAGCGGAAGGCAGTGTCCGTACAGCCATATCTCGGTTCATTCCGGGCGATGAGCATGACCAGATAAACACCGCTGCTGTCATAGTCATGATTGGGATGTTCCTGACTGCTCACTTCCCCATCTCCGAAGTGCCATTCGTAGGTGAGCGCAGCCTCGCTCTGATTGAAGAACTGCACCGAGGGGTCGTTCATCTCCTCGGGTTTGCTCCGTGTGCTGAAGACCGCCACAGGCCTCGGAATCTCGCCCACTGTGGCAGTTCCCTGTGTCTGGCAGCCACCTGCATCGGTCACAGTCACGGAGTATTCACCGGGTGTGAGACCTCTGTTCCAGCCAGAAGGAGGAACGAGCGTAGACGATATGGAAAGGGAGTCGCGGATGGCCGACCAAACGTAGACGAAGGGAGCGGTGCCACCCAGCATCACCGCTTGGATGGCACCATTACCAAGCCCACAGGTGTCATCGCCAGCGATCATGTTCACATTGATGGGCAATGGCTGTTGCACAAGCACGGTAGTATCCGACACGCATCCCAACGCATCGGTTACGGTGACGGTATATGGACCAGGCCCCAGATTCTGGATGGTGGCCGTGGTCGATTGCAGCGCGTTGTCCCACAGATAGCCGTACGGAGCGGCCGAACCCGAGCCCGAGGCCGTGGCTGTTCCATTGGTCTGCCCGGCACAGAGAATGTCCGTATGCGAGGCAGTGATCACCGGTAATGGATTGACGGTCACATTCTGCGTGGTAATGGCCAAACAACCGAATGCAGTTGCGACACCAAGGGTAACAGGATAGGTGCCGGCAGCAGTGTACGTGTACGTTGGGGAGGTGGTCACCGATGTACCGGTGTTGTCACCGAAATCCCATGCACTTCCTACAATGAGTCCGGAAGCGACCGTGCTCTGATTTGTGAACGTGGTTGCCGCACCCAAACAGACCGGAGGCGCAGTGAAGGCCGGAACGGGAAGCGGATGGATTGTAATCGGTTGAGAGAAGGTCGCAGCGCAGAGGTCGGTCGTGATCACTCCGAGTGTGACGGTGTAGGTGCCCGGGTTCGCAAATGTGAATGTGGGCGATTGTAGCACCGAATTGCCTGCCCCACCGAAGTTCCATGCCCACTGTGCGATAGTGGATCCGGTCACGGTGGAGTTGTCGGTGAACGTGGCCACATCTCCCAGACAGACATTCGAGGTCGTGAAATTGGCTGCGGGGTTCGGATACACCACCGCCTGACCTGTGAAGACATCGGTGCAGCTCCCAGAGCTTGCCGTCAACGTGACTGTGTAGGTCCCCGCAGAAGCGTAGGTGTGCATCGGGTTCTGAAGAGTGGACGTGGAATTATCACCGAAGTTCCAGCTCCATCCCGTGAGGTTGCCTGCCGCCACGGTGCTGGCGTCCAAGAACTCGACAGCACTTCCAGCACAGGCATTCATCACGGTGAAATCTGCAACGGGGTTCACACCTACGATTACCGCTTGGGTCGCGTTGTCTGTGCAGCCCTGATCGCTTGTCACCGTCAGCGATACGTTGAAGGAATTGGCGCTGGTATAGGTGTAGATGGGGCTGGCCTGGGCGGCTGTTCCGGTGTTGTCTCCGAAATCCCATGCGTAGGTGGAGATGGAGCCACCACCTCCGATAGTGGTCCCATTTGCGAAGGTGGTGCTGGCCCCAAGGCAAACGTTCGGTGCTGTGAAGGCTGCCACGGGCTGCGGATGGACGGTCACCTGCTGTGTGGAGGTGCCAAAACAGCCATTGGCCGTGCTAACTCCCAAGGATACGGGGAAAGTCCCTGAAGAAGGGAAAGTGAAGGTGGTATTGGTGGCGAGAACAGGCCCGCTTCCGAAGTCCCACGCACTGACCGCAAAATTTCCCGTAGAGGAGTTTGTGAAGGTCGTTGCCGCGCCTTCGCATTCTGTGGTGAAGGTGAAATCCGCCACGGGATTGGCCTCAATGTTTATCTGAACTGTGGTCACGGTCGAAACACAACCATTCTCCGTAACCTGTAGCGTCACATTCTTCACCCCGGGAGTGGCCCAACCCACCTGATAAGGTCCCTGTCCGCTTCCATTCACAGGCACCCCTCCGTCAAAATTCCACGCGTAGGTGGATCCTGGAAGTCCTGAGCCGGTGTAGGTCACAGTGGCAGGCACGTTGACGCAGGCATTGGCATCGGCCGTGAAGGTGGAGGTGGCTGATGACAGGGTGGTCACCGTGGTCGTCTCGCTCGCGGAGCAGGAATACCGGTCGGTGACGGTGGCTGTGTAGGCGGTCGTCTGAGCAGGAGTGACTGAGATGTTGGCCCCGGTCTGGCCTGTGTCCCAGGTGTAGCCATAAGGGGTCGATCCGAGAACTGTGGTGGCAGAAAGGGTAACGGGAGTCCCCGCACAGACGTTGTTGGCGCTCAAAGTGATGGTGATCTCCGGACACAGGTTCACCTCGATGACCGACCGACTGTTGTTGTCGCAGGCAAGGTCATTCCATTGGGCATTGGAGTAGATCTGCACGCACTGTTCTCCATTCTGACACTGATAGTCACAACTGCCGAAAGTTCCTGTGTTCTGATAGCCGCTGTTGTTGGGCTCACCACCGGCCCAGTTCTGGTAGATGTTCGGGTCGGCATTGTTCGGAGGGAAATTACCTGTGGTGCCATCGCTGGCATACCACAGGTTCTGCCCTGCCCCCACACGTTGGTATCCGATCCAGATGGTGTTGCCGTTGTAAGGGCTTGCAGCCAAGGCTGCTGCCACGGCTGCATTCTCCGCAGCATCGTTCATCACCACCAGGTTGGCACCCAATGCAGCCGCAGCAGCCTGTGCTGCCCCTGCCGACTGCGAGGCAGGATTGACAAAGTACATGCTGCAAGGCTGTCCCTGCACCGCAAGGGGCACATAACCAGCACCTGTGAACGTGGCGGTTATCTGTGCGATGTCGCACGTGGGAGACTGTCCGCGTGAGTAGAATGGTGACGCCACATAGGCCACCAGAAGCATCAGCAATGAATATCTGGTCAGAATGGACATGAATGCTGGAAATTCACTGAATCTGAGGATAATGATATGCAAAGGACGCGGACATGCACTTGATGTTGCCTTGAACAGACTTATTGACCTGCCATCTGTTTCACATAGGCCACAAGATCCTCAATCTGACTGTCAGTCAGTTTTTCATTGGAATAGATGGGCATATACTGCGGAGTTCGGCTCTTCGGGGGTGTGCCCTTACGGCAGATCCAGTAGATGGAGCCACCATTGTTCTTCGGCAGATAGCTCATGAGCCAAGTAGCATCCTTCTGTCCTTTCTCAGTGCCGAATATGGTTTTTGTCACACCGTTCTCCTTGTGACAGTGCATGCAGCTTTTCTCGTAGATGAACTTGCCCTTGGTCACATCCCCTTTAGCGCCCATAGCGCGGGTTTCCAACGGCAATGGGTCGAGGAAGGTGGCAGGCACTGCATCCAGATATTTCGACTTGATAAGGGCGATAGCTGCTGCCTTGTCGGCACCGGACTTTATCGTGCCCAGCTCATCGGCCGAGAGGGCAAGGTCGCTCACCTTCAACTGCAGCGTGGTGATGTAATGCATCACGGCCTCCAGTTCCCATTCCTCCAGATAGCGGCCCGAGGAACATTCGCGTGAGCAGAGTTGCACAGCGTTGTGGAGGTCGTGGTTGGCAGGTTTCACCAGGTCACCATATTTCTTGATATGGTCACCATTGAACCAGCCCGTTCTGTTCACCATGCCCCAGAAAGTGGAGCCGGGCAGGTAGGGAATGTTCTTCTCCATAGCGAATCGCAGCCGCACATCGGGGTCGTTCTCCAGCGCGTTAGGAGCCTCTGGGCCGATGTTGTGGCAGTCCGTGCAGACGAAGAACTCGGAGACCTTCTTGCTCCGAGTGCCATCCGCGAGAGTGGTGTTGCCCTTCAGCACGATCTCTTCGCCCATGGCCACCTTTTTCGGGTCAACATCCTGTATGAAATGCTTCTGCGGGGCATCTCCCAAAGAGATCAGCAGTTCTGCAACTGGCGTATCACCCGAGACCGGCATTTCTGCCGGCAGCAGACTCATCATGCCGAATCCAGCGGTGGCCAGAATTCCAACGGTCATCATTGCTTTCATCATATTCACTCCTTTTAATCGGATTCAAGGATAGGCAAAAAGTCGGGGAGGTGAAGTTCGTGCTGAAACTTGACCTGTCAGGTTTCCCGATGTGGGTGTACTGACTACTTTTGGCGTTTAGAATGAGTCTAAATAAGGAATCCATAGAAAAGGCCCTTTCGCAGGTGCCGTCACCCGCAGGCAGCGTGATGCTGACCCACAGCGGTGAGCTGAAGAATATTCAGGTGTTTGGCAACGAGGTCGACATCGACCTTGAGATCCGCAACCCAGCGCTCCATGTGCGAAAGCGCTTGGAAGAACAGGTGCAGGCTGCCATTGCCAAGGCATTCGGCAGCGAGGTGAGACTCAAGGTCAACATCACGGCTAAAGCCCCTGAGCAGACCGCCAAGGGTCCAGAGTCGATGCGTGGTGTGAAGAACATCATCGCTGTGGCATCGGGCAAGGGTGGTGTGGGCAAGAGCACCGTTACAGCCAATCTGGCCCTCGGCCTGGCCGAACTGGGCTACAAGGTGGGTCTGGTGGATACCGACATCTACGGTCCTTCTATGCCCATCATGTTCGATGTGGTGCATGAGAGGCCCAAAGGAGAGGTCATTGATGGCAAGCAGTACATCATTCCTGTGGAAAGCCATGGAGTGAAGCTGTTGAGCATCGGATTCTTTGCCGATTCTAACCAGGCCATCGTCTGGCGTGGCCCGATGGCCACCAAAGCCATCAACCAGCTGTTCGCTGACGCTTGGTGGGGAGACCTCGATTATATGGTGCTCGATCTGCCCCCTGGCACGGGCGATATCCACCTCACACTTGTTCAGGCGGTGCAGATCACTGGTGTGGTAGTGGTGAGCACCCCGCAGGAGATTGCTCTCGCAGATGCTCGAAAGGGCGTAGCGATGTTCCAACTGCCAAGTATCAATGTTCCTGTGCTGGGATTGGTGGAGAACATGGCGTGGTTCACTCCCGCAGAACTGCCGAACAACCGCTATTACATCTTCGGGAAGGAAGGGACGAAAGGACTGGCCGAGCAGATGAATGTGCCGCTGTTGGGTCAAATACCGCTGGTGCAGAGCATCCGCGAGGCGGGCGATGCGGGCCGTCCGGCCATTCTGCAGGGCAGCACGCCAGCTGCCAATGCTTTCCGTGAGATGACAAAGAATGTGGTGGAACAGGTGGAACAGCGCAATGTGAGCCTGCCTCCCACGCAACGACTTGTGACCCCATCCGCATGACCATGACCACTGTGCATAACGACCCTCAGCTCATTTCCAAGGTGGAGGCGGCAATTACGACCATGCGTCCGTTCTTCGAGGCGGATGGTGGTGATATGCGACTGGTGGACATCACAGAGGACATGGTGGCCCGTGTGCAGCTCATCGGCTCCTGCCGCGATTGTCAGATGCGCGAGATGACGCTCAAAGGCGGGGTGGAAGAGGCCGTGAGGCGTGCGGCCCCCGAGATTGTGGCTGTGCAGGCATATGAGGGTCTGTGAATCCTGTTCAAAGGCGGAAAGCTGCTCCGAACCTCGTCCGAATTGTCCCCCGCGCGTCCAGTGAGGCCCGTTCCATGCCTCTGATATGAAACTACTTTTGCAGCCATTTTCAACGGATCAATGTCCCATACGATAGAGAAGGCCAAGGAGATCACCATCCTGTTCGCAGGTGACTCCGGAGACGGTATCCAGCTTACCGGAACCCAGTTCACAGACACCAATGCGCTGTTCGGCAACGACCTGAGCACTTTCCCGAATTTTCCTGCTGAGATACGCGCCCCACAGGGCACACTGGCCGGGGTCTCGGGTTTTCAATTGCATTTCGGCAGTGTGGAGATTTTCACTCCGGGCGATGAGTGCGATGCGCTCGTTGTGATGAACGCAGCAGGCCTCAAGGCGAACCTGCGGCTTTTGAAGAAAGGGGGCATTGTCATCCTCAACACCGATGGTTTCGATGCCAAGAACCTTCGTTTGGCAAAGTATCCGGAAGGGGCGAATCCGTTGGAGGATGGAACCCTCAATGGCTACACGGTCTATCCGATAGACGTGACGAAGCTGACCCGCGAATGTCTCAAGGACAGTGGTCTCAGCACGCGCGACATCGACCGAAGTAAGAACATGTTCGTGCTCGGTTTCGTGCTATGGATGTACGACCGTTCGCTCGACCACACCATCGATTTCCTCAAGGAGAAATTCAAGAAGAAGCCCGAACTCATTGGTTTCAACACGCAGGTGCTGCAGGCGGGCTATAACTATGGCGACACCATCGAGGCGCCTACCTCACGCTTCAGTGTGGATAAGGCCCCGATGCAGAAGGGCACTTACCGAAATATCACTGGTAACATCGCTGCTGCGCTCGGACTCATTGCAGCAGGCAGTCGCTCTGGGTTGGAGGTCTTCTACGGCAGTTATCCGATCACGCCAGCCTCAGACATCCTGCACGAGCTGGCACGTCACAAGAATTTCAATGTAAAGACCTTTCAGGCAGAGGACGAGATTGCGGCCATCAGTGCAGCCATCGGTGCATCGTTCGGGGGTGCGCTGGGTATTACGGCCAGCAGCGGGCCGGGCATCGCGCTCAAAGGCGAGGCCATCGGATTGGCGCTTATGCTCGAATTGCCATTGGTTATTGTGAATGTGCAGCGCGGTGGACCATCCACAGGACTTCCTACGAAAACGGAGCAATCCGACCTGTTGCAGGCCATGATGGGCCGCAATGGCGAGGCGCCTGTGGCCGTGGTTGCTGCTGCCACGCCAGCCGATTGCTTCACCATGGCGTTTGAGGCGTGTCGCATCGCGGTGCAGCACATGACGCCCGTGTTCTTCCTTTCTGACGGCTACTTGGCCAATGGTTCTGAGCCTTGGAAATTCCCGAAGGCGGAAGAGCTGCCCTCGTTCAAAGGTGACTTCGCCACGGCCGATGACCTTGTGGACGGGACGTTCCATCCCTACAGACGCAATGCCGCATTGGTGCGCAAATGGGCAGTTCCGGGTGTTGCAGGATTGGAACATCGTGTGGGCGGCATCGAGAAGGAGGACGGAACGGGAAACATCAGCTACGACCCGAAGAACCACGAGCACATGGTGCATACCCGCGCCAAGAAAGTGGCCAACATTGCCGACAACATTCCCTTGCAGGAAATTGAATTGGGCGATACCACAGGCAAAGTGCTTGTGTTGGGCTGGGGATCGACATTCGGAGCCATCAAGGCGGCTGTGAAGGAGCTGCGTGAAGAAGGCCATGCCGTTTCGCATGCCCATGTGCGCTACCTCAATCCGTTCCCAAAGAATCTGGAAGAGGTGATGAAGGGTTTTGAGAAAGTGCTCATTCCAGAAATGAACATGGGCCAATTGCGGATGCTTATCCGTGCCGAATTCCTTGTTCCTGCTATCGGGCTGAACAAGGTGCAGGGAATGCCGTTCACCAAGAACGAGGTGAAGAACAAGGTGCTGGAATTGCTGTAAACAGCGCTCAATACAGGAAAAGACCATGCAGGAGACACTATCATCACCATTGACATCCAAGCAGCTTGAGACCGACCAGGAGGTTCGCTGGTGCCCAGGATGCGGAGACTATTCCATCCTGAAACAAGTACAGAACGTGATTCCCGAACTGGGCCTGAAACGCGAAGAGATCGTGTTCGTGTCCGGTATCGGGTGTTCGAGCCGGTTCCCGTATTACATGAACACCTACGGAATGCACAGCATCCACGGCCGCGCTCCGAGCGTGGTGAGCGGGCTGAAGGCTGTGCGTCCCGAGCTGAGCGTGTGGATCATCACAGGCGATGGCGACTCGATGTCCATTGGGGGCAATCACCTCATTCACATGTTGCGCAGGAACTTCGACACGAACATTCTGCTGTTCAATAACCAGATCTATGGATTGACGAAAGGCCAGTATTCGCCAACCTCAGAAGAGGGCAAGCTTACCAAGAGCACGCCTATGGGCTCGTTGGACCATCCGTTCAACCCTGCCGCATTGGCGTTGGGTGCAGAGGCCACCTTCTTTGCCCGCACCATGGATCGTGACCCGAAGCATTTGCGCGATGTGCTGAAAGTGGCGAACGACCATAAGGGCGCGTCTTTAGTTGAGATCTACCAGAACTGCAACGTGTTCAACGATGGTGCTTTCTTCGGAATGACGGACAAGGACACCAAGTTGGAGCAGACGCTGTTTGTAGAACAAGGCAAGCCTCTGATCTATGGGCCGCAGCGAGAATGGGGCATTGTTTTCGATGGGCTGACACCACGCAAGGTGGCCACATCAGAAGTGAGCGCCAACGACCTGTGGATCCATGATGACCGCGACCGCGTGAAGGCCAACATTCTCGCCCGCTTCTTTGGTGACCCGACCGTGGAGGGCAACTTCCCACGTCCGTTCGGAGTGTTCTATCAAGCGCAGCGTGCCACGCATGATGACCTCATCAATGCGCAGGTGAACCGCGCCAAAGAGGCATTCGGAGCAGGCGACCTGGACAAGTTGCTGAGCGGACGGAACACTTGGACGATTGCTTAATTTCTTGTTGGAGGAGCAATGCAGAAAGGGCCGATGGATTTGTTCCATCGGCCCTTTTTTTCAACTTTTTAAGAGTGTTGCATCGGCTCCACCCAATCTCCGTGCTGGCGGATGAGGTCGATGAGCTCATCTAAGGCGTGTTCTGACGGGATGCTCTTCTTGACCACCTCGCGGCCTTTGTAGAGCGTGATCTTGCCTTTCCCCACGCCCACATACCCATAGTCGGCATCGGCCATTTCGCCCGGACCGTTGACGATGCAGCCCATGATGCCGATCTTGATGCCTTTGAGATGCTGGGTGCGGCTGCGGATCATGGCGGTGGTCTCCTGAAGGTCGAAGAGCGTACGGCCACAGCTGGGACAACTGATGTACTCCGTCTTGGAGATGCGCATGCGAGCGGCTTGCAATATGCCGAAGGCGGTGCTGTTGAGCAATTTGTCGCTGCCGCAGTTCACGGCTGAGATGAAGACGCCATCGCCCAGACCATCAATGAGCAATGCGCCCATATCGGTAGCGCTGAAGAGCTGTAACCGCTCTTCGCTGAGGGCTTCATAATAACGGCCGATGATGACGGGGACATCACAGTCATGCTCCATCAGTCGGAAGAACAGCCTGCGCTGCTCGGCCATGCCGTGTGGATGCCACGTGTCGATGAGGAGCACTGCTGTGGAGTCGGCCTTCAGCTTGGTGATGAGGGTGTCGGTGAGGTCAGACAACGTGCAATAGACCAAGTTGAGGTCGGGATGCAGGTCGCTTTCTTCCAGATATTCCTTGGGTTGCAGATGCGGGTATCTGCGGGGGCGATGGCCTTCGCTTCTCCACGTCTTTAGGTTGTAGAAGATGCCGAGGGTGCCGGGAATCTCAAAGTCTGCAATGCGGTCACCCAGATAGACGAAGTCGCAGGCCTGATCGGTGAGGTTCCATTTATCCAACGGAACGGAGTAATGATAGCCGAGGGCAAAGAACGAAGCGGGGGTGATGTTCTCCCGTGCGCTTAGGTCGGCCATGACGCGGGGCACATTGCTGCCACCGATGTTCAGCACCTCGCGGGTCTTTCTGCGGCTGTGTTCAAAGGGATTTATTGGGATGCTACCAATGGCAGGGATGGCCCAATCGCCTTTACGGTCGGTGGCGTAACGCTCTACCAAGGCCTTCGCCACAGGAATCTCAAATTCGGGGTCTTCGGTGAGGGAAACACGTACAGTGTCGCCTAGTCCATCCTCTAAGAGAGTGCCAATACCCACAGCGGATTTGATGCGGCCGTCCTCGCCTTCGCCCGCTTCGGTCACACCGAGGTGGAGCGGATAGTCCATATTCTCAGCAATCATCTTGGACACGAGCAGGCGGTAGGCTTCCACCATCACCTGCGTGTTGCTCGATTTCATGGAGAGCACGATCTCGTGGAAATCCTCCTCGCGGCAGATGCGCAGGAATTCCATGGCCGATTCGACCATGCCGAGGGCGGTATCGCCATAGCGGCTCATGATGCGGTCGGAGAGCGAGCCGTGGTTGGTGCCGATGCGCATGGCCGTGCCGTGCTCCTTGCAGAGCTTAACCAATGGAAGGAAGCGGGCCTTGATGCGCTCCAGCTCCAAGGCGTAGGAGGCATCGGTGTAGTCGATCTCTTCGAACTTCTTCTTATCGGCATAGTTGCCGGGGTTCACACGCACCTTCTCCACAATGCGGGCGGCCACCTCGGCAGCGTTGGGCGTGAAATGGATGTCGGCACAGATGGGCGTGTCGTAGCCGCGTTTGCGCAGTTCTGCCTTGATGCTGGCGAGGTTGTGGGCCTCGTTGACGCTGGGAGCGGTGATGCGCACCAGTTCGCATCCGGCCTTTATCATGCGGATGCTCTGCGCCACGGTGGCCTCGGTGTCCATCGTGTCGGTGGTGGTCATGCTCTGCACCCGGATAGGATTGGTGCCTCCCAGTTTCAATCCACCGATGTTCACCTCCCGGGTGCGGAAACGGCTGTATTCGGTGAGGCTGTTGCAGTAGGGCGCGAAGGACATGATGTGTAGCGTGTTTGCAGCAAAGTTAGGTTGCCACAACAGCCGAGGCCCGCACAAGGTTCACCTCACCATCAACCGGCCGCGGTACACCTTCCCTGACGCACAAAGTGCGGTGATGCTGTACAGTCCGCTGGGCACATCCTGGGTCGACAACGTGCACTCACTCTTGGGTGTCAGGATTACTTGTCGGCCCGAGATGTCGGTCATGACCACCTGCACCACGCGCTCTCCGGCAGGAACCTTCCATCTTACATCGCCCTCGGTAGGATTGGGGTAGAGCCCCAATGATTCCGACCCCTCCCGGAACTGTGCCGGTGCGCTCAGTGGGGGCGCGAGATAGAAAGTCACAATCTTAGGATTCAAGGCCTCCTGTGGAGGTACGGTAGGCCCAAAAGTGATACGCGGCCAAACCACCACCACATTGTCCCCTATGGCGAGATGGTCATCGTTGGAGGTGAAAAAGTGGGTTACTATAACAGTTTCCTGAGCCTGTGACGCCACGAAGTTGGCATTCATCACGCTCGAATCTGCGGTGATAGTGGTCTGTGGTACAGGGAAGGACAAGACCGTTTCGATGTTCCCTTGAAACCCCAATGCGCTCTGATTGGTGAACAGCATGGTGAAGCTGATGGTCTGCCCATCGTAAATGGTGTCTGGGAAGCCCAGCACCGTGTCCACGTTCAGGAAGTATGTGTTCTGAGCCTTACTCTGGGCCGAGCAAAGCATGCAGACCCACATGGCCAGAGCAGTGATGGAGAGTTGACGATGGTTCCTCATGGCAATCATTTTGGTCAAAGGTAGAAGGGACATCCATGAAGGTGTGACGTACTTTTCGGAATTCTTACGCATTCAAATCCCGATCGATGGACGTTCTTGAGCAGATGATAGCCCGAATGGGCAAAGAGGAGTTGCGGTTCTTCCGCATGTATGCCTTGCGCATGGATGTGAAGGGACCTCGGAAGGACATCGACCTCTTCGACCGGATGAAGGATGCGGGCGACCGCTTCCATGAGGAGGAGACAATAGCCGCATTATACCCTGACGGCAACCGCAACGCCTATTATCGCCTCAAGAACCGCCTCAAGACCGAGTTGGGCAAAAGCCTGCTGTTGCAGCATATTGATAGTGAAGATACCTCACAGGTGCTGCACTATCTCTTGTTGGCAAGACACTACCAGTCCAGGAATGCCTACTCCTTGGCCGAGCATTATCTGCGCAAGGCCGAGCGCAAGGCCGATGCGCTGGAGAGTCACGAACTGCTCGACCTCATTTACACGGAGTTCATCCGACTCTCGCAGGAGGTGGTAACGATTGATCCCGAGACGTACATCGTCAAACGGAGGGAGAACGGGGAGCAGCTGCGCATCCTCAGGCAGATGGACGATATCCTCGCCACGGTGAAATACCGACTGAAGGTGACCCAGAACTTCTCTCCGGTGGACAATCCCGTGGTGGACATGCTCTTCGATACGGTGGAAAGGCTCTCGTCAGACGAGCGGGTGCGGCAGGGAACGCAATTGCGGTTCAAGATGTATCAGGCTGTGAGTCAGGTGCTGCTGCAGCAGCATGACTATCCGAACCTGGAGGATTACCTTCTGAAGACCTACGCGCAATTCGACAGCGAGAAGCTCTTCAACCGGGCCAACCATCAGACCAAGTTGCAGATGCTGACGTACATCGTCAACGCGCTTTTCAAGAACGGGAAGGTGAAGGAATCGCTGCAATGGGCCGAGCGTCTGCATGCCGCCATGGAGGAGTTCGACCGGTCGCACTACGACCGATTCCTGTTCTTCTACTACAACTCGCTGGTGATCAACTACACGAAGACCGACCTCGACAAGGCCATCGCTTTGCTGTTGGAACTGGAGAATCATCCGAAACTGAAGGACACCGAGTATTACCTCATTTTCGTGCATCTGAATCTGGCCATCTTCTATTTCGACAAGGGCGAGCATAGGCTGGCGGTGCGCAGGCTCAACCAGCTCTATCACCACGAGCGGTATGCCCACACGGCCGTGGGGCTGCGGCTGCGCATCGCAGTACTGGAAATCATGATTCGGATAGAATTGGCCGATGGCGATTTTTTGGAGCAGCGGCTGCGGCAGGTTCGGCAGGAGTTTGCCGACCAGCTTTCGAAAGGGGAGAACGTGCGCGAGGCCGAGCTGCTCATCATCATCGAAAAACTGTTCCTCAAGGCCATCTCGCCCCGCGACACAGCTATGCGCAGGCAATTGGACAGCTTCACCACGGGCGTATCCATGGAAGAGCAGGATGCAGAACTGGTCAATTACAATCGTTGGTTGGAGCAGAAAGTCGGGTAGATTCAGGAAAATGGGAATGGAGAAAATGGATATGTCTGTGAAGGAGCGGTTGCTGAAGCACTGTCTGGCCGTGGCGAAGGGGAAGGAGAGGCTGTTGAAGGCGGAGATTGATTCCGCGCAGCAATCGACCGCATCGGAAGGGAAGAGCACCGCTGGCGATAAGCATGAGACCGGCCGCGCCATGATGCATCTGGAACTGGAGAAACTGCAGCGGCAACTGGCCGAGGCGCAGATGCTGGTCTCTGATCTGGAGCGGATAGACCCATCGGTGAGCTGTTCAAGAGCCGGACTGGGCGCCATGATCATCACAGACGGGGGGGTATTCTATATCGCCACGGGATTGGGCAAGGTGGAGTGGGAGGGAGCGCCCTGCTTCGTGCTATCGGTAAAGGCCCCGATAGCGGCACAGTTCCTCGGAAAGACGGTTGGCGATGAGGTGAGGATGAATGGGGTAGTGTACAAAGTGCTGGCGGTAGTCTGAATGCCTATGATGGATATGGGCCGGTGGCTGCGGGCCAGATTCCACCATTTTCCATTTTCTCCATTCCCATTTTCCCCATCTTCAGAAAAACGCCCTCACTTGCACATTGCCCGTGTGGATGGCATCATTGTCACCGCTCTTGCGGCCATTGTACTGCAGGTTGAGCTGCATGTTCTTGCCCAACTTGGTCTGGAAGAGCACGCCCCACGTGTAGTTGGCGCCATTCTTCAGGCCGTCCAGCATCTCGAACTCGACCGTGGTGCCTTCGAGGCCGTTGTAGGTGATGCTGATGAAGTTGAACGTGGCATTCACACTTCCCCGTTGCAGGATGTTGTATTTGGCCTCGATGCCCGCATCGCGCAGGAATGCCGCCTGTCCCAGCCCTTCGGCCAATGCATTGATCCGCTCGGTGTAGCGGAACGATCCCCGCACCCTGAACTTGGTGCCCAGCTGATAGACCAGCTGCGGTTCGAGGAAATAGTAGTCTATCTCGTAGTTGTTGCTGTTGAAGAAGTCGGAGATGGCCGTCTTTCTTCCCGGTTCATACTCCATGTTGAAGGTGAAACTCTTGCTGATGTTCCAGCGCGATTTGAGATTGTGCGAGCTGCGGGTGCGCGTCTCGAACCCGTTGGCCAGCGAGGTCTTGGTGCGGGTGTCCTGAAAAGTGTAGTCGCCACCCACCTTCGAGCTGCTACGGTTGAAGAAGAACGTGTTGCGGAAACTGCTGGTGAGCGTGACCAGCGATGTGTCGGCCACCGAGCTGAAGAATGGGTCGAAGGCCTGAAGCAGGTCGGTGCGCTGTATCCTGCGGTCCATGCTGTAAACGAACTGGTTGCTGAGGCGCGAGAGGAACTTGAGCATGCCTTTCTTGTTGGCCCACAGCACCCGAGGGTTGATGTTGATGGCCTCGCTGAACTGCGTGGTGTACACCTTCTGAAAATCGTCTGTGGGTATGAACACGCGGATGTATTTGGCCGTGTCCTGATAGATGGCCGGCACGTATTCATCCAGTTCCTTGATACCGTTGCCGTTCTGGTCTATCCAATTGAAAGCACCCTGTCCGGGCACCACTTCCAGATAGACGAACTCCTTACGGCTCTCCAGACCCGATCCCACTTCGTAGAATGTGTTGCTGGTGATGGTGCCCTTGAGCACCGACAGATAGTACTCCAAGCGGTTGATGAGCGTGTTATCTGGCTGCTGATTGCTCAGGTCGCTGTCCTTGATCTCCAATCTGCGATAGGTGATGGTGCCTTTGAGAACGCTGTTCGGATTCTTACCCAGCACACCGCTCAGCCCGAAACTCTCGCCCACACTGCTGTAGGCCAGTTCGTTCAGTTTGGGCAGCATATCGTCTCTCCGTTGGTAGAAGAGGGAGTAGGAGTTCTTCCACGTGGCCGGGCTCTTGATGTAGATCTTGGCATCGTTCCACATGTAGCTTGCCGCAAGGAGCGAATCGGTGCCGCTGGCCTTGAACCGGTTGTCCTCAAACTGGTTCTGCCCACCGATGACGAACCATTTGAACTTCTGCTCCGCATCGAGAATGAAACGCCCGAAACGGTTGTCGGTCACCTCGCCATCTGAACTGATATAGCTGCCGGTGAAACGCATGCTGAATCCCTTGTGGTCCAGTTTGGAATCAATGGCGTGCTGGTTGGCATTGAAAACACTCTGATTGATGAACGAACGGAAGGTGTAGGCCAGTTCGCCCACATTCCTTCGCACGAGGCCCACCGTGGCCGATGAGATGTATTGTGCCACGGGGGTGGCACTCTGCTGCAGGTTCCAGTCGCGCTCGAATTCAACAGTACGGAAGCGCTCCACGGGGCGGAAGGTCTCGCTCACGTGCTCAAAGTCCACGGCCGTCTTCAACGCCCATTTGGCCGAATCGCCCTTGCCATCGAGCGGAACGCGGTGTTCGTAGCGCACCTTCACCCCATAACCCAGATTGTCCTCGTTGTCCACGCTCGAAAAGCGGTTGAGGTCGGTGTTCGACAGCGCACCTTCCACCGTGGCCTTGCCGTTCTTGCCCACCAGATATTCGGCACCGAGCGTGAAAAGCTGGCTCTGCTTGGGGGTGATGAGTTTCTGGATGGGCAGATAGCGGCCCTGCCGAGCGCCTGTGAGCGAATCGGGCCTCACCCATTGATACACGCGTCCGTTGGCCGTGCTTGTCACCTGCACATAGTCGCCATTGCCAAGGCCCACATCTGAGAACACCACCTGATAGAAGGCGGTGGCCGGGTCGAAGCTCTGCGTGAATACCTCCTCGAAAAAGGCCGGAACGCCCATCACCGTCACGGTGGTGTCGGTCTTTCGGTAGCGCACCTGATCGTTGGTATAGCCTACCGAATCTGCCGAGGGCAGTATGGCCAGATCGAGGTTATCGCCTATGGAATCGAGCAAGCGGAACTGCTCCTCGTTGATGTTGATGTTGGACACCGGATTCTTGCTGTCCTGCTCCGAGTATAGGTTGAAGCGCACCTTCACCTTGTTCTTCTCGTAGTTGAGCCCAGCATGGAATAGCGATCGCGAGTAGTTGCGCTCAGAGTATTGGAATTCGACCACGATGCGCGAATCCTTGCTGATGAGCCGCTTGGAGGTGAAGGTGATCTCGGCCGTGTTGTAGTTGATGATGTAGTCGTTCTCCTGCCCGCGTGTCAGCAGTTTTCCATCTATGTAGACCATCTCTGTGCCCGCGATGATGACGATGAAGGGCTCGTTCTCCGCACCGCGCAGCAGGTAGGGGCCCTGATTGCCTTCCACACCATTGAATATCTGCCGGCTGAATTTTCCCTTGGAAAGCGCCCCGCTGCCGTCCACCTCAAAGAAACCCGGATGGGGGTCTGTGACGCGTTTCTTGCGGATGTCAAAACGGTGTTTGATGCGCAGGCCCTGTGCGCGTTTCAGGAAGTTCATGAAATAGCTGGGCGGACGGTCTATGCGGAAATCACCAGCGGTCAGCTCCGTCTTGTCCGTGAAGAGTTGGATGTATATCTGGTCGAAATCCTGCAACTGCTGGGTGTTGCCTTCGGGCTGGAACGGGATGTTGTTGTCCGTGATCACCGCCCGGATGCCGATCTGCGGGGTGATCTGCCCTGTCAGGTTCAGGTTGAGGCTCGATGTGACACCGAGGTCCTGATTGTTTCCCACCTGAATGCCGCGCGATATGGACCCGCTCTTATTCAGAGTGCCAAGGTCGAAGAGCTCATCCACGCTCCGTTTCTTCACCGTGTAGGAGAATGGATTGATTGGTTCATTGACCTTCGATGTGATGAGGGCGGGGTCCTTATTGAACGTCCTTTGAGAGAAGAGCAGGGAGAAGACCCGATAGTTGGCAGTAAGCGTCTGTCCGCGCAGTGCTGGCGTGGCGATGAGCCTGCCAGAGAACCATTCGAGGCAGAACAGACTGTCTGGCACTGGGGCACCATCCTGCATTTTCAGCCTGAAGCTCTCTGGAATGACACTCAGCGTGTCGATGGAAATAGTGTCCGAGTCGATGATGAGCTGTCGGCTGCGGAGGTTGTTCCATTCCTGAGCCACTGCGCCCGTAGCGCAGCACAGCAGTAGGAATAGGATGCACAGTGGACGCATCTGACAGGGCGGGTCACGGGGTCAACAAGTATAGCGTTTCCCACTGCGGCATATCCCCGCACAGGAAACCTGACCTAACGCAGAAACACGGAGGATGTGCTACTGTACGATAAACCGTCCGAAAACGCGTCCGTCCTCCACCGACCGCAGATAATACATGCCGGCCGGCAGCGATGCCACGCTGAGGGTGTGCTGCTGGCCGTTGGCACTGAAAGTAGAGACCTGTCGGCCGAAGGCGTCCAGTATCTGCACCTTGTGCCCGCCCGTCAGCCGGTCGGATACGATGGTGATGGCATCTGACGATGGCACCGGGTGGATGCGGGCCTCATCGCGCGTTGCCTCGTTCACCCCGATGTTCAGTCCATTCATCAGAGGCGATTCCCAGATGCCACGTCCGTAAGTGGCGATGCGCAGCAGCTCTTCCCCTTCGTGAATGTGCATGTCGGTAACGATGACATTGGGCAGGCCGTTCATGTAGGGCTCCCAGGCATCCATGCCTTCCTCCCAGTAATAGACTCCGGCATCGGTGCCCACATACACCCCGTTCACCGCGCTCTTCTCAATGGCGATGCAGTTGGCCGGTAGGTTGGGCAGGCCGGTGCTCATGTTCTGCCATGAATTGCCCGAATCCCTGCTGCGGAACACCTTCCTGCCGTCCGTGTAGCCGGAGACGGTGATCCAGACCTCCTCCTTGTTGTACGGATGGACGGCCAGACCCGTCAGCGAGATGCCGCCTGGCAGGCCGGACGAGATCAGGCTCCACGAGCTGCCCAAGTCCGTGGTCCTGTATACCCTGCCCGCTGTGGTCACATACATCCATTCGTTATCCTGAGGGGATATGGCCATAGCGGTCACATGGCCCCCTACAAGATTTGGTGAGAACTCGAACCAACCATTCCCAAGGTCATCGCTGCGATAGACCTTGTTGTTCCATCCACCGTACATCACGGTGCCACCCTGCGGCTCAATGACAAAGGGCACCACCCATTGCCCCTCCATGCCGTCCGGGCTCAGATTGGAGGTGAAGTTGAATCCTGCATCATCAGAACGGTAGAGCGACCCGTTCTGGGTGGTGCAGAACATGATGTTGCCATCCTCCGGGTGGATGAGGGTCTGCATGCCGTCACCACCGAATACGATGGTCCAAAGTCCGTTGCGCAGCCGCATGGTGCCGTTGTCCTGTGCCCCTGCCAATAGCAGTTGGGCATCTTGTGCGCCATGGGCCATCTTGTAGAACTGAGTGATGCTCATACCCTCGCTCAGAAGGTTGAAGCCA
This sequence comes from uncultured Chryseobacterium sp., assembly GCA_964488095.1. Taxonomy (GTDB): domain Bacteria; phylum Bacteroidota; class Bacteroidia; order UBA10329; family UBA10329; genus UBA10329. The sequence continues at coordinate 117,037 of CAZATP010000006.1, forward strand.
TTGAAATTCCATGCCTTCCTGAAAACCCCACCGTCATTGGCCGTGAAGAACCGGTTGGTCACCGGATGAAAGGTAAGCCGATGATGGTCGGCATGGGAGTAGGGAGCACTTGCACCGTTCCAGTGCGAGAACGGCACGAAGGTCTCTCCGCCATTCGTGCTCTGCCAAAGGCTCACACTGCCCGCCACCAGATGGTCAGGGTCAGTGTTGCTCACAGCAATGTCCATCGCATACCATGAGGCCCCATCGCTCTCATCGCCAGCGAGCGACCAGTCGAAAATGTTGGGTGACGATGCCATGGGCTGAAAGTTCATGCCTCCGTCCTCGCTGCGCCACAGACCCTTGAAGCCAGACTGCGTGTTGCTGCACAGCGCATAGACCCTACGTGGTGCGGCTGGACTGCTTCTCACCTTGATGCGCTCCACATCCGTGGGAGGCAGCCCTTGCGACATCTGCCAAGTGATGCCTCCGTCCGTGCTGTGCATCACACGTGCGCCACCGGTCCAGCTGAAGGTCGATGCGACCACAGTGTCGCTCTGGCCATGTTGCCATTGGATGTCGGTGAAATGTCCCAGCTCAACGGTCTCGAAGGTCTGGCCCGCATCCACCGAGCGCTTAAGTCCGTCACTTGTGGCGGCCAACAGGATGTGTGGACGCAACGGGTCAAGGGCGACTCTGCGGAAATTGATACCGTCAGGGATGTTGTAGGTAAGACCTGTGGATTCCCAGCTCACACCCCCGTCCGCGCTGCGCAGCAGACCATAGCTGTAGGTGTCGCTGACGCTGCCGTCACCGCTGGCCAGATACATGGTGTCGGGATGATTCGGGTGAATGACCAGGTCTCCTACTCCCAGATTGGGCATGTCTGGCGTCATGTTCTCCCAGTTGTCACCATTGTCGAGGGTTCGCCATAGTCCACCTGATGGCGCACCGGCCCAGATGATGTTCGTGTCCAGCGGGTGAAATGCCAGTGCCGTGATGCGGCCTATACCATCGGCAGGGTAGCCTATGATGGCGTAGGGCCCCTTCTGAGGCCCGATGATCTGCCAATCGCCACCGCTCCGGTAGCTGCGCTGCATCTTTACCCGGTCTATCTCGCGGAGAAGGAATTCCCCATTAGGCATCTTACCGCTTTCACCCACCCGCTGACCAACAAACCACTCCCAGCGTTTGAAATGTTTCCATCCTCCCCCGCGCTGTCTGTGGCCTTCAGCGTAGTAGGCATCAAGCTGCTCGTGAAGTTCTGGATAGGATGTTCCGGGAACGGCCTCTGGACGTACAGTCTGTGCCTGTGCCCAGATGAAGGACAGCAGTAGGGGAGCAAGGCTAATTTTTCTCAGCATGATGGACAAATGTAAACAGGCAACCTTTCGCACTCAGTCGCCTGTCCGAACCTTGCTGACAAGGGTTGTGCAATGCTTCCGTAGCCCAGCGGTTCTGAATCTCAGGCGGGATTTTCGATGAATGCTTGTGCTCGGACATGGTCAGGAGACAGTGATTGTTATCACGACCAACTCCGCGTCACACACTTAGTTTTGCCCGAAATACATCACCGATGAAATTCGCTACCAAGGCCATCCACGCAGGTGTGGAACCAGACCCGTCCACGGGGGCCATCATGACCCCTATTTACCAGACATCCACCTACGTGCAGGCCGCTCCGGGCGACCACAAAGGCTACGAGTACTCCCGCACGGGCAATCCGACACGGAATGCTTTGGAGAATGCCCTTGCCGCTCTTGAGAACGGGAAGCATGGGCTCTGCTTTGGCAGCGGAATGGCAGCCACCGATTGTGTGATCCATCTTCTGAAACCCGGTGATGAGGTCATCAGCACCAATGACCTCTATGGAGGGACCTATCGCCTTTTCACCAAGGTCTATGAGCCGATGGGCATCAAATTCCATTTTGTGCCGATGGGCGATGTGGAGACCGTGAAGGCCAAGGTCAATGGCAACACCCGTCTCATATGGGTGGAGACGCCCACCAACCCGATGATGAACATCATCGACATCAAGGCGATGGCAGCCATTGCCAAAGGCGCAGGTGCCCTGCTCGCGGTCGATAACACCTTTGCCACGCCTTATCTGCAACAGCCTTTGAGCCTAGGTGCCGATATCGTGATGCACTCCGTGACTAAATTCCTCGGGGGCCACTCGGATGTGGTGATGGGCGCACTCGTCACTGCCGATGATGCACTTGCAGAGCGGCTTTACTTCTTGCAGAACAGCATCGGTGCCGTAACTGGCCCCATGGACAGTTTCCTCGTGCTGCGCGGTCTGAAGACGCTCCATCTGCGGGTGCAGCGGCATTGCGAGAACGGGGAGAAGGTGGCGCATTATCTGAAATCGCACCCGAAGGTGGCACAGGTGAACTGGCCCGGATTCGAGACCCATCCCAATCACGCGGTGGCCAAGGAGCAGATGAGCGGATTCGGAGGGATGGTCTCCTTTTCGTTGAAAGAGAATACCAAGGAGGCGGCTGTGAAAGTCCTGTCCGGCACCAAGCTCTTCTCGTTGGCAGAATCGTTGGGCGGGGTCGAGTCGCTCATCGGCCATCCCGCCACCATGACCCACGCATCCATTCCCAAAGAGGAAAGGGAGAAAACGGGGGTGGTCGATTCGCTCATCCGCCTCAGTGTGGGACTCGAAGATGCCGATGACCTCATTGCCGACCTCAGAATGGCCCTTGCGTGAGCACCATGACAATCGCCCGAACAACCATAACCTACTTTTAGCGACCCGAAAAATCAAACCACCCATGCGTTTTCTCCTCACTATTGCCCTGGCTGCCTTCAGTGTAGCATCATTCGCCCAATCGAATCACTGGTGCGGCACCGACCGTCACATGGATGCCGCGATTGAAAAAGACCCGTCCCTCATTGGTCAGTATGATGAGCTTCTGCGCTTCACTGAGGAGGTGAAGGCACAGGGTGAGCGGGGTGGAGGTCCGCGCATCATCCCGGTGGTGTTCCATGTCATCCACATGGGAGGTCCTGAGAACATCAGCAAGGCGCAGATTGAGGACCAGATCCGGATCCTGAATGAGGATTTCAGCCGCACCAACCCTGACACGGTGAATACTCGCGAGATTTTCAAACCTGTTGCGGCCAATCCCAATGTGGAGTTCCGATTGGCCAAGCTCGACCCGCAGGGCAATTGCACCGAGGGCATCAACCGCGTCTATTCTGCATTGACCAACAATGCCGATGATGCCGTGAAGGCTCTCAGCTATTGGAATAGCACCCGTTACATGAACGTTTGGGTGGTGAACTCCATCGACAATGACGGAGAGCCGGGCCTCATACTCGGATACGCGCAGTTCCCCGGTTTCGGTGGTGCCGCCACGGACGGACTGGTGGTAAGGGCCGACCGGATCGGGAGCATAGGCTTCGCAGTGTCAGGTGACAGAGGCCGCACCTTGACCCACGAGGTAGGCCATTGGCTCGGTCTTGCACACACGTTCCAAGGCGGTTGCACTGGCGGGTTTTTCGGGGAGGGCATTGACGACACCCCGCCTGTGGCAGAGTCCAATTTTGTTTGCGGGTTCAATCTCAACAGCTGCACCAACGATAATCCAGATCTCCCGGATCAGGTGGAGAACTACATGGACTACGCTCCGGGGTCTTGCATGAACATGTTCACACTCGGTCAGAAGGCCCGGATGGACGGTGTTCTGGCGGGCACCCGGGCCAATATCCATTCTGCCAACAATCTCGCTTTGACGGGAGTGGATGACCTTGCGCCTGCCGTGTGCGCACCGATCGCGGAGTTCTTCACCGAACAGACCTTCGTATGCACAGGTGAGACAGTGACGTATCAGGATGATTCCTACAATGGACAGGTGGCCTCGCGGAGCTGGTCGTTCCCTGGTGGCACGCCTGCCACCTCCACTGCGGCCAATCCGCAAGTCACCTATAGCCAGCCCGGCCTGTATTCCGCCACTTTGACCGTGACGAATGCCCAAGGGGAGAGCTCGACTACAAGAACGGAGTATGTGAGGGTCATCTCCAGCACGGCCGAAGTGACGAGCTATTATCTGGAAGAGGATTTTGAGGGTGAAGAGGACGGCTATATCACCCTCACCGATTTTGGCAACCGCTGGGAGCGCGCAGACGTGGGTTTCACCGGTGCGAAGAGCATCTACATCAACAACTTCACAGGCAATCCCGTTGGGGCGTTGGATGAGTTCATCCTCCCATCAGTGGATATGCGCAACATCGGCAATCCGAAACTGTATTTCAAAGTGGCCTATCGCACCCGCAGCGGTCTGAGCGATCAGCTCCGTGTGTTCGTATCCACCAACTGTGGACAGACGTGGTCCATGCGCTACAACAAGTCCGGCAACAGCCTCGCATCAGTTTCAGGCAATCTGGGCAGTCCTTTCACTCCGGCCGGTCCAAGTGAGTGGAAGGAGGAGGATATCAGTCTCTCAAACTATGTCACTGCAGAGCAGTTGCTGGTGAAATTTCAGAGCCGTAGTGATGCCGGTAACAACATCTATGTGGATGACATCCGTATCTCTGGCCCATTGGCCGTAGAGGACGCAGGCATGCTCTTAGAGGTGAGCCTTTCACCCAATCCGGCCTCAGAGATCTCGTGGCTCAGGTTGACCACGCAGATGCAGGAGCGGATGGATGTTTCGGTGTGCGATATCACCGGACGTGAGGTCATGCGCCTCTATGCTGGTGTTCTGGCTCAGGGCGTACATGCATTCCCAATAGATGTGACCACCCTCGGAGCGGGAGGAATTTACACCGTCAACGTTCAGACACAGACGGCCCGTGAGGTGTTGAAACTGGTCGTGGGTAGATGACCCACCCTCCTTTTTCTGTCTAAAATCAGTTTTCGGACTGACTGAGATTGCCTTTCAAAGGGCGTGCGTGCTCCTCCTTTGCGGTGTCAAACAAACCAGACACGATGAAAAAAAGAGAGCCAGTCAGCAAGATCATGACCGCGCAGGTGGTCACCCTGAATCTGACCAACACTTTGGCCGATGCCGAGGCGATGTTCAAAAAGAACAAGATCAGGCACATACCAGTGGTGAGCGGTGAGAAACTCATAGGTATACTTAGTCTCACCGACCTTCTGCGCATCAGTTTTGTGGATAACTACGGTGACGATGAAGGACAGGTGGACACCGCTGTTTACAGCATGCTCAGCATAGAACAGGTGATGGTCTCAAAACCGCTGACCGTTCAGGCCGACCTTTCCATCAAGGAGGTGGCCGAAATCCTTGCCACAAAAGAATTCCATGCGTTGCCAGTGGTGGACGGAGAGAAGCTTGTGGGCATCGTAACCACTACTGACCTTATCAAGTATCTGCTCGAGCAGTACTGATAACATATTCTACCTCACGCTTTAGGGGGTTTTAGCGTGATGGTATGTAGCGCCAGTGTTCTGATCAGTCAGGCACTGGCGCATTTTTTTGATGCCTTGCTTACCGGGAAAACAATCAGTCGCGGAACGTTTTTACGTTGCGCTGCAGTTCACCGAAAGAGAAAGGGGCGGTACCTCATTGAGGCCGCCCCTTTACATTTCATGTGGATATGGTCTTACTTCATCAGGCGGATGACAGCACCGCTCTCCGTGCGCAGGAAGTAGTGACCGCCACGCTTGGACGAGAGGTCAATCTGATCTGACTCCGTCACCACCATCACGCGCTGACCGATGATGTCGTAAATCCCACCGGAAACTTTGGATGACAGCTTGAAGCGGCCATTCGCACTTGGATTGGGATAGGCGGTCAGGGTTGAGATGATATTGTCATCCATCCCAACGGTAACACATGCTGCATTGGCAGCAGCAGGCGTTCCAAAAACCTCCACACCATTTACAAAGACACCTGTTGATGTGGTCGAGGCCACCCAACTTGCGGGCAGTGTTCCATCAGAAGTGTGATCGCAGCGCTCCAAGGATGCTCCACCACCATCAGCTGCGGCCGGCCATGCAGCAGTGTTGTCATAAAAAACCGTATCGACCAGATTTCCTTGGGCATCACGCAAACTGATTCCTTCACCGTTGTTGGAAAGGGCACCGCTTGTCCACGAGGAGGCAAATCCCAGACTCAATGTATTCATCAGAGCAACATGGTTGATGGCAACCACCGTGTATTCACCAGCAGGCATGATGGGCGGAAAACCCATGACCTGCGCTGGGATAACATAGTCCACCCCAGTGAAGGTATAACCCTCCAAGTTCACGGGAACACTACCGTAGTTATACAGTTCGATGTATTCCAAAGAGTCATTCCCTGACTCAGGTGGGTTGTACATGATCTCTGTGATTGCAATCTGCGCAGTCTGGGCAAGAACCCCTGCGGAGGTGACCAAGGCCACCGAGAGTAGAAGTAGTTGTTTCTTCATGTTGTTTCAAAAGGATTTCGGGCAAAGGTAACCAGGCAGGTCAAGTGCTTCCGTTAATACGTGATTAAGTTCTTGCTTACGGTGAGTTGGGAAGCATGCAGCGAGCGCAACGACAGCTTGAATGTTAGGTGGCAGTCGAGGGCGTTGGCGTATTCCTCCCTTTCATTCTTTTCCAGGAATTCCATCCAGAGGAAGGCGATGGCCAGCTTCGCAATGAAGAATGCCACATCGCGGGCCGCTGCCTCGCGGGCCTCATCGGTCTCCAATTTTGAAAGGAATCCGCACAGGGCTTGATACTTCGCTTGGATGGTTTCCCATTGCTCTGATGAACCGTCTTTCCTCTCCGTCAGTCTTTTCTCCGCAAAATCGCGGAACGCTTCAAAGCCGTTCTCCTTCGCCATGGCGCGCAGCATGTCCAGCGAGAGCACATTGGTGGTGCCCTCCCAGATGCTCAGCACCTGTGCATCACGCAGCATGGCGGGAATGCCGCTGTCCTCCAGGTAGCCCAGCCCACCGAACGCCTCGATGTGCTCCGATGCCGAGGCGATGGCCTGCTTGGCGGTATAGAGTTTCGCCACGGGCGTCAGCAGGCGCAGCAGCGCGCTGTCGGTCTCGGTGGCCTTTCCGCATTCCTCCTTTCCCAGAAGTCTGGCGAGGAAAAGGGCCAGCAGCGTGCTGCTCTGATAGGCGATCTCCAGTTCGCGCAGCGTCCGCTTGAACAGCACGTGCTCCCCGATCAATCTGCCGAAGGCGGTGCGCTCCTTCCCGTAGGCCGCAGTGAGCGCGTAGGCCCTGCGCATGTACGAGACCGCGCTCACGGTGTTGTAGATGCGGGTGATGTTGAACAGCGTGGCGATGGTCGGCACCCCGCGACCTTTCTGCCCCACCATGCGGGCCTTGGTGCCGTTCAGTTTCAGCTGGGCGGTGGGCAGCGCCTTGGTGCCGAGCTTGTCCTTCAGGGCCTCCACCTCAATGTTGTTGAGGCTGCCGTCAGCGTTGCGGATGGGCAGGTAGAAGAGCGAGAGCGGGGCGCGTTTCCCGTCCTCGGGCTGCTCGGTGCTGGCGAGGGTGAACGCCATGTGGGCCGTGATGGCCGAGGTGAACCACTTGTGGCCGTGCAGCGCGAAATGCTCGCCATCAGGAATGGCGATGGTCATGGAGCGCGACACGTCCGAGCCGCCCGTGCGCTCGGTCATCCACTGGCCGCTGGTGCGGAATGCCTGCGGGTCGCGGGAGGTGAGGCCCTTGAAGGCGTTCTGGCGGAGGAAATCGTCCCCGTGCAGCTCGATGAGCCGTGCCGCACCGTCCGTCATTGCCAGCGGGCAGGTGTAGATGGCCGAGGACGCGGTGTAGAGGTACAGTTTCACGAACTGGTAGAGCCGCGAATGCTCGCCCTGCTTCCGTTCGTACCCGATGGCGACAAGGCCGTCCTCCGCTGCCACGCGCTCCAGTTCCAGCCAGCCCTGTGAGACCGTGATCTCGTCCACCCTTTTCCCGAACGCATCGAACTGGGTGAGCTTCGGGGGGTTCAACTCCGCCTCCCGTGCCCAGTGGATGCAATCCGTGGCAACCAGCTTCCCGAACCTTTCGAGGTCGGGGGTTATTTCTTTGAGCACATCCTCAGGAAGATTTGCTGCGAGGTAGTCCCGCAGGAATCGGTCGTCCAAGAACTCGTTGCCGAGCTGCGGGGCTTTTTGGAGGAAATCGGAGTAGGGCGTGGTATGGGACATGGGATTCGGGATGGAGACCTAACGTTCTGATGTTTGGCGCAGGTGGCGATTCAGAAGTGCTGAACTTTCAAACTGACCTGTTCTCGGGGAAGGCTACAAAAGAACTGAACCGGGTTCGATAAAAAACCGACCGCGCTCGGTTCTGAACCCCCTCAGTTCGATTTTTTTCCGAGCGGATTCAGTAAAAAACCGAACCGGGTTCGATAAAAGACCGAACGGGCTCGATTCTGAACCCCCTCAGTTCAATTTTTTTCCGAGCGGGTTCAGTAAAAAACCGAACCGGGTTCGATGAAAAACCGAACGCGCTCGGTTCCAGACCCCCCCAGTTCGATTTTTTTCCGAGCGGGTTCAATAAAAAACCGAACCGGGTTCGATAAAAAACCGAACGAGTTCAGCAGAAAACCGAACTCGTTCGGTTTTTGACCCCCCGGGGGGGGTCTTCCACCCCCCTCCCCCCCTCCGGCACCCCCCCCCTCGCAGGGGTGCTGAAAATGCCGAAAGCCATGTGGGATAAGGGATATAGCATAAAATGACCGTGAAAGCACGGAAACGCCACCTAAAAATGAAAAGAACACCCGAACCCGGTCCTTTCAGTAAGACCCTTCTTGCCATCAGCCGCTGTCAATTTCAGTCTGTGAGTGCCACTCACGAACTGAACGCCCTCTTTGATCAATTTCCTTTTAAGCCAACGCCAGTAGTTCCCAGCTTTGACATGATCGGGGGCTCTTCGTTCAATACGCCCACAACATCCACCACGCTGAACCACCACTTGGCGTGCTCATCGTCCCAAACGGCACGCACCTCACGGTCATCAAAAAAGCGGATGGACACTTTCATTGTAGGACGTGGTGTGGAACACGGGATTCAGGATAGAGACCTAACGTTTTACCGCTTTTCAAAAGTCGGTCATTTCTAGCGCTAAAATTGATTTGATTCACAATTCTTGAAATGAGCACTTTACTTGCATTGAAGCACGAAACCTCAACTTTTGCAAATCGGCTTATTGCCAGCAGTGTTCATTGCCTTAGGAGTAGTATTAGTCATGCGGTCAATTCATTTTGTAATTCTCTAATAATTGTCTTAATAATTTGTCTGTCTTTGAAAATAGTTATTGGTTGAAATACAAAAGAGCCGCCTGTAGGTCTGATGTTAACTAATAATTCGTTATTGTTAATGACAATTGTAATTTGCTCACCCCATGACAACCACGAAATATTTGTTGTCGCAGTGTAATAACCTATTTTATGAAATTTCACGTTGTCCAGCATTGCTGTTTTTAACGCAAAATCAACTTTGTTTTTAGTTAATCCTTCAATTTGAAAACTATCAAAAACTTGATTCTGATAAAGTCGTATAGCTACGAAGACAGTAAGAAACAGTCCAAAGGACAAAATAATTATTGATGCTATTTTCAAATCTATCACATCGTTATTAAAGCCTGAAAATGCCATTACCGAACCAATGAACACAATTGTAATCGGAAATATTATGAAAAAGTATCTGGTGTAAATGTCTGTAGATGTTATAGTCCACCGTTTGTTTTCTTTTATATTCTCAAATTCTTCTTTGGTCATTTTAAAGGATGTCTGTTGCGTGTCTGTGGTCCTCTAACATTGATGGTAACATTGGAATCTGTGCAGGTCAAATCGAAACTTTCAAATAAGCACTCAACCCATGCAGCCCGCCTTCCCTGCCGAAGCCGCTCTCCTTGTAGCCTCCGAAGGGTGAGGTCGGGTCGAACTTGTTGTAGGTGTTGGCCCAGACCACGCCCGCGCGCAGCCTGTTGGTGAGGTTGAAGATGCGGCTGCCCTTATCCGTCCAAACGCCCGCGCTGAGGCCGAACGGGGTGTTGTTGGCCTTCTCGATCACCTCGTCCACCGTGCGGAAGGTCTGCACCGCCAGCACAGGTCCGAAGATCTCCTCCTGCACGATGCGGTGGCTCTGCGATGCGTGGAGGAACAGCGTGGGGCGGCACCAGTTGCCCTTCTTGGGCAGTGCGCATT
>CAZATP010000007.1:0-124333 GCA_964488095.1 uncultured Chryseobacterium sp.
GCCTCTGTCAGAGAAGGGGATGGAAAACCTGTTCATGCCGGAAGTTGTCCTGTGACCGGACGCGTGCAGGGTGCGGCCGTCCAGTCCGATGACGGTGATGGTCACGTTCTCAGTGCTGGTGGTCGAAAATTCAGTGATGATGCTACTGCCGTCAGCGAAGGCTTTCAGACCGTTGATGGTCACAACCTCTGCAACAGACGAAGGTGGACCGTAGCTGTAGCACTGCTGTGAGAATGGGAATCTGACCGCATAGCAGAACGGGAAGGCATCTGCACCGCATTCCGTTGGCAATATGTCACCTGCATTGTTCACCGAGGTGATCTGAAACACGAAGCCTTCGAGCGACATGGTCGAATCCTCATCGAACAGACGCATCACACGGTACACGTCATTGAGGTTGTTGACATCCTCACCGGAAGTGTACCCAAGGTTGGTCAGTGTGTCGCAGAATCCCTCGCTGGCAAGGTTGAGCACCTGGCAGCAGAGCACGTTATTGAAAAAGATGCTGTCGAGCAGGGTGCGTATCTGCTGAAGATTGTAGGAGACAGGAGTGATGCAGAAACCCTGTCCCTCAGAGATGCCGAAATCGGCAGGGTCGAAAACACCATCTTCATCCGCCCCCAAGAGCTCAAAGCCAAGGATGTCGGCAGCCATCACATTGCTGCGGGTGATGGCGAATTCATTGGTCGGGGCATCGGTGCCACTGGGATTCACCGAATAGGAAACACCCGGGGTGGACTGCCCTATGGGAACGATGATATCCGCCTGAACCACCAGTTCTCCTGGCACATCATTGCCCGAGCAGTTGATCCATTGGGCTTCACTGAGGAATGGGAAAAGGGCGAAAGCTGCGAAGAGTAGGTTTGTTCTCATGAGGATGGGTTTGAATACTTGGCAAAACTGTGGTGGCATCGTTACCGTGCCATTGCCGCAAAGGGTTGATGGTATTAGCATTTTGATAAACCGAGCGGGCACTCGGTAACGTTTTGTTAGATCTGCGCTGAAGGGCGCGTGACAGCGCAACACGTTATTCGCGTTCGCAATGCGGCAGGGCATACCCTTGATTCTAATCCTCTTGATGATGACCTCCGCCACCGCGCAGGATGTCATGCTGTCCGACAGCGGAAAGCCATCGGTAATGCCGTTGAAAACGATAAGATGGAGCGGAGTGCATTTCCGCGAACGGGAGAAATGGCAGCTCACCGCCTTTGACAGCATTACGCTGATAGGGCTTCAACCCGTTTCATTTCACCTGATTGAACGGTTGTCTGAATTGGAAGGCCTTCGCGACCGCGATTCGCTCATTTCAGGCCTGCGGAACCTGACCGAGTCCTACACCGCCTTGCAACAGAGCGCTCAGCAACCCCGCATCATGGCCGCTATGCTGCCCGATGAATGGTACTCCCGACTCATCTCATTGGCCGGCAGTTGGCGATTGGTGCAATTGAGCCTCCACTTCATCACCGAAGCAGAACGCATCCACCCCAATGGCACCTACGGTCCACAGAAAAACTGCAAACACCCGTGAAATACATCCTTACGATTCTGCTCCTTGTTCTCTCGTGCAATGTGATGGCCCAGTCCGTCATCAGTGGGATAGTAAGCGATGAGACGGGGCCGCTGCCGGGCGCGAATGTCTTCATCGAAGGGACGACCATCGGCACCAGCACCGACATGGACGGCCGTTTCCGCATTGTGGGCGCACCTGCAGGCAAGCAGAAGTTGAACTTCTCTTTCATCGGCTATGAGACCCAGACCGTGGATTTGGAGATGAAATCGGGCACCTTGGAGATCGGAAAGGTCACCTTGGCACAGGGCAAGCGGCTGGACGAAGTAGTGGTGCAAGGGGATTTCAGAGGAAGCGAGGCCAAGGCCATCAACATGACCAAGATGAGTACGCGCATCGTGAACGTGTTGGCCTCTGACGGTGTGGGCAAGCTGCCCGACCGCAATGCTGCCGAGGCAGTGCAGCGTGTGCCGGCAGTGGCGCTGGAGCGCGACATGGGCGAAGGCCGCTACGTTTCGGTGCGCGGCACACCTACCGATTGGAGTTCGGCCCTGCTCAATGGCGACCGCCTCCCTGTGGCCGATGAGAATGGCGATTCGCGCACCATGGCGTTCGATGTGCTGCCCACCGAATTGATTGAATACATCGTGTTGAGCAAGGCACTGACCCCGGATCAGGAGGGCGATGCCATCGGAGGCAGCGTCAATTTCATCACGCGCACTGCCCCGCGCAGCCGCACCCTGGTGGCAAGCGTGGCAGGCGGCTACAATGCACAGGCCCAGCGGCCTGTGGGCAGCGCATCGCTCATGTGGGGCGACCGCAGTAAGAATGGCAAATTCGGCTACATCATCAACGGCAACTACTTCAATCGCAGCTACGGCACCGACAATTTTGAGGTGGTCTATGGCAGCAACTACAACCACGGCATCAACCGTTTGGAGCTGCGCGACTATCTCGGCAATCGCGAGACCATCGGGGCCAATCTGAGTGCCGAATATGAGTTCAAACCGGGAACGAGTCTGCATGTCAAAGGCATTTTCGGGAGAATGGTGGACGATGAGCGCCATCGGAAAACCCGCTACAACTGGGCCGTGGGTGCCGGGCAGACCATCCTGTTGCAGAACATCCACAGCATCATGGAGTCCATGCTGTTCGGTGGAGAACTGGGCGGAAAGGTGCGCGCCACCGCCCGTCTGTCCATGGAATGGAAAGTGGCCACCTACCACAACCGTTGGGGATTCGGGCCTGTGCCCTTTGAGCGTGGGGATGGTCGCAATGGCTACCACGTGGTGCAGTTCGAGCGCTTCGGCATCAATTTCACGGATCAAGTTTATCTGGATCCGAGCACAGGACAGGAAGTGCCGTTCGATACGCCCGGTGCGTGGCGGCTCAAGCTCATTGGTGCCGACCACCCGAGCGGCAACGGGGACGACCCTTACAACATTCAGCCCCAATTCTCAGAAGAACTCCGTCCTCAGGACTTTGAATTCTCAGGGTCTTACACAGAGCTGAACGAGACGTGGGAGCGCGACCCGATCGTGGGCCAGCTGGACCTGAATTTCACTGCCACCACCAATTTGAAACTCAAGGCGGGGGCCAAGTTCCGGATGAAGGAAGGGTCGAGGAAACTGAGTCTGCACGAGTGGTTGCAGGACTACAGCGTGACCACCAACGCCATGCGGCTCACGCAGTTCGACACCGAGCCGTTGGACGAGCGCGGTGGCTTTATGGAAGAGTTGGGCCAACCATGGCAGGGAACCTTCATGCCATTTCTCACAGAGGATGCCTTGGCCAATTTCTACACCACCATTGGCGATTCACTACGCGAACGGCCCATGAATGCCGACCATCCGCATTTTCAGGAATGGGTCGGCAGCCGCTATACCTACCGGGAGTACGTGACCTCGGCCTACGTGATGGGCGAATGGGACCTGAGCCGAAAGGTGCAGCTCATTGGCGGTCTGCGCATGGAGCACACCTCGCTCGAAATGGAGGCCGACACCGTGCTGGAAGGTTATTTCGATATCGAAGAGCTGCGGTTCATCTATCCAGTGGAGCAGGTGACATCTACTAGCAGTTACTTCTCCTTTCTGCCTTCATTGCACGTGAATTACCGGCCGAAGGACAATCTGAACATCCGCTTCGCATTCACACGCAGTCTGCGCAGGCCCAATTTCAATGAGACCAAGCCCGGTGCACCGGTCATCGACTTCACCGATCTGGAGTTCAACACGGGCAACAGAAACCTTCGACCCAGCCATAGCTACAACTTCGACCTGATGGCCGAGTTCTTCTTCGGAAACATCGGAATGGTGGGTGTCGGGGTTTTCGGAAAGTTGGTCACAGACCACATCTTCGCCACCATGAGTGCGGATGTGGACCAGCGCACGGGCATCATTTACAAGAGCTATCAGAACGCTGATGATTCGTATGTGATCGGAGCTGAGGCGCAGTTCAACCGCAGGTTCGATTTCTTGCCCGGATTCGCCAAGGGTTTCGGCATCAATGCCAACTACACCTATATCCATTCTCGGATGAATGTGCCGGGAAGATCAAGGCCGCAACCGCTTCCGCGCCAGGCCGACCACCTTTTCAATGTGGCGCTTTTCTATGAATTGAAAGGCGTGCAGGCACGGTTGGCGTTGAACTACCGCGGGCCGTATCTCATGGAACTGAATCTCGCGGCCGTGGAGGACAGCGAGGGTAATCGCACCCTGCTGCACGACAACACGGACTATGACATATTCATGGACGAGTTCCTGAGCATGGACCTCTCGGCCTCTTACGCCATCAACAAACGCTGGACGGTGTTTGCCGATGCCAACAACCTGCTCAACTGGCAGTATCTGCTTTACCGTGGCAACGACCAACGCCCTGTGCAGGCGGAGTACTACTCTGTGCGTGGCCAGATGGGTGTGCGGTTCAGTCTGTGATAACGCAACGGTAATAATGAGGGAACAGTGGGCGGATACATTCGTGCCGTCCAAACCGACCACCTCTCAAATGAAAAAATCACTACTCGTGGCCCTCGCGGCCGTATTCGCTTTGCAGACCTCCGCACAGGAGAAGAAAGTCCTTTTCATCGGTGTGGACGGTGTGCGCTCCGATGCCCTTCAGCAGGCCAACACTCCCCATTGGGACAGTCTCTGTGCGTCCGGTCTCTACACCTATACGTCCTGGCACGTGGGCATCACCGTGAGCGGTCCGTCATGGAGCAGCATGTTGACGGGCGTTTGGTCGGGTAAACATGGCGTGACCAACAACAACTACACGGGCAGCAACTTCAACGATTACCCCTATTTCGTTACCCGTGCCAAGCAATACCGTCCCGACCTCAAGGCGGTGCAGGTGACCTCTTGGGACCCGATGAGCTCTGCGGTTTACAATGATGGATGGGACACCAAGATCGTGGTGCCGAGCGATGATGCCTGCGAGGCTGCGGGCATTGCTCAACTGGCCGACCCGGACATCGATGTCCTGTTCATCCACATTGACGACTGCGATGCGCAGGGCCATGGCAATGGCTTCAGCCCAACAGTCTCTTCCTACATGAACCAGATCGAATATGTGGACGGACAGCTCGGAAGGATTCTGAATGCGCTGAAGAACCGCCCCAACTACGCCAATGAGGACTGGCTGGTGGTAATGACCACAGACCACGGGGGAATCGGAACAGGACACGGTGGCCCGACCCGCGTGGAGCGTGAGATATGGTGGGTAGCAGCCGGCCCGAGCGTACCACAGGCGCAGATCATCATCAACCTGCCCAGCGTGGCCGACCTCTTCCCCGATCCAGCAGACTATCGTTCTGCGCCTATGCTTACCGACATTGCCGTGACGGCATTGGACCACCTGCTTACGCAGAACACGGAGGATTTCATCGCAGAATGGAATCTGGACGGGCAGTCATGGCTCAACTACTCTACCTATATCGCTGACGCGCCAGGGAATGATCTTGGCATGACCGTATATCCCAATCCGAACAACGGCCAATTTGAAGTGCGAGCCACCAGCGGTATCTACGGCAGCGATGTGGCGTGGGAAATCCTCGACATGACCGGAAAGTTGCAGCACAAAGGCCAGTCGACCCTTAGCACAACCGAACTGAACATCCCATTCGACCTCACCGACCTGAAGGCGGGCGTTTTTACGCTCCGCATGACAGCCGGAGGGAAGACATCCGTGAAGCGCGTTGCTGTGCGCTGACCCGACCAACCTACCGCATTTCGCGAACGCGCCTTGGGAAACCCCCTTGGCGCGTTCCTGTTTTGGGAGACCGGTGCGGCCACATCACCGTAACTCAGGGTTCAATTTGCAAGGGCGTGCATAATGCAAGGTTAACTGCCGCTTAGTCTTGAGGGTTTGTTGGGGGGATACGTTTGCCGCTCATACTAAACATCCCAACAATGCGAAAAATACTACTCCCTGTTCCGCTCCTGGCGTTGGCCGTGATGGGCCATGCGCAAGTGACGCTTACCCCCATAGGCAGCTATCAGAGCGGTGTGTTTGAAGGTTCGGCCACCGAGATTGTCGCCTATGATGCCCAGAACTTCCAGCTCTTTTCCACCAATGGTGCAACGGGCAACATCGACATCATTGACATCACCGACCCTACGGCACCCGCCTACGTGTCGTCCATAGACCTTTCGGCATATGGAAGCGGTGCCAACAGTGTGGCCCTCAAGAACGGAGTGGTTGCCGCAGCAGTTGAGGCCAGCAATCCTCAGGACAACGGCAGCGTTGTATTCTTCGACCTTCAGGGCATGTTCCTTGCCCAGGTCACGGTGGGCGCTATGCCTGACATGATCATGTTCTCGCCCGATGGGTCGAAAGTGTTGACGGCCAATGAGGGCGAGCCCGACACCGATTATCTTGTCGATCCGCTCGGTTCCATCAGCATCGTGGATATCTCTGGCGGTGCGGCCAATGTGGTGCAGAACGATGTGACCACTATCGATTTCACGGCCTACAACAGCCTGCCTATCGACCCGGCCATCCGCATTTTCGGCAACAATGGAGCTTCGTCCGTGGCGCAGGACCTGGAGCCTGAATACATCGCTGTGTCTGAAGATTCGCAGACCGCATTCGTCACCATGCAGGAGAACAATGCCATGGCCGTGATAGACCTTAGCAACAACACCATCACCGCCCTGGTCGCTTTGGGCTATAAGGACCATTCGCTCGCAGCAAACGCCCTCGATGCCAGCGACCGCGATGATGTGGTGAACATTGCCACCTACGACAACCTCTATGGCATGTATCAGCCGGATGCCATCAAGTCCTACTCTTTCAATGGCAGCACCTTCATTGTTTCGGCCAACGAGGGCGACTCGCGCGACTACAACGCGTACTCGGAGGAAGAGCGCGTGAAGAACCTTACCCTTGACCCGACCGCTTTCCCGAATGCAGCAGCTTTGCAGGAGGACGAAGTGATCGGTCGCCTCACCGTCACCACTTCCAAAGGCGACACCGATAACGATGGCGACTATGATGAGCTGTATGCCTTTGGCGCACGCTCGTTCTCCATTTGGAACGCATCAGGAGCCTTGGTCTATGACAGCGGTAATGATTTTGAGGAGTATTTCGCACAGAACTACCCGCTGCAATTCAACTCCGACCACGCTGACAATGATTCGTTCGATAATCGCAGCGATAACAAAGGCCCTGAGCCTGAGGCGTTGGAGGTGGTCTCCCACATGGGTCGCACCATTGCCTTCATCGGCTTGGAGCGCCAGTGCGGTGTGATGGTCTATGACATCACCGATCCCAACGCTGTGACCTTCCTGGCCTATGCCACCGACCGCGATTTCACCCAAGTTGCCGATGCCACCTCCACAGGTCTTGGCCCAGAGGACATCAAGTTTGTTCCTGCCGCGTTGAGCCCTATCAATGCGAACCTGCTGTTGGTGACCAACGAGGTGAGCGGCAGCATCTCCATTTACACGGTAGCAGGGCTTCCCTCTGCACCGCAGGATGCGATGGTCATCACCGAGATCATGTACAACCCACCGGAAGTGAACACCGATTCTTTGGAATTTGTTGAGCTCTACAATCCATCGGCCAACACCATTGACATCTCCGGATATTACTTCCGCGAAGGGTTCGACTACACTTTCCCACAGGGCACCACGGTTGCTGGCAATGGCTTTGTCATTGTTGCCTCTGACTCGGTGGCATTCGAGAATGCCTTCGGGATCCCTGCCTACGAATGGAGCAACAGTGATGCACTTGCCAATGGTGGTGAGGACATCGTGCTGGCCAACTCTTTCGGTCTTCAGATAGATTCAGTGAACTATGACGATGCAGGTCTGTGGCCATCTGAAGCAGATGGAGATGGTTACTCGCTCGTGCTCTGCGATGTGAATGCTGATAACAACGATCCGGCCAACTGGCAGCTTGCCAATGTTGCCACCGGTATCATCGTCAACGCTTTGGAGATCTATGCCGATCCGGGCGCGCTTTCCAACTGTATGACCGTAGGCAAGGACGAGATCATCATCACCACCTTCACCGTTTATCCGAATCCATCTGCCAACGGCATGTTCGAAACTTCTGAGGCCGTTACAGGCACGGTCTATTCCATCACAGGTGTGAAGGTGGCCGATGTGAACAACGCCAGAATGATCGATCTCTCTGCACAGCCTGCCGGTATGTATCTGGTGCACACGATCAATGGTGCTGTGGTCAAACTGACCCGCTGACCGTAAGGAAGAGGAGCTGAAAAGGCCCGTCCATGCAGCTGCATGGACGGGCCTTCTTTTTGTTCCCTGAATAAAAACTGTCCGGGTTTGAGAATGGATAGTATCTCCGCTAAACAGGTGCCACAGCATTGCGCTGCTCCAACAGGTGCTTCACGGCCATCTCCCGAAATATGGACAGGTCGGTGGGTGGCATGCCTTCTTCCTTGGCCAGCTCGTCCCACTGTCGCATAAGGAGGATAATGGAGTACAATGGGTCGCTGCGGAATTCCATCGCCTCCTCAGGGCTCATGGGCCCGCCCTGAAACACTAATGTCCGCTTGGAGGCCACCGACAATCGGTCGTAGTACTCTGGGTCAACGAAACACAGGTAGCGCTTAGCGGCCACGTGGCTCTCAACAAGCCGAGTGACCTTTGGTGAAAAACCATGCGAGCGGAGGTAGTCGGCCCCCAGCTTTTCGTGCTCCTTCACTCCATATCCGTCCATTTGTGGATGGTCGCCATTCAAAGCGCATAGATGGCCGATGTCATGAAAAAGGGCAGCCAAGACGACCTCATCGTCAAATCCCTGTGCTATGGCCATCTGGGCTGCCTGACAGGCGTGTTCCAATTGCGAGATGGCCTCTCCGATATAGTCGGCACCACCGAAGCGCTGCAACAGACCGAAGACCTCATTCACGATCTGCACCACTGTTTCAGGCGACCGCATGCGCGAACTTCTTTTCGAGGAAGGGCCGCAAAGCTGTCATGGAGGGCAGCAGTCCGTCATTATCCAAGGGGGCGAGTTCGGCCTCGGTGTGCGATCCGTTGGTCACGGCCAAGCTGAACAGGCAGTCGGCCTGCCGGCCTTCCTCAAGGTCCACGGGTGTGTCGCCCACCTTTATCACGCGCTTGGGATCGGTGATGCCGAACTGCGCCATGGCCTTACGGATCATGTACGGATACGGTCGGCCTTTCTCCACCTCGTCAGAAGCAATGCTCATGTCGATGAAGGAATCGCCCGCGGATATGCGGTCAGCGTTCAATCCCCTGTCCCAATCGAGGCGGGAGAGGATGATGTCTGTGACTACGCGGTAAAAACCTGTGTTCAGCACCACTTTCACACCATTGCTCCGCAGCCAGTGGATGGTGTCCACTGCGCCTTCGGTGGGCTGCAAGGGCTGAGTGCGGTAGAAGTCCTCCAGCAGTTCGCGGAAGAGGTCGTACGATGCCTTCACCTTCGCTTCGAGTTCGGACGAATCTTCACCGAGATGTTCCTTCCAGAAGGTCTGGAACACCACGATCTTGCTCCATCCCATCATGGCGTTGATGCGGTCGCGGCTCACGTCAAGTCCGGTTCTGCGGCAAGCTTCATGGAAGCAGTCCTCAATCTCGCCCCTGTCTACCAGGGTGGTGCCTGCCATGTCGAAAACTACGAGTGAAATGTGGTCGGATAGGTTCATGGGATGTGGTGTGTTGAGGGAATAAAAGTATTGGCAGCAGGGGCTAGCACATGTGACCAAAGGGTTAA
The DNA here is from genome assembly GCA_964488095.1 of uncultured Chryseobacterium sp. Taxonomy (GTDB): domain Bacteria; phylum Bacteroidota; class Bacteroidia; order UBA10329; family UBA10329; genus UBA10329. The sequence continues at coordinate 9,716 of CAZATP010000007.1, forward strand.
TAAATGGGGGGTCGGGCTTACCACGGGTTTTGAGGTGCACAGCCAAAAATCAGGGGCTAATCAATTTTCTACGGCTCGGTGAAAATCTGTCTGAAATCGCATCAGAAGTTCGACCAATCACCATCCGGCCCTTCGATGTAAGCTGTCGCACCACATGTGCGATGCCTTTTTTCATGCCCGGCAAAGTGATGGAGTCGCACTCGGGTCTGGCACGATTCTGTTGTTAACGGTTCTTGACTTCAAGCCTCGTAACTTGCGCCCCGATGCGTCCACTCATCCTGATACTTGCCATCCTCTGGTCGTGCTGCGGCCCTGCCTTTGCACAAGAGGTGAGCATCCTGAGGTCAGACAGCACTTTGACAGCCGATGGGGAGACCTTCCTCATTCATCGGGTTGGGTCGAAACAGACCTTGTTCTCCATAGCCAAGGCCTATGGCATGACGCTGAGCCGTCTGGTCTTCTGCAATCCCGGGGTTATTGAAGGCATCCAACCTGGACAGTTCATCAAGATCCCCAAGGTCTATCTGGATGAGCTTTCGCGCGAGCGGTCGCAGGAGCCTGTGCGCACCGATGGCGGTTTCATCCTCTATGAGGTGCAGGCCAAGCAGACGCTCTATGCCATAGCGAAAGAGCACAACACTACGGTTACCGCGCTCTCGGAGGCCAATCCGGAGTTGGAACAAGGACTGAAGATTGGCTCTATTATCCGGATTCCTGTGGAGCGGCTTATCTCCGCAGACATGACGGAACGCGTGGAGCTCAAGGGAATGCCCCCCGCTGCGCCCAAGACCGAGACCAATGTGGTCAAGCGCGAGGCACGGGGCAATTACACCGTCAGTGTCCTGCTGCCGTTCTTCCTCAGTCAGAACGACTCCCTGCTGAAGATGGAGGGAAGTTCTAACGTCCCCGAAGTTTACAGGCGTTCGGAAATGGCCCTTCATTTCTACGAGGGCCTGCTCATCGCCTTGGACTCTGTTAGGGCCACTGGTCTCGAAGTGAAGCTGAATGTTTTCGACACCGAGAACAACGAAGAGCGGGTGGCACGGCTGGCCAGTGAAGGTAAACTCAAAGGTTCTGACCTGATCATCGGACCTTTCTATGCCGGAGAATTCCAGAAGGCAGCGGAGTACGCGCAGGAACATCGCATCCCGATCATCACCCCGACCATTCAGGGCAAACAGGTGGTCGAAGGCAAGGGCGTGGTGATGAAGATGATTCCGAACGATGAGCAGATGATGGCCTCGTTGGGCAGGTTCGTCTCCCGGCTCAAAGGCACCAATAATCTCGTGCTGCACTATGGAAAGCCCGACCAGCAGGTGCTGCTCTGGAGGTTCCGCGGAGCACTGAAGGCTGATGCTGACGGTCAGCGTCCATCTTTTCCGGCAGTGGACATCAGCAAAGGGTTGCGCGATTCGGTGGCCCACCGACTGTCCTCCACACGTCCCAACCATATCGTCATCATCACCGCGGATGAGTCGAAGGTGGCATCCATCGTCCGCACCATTTCCGGTTGGACAAAGGACAAGGACATCACCGTCTACGGCATGTCTGACTGGCCCAAGTTCAAGAACGTGGAGGCCGATCATTGGGACCGCATGAAGCTTCATGTGCCCGACCCGTTCGCTATAGATTATGCAGATCCGGAGACGGAGAAGTTCATCCTGGCCTTCCGCAAGCGGTTCGGGACAGAGCCCAATACCTTCGCCTACAGAGGCTACGACATCGGAATACACATGCTGCGCGCGCTGCCGGGGCTGAGGGCCGAGGGTGTGGACCACATGCTGAAGGTGAAGGACCGCGGCATTCAGAGCGATTTTGACTGGAAGCGCTTGGAAGGTGGCGGGTTGGAGAATATAGCAGCCCGGATTGTGGATTACTCGGGACTCATGATGACCTTGAAGCGGCCATGAGCATCACCCAGCAACAGATCATTGACGGATTCAGAGCCCTTCAGCAGCGCATCACAGCTGCCTTGGAGGCAGAGGACGGTGTCGGACGGTTTCGCGAGGACGCTTGGGAGCGTCCCGGTGGAGGTGGTGGTTTTTCGCGCATCATGGACCAAGGGGGCGTCATCGAGAAAGGCGGGGTCAATTTCTCTGCCGTACACGGCAATCTGCCTGACAATATCGTGAAGGCCTTGGGCGTGAGCTCATCGGCCTTCCTCGCCACGGGTGTGAGTATCGTCATTCATCCCAACAGCCCGCTGGTGCCTATCATTCACATGAACGTGCGCTATTTCGGACTGGACGATGGCACCTGGTGGTTCGGTGGTGGCATTGATCTCACCCCGCACTATGTGGTGGCCGATGACGCGCGTTTCTTCCACAGACAGCTCAAGACCACCTGCGACCGCTTCGATTCTTCGTTCTATCCTCGGTTCAAGCAGTGGGCGGACGATTATTTCTTCGTCAAGCACCGCAAGGAGACCCGTGGCATCGGAGGCATCTTCTTCGATAGGTTGAATGCAGACTCAGGTCTTTCCAAGGAAAGAATCTGGGAATTCGTTCTGGCCGTGGGCGACACTTTCGCGCCCACCTATTGCGAACTTATGGCACGGCACAAGCACGAGCCGTTCTCAGAGCAGCAGAAAGAGTGGCAGCTCCTGCGCAGGGGCCGTTATGTGGAGTTCAATCTGGTCTATGACAAGGGCACCAAGTTCGGCCTCGATACCGATGGACGGATTGAGAGTATTCTGATGAGTCTTCCGCGCCACGTTTCGTGGTATTACGACCATAGACCGGCAGAAGGAGGCCCCGAGGCGGAAACGCTCGCCCTGCTGCGCAAAGGCATCGATTGGGTCGGATAACTCGCCTTTTCAGCGTTCACGGCCCTCCTCAACCTTGAACGAAAATCCCGCCCTCCACGCGTGGAAATCCAGGAATTTTCGCCCCCTCGGCAAACATCCTCGCTATTGCGGCACGGCCCCGATCGCCCAGCTCAAGGGAATAATCGTTCACGTAAAGGGCAATGTGCTTGCGCATGACCTCCGGGTCCATCTCCTGCGCGTGCGCCTTGGTGAAACCCAATGAATCCTCAGGATGCGCCATGGCGTGCTCAATGCTCCTGCGCAGCACGCGGTCCAGTTTCTGGCGGACGGCAGGTGCCACTCTGCGGTGCACAGCGATGCCGCCCAACGGAATGGGGTGCCCAGTCCGCTGCTCCCAATGCTCACCGAGATCAATAATCTTGTGAAAGCCGCGCTCCGCGTAGGTGAACCGGTTCTCGTGAATGATGACGCCCGCATCCACCTCTCCGCGGGCAACGGCCCCTTCAATGTCAGAGAAGAGCATCTCCACCCTGTTCAGCGCCTGCGGGAATGCGAAGCCCATCAGGAAATTGGCGGTGGTGTAGCGTCCGGGTATGGCGATGCGCAGACCATTGACCGACTCTGGGGTCATCTGCTGCTTCGCAATGAGCAGCGGCCCGCAGTTGGTTCCCAGGGCGCTGCCACTGTTCAGCAGCATGTAGCGTTCAAAGACATAGGCGTAGGCATGGAAGCTCAGTTTGGTCACTTGCAGGGCGTTGGCAAAGGCGAGGCGGTTGAGCTCCTCCACATCGGCCAGCGTGACCTTGAATGTGAGGCCCTCGGTGTCGATGCGGCCATGCACCATGGCATCGAAAATGAAGGTGTCGTTGGGGCAGGGCGAGAATCCCAGTTCAATTTCCATTGTCCAAGTCTTCTAGAATTTGAAGTGCTGCTGAGGTGAGATTGTTCAATGCCGGAGGGATGTTCCATGCATCACGGTTTCGCGGTTCCACGCGGTTGCTGATGGCGCGTATCTGCATGGATCTCACCTTAAAATGGTCGCACACACGGAAGAATGCCGCGCCCTCCATGCTCTCTATCTGCGGAGCGTAGGTGCGCACCGCCCTTCGGATGCTGGCCGCGCTGCCATGTGCCATGTTCACGGTGATGGCGTTCACCTGGCGCAGGATTTCGGCCGTTGCAGTAGCGTTGAAAACCACTTCCTGAAGAGGACAGAGCCCCATTTCCTCCGCCCGAAGAAAAATGTCGCGGTCCTCGGCCCCGAGCCATGCGATCCGGTCCTCCTTCACTTGCACCACCTCACCGATAACGATGTTCGGGTCGAAGCTTCCGGCAATGCCGATGTTCACGGCAAGGTCGAAACGGTCGGCCATGAGCATGCGGGTAAGATGCAGGACGGTATTCACCATGCCCACTCCCGTCACCGCATAGGTGATATCAAGTTGGTTAAAGGCCCTTTCGTTCAGGGCTTTGCGCACTCCGTCCAGTTCAATCTCAGTGGCTGCGACCAGCAGTATGGGCTTTCGTATCGGCATGGTCTGCGAAGGTACGGGCCTGGGGCCTGTGCCAGATGATACTGGTCGTTCATGACGGCTTGCCTACCCTTGTTGCCAAGGTATATTTGCACCCCTTTTCAAGGTTACCATCCATGATCTTCATTACCCGCAGGGAACGCTTCAATGCCGCACACAAACTCTATAATGAGAAGTGGAGCTCGGAGAAGAACACAGAGGTGTTCGGCAAATGCGCCAATGCCAATTGGCATGGCCATAACTTCGACCTCATTGTCACGGTGAAGGGAGAGGTGAACCCCGACACGGGGTTTGTGATCAACCTCAAGGAACTGAGCACGCTCATCCGCAGGCGCGTCATCGACAAGCTGGACCATACCAATCTGAATCTCGATGTCGATTTCATGTTAGGCATCATGCCCAGCACCGAGAATCTGGCCATGGAGATATGGAAGCAGTTGGAGGGTGATATCACGGCCTTGGGCGCAGCGCTCCATTGCATCAAACTGGTGGAGACGGAGAACAATTACGTGGAGTATTTCGGGGGGTGATGATTGGTTCAATGTGCAAGGCCTGATGTGATTCTCACATCGGTCGACAGTAAAACACCAGCGATGAAGGCATACATTTTCCCCGGTCAAGGGGCACAGTTCACGGGAATGGGCCGGTCCATCTACGATGGCAGCGAAGAGGCGAAGGCCTTGTTCGAGAAAGCCAACACCATTCTCGGATTCAGAATCACCGATATCATGTTCGAGGGTTCTGAGGAGGACCTCAAGCAGACCAAGGTGACACAGCCTGCGGTCTTCCTTCACTCGGTGGTCACCGCGCTCACGTTGTCGGATTTCCGTCCTGACATGGTGGCTGGGCATTCGCTCGGGGAATTGTCGGCCTTGGTGGCCAATAGAACGCTCAGTTTTGAGGACGGGGTGCGTCTGGTGTCCGAGCGTGCCTTGGCCATGCAGGAGGCCTGTGAGCTTCAGCCGTCCACAATGGCGGCTATTCTCGGTCTGGAGGATGAGGTGGTGGAACGCGTGTGCCGCAGCATAGCGGATCACGTAGTGGTCCCGGCCAATTACAACTGCCCTGGGCAGATTGTGATCTCGGGCACGGTGGAAGGAGTTGAACTTGCGTGTACCAAACTGACGGAAGAAGGTGCCCTGCGAACGGTGGTGCTCAACGTGGGTGGTGCCTTCCATTCACCGCTCATGCAGCCTGCGAAAGAGCGGTTGGAGGCCATCATACGGGCCACGCACTTCTCCAAGCCCATCTGCCCGATCTATCAGAATGTGACGGGGCAGTCGGTGAGCAATCCTGACATCATCAAGAGCAATCTCATCTCGCAACTCACGGCCCCCGTGAAATGGACACAGACCATGCGCCAAATGTTGCAGAACGGTGCTCACTCCTTCACAGAGGTCGGGCCGGGCAGAGTGCTCAACGGCCTGCTGAAAAAGGTGAACCGTCAGGTGACGTGTGACAACGTGGGTTGAGCCATCAGTCCCCTGGACTAACAGGTCTTCTCAAAAAAACACTTGCTTTTCGGGGTAGGATTAGAGCTCCGCGATGACGGTCACCCCGCCACGCACCTTTTGTTCCAGTTCGACCTGAATGTCGGCATTCAAAGGAAGCAACAGGTCCACGCGCGAACCGAATTTGATGAAGCCCAGCTCTGCGCACTGGTCCACGTGCTCGTCCTCCTCACAGTACCAAACGATGCGCCTGGCCACGAATCCAGCGATCTGACGCACCAGCACCTCTACTCCGAACCGTGTCTCAATGACCACAGTGTTGCGTTCATTCTCCGTGCTAGATTTCGGATGCCATGCCACAAGGAACTTGCCCGGATGGTATTTCGCGTAAGAAATCCTTCCAGCGATCGGATACCGGTTGAGGTGCACATTCAACGGTGACATGAAAATCGATACCTGAATCCGTTTCTCACCGAGGAAGTACTCCTGATCCTCCACTTCCTCAATGGCCACTACTTTGCCATCTGCCGGACAAACGACTTTCCGTTCTCCAATGGCCATCTGCCGCACAGGACTTCTGAAGAACTGAAGGATGAGCAGGAAAAGGCATGTGCCCACCATGCCCACAGCAACATGCATCAGAGTGTTGCCCGGAAAACCGTACACCACCAGCAGCACAGCGGTAAGGATGATGCTGCCCCAAACACTCAGGAGGCGGTACCCTTCCTTATGGATTTTCATCTTCCGTGGCATGGCGGCAAAAATAGGTTTTGGTTTCCCAGCGTGGCCAAGACCGAACGCTTTGAACCTGAAGGGATTGATTGGAATGTGCGTATGTGGCTAGGGCAAATTGTACCTGCGAAGTGGAATTGAAACCTGCCTTTGGGCGGTTTGTTCCGACAGATGCATCAGTTCTTAAAGGATGAGTTGGAGATAGACGAAGGCGAACGGGGTGGCGAGCATGATGCTGTCGAAGCGGTCGAGCACTCCGCCATGGCCCGGAAGAATGTTGCCGCTGTCCTTCACACCCGTGTTGCGCTTCAGCAGGCTCTCCACCAGATCGCCATAGATGCCGGCCACCACGCTGATCACCGACAGGATCAGCCAATGATACAGCGGGATGAAATCGAGGAACTGAGCCCAGATGGCTGCCATGACAAGGCTCAGGGCCATCCCTCCGGCAGCGCCTTCCCAGCTTTTCTTAGGGCTGATGCGCTCGAAGAGTTTGCGCTTACCGAAGAGGCTTCCTGCAAAGTAGGCCCCGGTGTCGCTGGCCCATATCATCATGAAGAAACCCACAAGAAACAGCGGGCGGTAGCCCAGATCATCGCTCAGATGGGTGATGTTCACCAGCAGTGTGAATGGAACGGCCACATAGACGATGCCCAGAAATCCATGCGCGATATTGGTGAACGGATGCTCGCGTTTCCGGTAGAGTTCGATGGGCAGAATCAGGAACATGCAGGCCAGGGGCAGCAGCAGGAACCGTTGGTCGAAGGCATACATGGTGAAGAGCGCATTGCCCCAGAACAGCGATAGCCCAAGGGCATAGCCGAGTATGCGCTGAGGTTTGAATCCGGCCTTGTCCACCATGTTGTAGAACTCGTTGAGGCCAACTACAAGAATCAGCGAGAATAGGGCGAGAAATCCGATCTCATCCCAGAAGATGAGCGCCAGAAAGGCTGCGAAGGCCGTGATGGCCGTAACAAAGCGCTTGAGCAGGTCAGGAAGTTTTTTCATCGTCAAGGATCAATTTGGCCCGAATCACATCGTCACGCTTCACATAGAGCTCAACATCACCGAAGTGGTAGGATGAATCGGACTTGTTGATGATAATGGAAGGAATGCCCGAAGCCTCCAGAATGGCCCTTTTCAGCTCTGCGATGGCCTGAAGTCCGTAGGAATCGATTTTCGCCCAGTCCTTTTCCATGGAGGCTAAAGGTAGCCGTGTCAGTGGGATGAACAGGGTCCTTGCTGTACGGATGGACTCAGGCCTCGCCCACTGCAGGGGTGGACTTCTCCTCCATCAGTACTTCTGCGGGAACTTCAGCCTCCTCGGTCACCACCATGTCCTGAAGGGGTTTCTCCCATTGGCGCTTCCCGAAGATCTCTTCCAGATTCTCCTTGAAAATCACCTCTTTGGTAAGCAGGTCGGTGGCCAGACGGTCAAGTTTGTCGCGATTCTCCAACAATATCTGTTTCGTGCGGGCATAGGCCCCTTCAATGATTTGCGACACTTCGCTGTCGATGAGCTCTGCCGTCTTCTCACTGTAGGGACGGTTGAAGCTGTACTCGCTCTGTCCGCTGCTGTCATAGTAGCTCACGTTGCCCAACTTATCGCTCAGGCCATAGACGGTGACCATCGCATAGGCCTGCTTGGTCACTTTCTCCAGATCGCTCAGAGCCCCTGTGCTCACTTTGCCGAACACCACTTCTTCTGCGGCCCGCCCGCCCAGTGCAGCACACATCTCGTCCATCATCTGCTCCTTGGTGGTGATCTGTCTTTCCTCGGGCAGATACCATGCGGCACCGAGTGAACGTCCACGCGGAACGATGGTCACCTTGATGAGCGGGGAGGCATGTTCCACCAGCCAGCTGACGGACGCGTGGCCTGCCTCGTGGTAGGCGATCACTTTCTTCTCTTCGGGCGAGATGATCTTGTTCTTCTTCTCCAGACCACCTACAATGCGATCCACAGCATCGAGGAAATCCTGCTTGCCGATGGTCTGCTTGTCGCTTCTGGCAGCGATCAGCGCAGCCTCGTTACAGAGATTGGCAATGTCCGCACCACTGAATCCTGGGGTCTGTTTGGCCAGGAAGTCGATGTCCATCTCGGGATCGAGCTTCAGCGGCTTCAGGTGCACTTGGAAGATTTCCTTGCGCTCCTCAAGATCGGGCATATCCACCAGGATCTGACGGTCGAATCGTCCCGCACGCATCAGGGCGCGATCCAGGATGTCGGCCCGGTTGGTAGCTGCCAGAATGATCACTCCGCTGTTGGTACCGAAGCCGTCCATCTCGGTCAAGAGCTGGTTCAGCGTGTTCTCGCGCTCATCATTGGCACCTTGAGAGATGCTTTTGCCTCGGGCACGGCCTATGGCATCGATTTCGTCAATGAAGATGATGCTGGGGGCCTTCTCCTTCGCCTGCTTGAAGAGGTCACGCACGCGGCTGGCCCCAACGCCTACGAACATCTCCACGAAATCCGATCCAGAAAGGGAGAAGAAAGGCACCTTGGCCTCACCGGCCACGGCTTTGGCCAGAAGCGTCTTACCTGTGCCCGGAGGGCCTACGAGCAATGCTCCTTTGGGGATCTTCGCCCCGAGATCGGTGTACTTCTTAGGGTTCTTCAGGAATTCTACGATCTCCATGATCTCCACCTTGGCCTCGGCCAGTCCGGCCACATCGTTGAAGGTGATGTTCACCGTGGTGTCACCATCGAACAATTGGGCCCTTGATTTGCCGATGTTGAAAATTTGAGCGCCACCCGGGCCACCTGGGCCGCTCATCCTGCGCATGATGAACATCCAAACGCCAATGAGAAGTGCGAAAGGCAGTATCCACATGAGGAATTCAGCGCCCCAGTTCTTGCGGGTCTCATTGCTCACCACCACGCGCTCCTCCGGAGAGAAGTCCTGCTGCATCTCACTCAGTTCCCTCTCAAAGTTTTGGAGGTCACCGATCTGATAGGTGTAGTGCGAACCTGTTCCGCCAATCAGCGGTTGCTCCTTCAGATGCGCGTGCTTCTCCTTCTCAAGGGCTTCCTTGCTAAGGAATACCTCCGCCACGTCCTTGTTCACTACTACCACTTTCTCCACGTCCTTCTCCAACACCAGTTCCCTGAAACTCTGCTGGTTCAGTTTGCGGGAGTCGTCCGTGATGGACGGAAGAAAGGTCATGCCGATGAATGTCAGCGCGATCACCACATACACCCAGTAGATGTTGAAACTGAACGTAGGCTTCTTGTTCTTCTTCGGTTTGCCTTCGCCCTGCTTTTTGGCGGATTCCGCACCCGCCTGCTCCTTATTCTGCTCTTCTGCCATTTTCTGTTATTCTGCTGCGTGGTCGAACCACTGATATCAGGCCTTCGGGGTTTTCTTGGCAACTCCCGCGCCTTTGACCTTCACCGCTGTTGCGGTCTTCTTCGGAGCGCTTTTTTCCATTGTTGCAACCTTCTTGGTCACTTCGTTAGGTTTAGTCACTGCTTTCGTTTTCGTTTCCTTCTTGGCGGGTTTCACAGCCTTGCTGCCTTCCAGCACGGATTTCTTTGTGCTTTTCGTCTTTTTGACTTCCGATTTGACACCGGACTTCGCTGCCTTCACCGTCTTGTCGGCCCGTGGTTTGGAGTTCGTGTTGAACACCACATCCGTTCCATCAGCGTCATGCTCGGTGATCACCGCATCGGCCCAGAGCCTTTCAATGCTGTAGTAATCACGCGGTTCGCGCTGAAAGACGTGGGCCACCACATTGACATAGTCCAAAAGCACCCATTCTGAATTGCCCATGCCTTCCACATGCCATGGACGGTCGTTGAGTTGTTTGCGGGTCATTTCCTGAACGCTGCCGCTTATTCCGTCCACATGCGTGTTGGAGTCACCGGAACAGATCACGAAGAAATCACAGACGGTATTGGGGATGTGTCTGAGGTCGAGCGTTACGATGTCACGGGCTTTTTTCTCCCTCATGCCCTGCACCACGGTGGCTGCAAGCTGCTCAATTTGTTGCTCCCGGAGGGAATGCGTCATGCCTTCATTTTTAGATTTGCAAAGTTACCACAATATCACGCCTCTTTGCCCATCGGACTTCCCTTCGCCACAGCGCGTATTCATCTGCAAGAGGTAGATTCCACCAACAGCCAAGCCCGAAGGATGTTGCAGGAGGCGTATCCTGCAAATGGCACTTTGATTACGGCCGACATTCAGCATGCGGGCCGTGGTCAACGTGAGCGTTCATGGCATAGCCACGCAGGGCAGGACATCACGTGCAGCTACATCCTGAGGCCTGCGTTCCTCTCGGCCGACAGACAGTTCATGCTCGGTGCCGCAGTGGCTTTGGCGGTCCATGGGATGGTCGCAGAGTGCTCGCCACATCTTGAAGAGGTCATTTCCATCAAGTGGCCCAACGACATCCTTGTCCGCAATCGCAAAGTGGCGGGAATTCTCATCGAGAACACCTTGCGCGGCATGCAGCTGGATTCCTCCATCGTTGGAATCGGCATCAACGTGAACGGGAGCGGTTTCCCAGAAGGGGTGAAGGCCACTTCCATAGCGGAGATGCTTGGCAAGGAGGTAGGTCTGGAGGCTGCGTTGACCGTCCTTGACCGGCACATGGGGGTTCAATATGGGCGTTTGGCAGCGCTCAGATTTTCCGAGATCATGTCGGGCTACAACAGTTTGCTTTTCGCACGGTCAAAAAATGTGGTGCTGGATGTGAACGGGATGGCCATGAGTGTGAAGGTGCTCGGGGCTCAGGAGAGCGGACTTCTGAATCTGCTACATCCGGACGGACGGGTCACGGAACACGCCCATCATGAATTGGGGTGGGCCGAGGCGCTCACCGGTCACTGAAAGAGTTCCGCTGCGAGCCGGTCTGCAATGAGCCGGCCCTCTGCAGAAAGCATGATGCGTTCCTTCGTCACCTCGAAGTACTGTTCGCCAAGCATTGGGACTGCTTTGTTGATCCGGTCCCAGACCGATGCGTCCAACGGGGCCAGAAGTTCGCGTTGCACTCCCCACTTGCTGCGCAGCCCAATCATGATGTGTTCGTTGACACGGTTGTTCACCGTCAACTCCTCCACCTCGAAAAATGAACCGCCAGACGCGATGGCCAGCATGTAGCCTGCATTGCTTCGCACATTCCATTGACGCGATACTCCGTTGTAGGAATGGGCCGATGGGCCGATGCCCAGATAATGCTTGCCCTGCCAGTAGGCAGAGTTATGACGGGAGATGAATCCTTCCTTGGCGTAATTGCTGATCTCGTAATGCTCAAAGCCATGCGCGGGCAGCATCTCCATATTCATCCTCAGACATTGTTCGGCCATGTCCTCATCGGGCTCCTTCTGCCTTCCCTGTTCAATGTCGTGATGAAGTTTCGTGCGTTGCTCAACTGTTAGTCCATAGGACGAGATGTGCTGAATGTTCAGTCCGATAGCGGTGTTGAGGTTCCTTTCCCATTCAGTAAGGGTCTGTCCCGGCAGTCCGAAGATGAGGTCGATGCTAATGTTGTCGAATCCCACATCCTGAGCAGTTTTTATTGCTCCGATGGCCTGTTCGGGCGTGTGCATCCTATTCATCCATTGCAGCTCGTGTGTGAGGAACGACTGCGTGCCGAGACTGAGGCGGTTCACCCCTATTTGCCTCAGCTGGAGCAGTTTCTCTCGGGTCAGGTCCTCCGGATTGGCTTCAAGTGTCACCTCCGCATCCGGTGAGACGCTGAAATGGCTATGAATCCGTTCGAGGATGCCTGTTATGTTCTCGACAGGAAGCATGGACGGAGTGCCTCCACCGAAATAGATGGTCCTGACCTTTCGGTCGATGAGGTAGTCGTTGCGAAGAGTAATCTCGTCAACGAGGCTATCCGCCAGCGCCTCCATCTGTTTCGCATTGGTGCTGAAATGGAAGTCACAATAGTGGCAGGCCCTTCTGCAGAAAGGAACGTGGATGTAGATCACTTGCCGTTGTGAAGGTTAAGTGTGATCCTGAACGTGGTGCCCTGCCCCAGTTCAGACCTCAGTACCCAGATGCGTCCGCCATGGTAGTGTTCCACTATTCTCCTTGTGAGGGATAGGCCCAGACCCCAACCCCTCTTCTTGCTGGTATATCCGGGCTGAAAAACGGTCTCGAACTTCCCTGACGGAATGCCCTTTCCCGTGTCCTCCACATCGATCAGCACCTTGTCCATCTCTCGCGAGAGGCGCACCGTGATGATTCCTGCGCCTTCCATCGCGTCCATTGCATTTCGACACAGATTCTCTATGACCCAAGCGAAAAGAGGTGTGTTGATGGGCACCTGAATGTTATCCTCAACTTTGTTCTCCAGCACGTATTTCACCTTCTTGGAACTACGCGAGCGCATGTAGTCCAGACTTTCCTCCAGTACAGCGGCAATGGAGTGAGGCACCAGCTCGGGTGTCGAACCGATCTTGGAGAATCTCTCTGTGATGGTCTCCAGTCTCTGGACATCCTTGGCCATGTCGTCCAATGTGGCCGAGTCCACATCTTTCATCCGCAGATACTCTATCCAGGCTATGAGCGATGAAAGTGGCGTGCCCAGTTGATGCGCGGTCTCCTTTGCCATGCCCACCCAGACCTGGTCCTGCTCCGCCTTGCGAGATACGCTGAAGGCGATGTAGGCCACCAGAATGAACAGCGAGACAATGCCGAGACTCACATAAGGATAGTACTTCAGCCGATAGAAAAGCTCCGAGTTGTCGAAGTAGATCAGGTTCTTGCCTCCCCCGTAGAGTTCGATGACAATCGGTTCATTTCGCTCCTTGAACAATCGGAGCTGCTTTTGCAGATACAAGGAGTCCTCGCTCAACCGCTCTTCAAAATTCCTCACGGAGATGATATCGTCATCACCGTCCGTCAGGATGATCGGAATGCTGGTGTTGTCCCTTATCACCTCGAAAACGAAGCTCAGGTCCGCATCTTCTGGACTATTGGCCAAATAGGATGTGCCCCTTGCCCAGAGTTCAACCTTGCTCCGTTCCTGTTCCGCAAGTTCCTCCACCAGATTGTTGGTGTACCACAGCGAACCGATGCCAATGGCCAAGGCCAAGAGAATGAGTACCTGTTTCCACCGCTGTTTTTTGGAGTAGAGGTCCATGGCGCAAAGAACGGTCTTCTGCAGACGCGATGAATAACGGCCCGGCCGATTGGCCGCTTCTCCAAACTTCAGAACATTAATAGCTTCACCGAGTTGAAATCATCAAACCATTCGCCATGAATTGGAGTTTTCTGGCCGAGGCCGCTCTAGCTGTGTTCGTTTTCATGAACCTGATGTTCCTGCTCGCCCTCCGGCTCAAGGACAATAGCATAGTCGATATCGGATGGGGCATCGGGTTCGTGCTTATTGCCTGTGTCGGTCTGTTCAGGCATGCCTCGGGCGTGGTGCCATCACTTGTCTCTGGCATGGTGTTCATCTGGGGGTTGAGGCTTGCCTTCTACATTTTCTGGAGAGGCCGTGGCAAGGGCGAGGATTTCCGCTATGCGGCATGGCGCAAGGAATGGGGCGCAGCGGTGGTCTGGCGGAGTTACCTTCAGGTGTTCATGCTTCAGGGCGCGTTCATGCTGATCATTGCGTCACCGCTGCACGCGGTCTTCATGTCCGACCAGAATCTGGTGACTTGGAATGTGATGCTCGGTACCTCACTCTGGTGCATAGGTTTTTTCTTTGAAGCTGTGAGTGATTTGCAGATGCTGGACTTCAAATCCGACCCGATCAATAAAGGGAAGATCATGCAGAGCGGCTTTTGGCGCTATTCTCGTCATCCCAACTATTTCGGGGAGGCGCTGCTGTGGTGGGGTATCGGGCTCGTGAGTTTCAGACCGGAACTCTGGTATCTCGCCATTGCAGGCCCTTTCGTGCTTACATTTCTTCTGCTGCGTGTTTCCGGGGTCACACTTCTTGAGCGGAAATATGCTGGAAACCCTAAGTATGAAGCTTACGTTAGAACCACAAGTGCTTTCTTCCCATGGTTTCCCAAAGGTCAGTTACGCATCAATTGAGATATGACCGCTCAATTCCACGTTCAACGGTAATGTAAGTCCATCCTTTCGCATAAGCTCTTGCAGAAATATACTTTGTGCTTTCATCGAACTTTCATGCAGGTCTCCCCTACACCCTTGTAGTTTTGCTTCCAAAATTCCTCACACAACATGAGTAACAGATACCTAGCTTCCATTGTAGTTGGTTTTTTACTGCTCCAGACCCATCAGGGGTGGGGTCAGAATGTAGGGGTTGGACAATCTGCCCCCGCAGAGATGCTTGATGTGGCCGGACGGATTCATCTTTCTGCTAACAATGCCGGAGGAGTCCCGTCTGGTGGGGCTGGCACGTTTCGGTGGAACGGAACCAGATTCGAGGGCTACAATGGCTCTCAATGGGTTTCTTTCGAAACGCCTTCCCTGCTCAACGGTCGGATATTCGTGGGCAATGCATCTGATGTCGCAACAGGCGTGTTGATGAGTGGTGATGCAACTGTTTCGAACACAGGAGTGCTCACCATCGCCAACAATGCTATAACCTCGGCCAAGATTGCCGATGGAACCATTGTGAATGCGGATGTGGATGCTGCTGCTGCCATTTCGCGAACCAAGCTTGCATCTGGCACGGCTAATCGGCTTCTGGTGAATGACGCAAGCGGTGTGATGTCACAGGTTGCTGCAGGAACAGATGGTTTCTATTTGCAGTTAGTGGCTGGCGCTCCATCGTGGGTGGATGCCGGCACTGGTTTCATTAGGAACCAGACCACCTTGCAGACCTCATCCAACTTCTATATTTCAAGTGTTGGCAGGGCCGGAGTTTCTTTCCAGTCTCCGCTCTACACACGGGCTGATGCCGGTGTGGTGGCCATTCGTCCCAATGCTGATGCGGTTGCGGCCATTCAATTACAGAACGCGGCTGGAACTTCGATTCTGAATGTGGATGCAACAAATGGAAGAGTGGGTATAGGTAATGCGGCTCCTGATTCCGCTTTGGAGGTCACAGGCAACATCTTGTTGTCCAGGGGCGGCCATAGAACTGTTGCCCTCGAAACAGCATCCACGGATATGGCAGGTTGGAATTTGACGGTGAAAGCAGGTAATGCAAATACAGCTTCTTCTTCTGCTCAGTTTGGGGGTAAGCTGACTCTTGAGGCTGGCAGAGGATATAAATCCACCGGAACCACGGTACGTGGAGGAGATCTTGTGCTCCGTTCAGGCACCAATGCTAGCTCAGGGCCAAGCCCTAATGGAGGGGATATTATATTGCAAACAGGAGGTGGGTCTAATTCCTTCAACACAAGAATGACCATTTTTGAGAATGGCCTTGTCGGTAGCGATGGTGTGGTGTTCGTTAACAACGCAAACGGTATAATTTTAAAAGCCTCATCTGGTTCGAACTGTTATCGATTGTTGGTTGATAGTTCTGGTAACTTGTCAACCACCTTGGTAGCATGCCCTTATTGATAGTGTAAGATTCTGATTTCAGTTGTTCTTAATCCCCTTGCCTTGAGTATAGCTCATGGTAAGGGGATTTTTCATGGTGGGAATAGTGCCATAATCCCGATATTGGCACCACACTTATGCCATGGCACTCAAACAGGGACTTCATCAGAAACAGCTACAGCGGCTGTCACCGCAGCAGATTCAACTCATGAAACTGTTGCAGGTGCCTACCATTGCATTGGAGCAGCGCATCAAAGAGGAACTTGAGGCCAATCCAGCGCTGGAGGAAGGGGAGGAGACCGAGGGGGACGAACTGGAGGAGCAGTTCGAGAGCACTGTGGACGACTCTGAGGATGCCTCGGATGCAGATGCGGACGATACCTATGAGGATGCGGATGTCCCAGAGGTCAAAGACCCGGATGAGGAATTCGATATCACTGATTTTCTGGATGAGGACGAGATTCCCGACTACAAGCTATACGCCAACAACACGAGCCCGGACGATGAGGAGCGCGAGACCCCGATAACAGGGGGCATCGGTTTTCAGGAGATGCTGGTGGAGCAACTGACCATGCAGCGGTTGGACGACCGGCAGATGGACATCGCAAGGCATATCATCGGGAATCTGGATGATGACGGCTATCTGCGCAGAGAGCTGTATGCCATTGTGGATGACCTTGCTTTTACGCAGAACATAACCACCTTCGAAGAGGAACTGCAAGGGCTTCTCGCTGTCATTCAGACTTTCGACCCGCCCGGAGTGGGGGCAAGAGATTTACAAGAGTGTTTGTTGCTACAGCTCAGAAGGAGGAAACGCACGGTGCACGTGGAGCAGGCTATCGAGATCATCGACAAGATGATGGAGGAGTTCAGCAAGAAGCACTATTCCAGAATCTGCCAGCGACTGAAGATTGAAGAGCCCGACCTCAAGCCCGTGATGGATGAGATTCTTCGTCTCAACCCAAGGCCGGGCAACAGCGTGGCCGACTCGATGAAAGTTGTGCAGGGCGTGGTGCCCGATTTCTTTGTTCAGAATACGGACGGCAAACTGGAACTGAGCATCAATGGGCGTAACATGCCACAGTTGCGCATCAGCTCTGAGTACAAGGAAATGCTGCGCACTTATTCGGAGACCAACGGGAAATTGGGACGCGAACAGAAGGATGCCGTTCAATTCGTGAAACAGAAGCTGGACGGGGCGAAGTGGTTCATCGATGCCATCCGACAACGGGAAATGACTCTGCTCGGCACCATGGATGCCATCATGGAATATCAGCGGGAGTATTTCCTCACGGGAGATGAGACCAAGCTGAAGCCAATGATTCTGAAGGACATCTCGGAGATTGTAGGGCTGGATATCTCCACCGTTTCGCGGGTGGCCAATAGCAAGTATGTGCAGACGCAGTTCGGAACCTTTCTGCTCAAAACGTTCTTCTCTGAGTCCTTATCCACTGATAGTGGCGAGGAGGTGAGCAGCCGCGAGGTGAAAAAAATCCTGAAGGATGCGATTGAGGGCGAGGACAAGCGCAAACCCTTGGCGGACGACCGTTTGGCCCAGATCCTTAACGAGAAGGGCTATAACATTGCAAGGAGGACCGTGGCCAAATACCGTGAGCAGATGGATATTCCCGTGGCGCGCTTGCGGAAGGAACTTCGCTAGCCGTTTCTTTCTTCTTAAACCCATTTATCTGTCATGAAAAAAGCACTCCTCTGGGTACTTGGAATCATCATCGTTGCTCTTATAGCGGGCGTGACCCTCGGCTACAGGGCGGACATCCCCGTGAGTGAACTGAAGGAGCGGCACACCTATCCCGAGTCGGCATTCATGGAGGTGGACGGCATGTCGGTGCACTACCGTATCACAGGAGCGGGAGACAGGACCATCGTGCTGCTGCATGGCACTTCATCCTCCGTGCATACCTGGGAAGGATGGACCGAGATGCTCAACCCGCATTTCAGGGTGGTGAGTTTCGACCTGCCGGGATTTGGGCTCACGGGACCTTTTCCACATACCGATTACAGCCCTGAACGCTATCTGGAATTCTTGGAACATCTACTGGAACGCCTCGGGGTGGACACGTTCCATTTGGCGGGCAACTCTTTCGGAGGTTTTCTGGCATGGCGATTCGCGGTGGACCATCCGGAGCGAGTGACAAAACTGGTGCTGCTCAATTCGAGTGGCTATCCACGGGGCGACCAGCCCACGCCTCTGGGGTTCCGGTTGGCGATGAATGAACCGTTGCGGCCCGTGTTCACTGCTATCACGCCTCGATCGGTGGTGAGCCGCACAGTGCATGAGGTCTACTTCGACCAAAGCAAGGTGACCGATGCGCTCATCGACCGCTACTATGACCTGCTGCTGCGCGAGGGCAATCGTGATGCGCTCATGTACCGCATTCAGCAGGTGAGGCACGAGACGGCCGAGGAGGTGAAAAGCATCTCGTGTCCGACCCTCATTCTCTGGGGCGACCACGACCGCGTGGTGACCCCGGATGATGCGCCCAAGTTCCATCGGGATATTCCCGGCTCCCGGCTCATCGTCTATGAGGGCATGGGCCATGTGCCTATGGAGGAAGACCCGCAGCGCACCATGGCCGATGTGCTACCCTTCCTGCTCGGTGAGGAGTGATGTTCATTCGCATGTTATCGCTTCGTTCCAATGTTCGGCACGAGCCGCAGAAGTAACTTTGGGCCTCGTATGGACGGACCCACCCCCAAGAAACTTGCAGTGCTGGCCGCCTCGGCTTTGGCCGTGGCCTCTGCGGTAGTGCTCTTCGTGCTTGATGTGGTGCTCTTCAAGCCGGACGACAGCCTTGCTGAGGTCGGTCTGCGGTCGGCAAGTGCACTGGTGGTGATCGGGGTAGGTGGGTTCTTCGCCATCCATTATATCATCAACGATTTCATCTTCGAGCGCATCCGGGTCATTTACAAGACGATGCTCAATCAGCGACACTCCAAGGAGCTGACCAAGAAGGTGATGCAGGAGCATGAGGACATCATTGATAAGGTGAACTCGGATGTGCTCAAGTGGGCCTCCAAGCAGCGCGATGAGATTCAGACGCTCAAGGACCAGGAGGAGTTCCGCAGGGAGTTCATCGGCAATGTCTCGCACGAGCTCAAGACGCCCATCTTCAATATTCAAGGCTATATCCACACGCTGCTGGACGGTGGGCTGGAGGATCCTGAGATTAACAGGAAGTTTCTTCGCAGAGCGGATAAGAGTGTTGACCGGATGATCTCCATCGTGCAGGACCTTGAGACCATAGCCAAGCTGGAAGGGAGTCAGATCGAACTGGATGTGCAGCGTCTCAATATTCTTGACCTGGCCAAGGAGATCATCGAGCTGGAGGAGATGAAGGCGAGCAAGCGCGACATCGAGTTGCGGTTCAATAAGAAATATGACCGCCCCATCCTTGTCATGGCCGATGCCGACCGCATCAAGCAGGTGTACATCAACCTTATTGACAACAGCATCAAGTACGGCTCTGCTGGCGGTTACATCGAGCTGCGTTTCTACGACATGGATGAGCATGTGCTCTGCGAGGTGTCGGACGATGGCAGCGGCATCGAGGAGAAGCACATCCCGCGGCTGTTCGAACGTTTCTACCGGGTGGACAAGGCCCGCGACCGCAATGCCGGTGGCACAGGGCTGGGTCTAAGCATCGTGAAGCACATCATCGAGGCCCACAGTGAAAGCATTAATGTGCGCAGCACCACAGGCGATGACAGCGGCACCACCTTCTCGTTCACCCTCCGGAAAGCGAAGTGACGAACCGCTCCACATGCTCCTCGTAGGCATGTGATTCCCGTGGGGCGAATCCCGTGAAATCCTTTGAATCGGCCCACGCCCTATGCAGGTCGAACTGCCGCTGCGGCATTAGCAGATGCTGCTTGCGCTGATGGAACAACGTGCCGAGGTATTCCTGCTCGGTCTGGCCGGGCGTGGGCACAAAGGCGGCCTTCTTGCCCAGCACCGAGAGGTCCATGATGGTGGAGTAGCCCGACCGCGATATGATAAGCCGCGACTCGCGGATGGCCTGTTCCAATGCTGCGGCAGGCAGGTGCGGCACAATGGTGTGGCCCCTGCTGTCGGTGCGGTGGCCCTTCACCTCGGGCGTGCCCAACACGGCCATGGCCGTTCCTTCGAAGCGCTCCAATTGATCGAGCACCATGCGTTCGAAGCGGGTGCGCTGCGGTTCGGGGCCGGAGATGAGCACCAGGATATCGCGCGAGGGAGCGGTGTCTCCCGCCACGAATCTGGACAGCGGCCCGATGAACCGGCCTGCTGTCGGTAGCGGATACTTGTGCCCGAGGTCACCCGAGAGGCCGTTCTCTTGATGGTCGGGCACCCACACCTCGTGATAGCGGTCCATGTAGCCCTTGTGCAGCCGATGCAGGTAGCCCTCCAGAAAAGGGGCCTTTATCATCACCTGATGGGTGATGTAGGCACAGGGCACCTTATTGGAATACAGCCCAAAACGGTTGTCCGATATCACTCCGTTCAGACGGTAGTGGTCTATCATACCCTGCAACTCCTTGTGCTCCTCGGCAATGCGTCTGATGATGCGGGGCGCGGCCACTCCCATTTTCCACACCATGCCCTGCCCCTCGGGATAGCTGATCTCATAGCCTTTGAAGGAGATGAATTCCAGCGCGGGAAACTCGTCCAGCAGCAGGGCCAACGGCCGTCCATCGGCAGCGATCACGGGCACGTGGCCCAGCGCAAGAATGTGGCGGATGAGCGGAATGCAGCGGGTGGCATGGCCCAATCCCCAGTCCAGCGGGGCTATGAGAATGCGTTTTGCCATGCAGGGCGCAAGATGGGGAATAAAGCCATCGGGTAGGAGGGGAAGAGGGGAGATGCCCGTGCGTGAGGCGGGTCAGGCCGGTGTTGTAAAAGGGAGCGAGACACTTCAACAGGCTCACGAAAAGCAGTTCACACATAACCCGAACGAAGAACGGACCCTCGTGCAGGCAAAGACAAAGTCACCAGTTCAGAAACTCCTTGACTTTTGGATGTGTCAAAAGTTTGTACAACAACAGCAGACCACTGATAACCTGCAATGTGGTGGCCACAATCAACATGGTTAGGGCACCTGGCCAGTGCTGGATTTTGAAGATGGCTCCAACAAGGCCTATCAGAATTCCAGCGGCAAGGATTAGAAGTATGTGTTTTGCTTTCATACAAATTGTTTGGTCTAAGCGGTTAGATGCAATAGATGTGTCGCAGTGGAGCTTTGTCAAACTTTGGAAGTTTGACAAAGCTGATTCGAATGCCGAAGCATGAGCGGGTGGCATGGCCCAATCCCCAGTCCAGCGGGGCTATGAGGATGCGTTTGCTCATACGAGGTGCAAGATGGGGATAAAGCCACTATACCATGTGCAGGGTCAAACGTCCGTTCCTTACGTCTGTTCCGACTCCGACTGAACGAAATGGATAGAGAACTATCCAAAATGGAAAGAAGTCTTTCCAAAATGGAAAGAACACTATCCGAAATGGAAAGAAGTCTTTCCAAAACGGAAAGAACACTATCCGAAATGGAAAGAAGTCTTTCCAAAATGGAAAGAACACTATCCGAAATGGAAAGAAGTCTTTCCAAAACGGAAAGAACACTATCCGAAATGGAAAGAAGTCTTTCCAAAATGGAAAGAACACTATCCGAAATGGAAAGAAGTCTTTTCAAAATGGAAAGAACACTATCCGAAATGGATAGTTTGTCTGCCTGAAGGCGCTACCTCGGCAGCCTCATCTGAACAACCCCTGCACCCGCTGCCGCGGTTTCAGTGCGTTGATGTTGAACGTGAACCGTATGCGCTCCCAGTAGCTTTTGGTGAGAAACTCGGCATTCTGCTGCAGGTCGCTGCTCAGGGCGATGGGGAAATGCACTGCCAGCACATCGGGGATCACGTTGAGGCTGGCCCCGAACTCCACAATGAACAGTTCTGATTCGGGGAAGGCCGTGCCCGTGTTGCTGCTGAGGCCGATGCTGAAGAACAGCTCCACGGGCACCTTGCGGTAGAGCGTGGAGCTGAGGTTGAGCGCCATGAGCCATTCGTTGCTCTGCCCGATGTTCATGTAGGTCTTGAAGCCGCCATCGGCCTCTATCATCTGCTGGGAGAAGAAGCCGCTGGTCTCAAAGCGGCCCATGTAGGCGCCCTCGTAGAGATAGTCCTGATAGCCGCGATGCGATGACATACGGAGGTTGTAAATGGAATTGCTGCCACTGCCGATGATGCCGCCCACAAAAAGCCGTGCCCTGAATCCTCTGCTGCGCCTGTAGGCAAAGCCGTACACGGCCTCCAGGCTGAGCTTGGCATCGCGCTCCAACTGCTGGTAGTCGAGGGTGACGCGGGTGGAATGGGGCTTGAACTCCTGACGGAACTCGTAGGTGAGCTGGGGGATGACGATCTGGTCGCGGGCATTGTTCTCGCGGATGAAATGACTGCCCCGCAACCGCAGGTGATGCGTCATGTTGAGCCGCCTGTTCCTCGGCCCGAACGTGAGGCTCACCTCGGGGCGGATGATGTTGCCCGGCATGTAGGGCGAGGTGGGCGACAGTGGCAGGTCGAATCGCTGACCCTGAATCCGGAACCGTACCTGTGGGTCTTTCAGCGTCTGGATGGTGTAGTGGATATCGGCCATACCCGTGAGCCCCTTGCTGCCGAAGGCATACATGGGCATGACCATGAAACTGAATCTGTTCTTGGGCAGGATGTCGTTGTAGAACGCCATGCCGAGCATGAAGCCGTCATACTTGTTGCCACCGAGCACGGGCGCGAAGGCCACGCGATACCGCATGTCCGATTCGAGGAACACCAGCGGCTGTATGCGATGCGGATACTTGCTCTTGCCGAAACCGCGCACAAGGAAGGTGTTGTTCTTCAGGTCGGGGTCGGGCATGGTGCGGTCGGCATCGATCACCACACGGTCGCAACTGTCGCAGGGCACCGTGACCCATTGTGCGCCCCTGTGGCCTTCCGACCACGTGACCGACTGCACGGAATCCTCCCGCAGCACCGTGATGGGGAACGGGGCCTCGATGCCCCCACGGTTGCGGATGCGCACCTGCACCGAATCGCCTTGCAGCCGGGTGTACTTGGCCGCATAGTCCATCTTTTTGCGCGAACCCACCACATCGTCAAAGAACCAGCTGAGCGAATCGCCCGTCACCTCCATCGCTACTTTGCGGAAGTCCTCGGGGTAGGGGTGGCGGTAGCGCCACTCGCGGAAATAGCGGTGCATCAGCGTGTCCATCTTCTCCTCGCCCAGATACTGCATCAGATAATTGAGCACCACTGCCGATTTCATGTAGGCGATGGTGCCGTAGTTGGTGGAGGAGAATTGGGCCGAGGGCGTCTCCATCGGCTGGTCTGTGTTCGAGCGCATCGATAGGCGGTAGGCCAGCATGCCGAGGTCGCGGTGCTCCAGATGGTAGGCGCCCAAGAGCCGCAGCCCGAAGCGGTAGAGGCCGCCACTGAACAGCGATTCGCGCAGTTTGAGCCCCGGATATTTCCAGTGCATGTAGCGCGATTCGATGAAGCTGTTCATGCCCTCGTCCATCCACGGGTGCTGCCGTTCGTTGCTGGCCAGTAGGCCATAGAACCAATTGTGGCCCACCTCGTGCATGATGGTCTCTTCCAGCGAATAGGCATTGCCGCTCTCCCCGATGATGGTGATGTTGGGATATTCCATGCCGCCCCCTTCGCTCAGCACCCCGTCCACGGCCGTCACGTGGTCATACGGATACTCGCCCACCTTTTCTGAATAGAATCGCGTGGCATCGTTCAGGTATTCGATGGAGCGTTGCCAGAGCGGGGCCTCGTTGTTGGTGAACATGGCCCAGGTGGTCACCTTGCGGCCGCTGGGCAGGGCCACCTCGCCCTTGAGCACATGGTAGCGCTTGTCGGCAAACCATGCGAAATCGTGCACCCGCTCCTGATGGAAATGCAGGGTCTTGGTCTGCGGGTCGGAAGGAGGGAAGCGCAGGTCGCGGGTGTCGAAGCTGTCGGTGGCGGCCGTGATGCGGGCCTTCTCATCGAGCCACTGCAGTTCCGCGTCACCGTTCACGAGGTCGCCCGTGGCGCCCACCACGTAGTTCTTCGGCAGGGTAATGTGTACGTCATACGTGCCGAACTCGGAGTAGAACTCCCCCTGACCGAGGTAAGGCATCGCGTGCCAGCCCTTGGGATCATAGACTGCGGGCTTGGGGAACCATTGCGTCACCTGATACGCCTGTCCCAGATGCCCCAGCCGCGAGAAGATGCCTTTCGGAATCTGCACACGGAAGGGCGTGGAGATGCGGATGGTCTCGCCCGGCAGCAGCGGGCTGTTGAGCACCAGTTGCACGATGTCGGTGTACTGCGCATGGGGCGTGGAGGCGATAGGCTGCCCGTCCGCTTTCCAGTCGAGGCTGTCGATGAAGCCGCGGTCCTGCAGTTTGGAGTAGAAGAGGGATACATCCCCATCCTCGCGCATCTGGCGGTCGAGGGCCGTTCCTCTCTGGTAGGCGTTGGGCCACAGATGGAACCAGATGTGGCGCAGCGTGTCGGGGCTGTGATTGGTATAGGTGATGGTCTGGAAGGCATGCAGCTGGTGGGCCGCGTCATCCAGTCGCACATGGATCTCGTGGTCGGCCTGCTGCTGCCAGTAGGTCTGGGCCGGGACCAGCAGGGGCAGGCATAGGAGCAGGGAAAGGAGGAGCCTCACCGGGGGAGTATTTCACGGGCCAAGGTAGAAGAATGCGGTTGGAGCTGGTGAAACCCACTCAAACCAAACATGATTCTGCTCGAACCAAGCTTGAAACGGTTCAAACCAAACATGAATCAGTCCGAACCAAATATGATTCAGTCTGAACCAAGCTTGAAACGGTTCAAATCAAATATGATTCAGCCCGAATCAAGCATGAAACGGTTCAAACCAAATATGATTTAATCCGAATCAAGCTTGAAACAGTTCAAACCAAATATGATTCAACCCGAATCAAGCTTGAAACAGTCCGAACCAAATATGATTCAGTCCGAATCAAGCTTGAAACAGTCCGAACCAAATATGATTCAGCCCGAATCAAGCTTGAAACAGTCCGAACCAAATATGATTCAGTCCGAATCAAGCTTGAAACAGTTCAAACCAAACATGATTCGGTTCAAATCAAGCTTGGATTGCTGCGCAACACACAGATGATAACCTCGTCATCCCAGCGCACATTCAGCCTGCTGTTGGAAGTAATCCTGACCGTGGACAAGCAGGCTGATAAGTAAAGGGAATGTGGTTGGATGGCAGGGAGGCAACGCACGGGCGGCACAGCCGTCAGCCAGGGGTCTCGGCCTATGGGCGTTGAGGTACATTTGCAACTCGGTAAATATTTATGCGCTCAGTGGGGTCACAGTTCTGGAAGCGGTCGGGCGGTATGTTGCTGCCGGCCTTGGTGCTGCTATTTCCGCAATTGATAAACGCGCAATCCTGGATAGAAGACTTTGAAACAGGCAATTTAGCAGGTTGGACTCAACAAACGGGAATCGCAAATGCAGTGGCCAATCCAGCATTGAATGGATCATTCTCGGCATCGATTCAGGGAACGCCAATTGCGATGTGGTCTAGTAATAATTTGATTGAGTCTTCGGGTAGATACTCGTACTCAACCCGCGTTGACCTTGTGGACATTGATACAGATGGATATTTCTGTTTTCAATTTCAGGATAGTGATAATGGATATTTACTGGCGACCATGCCCGCAAATTCAGACAACCCGGGGACTAGACTGTTTCGAAGAGTGAGCGGGGTTTACACATTGTTGGCAGAGGACGTTTCAGATCCGGTACTTGCCGGGGAGTGGAATTCTTTTGAAATCATTAGAGACACATGCTCAGGCTTAATTCAGGTATCTCAAAACGGGACGTTTCTTTTTAGTGTGATAGACAACACGTTCTTGGCTGCTGGTACCGTGGCAATTGGAGGTCAGAGTAGATATGCCTACTTCGATGATTTGAGCTTTACACCCAGCATTCCGATGTCTGTTAGTCTGAGTGTGTTGTCAGAATCTACTTGTGCAACTTCTAACGATGCCAGTGCAGAAGTAATTGTTGCTGGCGGATTACCACCGTACAGTATACTATGGTCCAATGGCATGACAACGAGCAATGTTGGAAACCTTCCAATCGGCAGTGTTTCTGTGGATGTTACTGATTCGTATGGGTGCATTATTTCTAGAAGCGATGTTGTTATTGGGCCTGACTCCATTGTCGTAGTTCTTACGAGCAACAGCTCTCCTTGTGATGGAGGAAATAGTGGGGCCGTTTCAACAGTTGTAAGCGGAGGAATAGCGCCTTACGATTATCAGTGGAGCAATGGAAGTGTCAACCAGAATCCTCAGAATCTGGTTAACGGAGTCAATACTGTGGTTGTCACTGACTCACAAGGTTGTCAGGAGACCGAGTCTATTACGTTGAATCTTAGCTCGACAGCTCTGACCATTTCTATCACGGGCGTGGTGCATCCCACCTGCTTCGGTGACTGTGACGGACAGGCCACGGCCACGCCTCAGGGCGGCACCGCGCCTTATTCCTATGCGTGGGACAACGGGCAGAACTCCCCGGCCATACTGGCGGGTTGCGGGGGAATTCAGACCGTGACTGTTACAGATGACAATGGCTGCGTGGTAACGGAGAGCGTGGACCTTGAGGAGCCTGATCTGCTGGCGGTGAATGTGGTCACTTCGGCCACCTCGTGCCCCGGAACGGCATCAGGCACCGCCACGCTCAACATCACCGGAGGCACCGCGCCCTTCGTCCCCGACTGGGGCGGGGAGGACCCGAACGCGCTGTTGGAGGGCAACTATAATGTGGATGTGACCGATGCCAACGGTTGCACCGCCACGGCCGCCTTCACCATCGTGCAGGGGAATGGGCTCAGTCTTTCGTTCGTCATCACGGACAATGTCTGCTTCGCGGGAAGCACTGGCCAGGCGACCGTTACGGTGACCAATGGGGCATCGCCCTACGACATCCTCTGGACCGATGCTTTTGGCAATCCGCTTCAGGTGAGTCCGGGCACCAATGGCCTGACCACCATCACGGGCCTGCCCACGGGGGTCTATAATGTGGCCGCTGCCGATGCCACAGGTTGCGCCTCGGCCGCCACCTTCACCATCACTCAGCCGCCCGCACCGCTCACCCTGACCCTGACGCCACAGGACCTGCTGTGCCATGAGGGCAGCGATGGCGAGGTGACGGCCTCGCTCAATGGGCTCGCTCCGTTCGTCTACGCCATCTCCGACATCTTCGGCAATGCGGTGGGCAATGCTGTGAATCAGGGCGCCCACACCTTCACGGGCCTGGATGCAGACACCTATTTCATCACCGTGACCGATGCCAACGGTTGCGAGAACACGGATATCGTGGAGCTTACCGAACCTGCTGCCATCACGGCCGAGGGGGTGGTCACTCCCATTTCCTGTTTCGGGGCCGATGACGGCATGGTGCAGATCGTGAATGTGCTGGGTGGCACCGCACCGTTCGCCCAGACCACGTGGAACCCCGGCACACAGACGGGCAACACGGCCACGGGGCTGGCACCGGGCAATGTGACGGCCACCGTGACCGATGCCAACGGCTGCGAACTGCCGCTCAGTTTTCAACTGACGCAGCCTGCGCAGATGTGGCTGTCCATGGAATACCTCACCGACACCTGCGGCCTCGGCAAAGGGGCCGCACTGGTCAATGCAGCGCTGGGAACACCGCCCTACAGCTATCTGTGGGATGCTCCGGGCGGAGGCACGGCCTTCCGCAGGGACGGGCTGTTGCAGGGCACCTATGCTGTGACCGTGACGGATGCGAACGGCTGCACGGCCACCGATTCGGTGACGGTGATGGACGACCTTCCGTATCCGACCGCTGCCCTTTCCAGTGTGATCGAGGGCGAAACGGTCTTTGATCAGGAGGTGCAGTTCATCAACAACTCGCTCGGTACCATCTCATGGAGCTGGAATTTCGGGGACGGCACTTCGAGCGATGCGGAGAACCCGCGCCACCGCTATGCCAGTGAGGGGGATTATCTGGTGCAGTTGCTGGCCTCCAACGGCTACTGTGCGGACACGGCCTATGGCTATGTGAACATCGACCCGCTGCTGGCCATCTATGTACCGAACAGTTTCACCCCGGGTATCAATGGCATCAACGACACCTTCTATCCGCAGGGCGAGGGCATCGAGGAGGAGAGCTACGACATGTTCATCTACGACCGCTGGGGCAAGCTCGTTTGGCGCACAGGCAATTTCCACAAGCGTTGGAACGGGACGCACATGAGTTCTTTGGAGCCGGTGCCTGTGGGGGTTTACACGTGGCTGATCCGCTTCCGTGAATATGCCGACATCGACCGCTACGAGCTCAAGGGCATCGTGCATGTGGTGAGGGACTGAGGTTCTGTGCTTCCGTGGGATGGGGGCTAACTTTGCGGCCAAAATCACCACTTCATGCTCCTCATGCAAGAATTGAATCTGGACCATTGGCTGAGCCAGAGGCTGCTCGACTGGGGTGTTCCGGAGAGCCTTGTGGACATCACCGCGCTCGGGATAGACCTCGTCATACTCGGAATCATTGCCCTGCTGGCCGATTTCGTGGGCAAGCAGGTGATTCTGAGGGCCATCAGAAAGGCTGTTTCCCGATCGGAGACCGACTTTGATGATGTTCTTTTCGAGAACCGGGTGTTCGATGCGCTGGTGCACATCATTCCCGCGTTGGTGGTTCAGGCTGGTGCGCCCATCGTTTTTGATGATTTCCCCGAGGTGGTGCCATGGATCTCGCGGGCGGTGTATCTCTACATCATTGGCTCGGTGGTGTGGTTTGTGAGCACGCTGCTCGATGCCACGCATCAGTTTGCCCTGCGGTCTGAATTCTTCAAGGACAAGCCCATTCTGAGCTATGTGCAGGTGGGCAAGCTGGTCACCTACATCATGGCAGGGATTCTGGCGTTCTCGGTGCTGTTCGACAAGTCGCCCCTGGTGGTGCTGAGTGCATTCGGTGCGGTGGCGGCCGTGCTTCTGTTCGTATTCAAGGACACGATACTCGGTCTGGTGGCCAGTATACAGATAAGTGCCAACGATATGCTTCGTGTGGGCGACTGGATCACCATGGAGAAGTATGTGGCAGATGGCGAGGTTGTGAAGATCACGCTCAACACGATCACCATCCAGAATTTCGACAAGACCATCTCGCACGTGCCTTCCTATGCGTTCGTCTCCGATTCGTTCAAGAATTGGCGCGGCATGGCCGAGTCGGGCGGAAGGCGCATCAAGCGGGCGTTGCTCATCAATGTGTCCACGGTGCGTTTCTGTAATCAGGAGATGCTGGAGCGATTCTCCAAGTTCCAGATTCTTGAGGAGTATATCGACTCCCGGTCAAAGGAGATAGCGGAGTACAATGCGAGCTGCAAGGCTGATAAGACCTATCCCATCAACGGGCGGCACATGACCAACCTCGGGGTGTTCAGAAAGTATGTCGAACAGTATCTCATGGCCAACCCGAACATCCGGAAGGACATGGGCCTGATCGTCCGTCAGTTGAACCCCACGGAATTCGGCATCCCTTTGGAGATCTATTGCTTTGCCAACACCACGGTGCTCAACGATTACGAGAACATCCAGAGCGATGTGTTCGATCACCTGCTGGCCTCTGCCTCACTGTTCGATCTGCAGGTGTATCAGCGGCCCTCGGGCTATGATTTCAGGGGGGCGACCGCCTGAGGCTACTCGTATTTCACAATCACTGTACGGGTGGTGCGCACCTTCTCGCCACCGATCTCACCGGGCGTCCATTTCGGCATGGCGCGGATCACTCTTGTGGCATCCTCATCCAGAAACGGGTGAGCGCCCTGCACCACTTTGGCATTGCTGACGCGGCCATCCTTCTCAATGACGAAGTTGACGTAGACGGCCCCGCTCACCTCATCAGCGGACAGGGCAGGGGGGAAGTTCTTGTTCTTGGTGATGAACTTGATCATTTCCGCGTCCCCACCGGGGAATTTGGGCGGGTTCTCCGCACGGTCGAAGGGCAACGGTTTCTCGCTCTGACTCTTCACCTCATTCTCCGCATCCGTCTGCGCGAGCGACTGCAGCTCACGTTTCGCAGCTTGCCGAGCAGCGGTGGTGCCGTCCAATGTGGAGGGCATGGGCTTCGTAGGTTCTGCTTTCTTGGCGGTCTCAGCGCCTGCCGCTGTTGCAACGGATGGCTGCTCATCGGCTTTCCTCGCAGCGGCCGCAGGAGCGTCCCCATTAGAGGATGCATCCTTGGTCGTGCCTGCTGCAGCGATGGGTTGGCTGGCCTTGGGCTTCGTCTCAGGCGCAGGTGCTTTCTTCTGTTCGGCCTTGGGCTCCGGTGCGGCTTCCTTCTTCTTCAGGTCGGCCAGTGGTTTCTCCTCCGGTCTGGCCACAGGCGCAGCGGGTTCCGGTGGGGGAGGTACGTCCGCCACAGCGGTTGTGACGGGCTCCATGGGCTCCTCTGCGGGGGTGTCCTCTGCCTCTT
This sequence comes from uncultured Chryseobacterium sp., assembly GCA_964488095.1. Taxonomy (GTDB): domain Bacteria; phylum Bacteroidota; class Bacteroidia; order UBA10329; family UBA10329; genus UBA10329. The sequence continues at coordinate 40,134 of CAZATP010000007.1, forward strand.
CCATGGGCACTTCGTTCATTTCCTCCACTGCCAGCGGTGCCTCCAGCGTGTCGTTGGACGCCATCTGCTCCTTTCCCACCCATTGCGACACCAGATAGGTGATGCCCCCTGCGCAGATCATCAATGCCAGACCGGCCGCGATCCTCATCCAAGGAATCTCGCGCTGCAGGGTGTGCACCACGGTCTCGGTGCCGGTTCGCTCGGCAATCTCGGCATTCAATGAGGTGAATGCGGCCCTGTGGTTCACTGCCGTGGCCTTGAGTCCGTCCAAGGCATCGCGGGTCATCTCGTCAAGAGCGGCTACGGCATCCACTGCGGTGCGGTCCTCGGCACTCAGGTCGTCCCCCACATAGAGGGCCATGGCCTCTGCCGTCAGATTGCCATGTCCGTCCAGCAGCGGGATGCGGTGCCCTTTGGGGTCGAGTATGAAGGTGCGCTCACTCATTGCCCTCTGTCAGTTTGATGTGCAGGTTCCGCTTCCCGTTCTGCAAATGGCTTTTCACGTCCTTGTAGGAATATCCTGTGGTCTCCTGTATCTCTTCATAACTCATCTTCTCGAAATAGAAGAGGCGAATGCATTGGCGCTGTCCATCCTTCAGACTGTCGATCGCCTCATAGAGCCTGTGGTCTATCTCGTGGGGAGGTGTGCCGTTGAGATGCAGGGGCTCATCGGTTTCCACAATGGCCCGCAGATAATAGGCATAGCCTTCGTGCCGCGAGTTGTTCGTGCGGTCGCTGCGCAGCCCCATGAGGCAGTGATTCTTCGTCACTGCGTATATCCACGGGCGGAATTCAAGCACATCATGTTTGCGCAGGTCGGTGAGCACCTTTTCGAACACCTCCATCACCGCGTCCTTGGCGCGCTCCTCGTTCTTCAGGTAGTTCATGCATACCCCGAAGAGCAGGTGTGTGTAGCGCTGGAACAGCACCCCCATGTAGGCCCCATCATAGGAATAACGGTAGCGCTCTATCAGCTCCCTGTCACTCAGCTTATTGCGCTTGTCCATATTCAGGCCGAACATTGCGCGCTTTTACACGAAAATCCGCGAAAGGTTATCATTCCGTTCATTCGATGCCGATGATGCGTTCCGGCCGTTTCTTCCTTCCCCCGCTCTTCGGGCCATCCAGCCATAGTCCAGTTTCCATGATGACCCCGAGACGTAGGTTGATGAAACTCGGGTTCTGTTCACTTTCCCCGAAAAAGCCCTGAAGCATGAGGCCCGTGTGCACGGCCGGACTGAATACGAAACCCGCTCCGAAGTAGGGTTTGATGATGAGCTCGTTGGCGATGTGGATCTTGTAGGCGAACTCCAGGCCCAACTCAGCCTGACCAGCGGACCGCGACCACCCGTCCAGCAGCGGACGGTCCAGTTCGACTGTTCCTGGACTTGCGCCCGGGGTGGTGAGGTTCTCAATGCTCGCAGTGCCCGCATAGCGGTGCAGCCAGGTGTACTGAAAGGTCTGCGCCAGATGGATCTTCCGCGAGAGCTCGATGATGGTCTTCTGATAGAATCCCATGAGATACTGGGTCACACTTTCGTCCACGCTATAGGTCTGTGGGTTCACCGTGTCCACATCCATGGCCTCATAGCCCAACGAGAAATTGCGGATGGCGAAGTTGAAGCCTGCTGCCATGGCGATCTTGTGGTAAAGCCTCACCCTGACACCGCCACCACCGTCAAACCCGGCCCCTCCTGACGATTTCTCGAACGCACCCGCCAGGCTCAAGGGCATCTGCAGATGATTATAGCTCACTGCGGCATGCACTTCCAGTCCCAACTTCGGTCCCCATCGGTAGAGTTGCTTCACATTCTCCACGGTCACGGGTTCACGCGCCTGCTCGGGGGCATAGAAATCGTCCGTCTCCTGTCCGATGGCGAACAGGGGTAAGACAAGGCAATAGAGCGCCAGACGTTTCATGCCATAAAAGTAGCCCATGGATGTGAGGGATTACTTTCGCATCATGGATGTGAAACAGCTCGCACATGACTTGACGCGTGGTGACCGTGTGGCCCTTGGCCGCGCCATCACTTTGGTGGAAAGCACCAAAGAGGAGCACCGCACGCTGGCCGGGGAACTGATATCCCTCTGCTCGTCCCATGCGGTGAAGAGCCATCGCATCGGCATTTCCGGGGCCCCGGGCGTGGGCAAGAGCACGTTCATCGAGGCGCTGGGCGTGTTGCTCACCGAGGGAGGGAGCCGTTTGGCCGTTCTGGCCGTTGACCCGAGCAGCGAATTGGGCAAGGGCAGCATACTTGGCGACCGCACGCGGATGGAAAGGCTCTCTGCCAACCCCAGCGTGTTCATCCGCCCCAGCCCTTCTGGAGGCTCATTGGGCGGTATCGCCAGGCGCACCCGCGAGACCATGCTGCTGTGTGAGGCCGCGGGATACGATACTGTGATGGTGGAGACCGTGGGCGTGGGACAGTCGGAAACGGCCGTACATGGTCTGGTCGACCTGTTCATTCTGCTTGTGCTCGCCACTGCGGGCGATGAGTTGCAGGGCATCAAACGCGGCATCATGGAAATGGCCGACATGGTGGTCATCAACAAGGACGATGGCAGCAATGCCTCGCACACGGCCATGGCCAAGGCGACCTATCATCATGCGCTGCACCTCTTCCCAGCGAAACAGAGCGGTTGGACGGTCCCGGTGCTCAGTTGCTCATCGTTGGAGAACAAGGGGCTGGAGGCCATTGCCGCCAAGCTTCATGAGTTTTTCAGGCACGTTACCGTCAACGGTCATCTGGAGAGCAACCGCAGCGCGCAGAACGTGAAATGGATGGAACAGGCCTTGGAAGAGGAGCTCATGCACCGTTTCCTTCAGCGGCCCGACATCAGCGCCAGGCTACGGGAGTTGAGAGCGGCTGTTGTCAAGGGCGAGCTGAGCCCTTTTGATGCGGCACGCAGACTGGCTCTGCGGATCGACCTGTCATAGAAGTTCCTGTGCTTCCTTTTTCAGCGCGTCTATCGCACCCTGCGTGGGCGAAATACCGGCCGTGGCCACTATGGTGAAGATGGCGTTGCTCAGGTCGAGGCCTGTGGAGGTGTTCCCCATTTTGGAGCCTGCCGCCTGAACGATCTGTTGCACCGCATCCCGCGCCTCCTGCACCTTGGCCCACGATTGGGCGGAGACATAGAGCTGCTGCGTGAGATTGTGCTCATACTCATTACGAATGCTGCGCAACAGGTCGGACTGCAGCAGGGCCGCACTCATGCCCGGTCGGTGCAGGCGCATAACGAGGGCGCTGGGCTCGCTCCGCTCCAAGAATAGCAGCAGCCTTTCATACGCTTGCAGCCTTGTGGTGAGCGTCTCATTGCGCATCCTGGAGCGCATCGCGACCATTGATTCACGGTCTTTTGATGTGATGACACGGTCGGTGGCCTGCAGCAGGGCCCATCCGATAATCACTGCGGGGAGCGCGAATTTCAGAAGGTCGAGCAATGCGATGATGATGTTCTCCATGGGATGATGGCTGATTCCGGACTGCAAAGTTATCTGGGCTGATGGTTGTCAGTCCTACGGATGTCAACAGTCATGGGTGGTGGACAGGTCGCCTACTAATCTTGCGTTCTTAGCAACCAAAACTCCCGCCATGACCATTCACATCAATGACAATCGCACCCTGCAACAGATTCAGGAGGAATTCAATTCCCGGTTCCCGCTGCTGAAGATTGAGTTCTTCGCCTACCCGCATGGCCAAGGCGGGGGTTCTGCCAAGGCAGAAATGTTGGCGGCCAATACGGTGTTGAAGTCGCTGCCGTCCGCGCACGTGGATGGAGAACTTATCGTTACGGGCGACATGACCGTTGCACAACTCGAAAAGGCATTCAGAGAACGCTTCGGACTGAATGCTCAGGTGTTCCGTCTATCTGGGCGCACTTGGCTGGAGACCACCGTCACCGACAGTTGGACGCTCACCGAGCAGAGCCGTCAGGCCGCTATCCTGCAGCATCCTGCGGAGCAGAAGGGATGCTTGGCGGAACGCGGTAGATGATGAATTCGCCCTGTGCGTCAGAGAACACCTTTTCCATTTTCGGGTCTTGACGCTCAAGAATAGGGTGGAAGACCGGATGCATGTAAACGATATGCAACGGTTTTCTGACCTGCGGAAGGATGGTCGCAATCCAACGGTCCAATGTCTCCGCATCGAACGGATTGAACAGATAGGCCACATCCGTCCCTTCTGGGAGGCCGAATGCAAGGGCATTTCCCTCGGCCATGTGGAACACTGTTTTGGGAAACTTCGCCCGCACCTTCTCGATGTTCACTTGCGCCTGATAAATGAGTTCTGACGCATACTCAATGCCCACAACTTCCGCGAAGCCTTCCTCGGCCGCGAGAATCATCGCGCGTCCTTTGCCCGAGCCCACATCAAGAAAGACCTTGCCTTCTGGCCGGAAGGGCAGCGCCTCCATGGCCTTTTTGAAGAGGACCGAACTGCTCGGTTGATAGAGATGCCGTCCCGAGGCCTCGTCATGATGGTTTCCGCACGACTGTGGATGTTTCAGTCCCAATGTGCGGATGCCCAGTTCCCGCTCCTTGCGCCACTCACGGTAGCCCATCGCACAGGTGCGCACCAGACCCCTGTTCTTCAGGGTATAGAAGAGATACGCGAGCCACGAAAGCCTTCCTTGGGTCTTGAAGTCCATTGGAAGGGTGAAGGTAAGTCCAGACTTTATTATAACTCAGAAAGGCTGTTGTCAGAAATCACTGAGTATGATTGTTGCACATGCTGGTAAGTTCCGTTCTCATGGAAGGAATGTCCACAATCAGATTCTGGAAATAGAATTCGTTGACCTTCGGGTCGCTGGCGTGCGAGCAGAAAAGGACCCGATAGGACGCATGGTTGATATCCGCCAGCTTCTTGAAGTGGAATTTGTATTTGGAGTGGGTCAGATACATCTCGAAGGTCATGTCGAGCACATTGGAGTCCTCGCCAATGAAGGTCAGATTGCTCATGCCTGCCCCTGTGATAGATACGAGATTCTTTGCGTGACGCATCATCAGGGCCTGTTGGAAAATGGAAAGACCAGTCATGGCCACGTGGTGAAATCCGAACTCATCCAACAGGGCTGTGACTTCATCTCTGTTCTCGAAATTCCTGCTTCGGGCGTCTTGCCTGGACAGATGAATGTTACCTGTGAATGGAGGCGAGATGGCAAAACTGTCGGCCGCATCGAAGATCAGCTTCCGAACAGCCAATACCTGCTCGGGAATGAACATCGGGGTCCACGGTTTCACCTCGGGCATCACCAAGTCCTTTACGAAGAGATGCACATCGGAGGGAATGATCTCCAACTGCAATTCCGGGAACAGCGCTAAGGTCTCCTGCACGAACGAGAGTTTGGACCATCCTTCCGGGCAGATGAGAACGAGATCCTTGAGGTGTTCGCGCACCATAAGCAGGCGCGGGATGCACTCCGTGAGCCAGAAGTAATAGCTGAACCAAGGGGAGTGAATGACCAGATAGGTGCGGCCGTCATCCAATCGCTTGGATGGTAGGCTCTTTCCGAAGCGGCACACCAGCATCTGCTCCATGGCCTTCTTCCAGTGAGGCAGGTAAAAACCGTCATCGTAGGAGCCGGAACCGATGTTGGGAGCACAGCCCTTTACAAGCAGCCCGTTGTCAATCACCAGTCCATAGTGATTCACGAACACATTCCTAAGTTGACGAACGCCCAACCGTACTTTTCTGTATTCATGGTCCGGTCGGAACAGGTGCTCCCATTCCGGGCGCATATTGACCGGGAGACGATAGTCGATGGTCTGCGTGAAACCTTTGGGCGGAATCAGGTAACTCATGTCAGTCTTGAATCGCCTTAAGGTCGGTGGGCAGAGCGTAGGTGTCTATAGGGAGAATGGATGGTTTTTCCCTTTCCCGGCTGCGAACGGGTGGTGGTCTCCCACAAGTCCCAAAGGAGTTTTCGTCCTTATCTGTTGAACAAGCTCAATCGAGGCCCTCGCCTCCTGGATGCCGAACCCGCGCCCTTCAAGAATCTCGTGATAACTGATGGTGTGCAGGTCGGTGAAGCCATCGCTGAACTCAATCTCCTCGCCTTCCAACTGCATGGAACGGTAGGTGCGTTTGCCTGAGGCTTTGCAGTGGTCGGGCAGAGTGTCGGCATCAATGCTCAGGAACCAGCGTACGCGAGCCTGCGCGAATTCCAGATAGCCGGCAGCCCGGTCATGGGTGTGCACATGCACCTTGTTTTCTTTCACCTCCCCGAAGATCCACTGCAGCATGTCGAAGAAGTGCACACCGATGTTCGTGGCAATGCCGCCCGACTTGGTCACATCGCCCTTCCAACTGGTGTAATACCATTTGCCGCGCGAGGTGATGTAGGTGAGGTCAAAGTCATAAATCTTATCCTTCGGGCCATTGGCCACACGCTCTTTCAGGGCAATGAGGCTGGGATGTAGCCGCAGCTGCAGGATGTTGAAGATGCGCTGACCGGTCTCCTTCTCCATTTCCATCAGCGCGTCAACATTCCACGGATTGAGCACCAGCGGTTTTTCGCAGATGACATCGGCACCGTTGCGCAGCCCGAAACGGATGTGCGCATCGTGCAGGTAGTTGGGTGAGCAGATCGCCACGTAGTCCAAGCTGTGTCCGCTGCGTCTAAGTTTGTCTACGTGCCGGTCAAACCTTTCAAACTCGGTGAAGAAATCCGCTTCCGGGAAGTAGTTGTCTATCACCCCCACGCTGTCGAACGGGTCGAAGGCTGTGAGCAGGGTGTTGTCCGTTTCCTTTATGGCCTTGAGGTGACGAGGGGCGATGTAGCCTGCTGCACCGATGAGGGCAAAGTTTTTCATCTGAAAGATCTACTGTTGGAAAAATGTGTGGATAGTGTTGCAAATCACCTGAACGTCCTCTTCACTCAGACCGATGTAGATAGGCAGTCGGACCAGGCAATCACTGTAGCGGTCTGACTGGGGAAGTGCACGCCCATCGTGCCTTTGGTGATAGAAGGGCGAAGAGTGCAAGGACTGGTAGTGGAAGACGGCATAGATTCCCTTCGCTTTGAGGTGTGCCAGAAGTGCGTCACGCTGCTCAAGCGAATGGCAGACCAGATAGAACATGTGCCCGTTGTTGGTGGCATGGTCCGGTATGCTGGGAGCAATCAGTTCACTTTTATGGAAGAGAGGCGCGAGGCCCTCGGCATACCAGTTCCAAATCTGCTTCCGTTGGGTCTGGATGTCATCCATCTGTTCCAATTGGGCAAACAGATACGCGGCATTAATCTCGGAGGGAAGGAAGGATGAACCTATGTCCACCCAATTGTATTTGTCCACCTCTCCACGCCAGAATGCAGCCCTGTTCGTTCCTTTTTCCCAGATGATCTCGGCCCGCTTTGCAAGCTCAGGGTCATTGACCATCAGGGCACCGCCTTCCCCGCACTGTATGTTCTTGGTCTCATGGAAGGAATACGCCCCAAGATGCCCGATGCCACCCAACGGACGGCCTCTGTAGAAGGAATCGATGGCCTGTGCCGCATCCTCCACCACTTTCAGTCCATGGCGTTCGGCAATGTCCATGATGATGTCCATATCGCAGGCCACGCCAGCATAGTGCACCACCACGATGGCCTTGGTGCGCGGGGTGATAAGAGCCTCTACACTGGCCTCGTCCATGCCCGGATGGTCGGTGCGACTGTCCACGAATCTGATGGTGGCACCTCGAAGAACGAACGCATTGGCCGTGCTGACAAACGTATAGGAAGGCATGATGACCTCATCGCCCGGGGCGATGTTCAGCAGCAGTGCGGCCATCTCCAATGCATCGGTACAAGATGTCGTCAGCAGCACGCGATGGAAACCATACCGGTTCTGGAGCAGCTTCTGGCATTGCTTTGTGAAGCGGCCGTTGCCGGAAAGTTTATTCTCTTGCACGGCAGCAAGAATGTACTCCTGCTCCTTTCCGGAAAGGTAGGGTTGGTTGAAGGGGATGTGATGCTGCATGAAATCTCTTTTTGGGCACTTACAGTATTAAAACTGCTTACCAGGTCTTCTCGAAGTATCCTTGGTCAAAATTCCTGTTCGTGGTGATGAACATGGATCCAGAGTGGGAACGTAACATCAACGGGTCCTTTTTTCCCAATAATCTCGAAATCAGGGCGATAGGTGTCAGCATCAGGTAAAAGACAGCTCCCAATATGATTTTGGGCATCACCAGCCCCAGCAGCCAACCCAGTCGCATCCACAATCTGTCGATAACAACAGCGAGTTTTTGGGAGGCTGCCCCTGCAAATCCTACGATGAGGGCAGTGTAAAGCGCCCATTCCCAGTCGGCAATCACGAAGAGAAGCAACATGCCCACACAGATGACCAGCACTGTGCGCTGAGGGTCTTTGGAAGGCAGATAGGTCATGGGTTCAGAAGAGGGTGTAGACAAAAGGAGCCACAGCGGTTCCACCACCCATTACCAGAAGAAGGCCAAGTAGAAGAAGCGTGAGAATGATGGGCGTGAGCCAATACTTCTTGCGCTCTCTCAAGAACATCCAGAGATCTGTAAGGAATTCCATCTGAGTCAATTTTATGTGCAATAGGTCCAATGTGAACGGAGCCTTTGGGGAGCGTATCGTGGGTCCGAAATTAGTGGGATTGAGTTTGGTAGAACGCTTTTTGACCAATGCTTCAGTCTTTCTTGAAATTCACCATCCATTTCTCCTTGTTCTGCCAATCGGGCTGTTCGATTTTGGAGAAGACGTGGTCGTTGATGACCAGATAGTCCATGTCGGTGCTCATAAAGCAGCGATAGGCATCATGAGGTGTGCATACCACCGGTTCGCCCCGCACATTGAAGCTTGTATTGACGAGCAGTGCATAGCCCGTCTGTTGCTTGAATGCATCAAGGAGTTTCCAATAGCGTGGGTTGGTGTCTTTGTGCACGGTCTGCACACGTGCCGAGAAATCGAGGTGGGTGATGCTTTGCACATCGCTGCGTTCGTGGTAGAGCCTTGTCCAGAGGTCGAGGTCGTGGTAATTGGCAGGGAGGGTTTTTCTGCGCGACTCTTTCACAGGGCACACCAACAGCATGTAGGGCGAGTCGGTATCCAGGTCGAAGTAGTCCCGCGCATCCTCGGCCAGCACTGAAGGGGCGAATGGGCGGAAACCCTCACGGTATTTAATCTTCAGGTTCAGTTTGCGCTGCATCTCCGGGTTGCGCGCATCCGCAAGGATGCTGCGGTTGCCCAACGCCCGTGGGCCGAATTCCATGCGTCCTTGAAACCACCCTACTACGTTGCCTGATGCCAGTTTTTCTGCCACATCATTGGAGAGGTCGTTGAATTCGTGGTAGTGTTTGGCCACGGCTTTGGTCTTACGCACCATCAGCGCAATCTCCTTGTCGGAAAAGCTGGGGCCGAGGTAGGAGCCCCGCATGCCGTCACGGACTCCTTCCATCACACGCTCCTCTCCGAAATACATATGGCTGGCCGCCAAAGCGGCCCCCAAGGCCCCACCCGCATCGCCCGCTGCGGGCTGTATGTAGATGCTCTTGAAGATGCCCGCTTTCTGCAATTTGCCGTTGACCACGCAGTTGAGCGCCACGCCCCCGGCCATGCAGAGATTATCGCTTCCGGTCAGGCGCTTGGCCTCCTGCGCCATCAGGATGACAATCTCCTCGGTGACCTGTTGAATGGCAAGGGCGAGGTTGCAATGGTGCTGTTGCAGTTCGTCCGCCTCATCGCGCCTTGGAAAACCGAAGAGCTTCTCCCATTTATGGTCATGCACCATTCGAAGCCCGGTGGCGTAGTTGAAATACTGCTGGTTCAGCCAGATGGAGCCATCGGACTTCACATCGGCCAGATGCTTTTTGATGATGCTGACGAAACGGTTGGTCTCCTCCGCCTCCGGATTCCCGTAGGGGGCCAGTCCCATCAGTTTGTATTCGCCCGAATTGACCGTGAAGCCCAGGTAGTAGGTGAAAGCACTGTAAAGCAGCCCCACCGAATGTGGGAAATAGAGCTCTTTGAGGATTTTGATGTCCTTGCCCTCGCCCAGTCCGATGGAGGCTGTGCACCATTCTCCCACCCCGTCTATGGTAAGGATGGCCGCATGGGTGAAGGGCGATGGGAAGTAGGCACTGGCCCCGTGCGAGAGATGATGTTCTGGGAAGAGCAGTTTCAGCTTCCTCCTGTCATAGGGCCCCACTTCCTTCAGCCCGTCACGGATCTCTTTTTTGAGGAACATCTTCTCGTTGAGCCACACGGGAATGGCCTTGAGGAAGGAGGTCAGGCCTCTGGGCGCAAAGGCATAATAGGTCTCCAGGAGCCGCTCGAATTTGAGTAGGGGCTTGTCGTAGAAGACTACAGCATCCAGTTCGTCCAGTTCCAGCCCGGCCTCTTCCAGACAATAACGGATGGCATGAACGGGGAAATCAGGTGTGTGTTTGACACGGGTGAAACGCTCCTCCTGTGCGGCCGCAATCACCTTTCCCTCTAAGGTGATGGCCGCTGCAGAGTCATGGTAAAAGGCCGAGATGCCGAGGATGTGTTTCAAAGGCCTGATAGTATTGCTTAGATGTGCCGGAATTCGGCTGACTTTAGAAGAAAAGGTTTCTCAAAGTACCGATAGGACAAACCTGCCAGCAGAATCGTGAATCCTAAAGTGCAGATGAAGATAACAGGCCAGTGAATCGGGGCCACCGATGGTGGAAGCATGGTCATCAAGGTGAGCACGAGACAATGGTATACGTACAGTCCGTAGGAGATTTTTCCCAGATAGTTGAGCCAGCTGGATTCCAAAAGTGATGCAAAGTTTGATGAGAAAACAAGTATGACCAAAAGAAGCCCCACACACGCACTCACGAGAAAAGGTGTGATCACCGTTTGAAGTATGGGGCCGATAGACTGTGAGACGTAGAAATTCACCTTCAGGGCCGAAAGGATGAACAGCCCTCCAAGCAAAATCAAAATGGGGAAAAAGGCAAGGGATAATTTCTCTATCCTATCACGATATCTCAACGCACCGAAGGCTACAAGACTTCCCGCAAGAAGGTTCTCGAAACGGGTCATGGCCAAAGTGCTTATCCAGCCTTTTGATGCCGCTTCGGGGCCATATTTGAAGAGCAGATAAATACCCGCGATCTTCAATGCCAACAATCCGGTAACGATCAACGGCAAATAACGTAGGGGCTTGGAATGAATGCCTTTGAAAATCCACGGAAAAACCAGATAGAACAGCTCTTCTACCCCAATGGACCACAGAATAACTACACACAGAGAACCTAAGTAGAATCCTTTTCCGACCTGAGGGACGAAGAGCATGTAGTATTTCCATGCCTCCGGATTGAATGGCGCAATCATTGGACTGAGGCCTGAGGCAAACAGTTCCAGACCAGTTCCAATGCCAAGAATGAGGAAATAGAGCGGCCAAATCCTAAATATCCTACGCAGATAGAAATGACCGATGTGAATCCGGCCGTTCTTACGATGCTCCAGAATGAGGAGATAGGTGATCAGAAATCCACTGAGTGCGAAAAAAATATCCACCCCGAATCCGGCAAAAACACCCATTTCAGATGTGAAATTAGGAAGACCCAAAGACGACCTGTACTGCTCAATATGGGAGAACACCACTGTCAGAGCGGCAATGAAGCGCACGCCATTGAGATTGGGAAGGTAAGAAGGTAACGATTCCTTCATAGCGGGCCTTTAGTGGATGCGCAGTTCATAGGGCTTAATGAAGCAAGACAAATTTTGTGTGTCAGTGGATGTTTAAAACACTTTTGTTTCTTCATGATTTATTGAGCATCTAAACCAAGTGCTGGTTTTAGATCACGGGCCAATTTCATAGAGAATAGGTCGGCTCCTTTCTTATTGAGATGGCTGGCGTTAAAGAATAATTCTTTCGAGAAGCAAAGCTCATCTTTAGAATAATCTAGGAAATCCATGTCGTGCCTCCGTGCGGCAGATTCAAAGAGGCTGAAAATGCTGTCTCGGTTCGATACGAACTCTTGACCTTTGATGTATTCTGGACTGTAGAGTAGAATGACTTTTATATCCTGCCGCTCGCACTCATTGAGAAATTCATCGAAAAGTTTGACCAGTGAGCTGTCCACAGCAATCTGGTACATGCCCAACTCTGCTTTGGCATTGTCAAAATCATCAGTCCACGGTTTGTCCAAGCCCGTGAAACCTTTGTACCTGAAGTTCGGATTGTCTCTGTTTGGGCCGAAAGTGTTGTTGAAGATCGCTGTCAGAGCTTTCCGTTTTCCGCTGTATCTGACCAAGGGAAGGTAGTAATCCGCTGTATTGAATCCTTTGTAGCTTTTAGTGTACGTCCTGATGCTTTCACTCCACAGCATGTAAGGGAAGAACTGCATGGTGTTGTACAGTTCGTTTTTGGGTTGAAAACTGAACATATCTAAGGACATGAGAATGTACTTTGGAGGGGCATTGTGTGCTAGAAACTCGCGATGGCGCAAATGTTGCAGCCAGAAATTCTGACCATTCATTCCAAAGTTATAAAAACGGAGTTTTAACGAGTCTTCAAGAATGCGCGGGTTAACATGGTTCCACGCTCTTGAAGACCCGTAAACAGCCACATCACAAACTGCTTTTCCGGCATAAATGTCGTTCATGACTTCAAATTCACCAGGATACTCTTTGGTCTGCCGAAGCAGATTGGAAAGCAGAACATCTGTTCCAATTCCAAGAAGGCCTATTAGAATGGCGTAGACCAATGTTTTTCTCAGAAACTTAGTCATCACTAGAATTGAAAATAAATGAACTCCTGTTCCCTGCCGCCAAACCAGAAAATTAAGAATAGGATAACGGTGTATAACGCGAATCTTGAAATATGTCCAAAGGTACTCTCCAGATTTTCCAGTGCATGTTGCTTATGCCTACCAAACCACTCCACCAAATTGAAGAGAAAAATCAAAATCAGCAGAGTCTTGGGTAGGATATGAATACCTGTTTCAGGTTCAATAACGAAAGGCACATTAAAAAAGGAACTGGAGAAAATGGTAGACAAATAGGACCACGCATGGTCAAGGTTCTCGGCCCGAAAGAAAACCCACGCTAAGCACACCAAGACAAAAGTGCTGAGCATCCTTGTCAACTCACCAATTGATGGAAATACCTTGCCAAGCGCTACCGGTGTTAGATTGTCTCTGTTTGTTTTTGCAAGCAATAGCGGCAGAAAGAAGAGGGCGTGTAGCAAGCCCCAGAATATGAATGTCCAATTGGCTCCGTGCCAAAAACCACTTACAATGAAAATGACAAAGGTGTTGCGCACCTTGGTATGCGTACCGCCACGGCTTCCACCAAGCGGTATGTACAGATAGTCACGGAACCAAGTGGATAGTGAGATGTGCCACCTTCGCCAGAATTCTGCAATGTCACGGGAGAAATATGGGAAAGCGAAGTTCCGCATAAGGTCAAACCCAAATAGGCGTGAGCAACCTATGGCTATGTCTGAATAGCCAGAGAAGTCACCATAAATCTGAAAGGAAAAGAGGATGGCGCCTAAAGCGAGAGTGGCGCCAGAATAATTCTCGGAACCATCGAATATAATGTTGGTATACTCGGCACAGTTATCTGCAATGACCACTTTCTTGAACATGCCCCAGAGCATCTGTCGCATTCCGTCCACGGCCTTGTGGTAGTCGAATTGTCGCTGTGACAAGAACTGAGGAAGAAGATTGGTCGCCCGTTCAATGGGTCCGGCAACCAGCTGAGGGAAGAAGCAAACGTATGCGGCAAATGCAACAGGGTCGGAAGTAGGTTGAAGATGTCTCCGATAGACATCGATGCTGTAGCTGAGGGTCTGAAATGTGTAAAAACTAATGCCAACCGGTAGCAGTACATTCAACATTCTAGCCTCTATCGGCACGCCAAGTAAGGTGAATGCGGCAACGAAGTTGTCCAGAAAGAAATTGTAGTACTTGAAAAAGCCAAGAAGACCTAAGTTGATAATCACGCTTGCACCCAGCAACATTTTTCGTCTGCTGTTCCGCGTCTCTGTGTCGAGCATCTGAGCGATGCCGAAATCCAGTAGGGTGCTGAATGCGATGAGCGATAGGAAGCGCCAGTCCCACCAACCATAGAAGACATAGCTGGCCGCAACTATCAGGAGATTCTGAGCTCTCAGTCCGAATCGTTGGAAAGACCAGTATATTATGAACACTATGGGTAGGAAGATTGCAAAGTCCAGAGAATTGAAGAGCATCTTCCTTTTGTCTAAAATCAACGATTAGTGGGGAGTGGCAATTCTAGAGAACTCTATCGTATAGCTATAGAGGAGTGCTTATGATTCAAATTTACCTGAGAGGCGAGTTGAAGCCTTCCCTTTTCGGGGAGTATTACAATGAGCGTAAAAGCTGATTGTGTGAAGGGTTCATTGCTAGCGAAAGTATATGTTGGCGAGTCATGCAGAACGCTGTGGTTATTTGTCCACTTGAACTTGTTCATGAATGACGGAATCGTCTTACAAGATTTCCGACCACGGGTGTCATGTAAATGCACATGACCAGCAGTGAGAGATTGGTGTTTCCATTGTATCCGGTCGGGTAAAGGAAGAAAGATTTCAGGCAATGGAAGAAGAATGAGGAGTTGCGCTGTGCTATGAAGCACTTGACCGCAAGATGATAATGACACATGCTACGCAGACGAGCAGTCTCTCGTGCAGGTAGTTTCGGTTTTAACTGCGGACGGGCAAAGATGCGCTCCAAATTGACCAGCTCCCGTTCCCACTTATCCTTGGCACCGTGGGTAAAACTGTCTGTGGCGGCAACGTAGCAGGTTGTACGTTCCGTAAGCTGAAATACAGGTATGCCACCGGCCGCCATGCGCAGGCTGGTGTCCATGTCCTCGCAGATGTTCACATTTGGGTCGAACAGATGTTGAAACATCGCCTCACGATGTACGGCCCATCGCTGCGGATTAACCGTGTAACGCAGGAAGTATGTGAACAGGTCGTGGTCTTTCACATCTGGACAATGCCTTTCGGTTCTTTTTCCGAGTTCGTCCTCGTTCCACGCATTGGTGAAGAAGAATGCTTCGGGACGGCCCTTCTGGAGAATAAATCGGTGCAGCAGTTCTAAGTGGTGAGGAAGATGATGGTCGTCACTGTCAAGAAAGCAGATGTAAAGACCCTTTGAATGTTGGATGCCTTTGTTTCTGGTCAAACAGCGTTCGCTGTTCACCGCGTTGCGCAAT
Organism: uncultured Chryseobacterium sp.; assembly: GCA_964488095.1. GTDB lineage: Bacteria > Bacteroidota > Bacteroidia > UBA10329 > UBA10329 > UBA10329. The sequence goes on from CAZATP010000007.1 coordinate 55,302, forward strand.
ACATGAATTCGCTTGTCCTCGTACGTTTGGATATGTTCCCAAGACCCATCTGTGCTGCAATCGTCCACAATGATGAGTTCCCAGTCTGTGAACGTCTGGGCGACCACGGAAGCAACAGCCGCATCGATGCGGTCGCGTCTATTGTAGACCGGGATGATTATCGAGAAGAAGGGGATTCCGTACACCTATTCTTGTAGCTCAAAATTTGATTGATGACCTTGTCGTAGTTGCCTCGCTCCTTGAGGAAGTATCGGAGGTTGTTCATCATGCGGGAATGCTCCATTCTTTTGTTCCCAACTTTGGAAATTTGAAGGACGAATAGGTCGCGGAAAGTGTACAGGAATTCCTTGATCCAGAAGAGTTGCACAGGATTTCGAATCTCTCCCTTGGCAATACGCAGATAAACGCCTCCCAAGGGGCCGTTAGATTGCATTCCATTCATCAGCCTCAGGCGGTAATCCTCCGTCAGACGGTCCTTGGGAACATGATGATGAAAATGCATCTCATCGACATACCAGATTTCGTATCCCTGAAACCGTTGCGCCCAGCACAATTCACTATCCTCGCCACCAGTAGATAGGGACTTTCCTGTCCGGGAGGCAAGAATGAACTTGAATCCAAGCTCTTTCGCTCTTCTGTAACCTTCCATGCGCACCCACATCCCGGCTCCGTAAACCACGTTTCTTGTAGGTCGAACCTCACCTGTGCTTGGTGCCTGAGGGGCACAGGCGAAGAAATAAGCATACTCTTCAAACCAGTCTGGCAAGGGAACGTCACTCACTGCAATGCCTCTTCCTCCTAGAACACCTATTTGCGGATTCTCTGCCAAATAACGAAGTCCCACTTGCAGGTAATCTGGGAAAAGTGCGTTGTCGTCATCGCATATGACTACGAACGGTTGAGTTATCGATTTCAGTCCTGCCTCCTGGGCGTTGAGTTTTCCCGGTGTGACTTCTTGTAACAGAACCAATGGGAAAGGTTCACCTAACGAACCCCACAATGATCTTACAACGGCAGATGTTCCATCGGTAGAGGCATTGTCCACAACGGTCAGAGTCACTTCGGATATCCCACTCCTGTCCAGCTTGGACAGGGCGGTCAGCGTCTCCGGGAGTTTTTTTGCTCCGTTATAGGTCGATATCAATATGGCAATGCCGTTCACTGAATCTGTGCTTAGCTATTTATGTCCCAAGTTATTCTTTGTGCAGTCGACTTGTCTGCAATGATTTGAAAGTAATTACTTGTTCGTGCACTTCACTGTTGATAGTGTCGATAGGAATGAAACCTGAATTTGGACGGATCAATTCGTCATACATCTCACTGACAAAGAAGTATAGGCTTCCCTTTTCTAGGACAGGTTAAAAATAGAGGGTTTTCGTTTGGAGATTCGTTTGGTCGGAAAACCCTTTTCGGGGCGATGCACACGCTTGTGGTTCCAATCCATGCCTGCAAGGCGCAATCGACCCCAGACCATCCAGAACCCCTCACGGGGATGCTCCTTGGCAAGATTGCGCAGCCCTGCCTCCACCTCGGTGTCGTCCTTCTTGCTCATATGATACATCACCGACCAGCTCGCTTGCAATACTCGGCACGCCCTGCTGATTCCGATGTCGGGATGTTCCTGGGCCAAGGCCCGTTTCTCGCAGGGCCTCAGCACTTTTTTGCAATCACCTCCTTGGCAAAGGCGTGGTCGAGCGCAAGCTCCGCATACATGCGCTTGAGTCTCGCGTTCTCCTTCTCAAGTTCCTTGATGCGCTTGAGCTCCGTGGCGTCAAGGCCCCTGTACTTCTTCCGCCAGCTATATAATGTGGCAGGGCTGATGCCCTTGGAACGGCAAACATCTTCGGTCGTCTTCCCGTTCTCATACTCCTTGAGGATGCTCACAATCTGGGTGGGACTGAATCTGCTTTTTCTCATTGTTCGGCAGTTTGTGGTTAAAGTATGTCTCTACTTTCGAACTGTCCTGTTTTCGGGGAAGCTTACAAAGAACAGTGCACCGAAGAAAAGGATGGTCAGTGCGCGCGAGGAAAGAGACCACTTGAGTGCTGACATTAGTTCCACTTCTTGTTGTGACCGTATCTTGTCAGTCCTACAGGGCCATTACTGCCAATGGTGATAAACATAGAGTTCATCCAACAGTTGGAACCCTGATTTCTCGTACAAGCTGCATGCAGGGATGTTGGCCCTTTGTGTCACCACGGTGAACTTGCTGTAGGATTGCTCAGTAGCGTACCTTACGGAGTGAGCAATCAGTGACTTTCCGAAACCATGTCCTCGAAACTCAGGATGGACCGATGCGAGGCCAATGCGCAGCGTATCGCTGTCAACCCTTTCCAACGAGATGAACCCAGTAGGCATCGTGCCTATTCTTGTCGCGAACACTTCCTCCGCAATTCTTCGGCTGACGCTGTTCGCTATCCACAGGTCGTACAATAAATCGAACTCGTTTCTGATGAAATTAGGGTCGGTTCGGAATCGTGAGAATTCTCCACTTGCTCGGGCCAATTGACGAACCTCTTCTGTAAGTTCATTGGAAAGCGTATCGACTTGATGCAGTGGGCATATTCTCGGTTGTTGTGAGAGGTCATAACCATAGGTGAGTCTCACATCTACAGGTTCAATTCCAACAATAGGATGCCTGCTGAAAATGTAGGTGAGTCGGAATTGTGAGGGTCGAAGCATCTCATCAAGTCCGTCTCTTGAAACAGGGCCCAATAGGTCGAGACGGCCGACAGGGTAGCCGAAGACCAACGAATCCCAATCCAATGCTTGGATGCTGCTCATCGTTCTTCCATCACCAAATAGACAGGACGGTGCTTGACACCCTCAAAAATCTTCCCAACATAGAGCCCAACCATACCGAGTGTGACAAGAATACATCCTGCCAAAATCCATATGGACGATAGAATGCTTGCGTAGCCCATCGGATTTCCCTCCAGATTGCCAAGAAGCCGGTTGACAACTGTCCAAGCAGTCATTAGGAATCCGAACAGTGCCACTGCGAACCCGAATTTAACTGCCAATCGCAATGGTTTCTCCGAATTGGCGAGCATGATGTCCAAGGCCATATCGAGCATCTTGCCCAGAGTGTAACTGCTTTCTCCTGAGTGCCGTGATGCGTGTCTCACCTCTATGGAGCAGGATCTGAACCCCACCCAGCGAACCATGGTAGGTAAATAACGCACACGCTCGGGCATGCTACAGATGGCGGAGACCACCTGATGAGAGTATATTCCGAAATTACCGATGGTGGCATCGTGGGTATTTCCTGTCAACAGCCTGAGCACGTGATAGAACAATATGGATGATAGTCTTCTGAAAGGGTTGTCTTTCCGATTTAAGCGTCTGGCCAGAACTATGTCAAATCCTTCCGATGCTCGATGATAGAGGTTGGGAATCTCTTCTGGGAGGTCCTGAAGGTCGCAGTCCATCACCACGGTCCATCGGCCGCGTGCGCGTTCGAGTCCTGCGGTAATGGCACTGTGCTGTCCGAAATTACGGCTTAGTCGAATTGCTCGCAGGCAGCGGTGCTCGGAAAGAAGCGATACGATCACTTGCCAAGAATCATCTGGGCTCCCATCGTCCACAAGGATTATCTCGAATGGAATATCCGCCTCTTTCATGGCGCTGCTGATTCGTTCCACAAGTAGCTGAACGGTATCCTGCGCCTTGTAGACCGGCACTACAATGGAAATCTGAATTTGGGTATCGGCCACAGACGTATGGGATGTTGAACAAATGTAGCGCACCGATTATCTAAGCCGAAAGTGCCTGAATTTCCAAAGTATTGCTTTCGGGTAATAGATAATGCCATTAGAATTCGTACGCCAAACTTTCGCCATCCTCATGCTCATACTTACAAAGAATGTCATCAACTGAATGTGAAGTGGGGCATTGTCACGGATACGCCTGAAAAGCTCAAGTTTTCGGTGTTCTAAAGTGCCAGCCTCTATATCCGTATATGTTTTGGTGCCTGGCAACATGCGGAAATTGCCCCAGTCTCTGTTGACATAAGTAATTCCAGTCACCAAAGACGCCTGTGCCAGGAACTCAATGTCCATGTTGATGTGATTGTCGATGGTATAGTATCCAGCTCGGTTGTGAATACTCTTCCTATAGAGGTACGCGGTAGGATTCACAGGCAGAAACTGGCCGCTGAGGATGTTCCACGGATGTAGGCTCCGAGGCCTATTGACATAGATCAGATTCCCTTCGGCATCCCACACGTTGCAGTTTCCAACCACGAATGCTGGTGCTCTGTGCCCCGAGATAATGGTATTCATATCATTCAATGCGCCATCAGAGTAGTAATCATCTACATTCAGGAAGCTGATGTACTCTCCTCGCGCCATTCTGATGCCTTTGTTCATGGCATCAGATTGACCGAGGTCGGGTTCGGACAGCCAACTAATGGTTGGATTTGCCAGTGCGTATCGCTCAATTTCTTCCGCTGTTCCATCTGTACTGCCTCCATCCACAATGACCAGTTCTGCCGCAGGGCACTGCTGCGAAAGGAAATTCAATATCGCCTGGCCGATAAAGGCCCGGTTGTTCCATACCACCAGGATCACACTCAGGCGCGGAATCATTCGCTGAGACCTCTGATTTTCCGGTAGAGCCTACTGTAACCATCTATCATGTGCTCCAAGGTGAAACTGGCTCTTATGGTTGCAACCGCGCTGTTGTTCATTGCATCTTTTTCAGCAGATGTAAGTCGTTCAAACTCTTTCACCTGATTCACGAAGGCCGCGGGATTCTGGTGGTCACTTATCAGGTAGCCGTTCAATCCATGCGTCACTATCTCTGGAATGCCTCCGACACTTGAGGCCACCACCGGAAGTCCGCAGGCCATGGCCTCCAGCACAACAAGAGGATGGTTGTCGGCCTGAGTAGGATAGATGAGCATATCGGCAGAGGCGTACAGTTCTGCCATGGCCTTGTCGTCAGTGATCGGGGGATGTGGAATGTGACAATTGTTCATTGGAGCGGACCTGTCGCCAATGGTGATAAGGGAAATGCTGCCCTGTGCGGGCAGCATCTCGGCAAGTTGCCGAATCACCGTTCCTCCCTTAAAAGGATTGTCAGTTCCCATTTCAGCAGCATAAACCAAGAGGAATCGGTCCTGTGGCAGGCCCAGTTTGGCTCTGACAGATGACTTGGACATTGGGCGATAAATGTCGATGTCTATGCCGTTCGGAATTACTGAGATTTTCAATTTCTCAGGATATGCCTGCGCAACGCGTTCTGCCAGCCAATGAGAAGGGCAGACGAGGTGAGGTTTAACCTTCATTAGAAGGCGCTCTTTCAGAAGGCGCATTTCCAATGTCCTATCGAACTTGACGGGTGGATAAACACTCAGGTCAGGACAATTGCCGCATCCCTTTCGCCACTGATTGCAACGCAATGCGAATCCACAATGACCTGTTATGATGTGCTCATCGTGCAAGGTCCAGACCACATGCTTGCCTGTCGACAGGTGAGGAAGCAGCAGGTAGGAAAAAAAGTAGCCGTGCAGATTATGCAGGTGGAGTATGTCTGCATTTCGGAAACGCTCATCTGACAAAAGCGATAATGGACTTATCTGGGCAATGTCGAGCCAACCTCCGTTTTTCTCCGCGAGTTGGAGATAGTAGTCCATCCTTCCCTCTCTTTTTGGCGGAAGTTTGTGAACCCAAGACGTGTCTGTATATCTTCTTCTAACGAACATGTCCACCTTTTCCGTTGCTTGAAGCGCCTTGGCAATCGTGAACGCGATTTTTGCAGCACCGCCACCTTTGTCATTGGTGTTGATAATGGCTATTCCGCGGTCCGGCTTTGGTGGTTGACGCCAGATGCTCTCGGTGAAAATGAGAAACCCGATCACCTCAGGGAGATAGGGTTCAATGAACTTGGCAAGTCTTGACATAGCAGTGTTGTTTGCGGGGGACACCTTATTCAAGACGGCCTGTCTGAACGTTCAGAAAGCTCAAGAAACCGAGGGATTGAAGGACTCGCAAAAGCCGAGATGCATTCAAATGCTGTTTAAGACTGATGAAACGTGCATTCTCAGACCTCAGGAGCAGCAGCTCTTGAAAGTCTGTTTTGAATCGTGGGAAGAACTGCTCTATGACCTGTGCACGTTCTCTGTCCACGACTGAGAAATTCTCGGGGTTGGCGCTGATTCCGTTCAAGGCGAAAACAGAAACAGGAATAGGGGCGTACAGGCAGGAGCAATCATGCTTGAAGAGTGCGAGCATGAAGAATTTCCAATCGGAGCATATCTTCATTTCCTCGTCATAGGGTCCAACAGTATCGAATAGCGTCCTTCTTATGAATGTGGCACTGTGGGGCAGCGTGTCCCTGAACATGAACGAGAAGGTCATGAGGTCTGGATAGGGCTTCAGCCATCGGGTACCATCTGCCTTGACCAATGTGTCACGGCCATAAATAAGGTCATGTCCATCCAGATGCTGAACCATGTTGGCAAGAACACCATTGTCATGCAGCTCGTCACCGCTGTTCAGAAAGAGGATATACTCTCCTTTCGCACGGGTGATGCCTTTGTTCATGGCGTTGTAAATCCCTTTGTCCGGCTCGGTGATGGAACTTGGGGACAGGTGAGGGTATTTGCCCAGCAATTCCGCGCTCCCGTCATCAGAACCCCCATCGATGATGATGTGCTCGTAGTCTTTGGAACTCTGCCCAACAACGCTATCGAGTGTGGCATGGAGGCCCGCAATGTTGTTCCTGTTCACCGTGATGATGGTGACCAAGGGACTGCCTGATGCGGAAGCTTCTGCCTGCTGCATGAATCAACGGGGTTTGGCGGCCAGACGGTCGAATTCGGCATAGAGGGTCGGGAGGTGGCGGCGCACGTCACGGTCTGCCATGATGTGCTCACGTTGCATCTGTCCCAGTTGTTTGGCAAAAGTGCTGTCCGTCAGCACCCTTTCAGAAAAATCTGCGAATGCGACCACATCGTGAAAGTACGGTTCAGGCAGTTCCCCCTGCGACCAAGAACGGTCAATCGTCTCAAAGTCGAAGAAGGCATGGGGCACACCAGCCAGCATCAGCTCGATGCCCGCATATCCACCCAAATGGCGCATGAACCCCTGCTGCCATACCAGACCGATGCCCTTGTCGCCACATGCTTGGGTTATGTTCTCTGCATGCCCTTCGAAAGTTATGCGGTCTTCCAGGCCAAGTATATGGATGGTCTTGAGCAGCATGTCCTTCATTATCGCTGAGATTCCTCGGTCGGCAACCGCACCGAAATGATGCAGATGCACATTCAATCCCTTGGAAACCATGAGATGAAGGGCAAAGAGGAACGGCTCAACGGGTTTCAATGGGCTTATGCGGGTGAATAGCCCCAACCGCAGCACACCCTCATTGCTCGGATGGAATTCGATGTGTTGATAATCAGAGACATCGAGGATGAGCGGCACATTGATGAGCCTGTGCCCTTTTGTGAAATAGCTCAGTTCGTTCTTCTGCACGACCTCATCCCATCCTGCCACGAAGGTGTACACCCGCTCCCTGTCATAATCCTCGAACTGACTGCGGGGATGGGTCTGCGAGCGAGCGGTCATAACGTAGGTCATCACTTTGTCGAGGTCACTGATGGCATCTTTGACAAAGCAGAAATCATACTCGGTGACTCCCACGGCATCATATCCGTTCAAAAAGCAGGAGAGCCTCTTCTGATGCTTCGCTGCAACCCTAACGGCCATGAAATCGAGCAGATGTTGGAATGGGTTGCGTTTGGACAGTCTTGCCTTTGTCCTCCCAATCCAATGGTGAAAGTGGTGCCATGCCCCACCCACCTCGCTCATAGGGTAAATCCTGTTAACGCATTGTTCCACAAGCGGGAAATAGTGCTCATTAGGGAACATGCCTTCCGCTCGGTCAAGCGGAATCGGTACAAGGACATCCACGTGATAGCGCTCTTTGTCAATGGCGCGTATCAGTTCATACTGAAATCGCTGTGCGCCAGCCTGCACGAAGTCACGCATCAAGAAAAGAAGACGTGGTTTACTGGACCGCATTTCAATACTTGCTCAGCAGCTTTGCAGGACAACCCACATATATCCCTTTCGAAGTCAAATCCGACACTACGACCGCACCAGCGCCAGTAGAAACACCATCGTTGATGCTCACCCCATCGGAAAGAATGGTTCCGACCCCCAGAAAGACCTTTTTTCCCACTGTGCAATTCCCGGCAACGGTAACGCCCGGGGCCAAAATGGAATGTGCACTCACACAACTATCGTGGGCCACGTGAGAGCCATTGAAAATCAGTACATTATCACCGACTGAGACATTCATTCCCAAGGTGCATCCAGGATGAATAATCACTCCCTTGCCTACAGTTGCAGATGGGTCGAGCGCTACAGATGGGTGAATCAGATTTGCAAAAGGGATGCTTGATGAAAATCTGGTATAGACATGCTCCCTTACCTCGAAATGATGGTAACCGATTGCAACGAAAAGCATGTCGAACAAACCCTCTCCGAAAAAGGAAACTATTTCAGGGAGTCCCCCCAACACCTGAAGATCATTGATGAGAGTTCCCGCTTGAATCGTGTCATCGAAAAACCCGACCACATCTAACCCTTCGAAGTCCAGTGCATGGTGCGCGACCTGCCTGCCCAGATTCCCGGCACCGATTATGGCAAGTCTTTTCATCGCTCATTCGAGATCAATGCAAGGTCGGCCCCAGCGTTGAACAACAGGTCAATCACCGACACCTCGTGCTTGAATGGCGGAAACAGTTGCGGATATTCAGAATAGCCCGAATAGTCCATCCATGTCACACCGATTCCTTTATTACTAAACAGTCCAACATCGAGGTATTCCTTTGCCGATGGCCCCGAAATATACTCCGTTCCGCCCAGTTTGAGTAACGCGTCCACCAGCCGCTCAGACCTGTTTCCCTCAAGGTTGAGGCTTCGGGAGTCGATGACGTCTGTGCTGATACCAAGCATATCACGCACAGTCAGCAGCAGCATAAGGTTTATCTCGGAGAGGAACGGGGTGTCCAGACCCATGTAGACCGATTCCAGTACAGGGAATACTTCCTTGAAAAACGGAGCCTTGGCGTAGTTCGTCTGCAAGGTGCGCAGGTGCTTCAACGCCCATTTGGGGTCAGTCACCTCGGTCTCACAGATACGCTGCGAAAGGTTGCGCTGCCTCACGGGTATGGTGATCCACTGCGGGCCGTTGGGGGTCTTGATGATGTTGCGGTTGCGCCAGTCGTTCTTAGTGTATTGCACCTCATCGTAAATCACCAGCACATCGGCCCTTGCCATCAGGTCGAAGTATCCTTTCCAAGGGATGTAATTGGATTGTATGATGGCAATGCTCTTCATCATTTACTGCGCGGATACCCGCTGTTCAGATGTCGTCATAGTTGAAGGCCGAAACATCCCATGCTCTCCGGTCCATGGCATTCAGTGGGCTCGGCCCCAAAGAAAGCACATTAAAGTCGAGGTGGGCGACCATAGGCCCCGAACTGAATGGATTGGACAGGTACATCATCTCTGCCAGCAACGAATCGATTCGGCTGCCCGCCACCAGCGAGAATACGGTTCCGCGGCATTCTCGGGCCAATGCCTTCTGCTCTGCCGCCCTCATCAGGTTGCGCTCCACGGTGCGGTCGGCAGTGGTGCTCTGCACATCCACTACGTGCAGCGTGTTGGCACTGCCGATGCTGTAGATGAGGTATCCGTCCGTCAGGGTGCCCGCTGTGCTGTAAATAAACCCGTAGCTGAATTCGGGGTTGGATGTCCGCCACCGGAGTATGTCGGCCGACCGTACGGCCGAGATGCGTGCTAGGTCCTGTTGGAACTCGAATCGGTCCATCGAGGCATCCAGCTGTGTGGAGGAGTGAACGGACTGTGTGGTCTTCCCTTTTCCCGTCATGGAACCCATTCGCAATTGCATGGCGGGCTTGAAGCGGTTCTGGAAGGGGGCCACCTTCTGCCAACCGTTCTTGAGGAACGAAGGGGTGGCAGCCTTCGAGCAGAGGGTGTAGGCCAACGGCACCTCGCGGGACACCAGCGCATCGCGCAGGTTCTGGTTAATCAACTTGGCGAGTCCTTTTCCCTGATGGTCGGGATGCGTCATCAGGTCGGTGCATTTGTACAGGACAGTGGTGATGCCTTGCATCGAGGTGAGTTCGGGCACGAGTGCCCCGGCCGCCACAAGGGTGCCATCCTGATCTACCGCCCCTTTCCATATCACCGAGCCCGAGGGGTTCTCGAAATACTTCCAGCACACAGTTCCCACGGACGGTTCGCGCCCAAAGGCCGAGCTGAAAAGTCGGCAGTAGTCCTGCATGTCGTCAGGCCCTAGGTCGAGGATAGTGTATGGTGTCATTTTCCGAGGGCCGTTCTGAGCCTGTGCACCAGACTATGAAAACCGAATATGTGCGCCAGGGCCTCATCTGCACTCTGGTGATACTGATTGATGCGGAAGTAGGATGACCTGGTGGAAGATGTGACGATGTTGGAGCGGTCCTCAGTTCTGAGCAGGTGCCTGTAGCCCACGTGCAAGGCCGCAGAGGCCACCCGGTCGTCACTGATGCCGTTGGGATAGGCGAGTATGGTCACCCCCATGTCTGTGAGGCCCTCCAGCACCTGTTTCGGAGTGAGCAGTTCGCGGTTGAGGTCGGTATCTGAAAGGGTGGTGAGTATGGCGTGGGTGTGGCCATGGGCACCGAACTCGACCTGAGGCCCCGCCAGTGCCCGCACATCATCAGCGCTCATCATGCGCGAGTAACGCACTTGGCCCCCTGCCATCCGACTCATGTCTAATGTGAACCGTCTCTTGTCCGCAGGCGATAGCGCAGAGAGTATGGCGGTGAAGGTATTCTCGGTGTCAATCGGTCTGACACGGTCTATCACCACCTCGTGGTCCATCAGATCCGGATGGCGGAAACGCTGCATGGGGCTGCTGTTGAGGATGTCGTACACGCGCACGAAGTCCTGCGGAAGGCCGGTTTCGAGTATCTCGGTATCCACGTTCACATTGAACTTGAGCTTCAGTTCGGAGAGGATTGGATACGCGTTCTGCACTATGTCGTAGTGCGCATCGTCAAACGATATGATGACGGCCGGCCGGGACGATCCAGCGAAGTGTGAGGCCACCTCCGAGACGTGGATGATCTCGAAGTGCTTCTTCACGAACCTACAGATTTGGTCGAACACTGCCACCGGCATGGCCTGATAGAATGTCCGTGGGTCATTGTTGACCTGATGGAACATGAGGATGTAGAGCCGTCTCGGCCGATTGCGCAGCAGCAGATAGTCGAGGGAGAGAATCCTCAGGAGAAGGAAGAAGAGTCGTCTCATTCGTGGTCTGATGCTATTTCACTCCGCAACGGTGCGGCCTGTGGGAGTCATGATTCGGTCTTCCACTCCAGTTTCGGCCTCACCACTCCATTGATTTTGCCCATGTAGGCATGTTCCCGTTTCACATCGTCAACTATGAACGAGATGAGTCGTTCGTGGACATATAGCGGCTGCATCTCCTCAGTGGCCAGATAGAGGTTGACTGAGTACTGTCCATCATTGAGAAACTGTGCCGGTATCTTGCAACATACGGTCACATCCTCTCCATGTCTCACATCGGCCATGGTGCCCGACCCGAAAACGATGATATCCTGGGCGTTGAGCAGGTCGTAGATGACTCTGATGCGTCCCTCCCCGGTCTGGTTGCGGATATTGAATCTTAGTGCCATGGGTTCTTCCACTGTCACACGGCCTGGATGGGCTTCGGCCATCATGACACGCACCCTGTCGTTGCCGGGTGCATCCAGTGCGTTGTTGAACGCAATGCGACTCAACACCTTGCCGTCATTCAGGCTTAGATATCTGCCTACCACGTCATCGGCACTTCCTTCATGGGCCACCTTCCCGTTGACCATCAGGATACCCCGTGTGCATAGCAGTCCCACAGCAGCCATGTTATGACTCACGAACAGTATGGTGCGGCCCTCATTGCGTGAGATGTCTCCCATCTTGCCAAGACAGCGTTTCTGGAACTCGGCATCGCCCACGGCCAATACTTCATCCACAATGAGAATCTCCGGCTCCAGATGTGCGGCCACAGCAAAGGCCAACCGCACATACATGCCAGAGGAGTATCGTTTCACGGGAGTTTCAAGGTAGCGTTCCACCCCGGCAAAGTCCACGATCTCGCCCAGCTTACGGGCAATCTCGTGCTTCTTCATGCCCATGATGGCCCCGTTGAGGAAGATGTTCTCCTTGCCGGTCAGTTCGGGGTGGAACCCTGTACCCACCTCCAACAGGCTGGCAATGCGGCCCTTCACCTTGATGTTGCCGATGGTCGGGGCCGTTACGCGCGAGAGCAGTTTGAGCAGTGTGCTCTTGCCTGCCCCGTTCTTTCCGATGATGCCCAGCACTTCACCCTGTTGCACCTCAAAGTTGATGTCGCGCAGCGCCCATACGTAGTTGCTGTCGCCAGCGGTGGAGCGGTCATTGGTCTCGCCCAACTTCAAGGTCGGGTCCTCCTTGCCGCGCACGCGATGCCACCAGCCTTCGAGGTCATCGCGCATGGTGCCAGAGCCCACAAGGCCCAGCCTGTATTGCTTCGACACGTTCTCTACCTTGATGACGGTGGACATTTCTTACGAGCTATTCGCTGTTCGCCAAACGCTAAAAATCAATTTTCAATCAGACGGTATCCATGAACGTCTTCTCTGTCCTATGGAAAAGGATGGTTCCCAACAGGAGGGCTCCCAAGGTGAAACCTGCGCTGTACAGCATTCCGTCCATCGTCACGGTTCCAGTGCCAGTGAATCCGAGTCGGAACATCTCAACGAGTGGGGCAATGGGATTGAAGTGCACAAACCATTTGTAGTCATCAGGTATCGCTGAGGTGGGGTAGATGACTGGGGTGGCATACATGAGCAGTTGCACCCCGAAGCTGATGAAATAGGTGAGGTCGCGATATTTGGTGGTGAACGATGAGATGATGATGCCCACGCCCAAGGCCATGCCGCCCATCAGCAGCACGATGAGAGGGAAGAAGGCGAGGTAGGGGGTGAAATGCAGCGTGCTGCCTTCCTGCATCCGATAGTAGAACAGGAAGACAAGGAACATCAGCATCTGTACCCCGAATTTGAACAGATTGCTGATGATCATGGCCACCGGGGCCGCCAATCTTGGGAAATACACCTTACCGAAAAGATTGGCATTGGAGACAAAAGTGTTAGATGCCCCACCGAAGCAGGCGGAGAAATAGTTCCACAGCGTGGTGCCGCCCAAGTAGAAAACAGGGGCGGGGATGCCATCGGTAGAGATGCCAGCGATACGGCTGAACACGAAGGTGAACATGATGACCGTGAACAGCGGGCTGAGGAAGAACCACAGCGGTCCCAGCACGGTCTGCTTGTAGGTGGCCACAAGGTCCCTGCGCACGAAAATGGCGATGAGGTCGCGGTAGTCCCAAAGTTCGGCCAGCCGCAGGTCATACCATTTGTCCTTGGGACCTATGACGAGGTCCCACTGTTCGGTATCGGTCTGCGCGGCAGTGCTCATTCCCGTTCCTGTTTCACTGCAAAACCGGACTGCATGAGATGCACCCTCCGTCCGAAATGCGCAAGGTCGCTTTGCACCATCTCTGTGATGAGCTCGTCCAAGGAATACTGCGGTTCCCAGCCCAGCTGCTGTTTCGCTTTGGTCGGGTCACCGATGAGGAGGTCCACCTCTGTGGGGCGATAGTAGTTCGTATCCACCTCGACCAGCACATCTCCTTTGGACAGATGGGGAATGTCGCGGGTCATGGCCGCGACCACGCCTTTTTCCTGTTCGCCTGTGCCTTCGAATTCGAGAATGATGCCTGCCTCTGCAAAGGCCCTGCGCACAAACTCGCGCACCCTTGTGGTCACGCCTGTGGCAATCACGAAATCAGAGGGTTCGTCCTGCTGCAGGATCCGCCACATGGCCTCCACATAGTCCTTGGCATGGCCCCAATCGCGCTGGGCATCGAGGTTGCCGAGATAGAGTTTCCCGTCCAGTCCCAAAGCAATCTTGGCCACCGCGCGGGTGATCTTGCGGGTGACGAAGGTCTCACCGCGCACCGGGCTCTCATGGTTGAAAAGGATGCCATTGCTGGCGAACATGCCGTAGGCCTCGCGGTAGTTCACGGAGATCCAATAGGCATAGAGTTTCGCCACTCCATACGGTGAGCGCGGATAGAACGGTGTACGTTCGCTCTGCGGCACTTCCTGCACCAGACCATACAGCTCGGAGGTGGACGCCTGGTAGACTTTCGTCTTCTTCGTTAGGTCCAACAGACGGATGGCCTCCAGGATGCGCAAGGCACCGAGACCGTCCACGTTGGCGGTGTACTCCGGCTCATCAAAGCTTACCTTGACATGCGACATGGCCCCCAGATTGTAGATCTCATCGGGCTGCACCTCTTTGATGATGCGGGTGATGTTGAGGGAATCGCTCAGATCTCCGTAGTGGAGGAAAAGGTTGACCTTCTCCTCATGCGGGTCCATATACAGATGGTCGATGCGCTCGGTGTTGATGAGCGAGCTTCTCCGCTTGATGCCATGCACCTCATAACCCTTGGATAGCAGCAACTCTGCCAGATAGGCCCCGTCCTGCCCTGTGATGCCTGTGATGAGTGCTTTCTTCATGCGATGAACACACGTCCGGCCCATGCAGCAGACCAGTGTGGAGGCCAAAGATAGAAATAGGGCAATACGAAAATCACGTAGCCAGACTGGTCTCAGACCCTTGGGCCCAACAGCATCAGACGAAACCTCCCCAAAAGATGAACGGCCATTCTGGAAGTGTTCCTGTAGCTGCCCAAAGTGAGTGGAGCACTTATGATGATGCGAATGGTTTCCAGCAGGGTTGAGAAGGGCCGGCCATGATTCAAAGCGTGTGTGGCCTTGCGATAGGCCAGTTCCTGAGGATGGGTGGCCATGTGCCGCATCCATTTTTCCCTGAGGTGCTGCCAGTGCTCCAGTCCGTCCTTGCCCAGATGTATGTGCTGCTTGCGCAGTTCCTTGTCGATGTCCTCAATGAAGTATTTGAGCGGGTGACTGTTGCGCAGGTGGGTCTGGGCAGGATGCGAGCGGTATCGGTACATCTGCTCGTTCAGATGAATTCCCTTCGCTTTTCTGGAGAGCAGGAAGAGCCAATGGTAATCTTCACCGCCCAAGCGTTCGAAAAAAGGGTGATAGCCTCCGGCCTGCTCGAGAAGTTCTTTACGGAGCATGATGGTGGCGCAGCACACGGTCGGGTAATAGTCCGGGTCAGAGGAATACTGCACGTAGTCCGGTGAATGCTTCTCCGAGGAGAGGATGCGTCCTGCAACGTCTGTCCTGCAGAAGTCTGTGGTAAGAAACCCAAGGTCTGGGTCTTGGCGGAAGGCACGAACGCAGGTGTCAAGTCGGGTAGGAATGCAGGTGTCGTCCGCATCAAGAAAGGTGACCAGATGCCCTTTGGCCTGCCCGAAGAGTGTGTTGCATGACCGCAGATAGCCCTGGTTGGAAGCATTCGAGCATCTGCGGATGCGCGGGTCCATATAACGTTCCATGATGGAGGCGGTCCCATCCGTGCTCCCATCGTCCAAGAGCAGCAGCTCCCATTCGGCATGGGTCTGCGCCAGCACGCTGGCAATGGCCTCTTCCAAGAAGGCGGCAGCATTGTAGGCGGGCATCAGCACGCTCACGAGCGGTCGCTCGGGCAGCGGAGGGAAGCTCAGAGATTCGGGCTGGTCACCGGTCATCCGGTCGTGCGGATTTTGAGGAGCCGAAGTTCCCACAAAATTCGGTCTGCGGAAGTGAGCAGGTCTGCGCTGTTCACGCACTGGAGCAGGGACCGCAGCAGCTCAGCGTCCTGCTGCGTGTAGGCGTGTGTGAGCAGAGGGAATGCAAAGTGGCCGAGGAGTTTGATATTGTCCAAGGATCTTGCGGGCCTCAGGGTCAAGGCGAGTGGCCCGGCCTCAGTGTTTAGCCATCGCTCCAGGGCCGATGGTTTCTGCACGTCCTTGAGCAGGGAGTTGAAGATGGCGAACCTCTCAGCCCTCATGCCGTCTGCCAAAGCAGTGGATTTGGCCGCATCGTGCACCATGAACCGGCTAAGGGTGCGTTCTGTGCCTGCTACGCGATGTTGGCCGTGCTGTAGAAGATAGCGGAACCACAGCTCCATGTCCATGGTCAGGTGCAGTCCGATGTTCAGTCCTCCAAGCGATCGCACCACCGAAGTGCGATAGAAATGCGATGGTTGCCCCATGGAATAGCGCCCCAGGGTCTGTTCCAGCGTGGAATAGATGGTGCCGCCGCCTACGGACAGCACTTCTCCGTTCGGACGGACGTGTGCGCATTTCCCGGTCACGACATCCACATCGGACGTGAACAGCCTGTACACCTCGGTCAGTGCCTCCTCACATAGCGTGTCATCCGCGTTGAGCCAATTGAAGTATTCGCCATCGGCCATAGCGAGACCACGGTTGATAGCATCACTTTGGCCCGCATCGGCCCTGCTTTCCCAATGGGCGATCAGGTGAGCATGCTTAGCGATGATGTCCTGCGTGCCGTCAGTGCTTCCACCGTCCATCACAATGTGCTGAACGTTCACTTCCTGGGCCGCAACGGAGCGGATGCAGTTCTCGATGAAGTCGGCCCCATTGAGCACGGGGGTGACGATGGTGAACTTAGCCATGCATCATGTCGATGTAGTGTCCGATGTACACATCCGTCATGTTCACTGGGGTGTTGCTGTTCACGAAATGATTCCTGACCGCTTCACGCAGCTCTACCTTCTGTTCCAACGCCCGGATGATGCTTGTTGCCAAAGCATCGGCATCGCCCATCGGGTAGAGCAATTCAGCTTCCTCGGGGCAGACCATCTCCGGTATCCCACCGACCAATGCCCCTATCACGGGAGTGCCTATCCGGTGCGCCTCCAGCATGGTGAGCGGGGCATTCTCCTGCCTGCTGGCCTGCACCAACGCACAAGCCTCTTTCATCCAAGCGAGCACGGCTTCGGAAGGCTGTCGTTCCAACATGCGGTACATTCCATTGCCGTGCTGGTGTTGCGAGGGTGTACCGCCAATACATTCCAGGTCCAGTTTCTGGCGCTGAGCCACTTGCTCCCATGCTTTCTTTAGAGTTGCGAGGTCCTTACGCGGATTACGGTCGGCATGGTTGGCCACGAACAACAGATAGGGCCGCTCGCACCCGGGCATTTCCAGCGCCTCGGTCTCAACACATCGGTTGGGCACGAAATGCGTGGCCGTCCCGTGCGAACGAAGTACGCAGTCACGAAGCCATTGGCTCGGTGCGGTGAATCGGATGCGCGAATGCTGCGCAATGCGTCTTTTCTCCCTCAAAACCTTATTCCATCGTTCCCGGTCCAGGAAAGAGAGGTCATCGGCATCGGTACGGAAAGGGTGCCGCTCGCTTCCGCTCAGCAGCCACTCGTCATGGAGTGTCCAAAGCACGGGTACGCTTTCTGCCAACTCGGCCAGCTGACCGAGCGAAAGGCCGGTGCCATGCAGGTTGTGCACATGGACCACATCCGGACCGTACCTGCGAATCTGCGCAAGAGGGTCAGCTGTCAATTCAGCTACCCCGTCCAATCGGGTCTTCCGGTCGGCCACCAGAAGATGGGCACGATGTCCCTTCTCTGACAGGTCGCGATGATGCATCAAGGCGATTGCCTCCGCGCCTCCTCCATCATCGGTCGTGTTTATCTGGACGATGCTCAGCTTGCGGTCGGAACTTGAACCCTTCATAAGGAAATGGTGTGACGACCGATGTCCTGTGTCATTCCTTTGCCTCGCCATGTGCAGGGTCATTTCAAATTCCCGGTCTGGCACGGTCGGTGGGTCGGTGGTCTCGATGGGGGTGTCCCACACTTCGGTGCACAGCCAGTCCGGCCGCTCATCCGTATGGGTGGCCTGTGGCCCGAAGCCGATGTTGTCCACCATGTTCCTTGCGGGAATCGCAGCCAGTCTTCCCTGCATGAGGTGGTGCATCGTCCATTGGTAATCCCATGTGTCGATGGTTCCGCTAAGGGTTTTCTTCACCTTCGTTTCAAACTGAACAGGAATCTCAGTATTGCCGAACAGTCGCTGCAGGCCACGTTTCTCTACGAAGCTGTCAAGCTGTGACAGCTGCGGGTCGAAATCCTGCCAGCGGTCTCTCCAAGTGGCCCAGCCCCAGATGTGACCGATGCGGATGAAATGGTGGCTGTGGCCGGTCTCCCAATGTCCCAAAGGGTTGCAGCCGCTTATCATGTAGACACGGGTGTCCAGCCGATAGCGTTCCAGCAGGTCCGCTGCGAACCGCATGAATGCAGCCGAAGGAAGACAATCATCCTCCAGCACTATGCCTGCCTCCACGTGACTGAAGAACCAGCCCAGACCGTGCATCACGCCTGCGCGGCATCCTCGGTTCGTGTCGCTGAAGTTGCGATGGACTTCCAGACCAGGAACGGAGAGGCAGGCCCTTGCCGCATCGCAGAGCCTGCTGTCGGCCACGTCCTTAGGCCCGTCTGCGGACACATACAGCTCGCGGACGCCCAGCTCCACCAGCCGGCTCACGGTTCTGCGCGTCAGGTCGGGCCGGTTATAGATGAGCAGCAGCACAGGAGTTCCCATCGCTCAGCGCTGAATGATGTCGAAATCCCGCACACACGCAGCCTGCATGGCGTCCGGGTTGTGAAAGCCGTAAGGATTGTAGGGTGGGATCTCCAGTGCCGAGACCTGTTCGGACCATTGCAGGGTCTCCTCGTTCTGCGCCAGATGGACGTGGAAGGGGTAGTCACCCGGTTTCAGACCATGTGAGAAATTCAGCTCAAAGGTGACTTCCCCGTTCACGGGAAGGATGGTTCTCTTGATGAACCTGCTGCTGAAATGCAACAGCGCATTCCCTTGGCGGTCATGGATGTTCACGCCCACCTCCAAAGGGGCGTTGCTCAGAAGTCCGCTGATGCTCATTTCTATGCTGGCAGTATGCTCGGTGGCTTTGCATAGGATTTTCTCAATAAAACCTACTCTCCCGAACCGGTGCTCCTTCTCAGAATTCAATTGTGAGTAGAAAATGAGTGCATCCTCTGTATTCCCGTCAAAAATGAGCGAACCGTTATTCAAAATCCATGTTCTTTCGCACAGTTGACGCACAGCGGCAAGGTTGTGCGAAACGAAGAGAATGGTGCGGCCATCCTTCCGCATGTTGAAGATGCGGTCCATGCACTGCACCTGAAACTGCGAATCGCCCACCGCCAGCACCTCGTCCAAGGCCAGGATGTCGGTGGTCAGGTGGGCCAGCACCGCAAATGCCAGCCGAAGCCGCATGCCGCTGCTGTAGGTGCGCAGCGGTTCATCAATGTAGTCGCTCACACCTGAGAACTCTATGATGGCCTGCTCCGAGGCCCGGATCTCCTTGGCAGGGATGCCGATGACCGAACCATTGAGGTGAATGTTCTCCCTTCCTGTTAGGTCCGGATGAAACCCGGTGCCCACTTCCAGAAGACTGGAGAAACTTCCGCGCACATAGGCATCGCCCTCGGTGGGGAAGGTGATGCCCGAGAGCAGCTTGAGCAGGGTGGATTTTCCCGCCCCGTTGTGACCGATGATGCCAATGGACTGTCCCTGCGGGATTTCCCCGCTCAGATTGCGGAGCGCCCATTTCTCCATTCCGCTCTGCAGCGGATAGCACTTGCCGATGTTATGCAGGGAAATGGCATTCATATCCTGTCCGCTATCTTGAGTTCCATCCGCCTGAACGACCAGATTCCGCTGAACAGAATGACCAGTGCACCCGCAGTAGCCAGAAGAACGGGAGTTGAAGCGCTGTCTGTCAGGCCCGATGCACTTCGCAGAAGAGCCATGGACACCGCTATCGGATTATCCGAGTAAGCTTTACTAAACACGGGATAGGGGATGCCTTGAAGTGTTTGAAATACTGGGAAGATGAATAGTCCGGCATACATGACCATCGGTATGGCATGTCGCACATGGCGGTTCTGCACCACTGCACATGCCGCGAAGGCAGAAAGTCCCAGAACGGTGATGAAAATGAGGAGAAAAGCCATCGGGATCTGCCACAAGGCCATCCAGCGGAAATCAATACCTGACAACATGACCACAACTATCAGGAGAAGGAAGGAAATCAGGAAATCCAGACCGGAGCGGGCCACAGGGGCAAGCACCAGATAGAATCGGGGAAAGTAGACCTTGGAGATCATGCTGGAATTCGTGTGCACATAGTTCACTGTGGCGCTCACGGCCGAAGTCGAGAAATTCCACAGAATGATTCCTGCGAACAGGAATGCGAAATGTCCCTTTTCATTTATCGGAGACGGTGTGGCACCGAATCTGAGTAGTGTGCCGATGACCAGCAGATAGGTCAAAGGCTGTGAAACTGCCCAGAAAACACCCGCCAGCGGATGACCATATTGCACTTTCAGGTCTTTCCATACCAGCATGCGCAGGGTTTCTCTTCTTTCGAAAAGCTGTATCAACCAGTCGCGGAGCGGCTGCCTGCCAGTGATGTGACGCACATGCTGCATGTTCTGACCTGAAGTTCAAATGTAGCAATGCCCGAACCGTGAGGGAACGCTCGAAAAACGGGATGATCTGCGCAGATTAATTCCCATACTTTTGGCGCAGTGATTTTTAACCCAAAAACTATTTTTCATGAGCACGATTGAATTGAATGAATCCGAGTTGAATGAAATGAAGCGTTTTTACCTCTCCCAATTGGCAGAGGCGGAAAGCAGGGTTGCCCACATCAAGAGTGTTCTGGCCAAACTCGGTGCGCCAGTGGCCTCTGCTGCCGTGGTGGCAGTCGAGGTGGCGGAGGCAGTCTTGGAAGCGGCTGAGACATCTCAGCAGGAATCGGAGCAAGGCGCAGATGTGGAGGTGCGTGAGGCCACTGTCTCCTTTATACCGGAAGAGTATACCAAGCGTGGTCCGGGTTCGAAGCGCAAAAAGGAGCGCAAGAGCAAGTGGGCCACCTACATTCTTAATACGTTGCGTTCCAAGGGTGAGCTGATGACCGCCTCTGAGGTGGTGGCCCATGCCATGAAGCGCACTGCGAATCAGGAGGCCGGTGAGCTGACCGTCCGTGGAGGCATCAACGGAAGTCTGAACCGTTTGGCAAGTGAGTATTTCCGTCTGCGCACGCTGCAGGTGGAGGGTCGCAGAGGACGCTACTATGGTCTGGCCACGTGGTTCAACAAGGACGGCTCGTTGAAGCCCGGCTTCGGGGAGCGTTTCGGCAAGCTGAACATCACCGTGAAGGATGCGGTGGATGCTGCCTCTGACGAAGATTGATTCATAGCCGCAGCAAGCGGTAATGAGCATCCCGATAGACCTCCTGCCAATGGAGGTCTGTCGGGATTTCTTTTTCTATCGGCAGCACAACGGACGTGCAGCCGAATTCCGTTCTCAAGATCTCCAGCCGTTCTGGAGTCAGTGGCGCAGCGTAGAAAGCGTTGACTGCCCGCTGCCGATCGAGGAGTTCGGGCAGTTGCAGGCCGTGCACCAGATGCTCGTCTGCCACCACGGCCACGGCCGCGTTCATGCGCAGGGTGGACAGGTCGGTAGGCATCATCACCACTTCGTTGGCCACGGCCTCCTTCTTCAGGAATAGGATGAGGCCCTGCTCGGGCAGCGCTGCTCGGAACCGTTGGTCCATCACCATTTCCAGCATCCCGGAACCGATCGCCCCCACGATGACGCAAATCATCAGACCCACATGGAGCGTAGGGCGCATCGTCCATTTCATCCGCAGCCAAGGAGCACCTGCAAGGACGATGGCCACGGCCACGGTGCCGATGCGCCAAAGCGAGAGAAAACCCTCATCTGCCGATCCGAACACACGGAAGAAGGCAAAGGAGCCGAGCAGCACACCACCCACCAGCAGCACGGACAGCGCCCATGCAGGGAAGGTGGGGATGTTGGGCCTCGACAGGGCCTTGGCGAGCATCAGCACTGCGCAGGCGGGCACCAGCACCACACTGATGCGCCATGGGGTGAGGCTGAGCAGCGTCTGGCTCCCAGTGATGAGCGTGAGGGCCGTGAGCACCACCGTGAGCACCACCCATGCACCGATCGGCCTGCCGACCGCTTCTTTTCTGAGGAACCACAGGCCTGCGGTCAGGAGCACGAGTTGAAGCAGGGTCTTGGCGTTGAGCCACAGGGCAGGGGAGAGGTGGGGGTTGCCCGCTGCGGTCTGCAGCACGGCCTGATGGAGGGCCGCTGCCGCCTCCTGCGAGTGGGGCAGGAAATGGACGATGATGTAAAGAAGCTTCGGCATCACCACCACCACGCTGACCAAGGACCAGAGCACCGTCTGCCGCAAGGCTGTCCGCCCATCCCTGATGAACAGCAGCAGATAGATGAGGCCCATGCACCCTCCGATGAAGAGGTAGTTGGCATGGAAGATGGCCGCCATGGCAAGCGACAGGAAAGTGCCCCGTGCATTGTTCCTTAGGAAATAATGCACGGAGAGCAGCAGGAAAACCCCGAACACACTGGGCTGCAGATAGCCGCGCAGCACGCCCTGCTCGGCCAGCCCGCTGTCCCACACCCAACTGAGGTCGATGCCGAACAGGATGCGGAACAGCCCCGCCCAGATGGCCCCGCTGTGCAGCAGCAGGAAGAGAGCGGTGAACAGGGCCGTCTTTGCAGCACGGCCATGGAGGCCGAAGAGGTGATGCGCCATGCCGAACAGCGCATACACATACACCGAGTTCAGCATCCAATAAATAAGGTGAAACACCCACGGATGCAGGAACTTCATCACCCCGAACACCATCAGCGAGAAGAGGGGGAACGGATCGGCCTCGGCCAGCAGCGGGTCGAGATGGAGGCTGCCGATGCCCGCCTTGGCCATTCCCCAGAGGAAATAGACGTTCTGATTGCCGGAGAAAAGCTCCTGTAGCGGGTAGGTGAGCACCAGCAGCAGGGCGATGAGGCCATGGAACACGGTGCGCTTGAACAGGGTGTCGGCCATGAGGTGCGGGAGGTGGTAAACTTATGCAGTGGGATGCCGTTGCGTGACCGTCCTTTGCAGCCGCAAATTTTGAAGCTGAAATACTTCGAGAGGCACAACGGACATCAAACATTGAACTTTGAATTACCTATCGGTTGAGAACATCTCCCGCTCCTATGGCGAGCGGGTACTATTCAAGGAGGCCACCTTCGGCCTCGACAAGGGGCAGAAGATGGCCCTCATTGCCAAGAACGGAACGGGGAAGACCTCCATGCTGCGCATCCTTGCAGGCATCGAGCCGCCCGAAACGGGGCAGGTGGTCTATCGCAACGATATCAAGGTGGGCTTTCTCGAACAGGAACCTACCCTGAACCCCGACCACACGGTGGAGGAGGCGGTTTTCGACCCTACGAACACCATCATGCTGGCGGTGCGCGAGTATGAGGATGCGATGATGCATTCGGAGGACGCCACCCGGTTTCAGGCCGCACTCGACCGGATGGACCAACTGAACGCATGGGACGTGGAGGCGCAGATGAAGGAGATCCTGGGCAAGCTCAACATCTTCGACCTTACGCAGAAGGTGGGCACGCTCTCTGGCGGACAGCGCAAGCGGGTGGCGATGGCCAAGATGCTCATCGACCGCCCCGACATCATGATCCTGGACGAACCGACCAACCACCTCGATATCGAGATGATCGAATGGCTGGAAGGATTCCTTGGTGCGGTGGAGAACACCATTCTGATGGTGACGCACGACCGCGTGTTCCTCGACCATGTGTGTGATGTGATCATCGAGATCGACAACGGCACGCTCTATCGCCACAAGGGCAATTACACGGACTATCTGGAAAGCAAGGCCCACCGGCAGGAGGTGCTGGAGGCCAACGTGGACAAGGCCCGCAACCTCTATCGCAAGGAGCTGGACTGGATGCGCAGGATGCCCAAGGCACGCGGCACGAAGGCGAAGTACCGTCAGGATGCGTTCTACGATACCGAGAAGGTGGCCAAGACCAACCTGAAGCAGGACGAACTCTCGCTCGATATCAACACCACCCGCATGGGCACCAAGATATTGGAGCTGCACAAGCTGCGGAAGGGCTATGGCGACAACCTGCTCATTGATGGACTCGATTACAAGTTCCAACGGGGCGAGCGCGTAGGCATCCTCGGCAAGAACGGCAGCGGCAAATCGACCCTGCTCAAGCTTATCATGGGACAGCTTGAGCCCGATGGCGGCAAGGTGGTGGTGGGCGAGACCATCCAGTTCGGATATTATGGACAGGACGGCCTGCAGGCATCGGACGACAAGCGCGTCATCGAGGTGATCAGCGACATTGCCGACCATATTCCGCTGAAGAAGGGCAAGACCATCTCGGCTGCGCAGATGCTGGAGCGGTTCCTCTTCCCCAAGCATCAGCACTATCAATATGTATATAAGCTGAGCGGGGGAGAGAAGAAGCGGCTCTATCTGCTCACGGTGCTGATGGCCAATCCCAACTTCCTCATCCTTGACGAACCGACCAACGACCTGGACGTGCTCACGCTCAACGTGCTGGAGGATTTTCTGATGGAGTTCGATGGCTGCCTGCTCATCGTTACGCACGACCGCCACTTCATGAACAAGCTGGTGGACCATCTGCTCATCTTCGAGGGCAATGGCAAGGTGAGCGGTTTCGTGGGCAACTACGATGAGTTCATCCCGCACCGTGCCGCCATGCTGCGCGAAGAGAAGGAGCAGGCGAGGATTGCGGCCACCGCACCGGCCAAGGTGGTAGCCACGCCATCGGCCCCTGCCGCGCCCCGCGTGCGGATGGGGTTCAACGAGAAGCGTGAGTTCGAGAAGTTGGAGAAGGAGATTCCTGAACTGGAGGCCAAGAAGTCGGCCTTGGAAGAGGCCCTGACCACCGTGGCCGATGACCACGAGGAACTGCTGCGCCTCAGCTCCGAGTTCGAGCAGGTGAAGAACGCGCTGGAGGAGAAGGAGATGCGGTGGCTGGAGCTGTCGGAGATGGAGGCCTGAACCGTTCAGGCACCGAGCAGGAACACACAGGGCCGCTTCTGAAGCTCCGGCCGTTGGGTCTTCCATTCGTCCACGCGCAGGGTGCGGATGCTCTCGGTGGTGAGGGTGATGTCCACCGCAAGGCACAGCATGGTGGCGGGCGCGCAGGTTCTCAGGATGTCGTCATACATCGCCTGGTTGCGATAGGGCGTTTCGATGAAGAGGTGCGTCTGACCCGTGGTGCGGACGGAGTTGTCCAGATGGCGCAGCGCATTCACCCTTTCCCGCTTGTCGATGGGCAGATAGCCGTGGAAGGTGAAATGCTGGCCGTTGAGCCCGCTGGCCATCAGCCCCAACAGGATGGACGATGGGCCGATGAGCGGCTTCACAGCGATGTTGTAGCGGTGCGCCTCGGCCACGAGTATCTGTCCGGGGTCGGCCACACCGGGGCAGCCCGCCTCGCTCATCAGCCCCACGTCATGGCCCGACAGCAGCAGTTGCACCGCCTCCGAGAGCTGGTCGCGCTCCGTGCGCTTATCGAGCAGAATGAGGTTCATCCCCTGGAAATCGCGCTTGTTGCCCACCGAGCGGATGAACCTGCGGGCGGTGCGCTCGTTCTCCACTGCCAGATGATTCAGTTCCTCCAACATGCGGAGGTTGAAGGGCGGGAAGAGGCGGTCGGCACCGGGCTGGCCGAGGTCAACGGGGATGAGGAAGAGGGTTCCGGGCATGGGGCAAAGGAACAGATGAACTGGTGATGTAGATGTACGGAGTATGGAGCGAGTCACTCAATCGACCTCCTGCTTCCGTAATTGGCGGATAGCTCCTGAGAATTTCCCACCTTTGAGTTCAGTTTGAATTGAGGGATGGAAAAGCTGGTTCATGTTCGGAAGCGAAGGCTATCAGGTAAGTCGGGTAGGCGAAGCTCCCTTCAGTACAGTGGGAAATTTATCCTGCAGATAATTGGACTTGTGCTTTTTATCTGTTTGTTAGCTGCCCCATCGCAAGCACAGACCATAGAAATTAGGGCAGATGACGATGTTGGTCATGCGCTTCACCCCATGCCTGTCAGAGGATGGCCACCTGTCATAGTTCCTCGAGTTGAACAGCCAAAGTCGAGTAGAGGGTGGTCTTGCAGACCAGTGCGACAAGCAAGCACTGATATATACGTAGATGGTGTATTGCTGAAGGGTTCATACTGGCGGTTAATGAACTGGCAGGATCGAATACAGGCGAAACACCTAAAAGGCACACCGGCACAAGTTGAGCGCAGGGAAGAATCTCAACAAGGCCCCTTTTAGCCTACGAAGCGGTTCCCTTGCGGTGCAACGCCACTGCGCGGGTCATGGCATCGTTTCAACGGATCGCTCTTTGCCGTGCCAATCTTGGGTCATGCTTCCAGGCCGCCATCCTCCTCCTCTTCCAGCACCTCGGTCTTGGATGACGGGCGATAGGTGACGCCATAGAGCCGCGCCTTTCTGCGCAGGGATGGCGGGGTCTCCTTGCGGAAATGGAACAGCACCTCGTCCCAGATGTCCGCGATCAGTTCGTCCACCTCCTTGCGCAGTTTCTCCACATCGGCCTGCTCGCGGTCGTAGGTGTCCTTGCTGGTGGAGTGCTGTCCGTGCACCGCCTTGAAGGCCGTCAGTTGCGCGTCCACCTCTGCGGCAGAGGGCATGGCCATGGGGGTGCCGCCTGCCGCCACGCGGAGCTGTTCGCCACTCACAATGCGGCCGCCCCAAATCATAAGGTCGGCATCGGTGTGCAGCCTTGGCAGCCGCGCGCCTTTGAAGGGCAGGCCATATTGCGTGCGGTCTGCGGGGTGGAACACCTCGCGTTTCACGCCCATGTTGAACACCCGTATGAAATGGCGGATGTGTGCCCGCAGCTTCTTGCGCAGCGGACTTTTCAACCGGGTAAGGCCCGCTTGCACCGCCAGTGCCGAGCCGCGTTCCTGCATCTCCAGTTCGAGGCGGGGCAGCAGGTCGTTGAGCCTGCTTACGGTGTCTGCGCTCAGGGGCGACCCGGGAAGGTTTGCGTGTGCCCTGTGTGCCTGCGAGAGCGCTATGAGGCGCTTCTTGTCTGTGCGGGGTCGATAGAGTGTAGGCATGGTGCTGTTGCTCTGAATGGTGATTGTCCTTCCGTCCGATGCGTATTCCGATAGGGAATGATAGACCTATCAAATGTACATGTCATTTGTTGATATGGATTTACGGATATTCATAAGCAACGACCTATATCCTCATTCATAATAGTGATATGTGGATACGTACATCATATATTTTCAATTAAGGAATATACTATGATGAATTTGATGGCAATCATTTCATTCAAGAATATCAGTTGTACGAATAGTATGATGGATATTTTGAATTAGAATATGAATGTGATGGAAGTGCCATCATCATTTCATTTACGAAATATGTGAGTGATGAATGCACAACTCATATTTCCGAATGAAAATATTGATCGTACGATACGGATGATGAATATTCCAAATAGAAGAGTAATATGTGTTTTTCCTACATCCACATATCGGATGGAATATGTACTCAGTATGCCTGTCGGATGATTCTCCGCTCCACCCGCTGGCCATTGGTCAGCACGATGGTCACCACATACTGGCCCTCGGGCAGTGCGGAGAGGTCGAGGGTGGTGTGCTGCGTTGCCATTGCCTGTTTGCCGAGCATGTCATGCAGCTCAATCCTTTCCACAGGTTGCGTGGAACTGATGTTAATGGTGGTCGATGCAGGATTGGGGTGGATGGTGATGCCCTCATTCTCCGTCAGTTCATCCACTGAGATGATGAGGATGTGATCGCAGGCCACCTGCTGGAAACTCGTGTCGATGTCGGCATCGCTGTAGCAGCGTATGGGGCCATCGGCCTCTGGGATTATGACAGCCCTTGGAAAGAAATAATCCAATCCACCGATCCTGTCCATGAAATAACCGCCATTGTAGAACTGAAACTCATCCAATGCCGATGTGCCGTACTTCTTCAGGGTCACTCCGTCCACAGTCACCTCGGTGATGTCCAATATCACCAGTCGATAGATGGTGTCCGTCCATTCCATGTACTCCGGGGCATCCAGTACCAATGTGTCGCCCACCTCTCCATTGAAAATGTGGGTGGTCAGGAACCTTTCTCGCTCGAAATCCCACATGAATACCGTGTCGGACTGTTCGTAGAGGTAGATGGGGTCGAAGTACAAGGTGTCGCCCACACTTCGGTATTGGGTCTGGGTGATCTTGTGCACGGCTTGCCCGTTGATGACCGTGTCGAGCACGCTCTCCAAATGGATGTATTCGCAGTTGCCGGGGCAAGCTCCGTAAGCATGCGAACTGTAGTGCCATTGGGTGCCGATGGCCCCGAAGTTTTGGGCAGACACTTGGGTGCTTAGGCCCAGCAGGATGCAGATGAGGAGGGTGGGGTTTTTCATGGCAGGTGTGTTAGACTGGTACGCCCGCCAAAGTTGGGGAATTCATATGACAGTGCGCAACCCTGACAGGGTTCCAAACCCTGTCAGGGTTAGCGTACCTCGTCCAGAAACACCCCGCACGCATAGTCCAACAGCTCATACACCCGTCCGAATCCGTCATCATAGTACGGGTCGGGCACGGAGTGCCCCTTCACCGCGTTGCCGTGGTCAAGGATCAGGCTCACCTTCTGCCTGTCCGTTTCCGAACGCGCCATGTTCAGCACGTTGGAGCGGTTGCTGGTGTCCATCACCAGGATGTGGTCAAAGCGGTCGAAGTCTGCCGTGACGAACGGCCGAGAGCGTTGGTAGGAGATGTCGATGCCGTTGCTCCGCATCTCGGCCATGGCGCGCGGGTCGGGCTGCTCGCCCTCATGGAAGTCCGATGTTCCGGCACTGTCCACGATGATGTCCCTGCCCAGTTCCTCCGCCTTGTGCTTCAGGATGCCTTCGGCCATGGGGCTCCGGCAAATGTTGCCGAGGCACACCATCAGGATGCGCGGCACCGCCATGCTCAGGTGTGCTTGATCTTCTTGTCGAGGTCAGCGATGTAGGCGCGGAACTGCTTGTCGGTCTCGATCAGGTTGTTCACCGTGCGGTAGGCGTGCAGCACGGTCGCGTGGTCCTTCCCTCCGCAGTGCGCCCCGATGGATGCGAGCGATGCCTTGGTGTGGTTCTTCGCGTAGTACATCGCGATCTGGCGCGCCTGCACCACCTCGCGCTTGCGGGTCTTCGACTTCAGCAGTTCGATCGGCATGTCGAAATAATCGCTCACCACCTTCTGTATGTAGTCGATGCTGATCTCGCGGGCCGTGTTCTTCACGAACTTGTCAATCATCTGCTTGGCCAGGTCCAAGTTCACCGCCTTACGGTTGAGGGATGCCTGGGCCATCAGGGAGATGAGTGCGCCCTCCAGTTCGCGGATGTTGGTGCTGATGCTGTAGGCCAGATATTCGAGCACCTCGTCTGTGAGTTCAATGCCGTCCTGGTAGGCCTTCTTGCGCAGAATGGCGATGCGGGTCTCCAGTTCGGGAACGGTGAGGTCGGCCGAAAGCCCCCACTTGAAGCGGGAGAGCAGACGCTGCTCCATGCCTTGCATCTCCACAGGCGGCTTGTCACTGGTCAGCACCAGTTGCTTATTGCTCTGGTGCAGGTGGTTGAAGATGTGGAAGAACACGTCCTGCGTCTTCTCCTTGCCTGCGAGGAACTGAACGTCATCCACGATCAGCACATCCATCATCTGATAGAAATGCACGAAATCGTTGGTCGAGTTGCTCTTCACCGCATCGATGAACTGATTGGCGAAACGCTCGGAAGAGACATAGAGCACGGTCTTGTTCGGGTGCTTCTCCTTGATCTCGATGCCGATGGCATGGGCGAGGTGGGTCTTGCCCAGTCCCACACCGCCATAGAGCAGCAGGGGGTTGAAGGCCGTGCCACCGGGCTTGTTGGCCACGGCATAGCCTGCCGAGCGGGCCAGACGGTTGCAGTCGCCCTCGATGAAGTTGTCAAAGTTATAGCTGGAGTTCAGCTGCGACTCCACCTTCACCTTCTTGAGGCCGGGGATGATGAATGGATTGCGGATGGCGTCCGAACGGTTCAGATCCATCGGCACCGACATCGGCTTGTTCCTGGTGGTGGCAGAGCTGGTGGGCACACGCACCGACAGCGGCTGGCTGCTGCTGGTGGAGTTCTCCATGATAATCTGGTATTCCAGACGGCCATCGCTACCTATCTCTTTCTTGATGGTCTTCTTGAGCAGGTTGATGTAATGCTCTTCCAACCACTCATAGAAGAACTGACTCGGAACCTGGATGGTGAGCACATCCGACTCCAGTTTCACCGGTACGATGGGTTCGAACCACGTGCGGAAACTCTGATAAGGAACATTGTCCTTGATCACGGAGAGGCAGTTCTCCCATACTTCCTTGCAGTCCTTGTTCATAGGGTAATACTCAATTTACTATCTGTTAACACCTTAAGATTTCCGAGGTGAGGAAACCCGTCTCACGGGGTCAGGTATCCTCTTGGAGCAGGGCAAAACTTCAACAAAAAAAGGGGAAAAAAAAACCTTCCGCCTATTGATTTTGCAGAACTTTTAATGCAGTATACGCGGGTCGGAAAACCTTGGTCAGAAGGTCGATGTCCAGGTCTATACGGCCCAGTCGCACCCCCCCGTGACCGGTTTGGCAGATGATAACCGGCTTGCCCTCAGTGTCCTGCACCACCTCGGGTGTTTCCAGAAGGGTGTGGGTGTGTCCTCCGAGAATCAGATCGACCGAATGACCGCCCTTGGCAAGGACCACATCCGAGATCTTATCGCTGTCATACCTGAACCCGAGATGGGACAGACAGATGACCAAGTGACAGCCTATTTCCTTTTTGAGCAGGGTGCCCATGTCGCGGGCGGTCTTCAACGGGTCCGCGTAGCGCACCTCGCCATACAGTTTCGGGTGCACCAGCCCTTCGAGCTCTATGCCCAGTCCGAACACCCCGATGCGGATGCCGTTGCGATCAAACACCCGGTAGGGTTCCACGCGGCCCTCCAAGGCCGTTTCGCGCACATCATAATTGGAGGAGATGAAGGGGAAGTCGGCATGTGGCAACTGTTTCACCAGACCATCTATGCCATTGTCGAAATCGTGGTTGCCGAGCGTGGCGGCATCATAGCCCATCTGGCTCATGAGCCTGAACTCCAGTTCACCACCATAATAATTGAAATAGGGAGTGCCCTGAAAGATGTCACCGCTGTCGAGCAGCAGCAGGTTGGGCTGCTCCTCGCGGATGATGCGCACCATGGCCGCCCTGCGAGCAAAGCCGCCCATGTTGGGGAACTTGGGGTCGGATGCCGGGAAGGGGTCTATGCGGCTGTGCACATCGTTGGTGTGAAGAATGGTGAGCCGCACCGTGCCCGGCCCCATTTTCCAAAGGGCCCTTGCTCCTCCGAAGGCCCCCAGGGCGCCTCCTGCAATGGCAGCGTTCCTCATGAACTGTCTCCGTTTCATTGCTTCAGGATGATTCTGCGGTCGGTCGGGGCTGTGATCGTCCGTGCCTCGGCCCTGCTGCGGGCAAAGTTCCTGATGATGGCATCCCTGATCTTCAGTTGAAGGTCGGTGCGGCCTTGGCTGCTCCGGAAGAAGGTCATCTTGTCGCCTCCGTCCGCCAGATAATCGGAGGTGGCCACCAGATAGGGGCGAGCTTCCAGCGGGTTGCCGTTCACCGTGATCACCGTGGCGCTGTCCTGCTCCTCGATGCGTATCCCTGCAACGGGTTGGCCGCCCACGGCTATCAGATGGTCCACCATCTGCTGCATGCCCTGCGGTGTAAGTTCCACGAGGGTAATCCCGTTTTCAAATGGCATCAGCTCGAAAACGTGGTTCATTCGGATGTCGCCCTCCGGCAGGTCTATGCGCAGCCCACCGATGTTCAGCAGGCAGAATTCCGGTATGGGGCTTCCTTCCGCAACCTGCAGCCGCGCCTCCTCCAGCACCACGTCCGCGATCAGGCTTCCCAGCGGACTGTCAGGTCTTCCACGCACAATGGGGGTGTCCGCCTGTGCCAACACCTCCGACATCAGCACGTGCAGGCTGTCGCGATAAGGCGCTATCTGGCTGTCCGTAAGGCTGTCAGTCAGCACGTTGGCGTTCATTTCCAGCGCATAATAGCTCACGCGGCTTTCCGAACAGGAGCCGAGCAGCAGCAGGCATGGTATGAGCAGTCGGAACATGGCCGAAAGATAGGCAGGCGGTGCGCCCCTGTATTGGCCAAGTAGCCTAAGATTCAGCCCTCAGAGGGTCAGTTTTCCGTTGTTGAGCACGGGTACCACGGTGGTGATGTCCGTCTGCAGGCAGTATTCCACATCCTTCTCCAGATGCAGGTGGGCGAGGCGTTTGCGATGCGAGCAACTGCTCAGGAAACGGAGCGGATTCCGCCTTGCCGACCTATAGACCAGACTACTGGCATTTGCACTGTCGCAATCGGAATAGAACTTTCCGCTGATGAGCAGCAGATTGGTGAGCGCTCCTGCGAAGAGGCTGTCCTCCATGTTGAAACGGTCGCGCCATCCGGCACAGAGGATGACCACATCCTTGCCCTGCGGCACGATCAACTCGGCAAGAGCCCCGAGATTGAGGAACGAACCGATGACGATGCTGTCGGCCTGCTTGGCGGCAATGTTGATGGCCCGTGTGCCATTGGTGGTCGTAAGGGCGATCTCGCGGCCCCTGATCTCCTCGCTCATGTAGCTGAACGGGCTGTTTCCGAAAGCGAATCCATCCACCACTTCCCCATTGCGCTCACCCCCGGCAAGGAACCCTTTCGCCTTGAATGCCTTGGCCTCCTTGATGGTGGATACGGGGATGATGGCCTTTGCACCATGATGGAAGGCGGTGACCATGGCACTGGTGGCGCGGAAAATATCCACCACCACAACAATGGCCCCTTCCCTTGCGAAGTGAGGAAAAAGGGTAGGAGAGAAGCAGACCTCCACCTGGTTCAGTCCGTTGGACGATGCCTTGGAATGGGCCTTCATCAGGGCAGTATCTCCACTTTTCCTTTGCTCACGGCCTGTTCATAGATGTCGCGCTCCAGCTTGCGGAGCATGTCCAACTTCCGCCTGTTCAGGATGACGCTGGCGATGTTGTCCTTCACGTAATCCAGCGGGGCGGTCTCATTCTTCGCCTTGAACTGCTTAATGTCGATGAGGTAGCGGGCACTCGTGTCCGCAAGGTCGATGAAGGTTCGGGAGCGCACCTGCCCCACCTGTGCGCTCACTTCCTGAGGCAGTTGTGTGAGCAGACGCTCCAAGGGCAGCCACTGCTGGTCGTTCATGTGCATGGCCAGCGCATGCTGGCTGCAGTAGCCCTCCAGCACCGACCTCAGTTCCGGGTCGTTGTCCTTCTTGATCCACTTCCGCAGGTTGTCCAGTTCGGGCTCCTTAAGGTCTACCTTGATGTAGAGCGCACGCACGATATCCTCCTGAAGTCCGAGGTCCTTGGTGTGCTGATCATAGTGCTCCGCAATCTCGGCATCGCTCACGGTGGTGTCCATCTCCTGCCGCACCCATTCGGTCTGGTAGAGGTAAACGATGAGCGATTGGCGGTATTCCTCCAGCTGGCGGGTCACATCCTTCTGCTCCGAGCTGAGGTTGAGTTCTGCGCGGTCCACCATCAGTTGGCGGGTGGCCCACTGACGGATGAAATTCTCCACGAACAGCGTGCTGTCCTCAGTTGACAGGCCCTGCGGCAGGACCTTCTGCACCTCATCTTGCAGCAGCACATGCTTGCCCACCTTGGCCAGCACTGTGCCCTCCTCCTCCGAGTCGAACAGTCCGCATCCCGTCAGCACCAGGCCGATGAACAGGGCCACTGATATGGACACGGTTCTCAGGCTCACTTGATCCTGCTCAGAAGGCTCTCATCCACCTTGAAACTGTACTTGCCGCGCAGTTCCTTGATCCATTCCTGCTCCAGATGCTGCTGGTAGTCGGCAGTGACCAGGCCACGGGCCTCTTTCAGCGTCTTCGGGGCTGGTTCCAGCACGTCCTTCACCACCACGATCAGCTGATTGCCACCCTTCTTGTAAGGGCCATGCACGCCTTTCTCCCAAGGCACATCCTTCAGGGCCTCGTCATCAGCCATCTGATATCTGCCTGTCTCTGCACGCAGGTTGAGCGAGGAGCTGGCGTTGTATTTCTTCACGATGGCCTCGCGGTCGATGCCCTTCTTGTAGCTCTTCTGAAGCTCTTTGAGCAGGGGTTGGAGAATGCTGTCCTTCTGCACGTGATACAGGTCGGCCTCCAAACGCTTCTCCCACATGAACTTGCCTTTGTTCTGCTCGTGGAAGGCCTGCAGACCTGTCGTGTCCTTCACCGCCTTCGACCATACCTTCTGGTCCGTGAGGTCGAACAGCAGGATGCCATCGCGGTATTCGCGCAGCAGGGCCTTGTATTCGGGATATTTTCTCTCCAGCTGCGATTCCTCATAGCCAAGCACGCTCTCTTCAATGAACTGGGCATAGTAGCCGTTGAGCAGCACGCGGAGGTCCTCCGGTTTCCTGCGGGTCTGCTGTTTGCCCACGAATCTGGCGAGGTCATACTGAGTGAGGGTCTGATTGCCGATGGTGATCACAGGCTTGGTAAGTTTGCTGGCCGTGTCCGCGTTCCATTTGCCTTCCAGAAGGCGGGCATCCAGGAACCTGGCGAGCTCATCCACAGCGGCTGGGAATTCTTTGAACCCTGCCTCTTTCTTCACCCGGTCTATGACCACGGTGCGCGTGAGCTGGCTGCGGCTGTCCTTGCCCACTTTGGCGGTCAGGTCGTCCTTGGCCGTTTCGAAGGAGGGCACAGGAATCGTCTCCAACAGTTTGATGATGTGCCAGCCATACTCGGTCTGCACGGGCTCGGAGATGTCGCCTACCCTCTTCAGAGCATAGGCGGCCTTCTCAAAGGCAGCCACCATGCGGCCTGTGCCGAACTGCGGAAGCTCACCGCCTTTGGTGGCAGAGCCCTTGTCCTCACTGTATTTGGTGGCAAGGTCCTCAAAGGTGCTTTTGCCGCTGTCCAGCAGTCCCTTCACCTCCAATGCCTTCTCTTTCGCCTTGGCAACATCTTCTGCGGATGCTTCTTTACCGGTCTTGATCATAATGTGGGCCACACGCAGTTCTCCCAGAGCTTCGCGCTTGCCATTCACCTTGAGGATGTGATAACCGAAGCGGGTGCGCACGGGCTGGCTGATCTGTCCGACCGGTGTGGTGAACGCAGCCGTTTCGAACGGATAGACCATGCGCAGGGCAGAGAACCAGCCCAGATTACCGCCATTGTCGGCTGCCGAGGGGTCTTCGCTGTACTGCTTGGCCAGTTTCTCAAAGTCCTCCTTGAGGGCGCGCTTGCGCAGGTCGAGAATGCGGTTGTAAACGGCCAGCGTGTCCTTAGGAAGCGCGTCCGGACCCACTTTCAGTAGAATGTGGCTGGCGCTCACATCCTGTTTCATGCGGTCGTAGGCCTCTTTCACAAGTGCCTCAGACACGTTCTTGTCCGTCAGGTAGGGCTTCGTCAGCTGCTTCTGGTAGCCTTTGAGCTCCTCTTTGAACTTCTTCAGCGTGTCCAGTCCGAGCTGCTCGGCCTCGCGCACCTTGAGACGGAAGTTGATGTACAGGTCAAGGTATTCCTTCAAATCTTTCTGATCGACCACGGCATCGCGGTTGTTCTTGCGGTAAACTGCCTCGAATTCAGAAAGGGTGATGTTCTGTCCCTCTACGGTCAGAAACACGGGGTCCTTCTCCTGAGCGGAGGAGGTAAGGTCCCCAAAGAGGATTGCGCAGGTGGCTGCGATACTGAAGAACGTGTTGCTCATGATGAAAAGTGCTTTGGTGTTCTTTAAGGTATATCGGTAAGTGGGGATTGTTCTGAGGGAATGCCCTTACGGGCGGTCGCCTATGGACTGTAGTTGGGGGCCTCGCTGGTGATGGTGATGCCGTGCGGATGGCTTTCGCGCACACCTGCCGGTGACATGCGGATGAATTTGGCCTTCTGGAGGTCGTTCACGGTGGATGCGCCACAGTAGCCCATTCCAGCCCGAAGACCGCCCACAATCTGATAGATCACTTCGTGCAGAGTGCCTTTGTAGGGCACGCGGCCCGCGATACCTTCAGGCACCAGTTTCTTCACATCGTCCTCCGCATCCTGGAAGTAACGGTCCTTGGAGCCTTTCTGCATGGCCTCCAACGAGCCCATGCCACGGTACGTTTTGAATTTCCGGCCTTCGAGGATAACGGTCTGTCCGGGAGACTCTTCCGTTCCTGCGAACATGCTTCCTGCCATGATGGTGTCTGCGCCAGCAGCCAACGCCTTCACAATGTCTCCTGTGAATCGAAGGCCACCGTCACCGATCACAGGGACGCCCGAGCCCTTGATGGCTTTGGCCACCTCAAGGATGGCCGAAAGCTGTGGTACCCCGACCCCTGCGATGACCCTCGTGGTGCAGATGGATCCCGGGCCGATGCCCACTTTCACAGCGTCTGCACCGTGCTCTACCAGCATGCGGGCAGCATCGCCAGTAGCAATGTTTCCCACCACCACCTGAAGGTCAGGGAACTGTGTTTTCACACTTCTCAGCGCTGTCACAACACCTTTACTGTGACCATGAGCAGTATCAATCACCACTGCGTCTACACCGACCGCATACAGGGCTGAAACGCGGTCCAGCATGTCGGCAGTGATGCCTACGGCAGCGGCCACACGCAGACGGCCGAACTTGTCCTTGCAGGCATTGGGCCGCAGACGGGTCTTGATCAGGTCCTTGTAGGTGATGAGGCCCACCAGTTTGTAGTCGGCATCGACCACGGGCAGTTTCTCAATCTTGTGTTCCTGAAGGATATCCTCGGTCTTGGCGAGGTCGGTCACGTCCGTGGCTGTGATGAGGTTCTTGGAGGTCATCACCTCGGCAATGGGCCGCGACATGTTCTTTTCGAAGCGGAGGTCTCTGTTGGTGACGATACCTACCAGTCTCATCTGGGCGTTCACCACTGGGATGCCCCCGATCTTGTACTCGGCCATAAGCTTCAGCGCATCGCTCACCAGCATGTCGGCCGTCACGGTCACCGGGTCGATGATCATGCCGCTCTCTGCCCGCTTCACCCTGCGCACCTCCTGCGCCTGGGCCTCGATGCTCATGTTCTTGTGGATGACCCCGATGCCACCCTCCTGGGCCATCGCTATGGCCATGGCGGCCTCGGTCACGGTGTCCATGGCCGCAGAGACGATGGGTACCTTCAATTCAATCTCCCTGCTGAAACGGCTGCTGATGTTGACGTCCTTGGGCATCACCTCCGAGTAGGCGGGCACCAGTAGCACATCATCGAACGTAAGTCCTTCTCCGTGGAATTTTTCGGGGTCGAGTGTCATTTTCGCTGGATTTCTCCTTCCGTAAAAATTCGTGCAAAGATAGTTTTCATACATACAGCCACGGGCCGAATCAATTGTGAGTTGAAGTACGTGGACCGAAGGGCTGCTTCCCTGTCGGAATGCGGTGCTGACGCTCGTCTGGCTGCGCCATGTCCGCGGACTTTGGACACTACCTTCGCGCCAAACCTGTTCCTATTCCCATGAGCACACCTATCAAGTTCGGCACCGATGGATGGCGCGCCATCATCGCAGAGGATTTCACAGTCGATAATGTGGCGCGTGTCGCCTCGGCCACGGCCCGTTGGGTGGTGCAGGCCAAGCTGCCCAAGGTGGCTGTGGTGGGCCACGACTGCCGTTTCGGGGGCGAACTGTTCGCGGAATCGGTGGCCAAGGTGCTGCTCCATGAGGGTTTCACGGTGCATCTGGCCCATGGCCCGGTCAGCACGCCCATGGTCTCGCTCGGAACGAAGGAGCTCGAAGCGGGCATCGGCATCATCATCACCGCCAGCCACAACCCGCCCGCCTACAACGGTTTCAAGCTGAAGGGCAACTTCGGTGGCCCGCTGCTGGAGGCGGATGTCATGGCCATCGAGGCGCGCATAACCGAATGGATCGGGGTGGAACTGCGCACGGTGGACCTCGAACACTACCGCCAGAGAGGCCGTCTCATCGATGCTGACCTGGAGTCGCTCTATGCGGCCAAGGTCGAGGCCGCCTTCGATCTGGAGGCCATACGCAAATCAGGCCTGGAGTTCGCCTTCGATGCCATGTACGGCTCGGGCCAGAGCGTGATGCGCAGGCTGTTTCCCGACATCACCTTTCTGCACTGCGAGCGCAATCCGCTGTTCGATGGCATTTCGCCCGAACCCATTCTCAAGAATCTCGGTGAATTCGCAGAAGTGCTCCGCCTGGCGGAGAACATTGACTGCGGCCTGGCCGTGGACGGGGATGCCGACCGCATCGCCCTTTTCGACAACGCTGGAGAATATGTGGACAGCCACCATGTGCTCATGCTGCTCATCCATTATCTGCACCATTACAAGGGCATGACCGGCAAGGTGGGCGCGGGTTTCTCCAGTTCGGTCAAGGTGAAGAAGCTGTGCGAACATTACGGACTGGAGCTGCAGACCGTCAAGATAGGGTTCAAGCACCTGTGCGGTATCATATTGAGGGAGGATGTGCTGGTGGGTGGGGAGGAGAGCGGTGGCATTGCCGTGAAGGGCCACATACCGGAGCGCGATGGCATCTGGAACGGCCTACTCATCTGGGAGATGATGGCCCGCACCGGAAAATCTCTGCGCCAACTGGTGCAGGAGGTCTATGACATCACCGGCCCGTTCGCCTTCGAGCGCAGCGACCTGCAGATCACCGATGCGCTCAAGCAGCAGGTGATAGACCGCTGCCGCAGGCGTGGGTTCGCATCGTTCGGAAGTTATACTGTGCAGCGCGTGGACGATTTTGACGGATGGAAGTTCTGGCTGGGCGATGCGAGCTGGGTCATGATCCGCCCATCGGGCACCGAGCCTGTGCTGCGCACCTATGCCGAGGCCACCACCCGCGAAGAGGCTCTGGCCATCTTGGAGGCGTGCAGGATTGAGATGGGGGCGTGAGGCCAAGCTTGGGGGAGGGTGCCACTGCTGCCTTACGGAAAAAAGAAGCCCCGCCAACCTTGGGAGGGGGCGGGGCTTGGCTTTTAGGTGGGCTGGAGCCAGTAAGACGAACGAGCTAAAGACGCTCGCTCGGGCGGGGGTGGGCAACTAATCCCTAACGCAACGAATGGAACATCCGTATTTTTTATCCAAAACAATGCGGTATGCATTGCCTACGGAAGAATAAATCGCGCGGTTATAGGCAGTGGTAAAGTTGACGGCAGTTGAACTCCACCAGTAAGCAGTAGTTAGATAAGATTC
The DNA here is from genome assembly GCA_964488095.1 of uncultured Chryseobacterium sp. Classification (GTDB taxonomy): domain Bacteria; phylum Bacteroidota; class Bacteroidia; order UBA10329; family UBA10329; genus UBA10329. The sequence continues at coordinate 94,564 of CAZATP010000007.1, forward strand.
TTCATGACCACCACTGATCTTTTTATAACCTGCAGGAAGCGCACTGAACCCACTCAGATTAGTTGCGCTGACATTTGGGGGATACCAGTAGCCTTGACCCTCACCATTTAGGTCATACATAACCGTAGATTTCATGAGACCACCGGTCAATAAACTACTTGGATTTTGCCATATCGCATTTTGATCAGTATTGGGGTCAAGGGTTACAAACAAGGTTGTCCAGTCTTGGTCTGTTGGGACGTGCCACCCCGTTGGACAAACTTCTCGCGGATCATTCACTGCATACCAATTATAAAGATTACCGTAAAGAAAGCCGTATGCAGGGTTGTCATTATATATACCGTAGGCGCCTGACGTTGTGTTTTCCCATTGGCTATTGCTGAGGCCTGTTGGAATTATATCACCATTGCGGTAGATGGAAGTAGCCAAATTCTGCGCCATCCATTCCTGTCCTCCAATTTGAATCGTGGCGTAGGTGTTGCCATCTTGGTCGGTCATGCTGCCATAGGTTAGGTTGGGGTTTAAAATGCCACCGCCTCCTCCACCGCTCGTGGTAGTATAGCTAAGCTGATTTCCGTAGGCCGTACCTGCACTATTGGTGGCGTAGGCCCGCACGTAATAGGTGGTGCTCGGTGCAAGGCCCGTGAGGTTGCTCGTATAGCTGCCCGTTCCACTGCCATCCGAAGTCTGGCTGTTGGCCGTGGTGGGGTTGGGGCTGGTGCTCCACACAACCCCTCTTTGCGTTACGGCCGTGCCGCCATTGGCAGTTATGTTGCCCCCACTGGTGGCGCTGGTGGCGGCTATGTTGCCTATGGGTAGGGTGGTGAGCGTGGCCAGCTGCCCGGGGTTGCCTACGGTGTAGGTGATGCTGTCTATGCTGCTCAGCGGTATCTGCAGCACCGAGCCGTTGCTCTGGTAAATGTTCATGGTGGTCTGCGCCACGGCAAAAGTGGAAGCGGTGCAAATGGCAAAAAGGGTGAGTAGCTTTTTCATGTTATGATAGTTTGTTTAGGGGTACTGTTCGTTTACTGGATGATGAAAGTGCGGCTCATCTGCACCCGTGGGGTGATGATGCGGCAGAGGTAGGTGCCTGCGGCCACAGCCTTGCCATCACTATCAAGGCCGTCCCATTGCGCGGTGTGGGTGCCTGCGGGCTGCGTGCCGAGTTCCATTATGCGCACGGTGCGGCCCTGCATGTCGCGCACCTCAAAGCTCACAGGGGCATCGGCCTCCAGTGCATAGTCCACCGAAAGGCTGCCTGTGGTGGGGTTGGGGTACACTTTCATCGGTGCAAGGGCTGCGGCCTGCGGCTCTCCGCCAGTGGTCACCAGCTCATCGAACTCATAATGGCCTATGGTGCTCACGTTCCACGAATAGACGGTGCCATCGGTGAGGTGCAGGTTCATCACATCATCGGTGAAGGTGGTCTTGCGCACATCCTGCAAGGCATAGCTCTGCTGCGTGCCATCGGTGAAGTTGAAATGCACGTTCTGCCCCTGCGCGGCCAAGGCCGTGGCAAGGAGAGTGAGGGTGAGGAGGTGTTTTTTCATGGAATGGATATTGAGGGGCATAAAAAAGACGGGCCTTGCGGCCCGCCTCCTTGGTGAATCTGTTAAGGGTTCGGGGTGTCGGTCTTCTTCTTGGCCGGGGTGTCGTTCACCTCAAAGCCCCATTCGCCCAGGTTCTTGGGGCTGTTCTTGTAAATGCCGTTGAGCAGGTTGGCACTGGCGCGCACGGTGAGCTCCACAGAGGCCAACAGGGCATCGCGGTCCTGATAGAGCTTCTCCACCTTCTTTTCCAGCTCTTTGGCCTGTGCATTCAGGTCATCGGCCTCGGCCACCTTGGGGCCGTTGTCGGTCCAGTTGGCGTCCAACAGGGTTTTGAGGGGGCTTGCGGCCCCATCGTCCTCATGCTTTTTGAGGATCTTCTTGGCGAGTGCCAGCAGTTTTTCGGGCGATTTTGAAATGACTATCCGTGCCATGGTTCAGTTGTTTATGGTGAGAGAAAGGATGGAAATGCGAGAGATGTGCTGCGCCTGTGCAGCTTGGCGGCACTCTTGCGATAGGTGGGAAAACAAAAGTTCGGAGCCTCTGCATAAAAGTTTGGCGTGGCCGAATAAAAGTTCGAACCCACCGAACAAAAGTTTTTCGGTTCCGAACAAAAGTTTGGACCCTCCGCACAAAAGTTTTGCGGTGATGCACAAAAGTTCTGACCCTCTGCACAGAAGTTTTCCGGTGCCGAATAAAAGTTCGGGCCCTCCGCAGAAAAGTTTGCCGTGGGCAAATAAAAATCCGCTGTCACCGAATTTTTGTTCGGTGCCAACGGACGAGTGTGCAGAACAGAAGTGAAGTGGGAGGTCAGACCAGTTATTCGCTGTTCGCTGTTGGCTACCTGATACATGGAGGCCAAAAATAGCCGATGCAATCAAATATGCAAATAACCCGTTCGGATTAGTTGTGGGTTGGCAGACGTAATGTGAGTGCTATGTGCAGGTGATGGCCGCTCAGTGGGGGGTGTTCACCCACCGCATGAACACCATCGTCCCCAGCACATAGGCCACCACATCCAAGGCATCTTGCGTGTAGACGGGCGAGGTGGAGGGCAGCACCCATTCGAACAGCACCGCATAGAGCACCACCACGGGCCACACCTGCCAAGTGCCCAGCGTGTAGCTATTATCGGAGTAGAGGAGGCGGTAGCCCGCCAGCCCCACGGTGAACACGATGGGGAAGCACAGCAGGTCGTCCAGGTAGGCATGCACCACGGGCAGGTGAACGCCTTGACGCTCCAGCCATTGGTTGGCCGCGGCCAGCACCACTGCACCCACGAACAACGGATGGCGCAGCACCCGCATCTCAGCCGGGCGTGCTGGCGAACACCATTAGGAATAGCCACACGATGGCCGCATAGATGGCATGGGCCACGAAGGCCACTCTGCGCACCGCGACCATCGGCAGGCGGTCGGTGGGTTTCACGGTGAAGAACGAGTTGGCCCGGTCCAGCTCGGCCTTCTGTTCGCCTGCGGCCTTCTCGGCCACGGTGCGCGGGTCGAGCGGCTCCCCGCAGTGGGCGCAGGGGTCGGACGGCTGTCGGGCCCATGGGGTCCATTGCCCACAGTGCGGACATTTCTTTTCGCTGGCCATGGCAAAGCGTTGGTGGGTCAAACTTAGGCAGCGGATATTTGTCGGCCAGCCGAACAATTGCCCGAATCGATGGTTCTTACCGCACATCAACCCCTTATGAGACACTTCATCCTTTTTACCGTTGCGCTTCTCGCCTTCTCCACATTTGCCATGGCCCAGACGGGCGTGGTAGAGGGCCGCATCACCGATGCCAAGACCAACGAGACCATCCCCTTTGCCAACGTGGTGCTGCAGGGCACCACCATCGGGGCCACCTCTGACCTTGATGGCAACTACCGCATCACGGGCATCAAACCCGACCTCTACAATGTGGAGGTGAGCTATATCGGCTACAAGGGCAAGGTGGTGTTCGAGGTGCAGGTGTTCAACAACAAGCCCGCCAAGGTCGATTTCGCGCTGGAGCCCGACAGCAAGACGCTGGATGTGGTGGAGGTGCGCGCCAATCCGTTCGAGAAGAAGGAGGAGAGCCCCGTGTCGCTGCGCACCATCGGGGTGAATGAGATTGAGCGAAACCCGGGCGGCAACCGCGACATCAGCCGGGCGCTGCAGTCGCTGCCGGGCGTGCAGGCCACGGTGGCGTTCCGCAACGATATCATCATCCGTGGAGGTGCGCCCAACGAGAACCGCTTCTACCTGGACGGCATCGAGGTGCCCAACATCAACCACTTTGCCACGCAGGGCGCTTCGGGCGGTCCGGTGGGCCTCATCAACGTCAACTTCATCCGCGAGGTGGAGTTCTTCTCGGGTGCTTTCCCGGCCAACCGGGGCAATGCCCTCAGTTCGGTGCTCAACTTCAAGATGAAGGACCCGCGCACCGACCGCATCGGGGGCAATTTCACCCTTGGTGCCAACGATGCGGGCATCACCATCGAAGGTCCCATAGCCCCGGGCCACAGCTTCATGTTCAGCTACCGCAGAAGCTACCTGCAGTTCCTTTTCCAACTCATCGGACTGCCCTTCCTTCCCACATATGATGACTTTCAGCTCAAGTACCGTTGGAAGATCAACGACAAGAATGAGCTCACGGTGGTGGGTCTGGGTGCCATCGACCAGTTCAGCCTCAACCTCGATGACGACCTTGATCCCGAGCAGAAGCGTCTGGTAGAATTGCTGCCCGTGAACGAACAGTGGAACTACACACTGGGTGTGAACTGGAAGAATTTCCGCGAAACGGGCTACTCGGAGGTGGTGGTGAGCCGCAACATGCTCAACAACTCGGCCTTCAAGTACCTCGGCAACGTGGAGACGCCCGAGAACCTCATCCTGCAGTATCAGAGCCAGGAGATTGAGAACAAGCTGCGGGCCGAGAACAACTGGCGTAAGAACGGCTGGAAAGTCAACTATGGCGTGGCGTATGAGTTCGCACGCTACAACAACAGCACGTTCAACCGCATCAGCACTCCCGGTGGCGGGCTGTTCGACATCAATTATGAATCGTCCATCGATATTCACAAGTGGGCCGCGTTCGGGCAGGTGAGCCGCACCTTTCTCGAGGGACGCCTGCTGCTGAGTGTCGGTGCCCGTGTGGACGGAAACAGCTATTCGGCCGTCATGGCCCGCACCTATGAGACCTTCTCTCCCCGTTTCTCGGCCTCCTATGCCCTCAGCGACAGGTTCAACCTCAATTTCAACATCGGTCGTTATGCGCAGCTGCCGCCCTACACGGTGCTCGGATTCCGCAACAATCAGGGCGAGCTGGTGAACCGCGCCAACGGGGTTAGCTACATCATGAGCAACCACGCGGTGGCGGGCGTGGAGTATGTGAGCCCCACGGCCCTCAAAGTTTCTGTGGAGGGCTTCTTCAAAGCGTGGGACAACTATCCCTTCCTCGTGCGCGATGGCATCTCGCTGGCCAACCTTGGGGCCGATTTCGGGGTCATTGGCAACGATGAGGTGAGAAGTGACAACCAGGGCCGCGCCTACGGTGCCGAGTTCCTTGTGCAGCAGAAACTCTGGAAAGGATTCTACGGCATCCTTGCTTACACCTTCGTGCGCAGCGAATTCCAGAATGCTCAGGGCGAATTCGTGTCATCGAGCTGGGACGCACAGCACCTCATTTCGCTCACGGGCGGCAAGAAGTTCAAGCGCAACTGGGAGTTGGGTTTCCGCTGGAGGTTCAACGGTGGCACGCCCTACACCCCTGCCGACCTTGAGACCTCGGCTCTCAGGCAGGTGTGGGATGTGAACCGCAATGCTGTTCAGGATTTCACGCGCCTCAACAGCGAGCGTCTCGCGCCCGCCCACTTCCTGGACATACGTGTGGACAAGAAGTGGTTCTTCAAGAAATGGGCGCTCAACATCTACCTCGACATTCAAAACCTGTATGCCTTCAAGGCCGAGCAGCCTCCGTTCTATGTGGCGGCCACCTCTGCCGATGGCAACAACATCATTCTCAACGCCAATAATCCCCTTTCCGAACAGTCTTATCTTTTGCGGGAGGTGAGCAACACCACTGGGACCGTGGTGCCCAGCTTCGGTATCGTGATTGAGCTATGAGCCGATTCTCGCCCTGTGTGACCTGTATCATAGAGCGTTCAGGCCAATGGGCTCACCTTCGTGCCATGAATCTCCTGCGCCACGCGGCCCTTTGGTCGGCCATGCTGTCTTCCTTCAGTGTGGTCGCACAGCCCATCACAATCGACCGGAATGACATGCCCAATGTGAACGATGAGTTCCTATGGAGCGTGTCGGACAACCTCCTCGGCATCATCGACCTTGGGGATGATGGCCCCGACCGCGTTTGGGAGTATCAGACCCTGCCGGCCTACTCGCAGCGCACAGAGAGCTTTGTCGACCCCGTTTTCGGCACCCCGCTCATCTACAATGTCACCTTCAGCAGCTTTTTCGACCTCGACCATTTTGCCACCATAGCGGCCCCGAATCCGCTTGGAAGTCAGCTTTTTGGTTTCGGTCCCATCCAGTTCGAGGAGGTGTTCGATTTTTATCGGGAGACCAACGCATTCTTCGCCAATGTGGGCATGGGCGCCACCATCAACGGGATTCCGCTCACTTCGCGCATGGAGCCCCGCGACTTCATCTACCGTTTCCCGATGGAGTTTGGCAATTCCGACCAGTCGTTCTCGCAGTTCGCGTTCGACCTGCCCACCATCGGTCACTATGGTCAGAAGATGCTGCGCACCAACACGGTAGATGCATGGGGCACCCTCACCACACGTTTCGGCACCTTCGAGGTGCTGAGGGTCTACACCGAGCTGGAGCGCACCGATACGGTGAGCATTCAGGGTTTCGCGTTTGAGCAGGAACGTCCTCGGGAGTTTGAATACAAGTGGTTGGGCAAGAACACGGGACTTCCGTTGCTCAAGGTGAGCGGTCAGTTCCTTTTTGGCCAACGGGTGGTGAATGAGGTCGTATATCAGGATTCTGTGCGCGGATTCACCCCTCCCGGGCCGTTCGTGGACCCAGACCCGGAACCCGAGCCGGAGGACACGGGTTCCACATCCATCGGCCAGACAATGCTGCTCGACCTTCAGGTCTATCCCAATCCTGTGGAGACGTTACTGCGAATCTCCTTCCGGTCACGGACCAATGGTTCTCTTTTGGTCGATATCCGCGATGTCACGGGAAGACGTGTCGCACAACCCAAGCGAATCCCTTTGGCACATGGCATGCAGCAGGTGGATGTGGACTGCGCCTCGCTTTCGCCCGGCACCTATCTCCTCTCCCTCACCACCGATGACGGGGCTACCTTGACCACACGCTTCGTTCGGGCCGCACAGTAGAAACCGTGAGCCGTGGAAGGCAAATGGTTGTCAAAGTCCAACCATTTTCCAAGTTCAATTTTCCGTTTTCAGGCCTCAGCCTTGCTGCGGGGCCTCGCCCACGCTGCTGTAGCCCCCGTCATGGAAGAGATTCTGCATGGTCACTTTACGGGTGAGGTCGCTGAAGAGCGTCACGCAGTAGTCGGCACATTCGTCTGCCGAGGCATTTCCCAGAGGTGAACGTCTGTCGGCATTGCCTATGAAATCGTCAAAACCGGCCACTCCGCTGCCGGCCGTGGTCACCGTTGGGCTTTGGGATACCGTGTTCACGCGTACCTTTTTCGCATAGCCGTAGTGATAGCCGAAACTGCGGGCAATACTCTCCAGCAGAGCCTTGGCATCGGCCATGTCGCCATAGCCCGGGTAGGTGCGTTGGGCCGCGATGTAGGTGAGCGCCACCACACTGCCCCATTCGCTTATGGCATCGGCCTTGATGCAGGCCTGCAACAGGCGGTGCAGCGACATGGCGCTGATATCCAGCGTCTTGTGGAAGAACTCGTAGTTGAGGTCGTCATAGCTTCGTCCCTTGCGCACGTTGGGCGACATGCCCACCGAGTGCAGGATGAAATCGACCTTGCCGTATTTCTCCATCGCCACCTTGACGAGATTCTCCAAGTCCTCCTGCACGGTCACATCGGCTGGGAACACCTCTGCACCGACCTTCTCGGCCAGTGCGTTGATGGTGCCCATGCGTAGGGCCACTGGTGCGTTGGTCAGGATGAACTCCGCGCCTTCGGCATGGCAGTGTTCCGCCACTTTCCACGCGATGCTTCGGTCGTCCAGCGCACCGAAGATGATTCCTTTTTTCCCTTTCAGAAGTCCGTAGGCCATGGTCATTGGATTAGGGTGCAAAGAACGGCATCCCTCAGGCAGGAACACTGTGCACCACGAACCTTAACGCCTGTCGCATCACCGTGAAGCATGCGGGGCTCTGACCTATGCTCTCTCCGTCTGCCTCCACAAGGTCGGGGCCGTTGATGCCGTCCACCTCAAGGGCGTCCGTGCGGAACCAACGGATGTTCGGATTGCCGAAGAAGGTACCTTTCTTGAGCTTGGGCAGGTCGCGAAGGGTCATCCAAAGAGGCATGTGGCCGAACACGGTCACATCCAGTTGCCCGTCCGAGGGGTCGGCATAGGGCGTGGGCAGCATTCCGCCACCGTTGTAGCGACAGATGCTGATGGCCATGTTGAATACGGTCTGTTGCTCCACTTTCCCATCGTGCCGCAGTTCGAGTTGCGGTTTCTTGAAGAACAACAGTTCGCCTGCCACCACATAATCATAGAGCATCTTTCCCTGAATGAGTCCACCCTTGAGGCGTTTGTCATCAATCACCTTCACCACATGACTGTCGTAGGCCATGCCCACGATGTTGACGAAGTAGTGACGGTGAGGCTTTCCATCGCGCTGCACATCGGCCACGCCCACATCGTGCGGATAGACCAGATCGCGTTGCAGCATCTGCACCCATAGGGCAGGGTCCTGAGGCACTTTGAAGGTCTTGCACCAGTCGTCACCGGTGCCACACGAGAGGTGCGTGAGCAGTAATTCCTCCGGGCGGCAATGCTGTTGGCGCATCACCCCGTTCACAAGTGCATTCAGCGTACCATCGCCCCCGAAAGAGGCCAACTTGCGATGCCCATCGGCCACCGCTTTTTCCACCAGTTGTTCCACATGTCCGGGCCGTTCAGATATCAGGATGTCGGGATGAAGCCCTGCTTTCTGCAGCCCGGCCAGCTGTTTTGCCCATGTCTTGCCACCACGGCCATTGCCCGATGCGGGATTGACGATGATGAGCCAGTTGTCGTTCATGCACGTGTTTTGCGGTGGCGATGTTACAAAATAGGGTTGAGCAGAGGGTTGACGGGAAGTATCTGGATGGACAGCAGCCCGGCCGACCTATATAGGTCATGCGGCATTATTGCATGAATTTCTTCACCCGTTCCCTCACGTTGGAGCGTATGTCCATGTAGAAAAGGCCATAATCGGCCACGTGCAGGTTCTTCATCACTTGAAACCATGGGGCGCGCGTGCGCACCCAGAGCAGTTCGCCATCGATGCGCTCAATGCGGGCCGAGGTCTTCTGTCGCTTCACCCTTTTTGGGTTGAATACCACCGCCCCTGCATTCAGTTCGCGTGGGGCCAGAAGTGTGTCGCGCCTCCAAGTGAGCGGGTTCACGCACTGAGTCGTTTTGTGATAATCCCATTCGGGGAAGAAACCTTCTTTGTAGGTCATCCAACTGATGAAGCAACCGGTCTGGTTGGGCGAGTCGCACATGCGCAGGTTCTGGAACATGCTTTCATTCACCGTGAGTCCGATAACGTAAGCCGCCACCATGCGATGGCGCAGGTCGGTGGTGTCAATCATCTCTCGGAGGAGCCTCACGGTGTGGTACGTGCCCTGACTGTGCCCCGCGATAATGAACGGGCGGCCTTTGCTGTGATGCTCCAGGAAATGAGCGAACGCGACCTTCACATCGCCATAAGCGAGGTCGAGGGCCTTCTGTCCGTCATCACTTTTCTCGTAGAACACTTTTACGATGGCCTGTCGGTAGCGCGGGGCATAGACACGTGCATCACGGTTGAATACGCTGGCCTGCAACCGCACGGGCCATTTGTCCACTTTGCGGTTCAGTTTCATGTCAGCGAGGTCGGCATTCCATAATGCCCCTTTCTCGTAGATGGTGGGATGCACGTAGAACACATCCACCGGTTTCAGTGAATCACTCACCCACGACTCATCCTTCGGAAGCACATCGGCCACGTCCTCGCGATAGGGCAGGGCAGACCAATGCGCGGGGTCGGCATAATTGGGTGCGGGTGCATGTGTCTCGGTATCAATGGCGCTCTTCTGGGCCATTGCAGGACCAATGGTCAGGGTGAGCAGGATGCAGGTGTGGAGAAGTCGGTTCATTTCGATGGTGTCAAAAAAGAAAATCCCCCCGACCCAGAGGGGGCGGAGGGATTCTCAGGTTCAATGCTCAGGTGTTCACTTCTTCACAACAACACGGAAGGATGTGCTGCTCTGATCTGCGAATACCAGACGGAACACGTGTGTACCGCTGTTCAGTGACGAGGCGTCAACGCGAAGCTGACCACCTGCGGTGTTGTTGATGCTCTGGCTCATCACCTCACGGCCGGCCATGTCAAACACGTTCAGCATCACATTGCCCTGCACAGCTTGTCCAAGAGGGATGGTGATGTAATCCGTGGTCGGGTTCGGGAACGCCTTCGGAGCGTTGGCCTGAACATCCTCAGCAATGCCAGTGGCGGCAGAGAGATGCGTGATGATGGCAGGAGCATTGTCCGGGCCGAAACCACCAGCGAACCAAGTAGTTCCTGATTTCACAGGGAAGAATACCTCCAATGGATAGGCATCATAGGTGAGACCGTAGTCAATGCCACCGTCCACACGCAGGAACATGTCGTTGTTGAAAATGGTGGCGCATACCAGATACTTTATGTTGTCATCCATTGCCACCGGCTGATCCAAGTTGACGGTCACGAACTCACTCTGCAGGTCTTCTGTATAGTCGTAGAATGCCTCGCCAAGTTGGGTCAGATCATTGAATGTGAGTTCAGTGGTGGTCTCATCGAAGGGGTCATTCCACTCATAAACCTCCACAAACACGGCCTCACCGGTCAGGTCCAGGTCGTTGTTGGTGATGGTGGAGAAGGAGACGGCATCAATCTGCATGGCGCTGGCATTCTCAGAACGGAGCATGGTGCACCACATGTATTCTGGGGAGTCGTTCGGACGGATTCCACCTCCGGCAACCGGCTCACCGGTGGCAGCATCGATGCGGGTCTTCGAGTAGGTGCCTTCGCTGTTCACCCAGAATTCTACGGTACGCGCATTGTCGTTCGGGAATTCATCGGCTGTTCCGGTGCTGATGGTGTAAGTAAGACTGTAAACACCGATAGGGTAGTTCTCCAAGGAGAAGTCAGGCAGGGAAACAAGGATGCTGTCACCGGCAGGGATGATTTCCGCCTCAGAAGTCTCATTGTAGAGTTCATCACCATCAAGGGTGATAGTGGCATTCAAGGTGACACCAGTCTGCTCTTCAGAGCCATAGTTGTTGACCCAAGCACCTACAGGAACAAAGAAATCGGTGCTGGTCTGGGCGAACTGGGTCGGAGTTGCAAAACTCTTGGCCATGGCCACGTGCTGCTTCTGGAAACCGGCATCATAGGCGAAGAGACCGGTCTTGTTACCGATGAACATTTCCAAGGTGCCTGCATCAACGAAAGGACGGAGGAAAGCACCGTCCACATCCGTGATCATGACCACAGGAATTGTTACTTGAGCACCGACAGCACCTGCACCAAGACCGATAGGGTCACCCGGAACGTTGTTCACTATCACCACGGCAACGGAACCTGCGTTCTGTGCGTTGAGTGCCTTCGCACCGAACTCGCAGTCACCGCGATACAGGAAAGCGATTTTTCCAGCGAGCTCGGTGGCATTGCTAGCCGCAGCACAGGCCAAGGTGTCGGTGGCCGCAGCTGAACGGTAGAGCACCGCTGGGGCTGTGATGGTCACACCTGCAAGGTCTGCACCCCAACCAGCGGTAGTAGTGAAGTTGAAACTGCCCTCCGCAGCGGCAGGGGCTTCTGCAAGCACCACAATCTGGGCGCTGGCTGTTGTAGTCCATACCACAGATGCTGCGGCAATGAACATTCCGAGTATTGATTTTCTCATGATTGTTGGTTAGGATTACTTATGTGGGATTTTCTAAGGACTGCAAATATAATTCGGAAGTAACGTCTCGTTCATCCGATTGCCAGTATGGTCAGAAAGTGAAGTCAATGCTGAAAGCGGACAAAAAGCCGTCCGAAATTCTTGCTGTCCTTGTCAATGCGGTGATACTTGGCCTTGATGTGCTTCTGCTCCAAGAATCGGATGACGGACTTCTTCAGTTGTCCGCTGCCCTTGCCCGGAATGATCTCTACCAAGGGAATGCGTTTCTCCACCGCCTCATCGATCACGCGGTTCAGTTCCGCATCAATCTTCTTGCCTTTGTTGAAGATCTCGTGGAGGTCGAGTACCAGCTTTGCCATGTTACGAAGGTAAGAAGTGATGCAACCAAGACCACTTGTGGTGCCCTCACACAGGAAATGATGTTCCTTCCGCGCTTTTCAGATTGCTTATTCGGGATTACGGGGTCGCGTTTTCATCTCTTTTGTTGCTTGATTGCATGAGATTCTCATGCCTTGAAAATTATTCTAATTGATAATCAATGAGATGAGAAAAATGTAGGTACTATGTGAAACAAGGTACTGAAAAGTTGATATACATTTGTGCCGGTACTTGGTAATGCAAGGTATCATCAAAACAATAGCACCATGAGCAACACAGAGAAAGCAAGGTCGCAGATGCGCAAGGGGGTGCTGGAGTATTGCATCCTTTCCATCATTAAGAACAATGAAGCCTACGCCTCGGACATCCTTGACCGATTGAAGGACGCAGAGCTCATTGTGGTGGAAGGCACGCTCTATCCGCTCCTGACGCGACTGAAGAATGAGGGCCTCCTCAACTACCGTTGGGAGGAGTCCACATCCGGACCGCCCCGCAAGTATTACGGCCTCACAGAAGAGGGCCAGGATTTCCTCAGAGCATTGGACACCGCTTGGACGGAGCTGGTGGCCGCAGTTGAACGTACAACCACCTCCAAATAACAATAGCCATGAACAGGACCATCACTTCCAATATAGCGGGCACTGTATTCCACATTGATGAGGATGCTTTCCGCAAACTTGAACAGTATCTCAACGATATCCGCAGCTTCTACTCTGGACAGGAGGGAGAGGGGGAGATCGTGAGCGGCATCGAAGAACGCATCGGTGATATTTTCCGGGCCAAAGTGAAGGGCGGACAGTCCATCATCACGATGACCGATGTCGATTCCGTGATTTCGGTAATGGGCCGGCCTGAGGCGTTTGAGGGCGATGAGGAGGCCGATGCCACTGAAAGGAAGTCCAAGAAGCAGGATTCCAAGAACGCCAAGCGTCTGTTCCGCGACCCGGACAACCGCGTGCTGGGCGGTGTTTGTAGCGGGGTATCCCACTATCTTGGTATTCACGACCCAGTGTGGTTCCGTCTGGCTTTTCTGCTCTCTTTCATCTTTGCGGGCACTGGACTACTGCTGTACATAATCCTATGGATTGTCATTCCATCTGCCAAGACCCCTGCTGAGAAGTTGGAAATGCGGGGCGAGCACGTGACGGTGGACAACATCAGTCGCACAGTGAATGAGGAATTGGAGGGACTACGGAAGAAGTGGGACAGTACTGCGGTCGGCAGCAACGGGGTTGTGCGCCAGATAAGCGATTTCCTCGTGAAGGCCATCACGCTCATCGTGCAGGTGGTGGTGGCCATTGTGAAATTCTTAGGCCGCATACTGGGCTTCTTCCTGCTGTTCATCGGTGTTCTGGTCTTTATGTCCATCTTGGCGGTTTCAGTGGGGCTTCCCACCATCGTCAACATCGGCAGCGAAGGAGTGGTTACATCTGAGCTATTGCAAGGGCTGATGTCCGATGTGGTAGGCGGGCAGTTCAATGCGATACTGACGGGGCTGGCGGTAATGCTGCTGGTCGGCATACCGTTTCTGGCCGTTGCCTTCCTTGGAGCGCGCCTGATGTTCAACTTCAACAGGGGCCTGAAATGGATTGGTCTCAGCCTTGCCGTGCTCTGGACCGTTGGTCTCATCCTGTCCATCGTGATGGCGGGGGTCATCGGCAAGGACTTCTCTTCTGAAGGAGAGCGCAGTCAGACCGTGGCATTGGAGCTGAATGCTGGCACGGACGAGCGTCCCATTGTTCTTGCCCTGAACCACGACCAACAAGGCGAAGAGCCATCGGAAGAGGTCGACATCATGGGCATGCAGGTGCTCGTTGCTGACGGAGTGACTTCCATTTACGGAAAGCCAACGCTCGATATCGAGAAGAGCACCAATGGCAAGAACGAGCTGGTCATTATTCGCAGCTCACGGGGCGGCAGTGTCCGTGAGGCGGCCGACAGGGCCAACGCGATCGACTACGGTTTTCTCACCAACGACTCGTCCCTGCTTTTCAACGGCTACTTCGCCATCCCCGATGCCGACAAATGGAGAGGACAGGATGTGAAGCTCCAGCTGCGATTGGCTGAAGGCACCACCATTCTGCTCACTGATGAGATGGAGCGAATCATCTATGACATCGACAATGTGACCAACACCTATGATGGTGACATGGTGGGCCGCAGGTGGAAGATGACCGCCAAGGGTCTGGAATGTGTGGACTGTGCTGGTCTCGAAGATGATACCGATAAGGTGTTGGAGAAAGAGGAGGAGATCATCATCGAAGAAGAGCAGGACATGCAGAAAGAGGAAGTAGACCGCGCCCGCCAACTCAAAAAGGAGGCCGAGCAGCTGCGGGAGGAGCAGAAGAGCATCCGCAAGAAGCTGACCGATTCCAAGGAAGCGGAGACATCAAGCAGCGAGGACGTTTCGGAGATAATCCTCAAGCGCGTGGTGAAGGCCACCTACCGCCTCGGGCCAGAGACCATCCGAAGCATCACCTACACCTTGCCGGGCTAAGGCACGACTCTCCTTCACATCTTGAAACAGATGCTTGCCATGGACGTGGCACAGGGATTCCCTTGCCTGCAGAGTTCATATTAATGCTCATTCAAAACATTGTTTAACAGTTCAATACAAACATTCACAAGGGTTGGCGATGCTTAACGTCCGTTGGCGTTCGTTCACAGTTTCGACAAGGACTTTTGACCTCGCAACCCACAACAATCAGAAATCATGAGAACAGAACTTCACACCGCGATCGCTCTTACCATGTGTATGACCCCAGCGCTGGCCGGAGCCACAGACTGGATGCATTTTGATGCCACTGGGGGGCAGCTGCCTCACAATGCCATCAACGCTCTGGAGACAACCGATGCCGGCATCTGGATAGGCTCGGAGGGCGGACTCACACACTTTGACGGAACCATCTGGAGAACCTATACGCAGGGTGATTTTCTTCCGGCAAACAAGGTCAACGATGTGCACATGGACGCGGCCGGCACCCTGTGGGTGGCCACCTATGAGGGCATGGCCGTTTACAGGAACAGGATGTGGGAGGTGATGACCTCCGAGAATTCCATGCTTCCCACCAACCTGGTGCGCAGTCTGTCCTCTGACGCAGACGGGGACCTCTGGGCAGGCACCTGGGGCAACGGACTGGTGCGCATGGGGCATGGAACATCAGAGGTGTTCACGGCAGAGAACTCCGCGCTTCCCTCTAATGGCATCTACTGCGTGAAGGTGGATGCGCAGGGCCGGGTCTGGGCCGGAACACACGGAGGAGGCGTGGCATTCCTTGAGAACGGCCACTGGACCGTCTTCAACACCGCCAACAGCGGCCTGCCGCACAACAATGTGCTCAGCATCGGTTTCGGTGCAGGCGGAGAGGTTTGGCTGGGCACGCACAACGGCCTTGCCCGTCTTACGATGGACGGTGAGGTGCAATGGCAGGTGTACAACAGCATCTATTTCGACCATGAGGTGCAGGTTTTCAAGGACATAGTTGCCGATGATAACGGTGTGCTGTGGTTTGCCACCGATGGCGGGCTGCTTGAGCTGCGGGACGGGGTCTTCGAATTCATGTCCGAGTCCAACAGCGGTTTGGCCTCAGACTACTGCAATGCGGTGGCGGTGGATGCGAACGGCAATTTGTATGCAGGTCATGCGCATCACGGGCTGTCCATATTCAACCCGAATGGAATTGCACTGAATGTCCGTCCAGAGAAGACCCAGTTGAACATGGAGGTCTTCCCTAATCCAACGACCGATGTCATTCAGGTCCGTGTTCCGCTGAAAGGCGATGGTCAGCATGAGATCTCTGTGACGGATCTCGCAGGAAGAGCAGTGATCAGAAGCGCCTCAACGTCTTCTTCGGATGGAGAGACCGTGAGGCACACGGTGGATGTGAGCACACTGCCGGTCGGGGTCTATGTGATCACAGTCCGGTCAGATCAGGAGATCGCCTCTGCTCCCTTCATGAAGAGGTGAGTGATGGTCCAGAGTGGGGGTGATGCCCGTGTTCCCGCAAGGGAGCGCGGGCTTTTTCAATGCTTGGAACCGGAGCGTGCCGCCATAATCATCACGAATTCGGTGACGTTCTCCGTATCCAATGCCCCGACCAACCGACCGTTCTCCATCACCGGCATGAGCTCCTTTCCGTGGCGCTGCATCTGATGGAACACCTCCTCCAATGGCATGTCCGGACGAAGGATGACGAGGTCGCGGTCCATCACTGAGCTCACTTCCATGGCATCACCTCCGGTGCTCAGGGCCTTGATGATGGCATCACGGTCAAGAATGCCCACCGGGACATCGTGTTCTGTCACCACGAACGTGCGGCACTGGCCGTCCAGCAGCATCTGCACTGCGCGTCCCACCGATTGGCGGAGGTCTATGGTGCGGTACTGTTGAAGCATCACATCGCGAACGATGTGGCCCGAGAGCATCGATTTGGTCGCTGTGTAATTGGCCTCGGATTGAGCACCGAGGAAAATGAACACCCCGATGAGAATAAGGAACGGATTGGAGGTGAGCCCGAGGATGACGAATCCCAGCGCACATACCTGACCTATGCGGGCCGCGATGCGCGTGGCCTTGGCGCGGTCCATGCGCATGGCGAGCAGCGCCCGGAGCACCCGGCCCCCGTCCATCGGAAAGGCGGGCAGCAGATTGAAGAAGGCCAGCACGATGTTCACGGTCATGAACATCAGCAGGAAATTATCACCGTTCACTGCGGTCATGGCCTCCATGTCCGTCAGGTCGGGCATGAGGAAGACCAATGGCAAAAGCAGGAGCACGATCACCAGATTGACGGCCGGACCTGCCAGCGCCACGAGCAGTTCCTCCCTCGGTTTCTCGGGCATCGACTCCAGACTCGCCACCCCTCCAATGGGCAGCAGGGTGATGTCGCGCGTGGCGATGCCGAACCGCCTTGCCGTGAGGGCGTGGCCCAGCTCATGGAGCACCACGCAACCGAAAATGGCCAGAATGAACGCCACCGACCATAGGATGTCCACCACGCCAGAACCGCCCCGAACACCCGAATAGATGATGTAGGCCAGCAGGAGCGAAAAGGTCCAGTGGATGAAAATGGAAATGCCGGCAATCTTGCCGAGGGACAACTTTGATTTCATGGTCCGAAGTTACGGCCGTGGCACCACAGCACTTCTGAAAGCAGGGTTAAACCTGTGCTCCCAATTGGTCACGATTGCCTATACTGTTCATACCAGCTGAAATTCCTTTCAATGAGGCGTTCCCTTTCAGCTTTGAGGAAATCCACATAGCCTTTCATAGCAGGGGTGAACGCCTTTCCGCGAAGCCATATGAGGTTCCACTCGGAGGCCAACGGAAGACCCTGCACCGGAATGATGCGCAGAGCGCCCCGCTGGAGTTCGCGCCCAATGCCGATGAGCGGCATGATGGAATAGCCCAGTCCGGCCATCACCGCCTGCTTCACGGCCTCGTTGGAGGTGAGCTCCATCTTGTGATCAAGTGTCACGCCATGCGCCTTGAGAAAACCCTCGGTGACGTGTCGCGTGCCCGAGCCCTTCTCGCGCATGATGAATGGCAGCTTCTCCAGATCCTTGGGTAAGAGTCCTGTCTCATCGGCATCGGCACCACCCACCAGATAGAGCCTGTTTCCCATGAGCGGAATGCGATCAATGCCCATTTTCTCGGGAAGGATGGAGACAAGTGCGAAGTCGATGGCATTCTGCTCCAATTGCTCCAGCACCTGTGTCTTGTTGGTCACATCGAGCTGTAGTTCCACGCCACTGTGCTGTTTAAGGAAGTCGGTCAGGAAATAGGGCATAACGTATTTCCCCGTTGAGACCGAGGAGATACGCAGTGTCCCACTCAGTTCGCCCTTGAAGGCAAGCATCCGCTCATTGATGCCGTCCACCTCGGCAATGATCCGCTTCGCGGCAAGGGCCAACTCATGGCCGAACGGGGTGATGTGCAGCTTGCGCGACACCACTTCGGTGAGCGGCAGGTCAAACTGCTCCTGAAGGTTCTTGAGTTGAATGCTCACTGCGGGCTGCGTGAGGTGCATCACCTCTGCGGCCTTGGTGATGCTCTCGGTGCGCACGATGGCGAGGAAAATGCGCAGTTGATGGAGGGTGTAGTTCATTAAAATATGTGATGATTGAGTGAACAAACATAAATAAAAACGAATGGAATAAGGGATGGACTTTTGTGCCGGACAAACACAGCTTTATGGCAGAGCAACTCGAATTCAATCTCGTTCTGGGCAATTATTCACCCGAGGAGGCGGCCACCGTGCTGCTTTCGCTCATCAACAGCAAGATAAACTACCATGAGCTGGACGCCTTCAGGCAACATGAGCGCGGTGAGGGCAATCCTCAGAAGTCGCAGCGCAGGATCGAGGAACTCGCAGAGTCCCGGTCTCAGGTGCGCGAACTATTGGAGCGCTCAGAGGAGAAAGGGCTCACAATATCAGTGAAGGGTGTCATTGAGGTAACGGCCTCCTGAGCATAGATGGAACTCATCATTGAGAACCTGCGCAACCCTGCGCTGCTTTTCTATCTGCTCGGGCTTCTGGCCGTACGGTTGAAAAGCGATCTGGCCGTACCTGCCAATTCCTCCAAGTTCATCTCGCTCTACCTGCTTTTCTCCATCGGGTTCAAGGGTGGGCAAGAACTTGCGCACAGCGATCTGGGCCAGGATGTCGTCATCTCGGCAGTACTGGGCGTGCTGTGGGCCGCTCTGGTGCCGTTCATTGCGTTCCATCTGCTGCGGCATCGCCTCAGTGTGGACAATGCCGGGGCAATAGCGGCCGCCTACGGTTCTGTGAGTGCCGTCACGTTTATCACGGCCGTCTCGTTCCTTCACCTGCAACACACGCCCTTCGGAGGACACATGGTAACGGTGATGGCCCTCATGGAGGCTCCGGCCATCATTGTGGGCATGTTGCTGATGCGCCTCTATACCACGGGCAAGGAGGGCGGCAGACCGCTACGCGAGGTGATGCACCATGCGCTCACCAACGGCAGCGTGCTGCTCATAGCGGGCAGTGTGGTCATCGGAATGGTGACAAGCGATGAGCAGGCGCAGGGCATCAAACCCTTCACCACGGACATCTTCAGCGGTTTCCTGTCCATCTTTCTGCTCGATATGGGCATTGAGAGCGGGCGCAATCTCAAGGGCATCCTGTCCAGTGGAAGGTCTGTAACGCTCTTTGCCCTGCTGATGCCTGCGGTGAGCGGAGTGGCCATGGCCTCGGTGAGCGGCCTGGTGCTGACATCGGTAGGCGACAGGTTCCTGCTCTCTGTGCTGGCCGCCAGCGCATCCTACATCGCTGTGCCGGCCGCCATGCGCATGGCCGCTCCCAAGGCCGACCCGGGACTCTATGTGCCCATGGCGTTGGGCATCACCTTTCCGTTCAACATCACCCTCGGCATGCCACTCTACATGTGGGCCGTGGAGTTGTTCTGACAGGTGATGAGGCCGTGTGTGTGGAGGTATGGTTGCTCACGCATCTGATCACAGAAAAACAGAAGGGACGAACAGCCGAAGCCATCCGTCCCAACCTCACTCACTTCACCCTCAATCTCCTCTCAAAGCTTGAATGAGAATCCGATATTGGCCACGTTCTTTCCGAATCCGACCTCTGCATTCAAAGCCACACGCGGTGTGAAGTACCAGCGGAGACCTGCGTGCAGGCCGCCCCATGCCAATGGCACGATGCGCGCATCCTCGCGGTCATAGAAGGCAACAGCGATGCCGCTGCCCACGCTCAGACCACCGTAGATGTCCAGCTTGTCGGCATGTAGGTCCTTGCCGTTCTTGTCGTCAATGAGCTGATAGAAGTGGAAATTCACCACCAGACCGATGGGCATGTTGAACTCACCGCGATAGCCGTGACTGAGTGGTCCGGTACCACCGAACCCGGTGGTGAAGCCCAACCCCACATAGTTGTGCACTGCCCATTCCATCTGCAGGTTGAACTGTCCGGTATAGGGCGAGTGATAGCCTCTGTAATCGTTGCCACCAGGGCCGAGTGAACGGTAGCGGCTGTCGAGGTGATAATAGTTGCCGAGTCCGAGGCCGATTGAGAGCACTTTGCTGTTGCGGCTCCAGGCTTTGTCCTGCGCCATGACAGTGGTCTGGGAGAGGGTCATCAAGGCAATGGAAATGAAGAGTATTATCTTTTTCATGCTGTTGTTTCTGAGTTGTGGGGGTAATGAGAAAGGCGGGTGAAGACCCGCCTTTCACGTGTGATGGGTGTCAGACCTTCAATTCCTGTTGTCGGTGCCGAGGTCTTCGAACGCTTTACCGAGACCTTCCATGTCGCTGTTGAACTCACGTTTGAAGGCTTCCCAGTCGCTGTTCTCCTTCTCGTATGCGTCCAGACGGTCTCTCAGGTCGTTGTTGCGCTGTTGCAGCGCATCGATCTTGGCGGCATAGAGTGGGTCCAGCACCTTGCCGGGCTTGGCCTTTTTCACACGCAGTTCTGCAATGCGGTCCGTGTTGGCCTGAATGCGGGTGAGCGTCTCCTGTTTGAAGGCGGCCCATTCCTCTGCCTGCTTGTCCTTGGCGGCCTTGTCTGCGGCATCCTTGGTCAGTTGGTCAAGTTCGGCCTGCGCAGCCTGTACCTGACCGTCCTTGTGCTCCTGCGTTTCGCAGCTGATGAGCATCGGAGTGAGCATCAGGGCTGCAATGCCCATTGAGTAGATTGAATTTTTCATTTTGGTCGGTCTTTTGAATTGTTTGAAATGGTGTTGAGGATCAGTAAGGCCCATGGATTTTCAGACCTCAGGCCGTCCAATGCTCAGAGCGAAGCCATGAATTTGTCGAACTCATCCTTGGTCTTGCCGAGCTTGATCTGGATCTTGCCCAGCATCTCATCCTTCTTGCCTTCCTCGAACATCAGGTCATTGTCCGTCAGGACCGCGAATGCCTTTTTCAGTTTTCCCTTCTGCTCATTCCAATTGCCTTCAACGGTCTTGTTGTTCATGATGTTGTTGTTTGGTGTGAGATAATCCTCACGGTGCAAAGGTGCATGCATGTGAAATGGGAGGAGTTACACTTTGAAAGCGATAGCTTGCATGATTCACGGATGCACCTCTGGCTGCCTCTGACCGCGTGGGTCCATGGGTGCATGCGGGTACGCGTTTGCAAGCTTGCTCACTTGCCCATTTTCACCGAGATGACGTTCTGCTTCTTGCTATAGCTGAACTTGCAGTCTGCGAAGGAGGGCGCGGCCATCTTGGGTCTGATGTCATTGCTGAAAGCGTAGGGCTCCTTGGGGATGCCCAGCCCGTTCTTATCGATCTTGCCATTATCGTTCATGTCCTGATAGAAGGCGATGGCATAGGTGCCGAACTTCAGGTCTTTGAGCTTGATGCTGAGCGTCTTGCCCTTGGGCACGAAGCGGTAGGTCTTGAGCTGGGCCTTGGGTTCGAGATAGGTGTCCGGATTCTCATAGACGGAGAAGATGACCGGGGCCGTGGCCGATTTCAGGTCTGTGATGGTGATGGACAACGGCTTCTGCTTCTTCGCTGTTTCGGCAGGTGTGGCGGTGGTCGCCTCCGGTTTCTCAGTGGTCTTCTCGCTTGTGCTTGTTGCAGTGGAGTCGGGCACTTCCTCGGTGTCTCCGTCCACGGTCTCCATTTCATCATTGCTCTCCTCTTCAGGTGCGACAGGCGGCTGAACCCCACAGTTGCAGCACTGCGACAGCAGCATGACGGCCGCAGAGGCCAGCAGCACGAAGGAGATGTTACGGAGGCTGATGTTCATTTCGATGGGGTTTCTGATGGGTGTTTTGATGGGACAGG
Source organism: uncultured Chryseobacterium sp. (assembly GCA_964488095.1). Lineage (GTDB taxonomy): Bacteria > Bacteroidota > Bacteroidia > UBA10329 > UBA10329 > UBA10329. The sequence continues at coordinate 116,338 of CAZATP010000007.1, forward strand.
GTCTCCCAGAAGAAAGCCCCAGTGCTCCAGGTCGGGCAGGCGGTCGAGCACCACTTTGACGATGGCCAGCAGCGGAATGGAAAGGAACATGCCCGGCAGTCCCCAGAGAGCCGCTCCGAGTATCACCGCCAGAAGCGAGGCCAGCGGATTGAGTTTCACCTTTGAACCCACGATCTTGGGCACGATGAAGTTGTTGTCTATGAACTGGAGGACGATATAGAGTGTGAACACGTAGAGCATGTCGAGCGGGGTGCCCGTTACCAGGGCAATGGCCATGAACAGTGCCACCCCGATGAGCCCGCCCACATAAGGGATGATGTTGAGCAACGCCCCGATGATGCCCAGCAGAATGGCATAGGGAATGCCCAGCAGCAGCAGCCCGCCCACATTGAGCACGGCCAGGATGAGGAATTCGATGCTGAGGCCCACCAGATAGCTGCGCACCACGATGCGGGTCTCGTCCATCATGCCGCTCACCTGAAGGGTGTTCATCTGGCCCGAGAGCCTGCGGATGAACGTGATGACATGCTCCTTGTACAGCACCATCATGAACACATAGACAGGCGTGAGGAAAAGCGTTGCCAAGGCCTCGCCCACCGAGGTGATGGTGGTGCCGATGAGGGCGCGGTTGTCCTGCATCAGGTCGTTGGTGGTGGCCTCCAGCCATGCGTTCACCTTGCGTTTGCTGATGTTGAGATTGCGGGCCGACCAGCCGATGACCTCATCCCATAGCTCGCGGCCCCGCAAACGGAGCTCAGGCCATTGGTCGGAGAAGAGGCTGAGCTGCCATGCCAGCAAGGCTATGATGCCCGCTGCCAGCAGAGTGACCACCAGCATCACCAGCAGCGTGCTGAGGGCCCGGTTGAGGCCCTTGTGCTCCATGCGGTCCACCAGCGGGCTTATGAGAATGGCCGTGATGACCGCATAGATCACCGGAAGCAGGATGCCCTGTGCCAGCGACAGCATGGAGACGATGGCATAAATGCCAACGGCCACCAGAGCGATGCGCACCGCATAGGGAAGCGAATGTGAAGTAGGGAAGGAGGGCACCTGCATGGGTCACTCGCCTGTGGCGGGAGCAGATGTGGGGTGCGGATGTTCCTCTGTTTCGGAAGTGCTTTCAGATACTTCATTCCGGCTCCGCCACGCACTGCGCAGCATGCGCAGCACTCCGCGCGATGCTGCAATGACCACATCCGGATGACGGGCCACCGCATTGGTGATGCCGAACTGGATGGCCGTGCCTACCAGTCCTTTGATCGGACTGTCCGACACGCTCTCGAACACGGCCTTGCTGGCATGGCCGGCCACCAGGCCCACACCCGTGCTCACCAGATGGTCCTTCAGATCCTGAGACTGGGTCACCTCGGTCAGCGCGGTCTTGATCAGGTTGGCAGGGCGCATGGTCTCATAGGTGAGGCGGAAATGGTCGCGCAGCGCCTGCCCTTCGCTGCTCTGCCGCTGCTCCAAGGTGCGCAGGGCGCTCTGCAGGCTTTCCATGGAATGGATGGCTGTTGGGGATGTGCTCATCGGAGGGCCTGATTCATGATAAGGTCGAAAATGGGCTGCGCTATCCAGCGGTGAAGGAAACGGTGCAGCACCAGTCCCACCAGCAGATAGAATGCCGCCACGATGAAGAAGCCGAGATGCATCCTGCCGAGCGCATCGCCCAGCAGCAGAGCCAAGCCGATGTTGAACACCAGCACGAAGATTCCCAACATCAGCACCACGCTCACCTTGACGATGAGCGCGGTGACGACCACCGTGGTGGTCTCCAATGCCTTGAGCTTCGACAGCTCATAGGTGGTGCGTCCGAATGCCTCCGCCTTTCCGAGCAGTGCCTCTACGGCCTCTGCCGGATTCTCGGGGGTCGTATTCACGGGATCAACGGTCTGATTTCACAGATGCCGTGAGCTCCTCCATGGCGTTATGCGCCTTGTGGTTCACGTTGTCGGCCATGTGGCCCGCCTTGTTGGTGAGCGTGTCCACCTTGCGGTTAACTCCGTCCACGAACTCGTTGAAACGGTCGGTGAGGTCGTCTGCATAGTCATTGCTCTTGTCCACGATCTTCTTGCGGGTGTTCGAACCCTTGTCCGGAGCGAAGAGAATGCCCAATGTGGCGCCCGCAGCAATGCCTGCCAATACCCCCAACAATACTTTACCTGATGAATTCATACTTCCTGTTCTTTAGTGGGGACCAGCTCGGCCTCCGCATCAAAGGTGAGCGAGTGGAAGGGCGTGCGTGTTACACAATTGTGGCAAACTGTTTCATCATGTGTGGATTCAAACTTCCACACTTGCTATTATCTCCGTCATTAGTTGGGCACGAACCGAAGGATATGGAGCATAGTGATTCAGTTCAGAGACCATGGTTCTTGTCTCTAAGGCTCGTTCAGAGAATTCCCATGAGATGCTGCTCTTCAGTTGCTCCATCGTCAACCTGGCCATGAGATAGCTCACGGTCGATTCGGCCCCCTGGTTGAGGTTCACGCTGTGCTGTTCAAGCCCATCGTAGCAGCCGCCCGTGCAGGGGTTGTAGATGATCTGGTGCAGGTGATTGCGCCCTTGGAACCAGTCGAAGGCCGTTTGCATCTGCGATTTATAGCGTGGTTCGCGGAAAACGCGGTAGAACCGCTCCAGCGCCAGGATGGTGTAGGCCACGTCAATGGGCTGCTCGCCCCCGATGGGCCGGGGCCCTGCGGCCTTGGTGCGGTGCATCCAGCCTTTGTTCGATACCACACGGATACCATCATCCCCGAAGGTCTTGGACAGCAGAAAATCGAAGGAGAACTTGGCTATTTCGAGGTATTTCTCCTGTCCGGTCATTTCATGGGCGCAGAGCAGTGCTTCGGGCAGAATGCTGTTGGCATAGGTCATGGAGCTTTCGAACCAGTACCAATCGGCATCGGTCTCGTGGCGGTACATCTGCACCAGGCGGTCGGCCAGTTGGGTCATCAGCGCCATGTCGATGCCAGACCGACCGGCCCTGTTCCTGTAATACAGCCCCTTGATGATGAAGGCCATGGCGCGGGTCGAGTGTATCGCATTCACGGTGTCAAGGGCCAGTTCCAAGGCGTTATCTGCCAGAATGATAATGGAATCGGGAAGTCTGTTCTCCAATGAGCCCAGATGGCCCAGTGCCCAGATGGCCCTGCCGTTGGAGTCCTCCAGATTGGTCTGGTCATTCTGAGCAGTGAAGTGCCCTTCCTCATCCACATAGTTGAGGAAACGGCCGTCCGGCTGTTGACAACTCACCATGAAATTGAGATAGAGCCGGATGAGCGGAATGTCAGTACTGTCGGTCGTCAACTCGAAGTGCTGGCACATCACCACCAGTGCACGGGCATTATCGTCCAGCGTGTAGCCCGAAGTGATATCGGGCCGGTCGAGTCTCGAGAACTGAATGATGCCACGTGGAGTGGTCATGTGGCGCAGGTGGCGCAGCGTGATGACCGGGTCGGAGTATCTGATGCGGATGCGGTCGGCTGCTATCTCCTCAAACATCATGGCGTGGGCAATGGCCGAATTGGCCCAAGCGGTGGATGCCATGCGGTGCAGTCCGTTCGAACTGATGTTGTTGCGTCTATGGTCGTCCTGTAGCAGGTCGATGACGGCACCGGCCAGCTGGGTGGAATTGCCGAATTCGATGAGTATGCCCGTGTCCTCGTTCAGCACCTCCCGTGCATGGGGAATCGGGGTGGAGATGACCGGACAACCGCAGCTGAGGGCGTAGGAGAATGTGCCGCTCACCGCCTGTTTCGGGTCGGTGGAGGTGAAGAGATAGATGTCCGTCATCTGCAGGTGTTCCAGAAGTTCGGGCAGTGGCAGATACCGGTTGATGAATCGGACGTGCTCCTGCAGCCCTAATGCTTCCACCTTCTCCTGCAGGGAATCGCGGTAGCGTTCGCCCTCATGCTTCACCACGCCCGGGGGCGTCTTCCCGATGATGAGGAACAGGGTCTCGGGATGAGCCTTGACGATGGAAGGCAGGGCCTCCAGCGTTGTGTTTATGCCCTTGCCCGAACTGAGCAGTCCGAAGGTGCTCAGCACCTTCCTGCCAGAAAGGCCGTGCTTCGCCTTCAGAACGTCCTTGCTCTGATGCCGGATGAGGTGCGTGCCGTGGGGTATCATGGTCACTTTGTGTTCGGGAACCCCGTATTCGCGTTGCAGTGTGTCCATGGACGTCTCGGTCATCACGATGAGCGACCGGGAATGCTGCGCAATGTGCCGCACGTGTGCCAGCATGGCCGGGTCGGGATTGGCAAGCACGGTATGGAAAGCTGTCACAACGGGCTTTTCAAGCACTCCGAGAAACCGTTCGAATGCGGCCTGCTGATGGCGGAAGAACCCGAACTCATGCTGAATGAGCACCAGTCCTATGTTGATATTCCTATTAATCTGAAAGGCCAGTTTGAGAAAGGAGTTGCTGTTCTCCGTGTTCAACACATAGAGGGGCGGCTCGGCATAGGCATGCTTCTCTTGGCCCTCCTCCAACGCACAGATGCTGGTGGAGAAGGCATCGTGGAACTTGGATCCCAAGGCCGTGACCAGATCCTGTGAATAGGTGGCGATGCCGCACTCACGGGGCGGATAGGACGTGATCACCAGCACATGGGGCAAACTGGACTTGAGGGCTGCGGGCTTGGTGCCGTTGAGCACAGAATAGCCGTTGAGCGGTGCCATAAGGTCGGGGCGGATGGATTGGATCTGGAGCATGGATTATGGATGAGGTGATGGGAACAACAGGTTAAGTGCCTCCACTAATAGCTGGTGATGGCCAGCGGAGGCAAAGGCGATCACGCTTTTTTCTCGCTCCATCCTCACCCGGCACCATGGGTCAACAGTTCTGCCAGTAGCTCAGAGAGGTTCACCGAGGCGCAGGCGATCTGCTCATCGGCCGCACCGTAGTAGATGTAAAGTGTGCCGTTTATCTGGGCTGTGCCGGTAGGAAAACAAACGTTGTTCACATAGCCCCGTTTCTCCCAATCGAACTCTGGGGCAAAGAGCGGGTAGGGCAGACGGGCAATCTCGTGCTGAGGGTCGTTGAGGTCAAAAAGGGCGGCACAGGCACTGTAGACATAGCCTGTCACCGTGTCGTGAACCCCGTGATAGATGATGAGCCAACCTTCAGGTGTCTCAATAGGCGGACAGCCACCACCCACATAGCTCACTTCATGATCGTGCACGGGGGCCAGCATGATGAAGTGAGCTATGTTCATCAGATAGTGTTGCCAGAACTCAGGGGTGAGCTCGTCCAAGCGGTCCACGCAAACGACCTGAATGTCCGGACGGATGCGATGCATGAAATGCAGTTTCCCATCAATCCTTCGCGGAAAGAAGATCGCGTTCTTGTCCCACACGAAAACATTCTTTCCCTCCTTTATGTGGATGCCCCTGTTCTCGTTGAAGCGCACATACTTGTCGTTGAGGTCGCCCTTGGTGCGGGCCAGTCGAGCAAATTCCTTGTAGCCTACCTGTGGTACGATGATGCCATGCCGTTCCCAGTGGATAAGATCGGTGGAGGTGGCAAGGGCAGCGAGGGCGTTCACGCCATCGTAGGCGGTGTAGGTCATGTGATAGACCCCTTCCACTATGGTGATGCGCGGGTCTTCCACACCATGCACCTCATTTTCGCACTGCGGGTAGAAGATGGGCGTGTCTTGCCGCTCGGCAATGGTCACGGGGTCGGAGAGGCGGCAATAACCTATGCTGCTATAGTTGTTCTTGGCCACTGCCCTATAGAACATGTGGATTTCTGTGCCCACCTGAATGATGGCCGGATTCAGCACCCCCTCGGCCTCGAACCCCAGCCGGGTCTTCTCCAAAACAACTCCGAGCTTGTTCACCTTCAGCATGATCTTCTGCACCTGCTGTATGCCCAAGAGTCTTTATCGACCAATGGCTTTGCAGCTGATGCTCAAAGGTTGGCAGTACTGAAAGTGAGAACGTTACACGGTTCAATCCGATAATTGCAGGATTGACAGGTAGACAGACCGGTCGGTAGAGTGAGCATAGGCTTTTACCCTTAAACGGCCTTCTTTGCGGATTAGGACAGCCAATCGCCTTCTGCACTATGAAAGGAAGCAACCATGCACCCGATGTTCACGGATGAAGAGGTGGGAAGACTGTTCAACTGCCCTGCCTGTTACCTGATCCCTTGCGGTTCTCCTCGCAGGTGTTGAGCTGATGATGCAGCATGTCGAGATGGTTGCAGAGGTCGGTGGTGTCGGGCTGCGAGGTCTGCTCCGGGTGCGTCAGCGGGGCCTCCATCAGGTTGCGATAGAGCGCGGGGAACTGCGTGCGGATGATCTCGGTGATATCCGTGATGTGTTCCCGCAGCATCCGCTCAGTGAGATTGCGGTCGCAGGGGCCGGTCATTCGTAGCCGCTCTTGATCACGGTCATCAGCAGTTTGAAGCGGCCGTTGGGCTTCACCAGATTGCTGGCACGTGCGGGGATGACGATGCTCTGGCCCACGTGCAGCAGATTGCTCACGCCTGAGATGACGATGTCGGCCTGGCCGTCTATCACCTGCACATAGGTGTCGAACGGGCTGGTCTTTTCTGTCAGTCCTTCACCCTGGTCCACCGACATCACACTCACGTTGCCGGTCGATTTGCGCAGGATGGTCTTGATGACCACCGAATTGGGCAGGTATTCCACCAGTTCTACCGTGATGACCGCCTTGGCCTTCTCAATCTCAGTTGTTTCGCTGGTGCGGTTGCTGCTGCTTTTGTCCATGATGATTGTTGCCGGTTGTGAGAGTGCCAGTACGTTCATCACGCTGTCCACCTCGGTGGCAAAGGTCAACGTATGGGATAGGGGGCAATTACATAATTCCGGCCGCATCTTGCAGAATACATACCTGCAACGCTGTCAGCCGGCCAGCTCCCCGATTTGCTCCAAAGTCAGTATGCGCTTGCTGCGCAGCTTCTTGAAAAAGGAGGGCGAAAGACCGGTCACCTTCTTGAACTGGTTGCTCAGGTGCGCCACGCTGCTGAAGTTGAGCTTGTACGCGATCTCGGTGAGGTTCATCTCATCGTAGAGCATCAGTTCTTTGACCCTTTCTATGCGGTGGGCGATGATGAACTGCTCGATGGTGACTCCTTTCACCTCTGCGAAGAGATTGGCCATGTACGTGTAATCCAGATGCAGTTTCTCACTCAGATGGACAGAGAAGTTGACCTTGGGCTGCTCATCGGCATAGTGTACCATCTCGATCACCACCTGCTTGATGCGCTCTACCAGAATGGCGCGCTTGTCGTCCATCAGTTCGAGTCCAGCACTTATCAGGGCCAGCCTGAGGCTCTTGCGATCACTGTCCGACAGGTTGTCGCGGATCTCCACTTCGCCCAACTCCACTTCTCCGTGCATGAGGCCGAGACTTTCGAGTATGGAGATGACCAGCATCTTGCAGCGCAGCGATACCATGTATTTGATGTAGATCTTCATGAGGGGTGTATGAAGTGTGAGACGCCCATCATGTCCGCGGCCACGGATGGCCGGATGCTGCTCGCGCAATGGTTCAGTAAAGTTAGGGCGCACGCGGGGCAATCCGATGACCGGGTGGGAATGTTGCAATACCACTTACAAATTGTGTAACGCTGTCTGACGTTTCCGGTCGGTGCTTTGACCCAACGAAAAACCAGTCATCCTGAACCATGGGCAATCTACTCTACATCATTGCAGTCATCCTCATCATAGGCTGGGCCATCGGCTTTTGGGGCCTTCATGCTGGTGGGCTCATCCACATTCTGCTGGTCATCGCCCTCATTGCCGTCATCCTGCGCATCATTCAGGGCAGGCGCATCTGAGCTGCCATGTCGATCCATTGCATTGAACCATTCTAAAACCAAATACCATGAGAAAAGTACTTTTTACCCTTTCGATGACCGTATTCACTGCCATGAGCCTGGTCTCTTGCACGGATTGCGATATCTGTACCAAGGATTCTGCCCCTGAGATGCGCCTCTGCGAGGACGACTATGGCAGCGCCA
>CAZATP010000008.1:0-116655 GCA_964488095.1 uncultured Chryseobacterium sp.
CGATAGGCTGGAGAAACTCTACCGCGAGCAGATCGATCTGCTGAAAGAGGAGGTGTTGTTTCTGCGCGAGGAGCTGCGAAAGCGGTAATCCAGACCTGCAAGTTTGTTGGCTGATGTTAACCCCCGCCTGCGCGAGGCTCTGCCCCGCCTGCGCAAGGCCGCGCCCCGTGCACCCGCCCGCGCAAGGCTCCTGCCTTGAGCGTCCTATTCAGAACCGTCCACGGTTCCAAGAGATGAACCCCCTATAGTCCGCTACCCATGCCCACCCGATACAGTCTCTTCCTGCTTGCCTTGGCAGTGTGGTGCGTGCTGGGCACGGTGGCCCGCGCACAGGACCGCATCGTTACCATGGAAGGCGAGCAGATCAGCTGCCGCGTCCTCTTGCAGGACAGCCTCAGCGTGGTCTACATGCTGCATCACAAAGGCGCCAAGAGCGAGGTGATGCCCCGCTACCGCGTGTACCGCGTGGACATCAACCTGCCCGAGGAGATGCATTGGGTCAAGAGACACCTCCCGCCTGCGCGAGGCTGCGCCTCGTGCATCTTATTGGGAACCGTCCTCGGTTCCATCTCAATAGCCCGCCATTCCAACCACCTCACCCCATAATCACAACCCCATGTGTACCCTGACTACCGCCATCGTCCCCATTCTGTTTGTCGTCATTTAACTTAATGGGTGATGAAAATATTCGATTTCATCTTTGGGAAAAAAAACTCCACAACAAGCAAACCGGAGTCTAGAAAGGCATCGAATTCGATTGAGCCCATCTCTAAAAGGAATCCTGAAAAAATAGGTCGTGACTTAGGTCTGGAATGGTATTTATTCACGGGAGGAGTAATGGATGACACTCTTCCATTCTGTAATTCTAAAAATGGGAAATTCTTTCACTATTTAGAAATAATGGCATGGGCCAATGAGAGTTGGGAAGGGAAGAATCCAAGGACAACGGAGAACACGATTTTTCGCCATGTAGGAGGGTTCTGTAATGCAGGTGCTATAAAAACCAAATGCCATCATCAGCTCATGGCTGTGTCCGAAGCCGTTGTCCCGAAAGAAGATTTACTGCGAGCGATGGAATTGGGATACTACAAACCAAGCGCATCAACAAGGCAGATGCTCGGAATTTGAAAGTGCCCGCCTGCGCCATGCCGCGCCCCGTGCACCCTATCTGCAACCATCGCCTGCTCGTCCGTCAACAATTGCTTTACTTGTTCAACCCAATCCACCGCTATGCGAATCACAGCCATCGTAATGCTTCTATTGCTTCCATTTGCCCATTCAGCCTTGGCGCAATGCTCCTTCTCTTTTGGTGCAGACACGGTGCTGTTCTGTGACGGTGGCTGCGCCCCTCTTGATGCCGGATCGGATTGGACATCCGTTGTTTGGTCCACCGGTGAGACAACTCCGGCCATCTGTGCCGAAAGTCAGGGATGGTATGTGGCGACAGTGGTAGATGCCTTCGGATGCACGGCCATCGACTCGGTGCGTGTGATAAAGCTGGTGCACACGGCCTTCGCCAGCGAGGAGGAGGTATGTGATGGGCAGGAGGTGAACCTGACCGCTCAACTGCACGCGGAACTGGAATCGCTGGGTGCCTTCAATGAGGTGATGTATCTTCCTGATGGCAATGGGGTGAACTATGCCACAGAGATACTGGTGGAGGGCATGCCTGCCGGGAGCGTGTATGAAGGGGGCAGTGGGTCATTGGAGATCTGTGCGACCATGGAGCACAGCTATCTCGGGGATCTGGAGATGATGCTCACCTGTCCCAATGGCACCAGTGTGAATATTTTCAATTCCTATACCGGCAATGGGCTGTTCCCGGGTGGATTCGGTGGAGGTGGAATGTACCTGGGCCAAGCCTTGGACAACGGCAATGGCACACCTGGAGTGGGATGGGACTACTGTTTCTCTGACATGTCCCTCTGGGGAACGCTGGAGCAGGGGTTTGAAACAGGGAACACTGTGCCCTCGGGCGGGCCGACACCGGGAACTGCCATGGCCCCCGGCACCTATAGGCCCGAGGAGTCTTTCAATGCGCTCATCGGGTGCCCATTGAATGGCAATTGGACGCTGACCATTCGGGACAATATCGGGGTAGATGACGGTTATATCATGTTCTGGGGCATAGGCATTTCAACGAACCTCGGACCGGTCAATTACCAATGGAGCACCGCAATGGAGGGGCCTGCTGTAACCGCCCCCATTCACGAGAGTGATGTTTGGGTTGACATGACCGTGCAGGGAGTGACCTGCACCGACACGGTCCCTTTTGTGGTGAACCCATTGCCAGTGATCTCTTTGGGCATCTGGGGTTCGGAGTGCAATCAAAGCAGTGGTATCATCGAGCTTCTGTTCGGTGACTCGATGTCGGTTTTTGACCTTGGCAACCTCAACATACCTCTGCCACCAGAGTGGCTGGATCCGGGTCTGTACAGTGTCACCGTTTTTTCACCTCTCGGGTGTGCTGCAGATACCCTCATCGAGATTGAATTGAACGTGGATTCTGTGGAGAACATTGTCGGTGCAACGGTGGTGTTCCCCAATATCGACTACACGTATTCGGTGCCATACAATGAATGCCTCACCTATTTCTGGACAATTGAGAATGGGATTATTGTATCGGGTCAGGGAACGAACGAGGTCACGGTGTTCTGGAACGACAGCATTTACGGCTGGGTGTCCGTCAACATGTCTGAGTCCAGAGCATTTGAGCAAACGGTCACCCTGTATGTAGGGTCGTCCACTGGTATGGACGAGCTCGACAGCCCATCGGTCACTGTGGCCCCGAACCCCTTCTCATCAGACTTCCGGGTTGTCAGCACCGCTTCTATTCGTTCCATACAGGTGATTGACGCATCGGGCAGGGTAGTATTTTTCTTACCCGAGATGAACAGTCATGACTCGATTCTGAGGAAGGGAGACCTGAAGGCAGGAGTCTATTGGTTGCGTGCAGAAACTGAGCAAGGAACGGTTACAAAGCGGCTGGTCAAACAGTAAAGCTGCGACCCGCCCGCGCAAGGCTCCTGCCTGCGCCTTGTGCATACTATTGGGATTTAGCCCGCCCTGAGCCTGTCGAAGGGGCCTCGGTTCCTTAGCTGCACATGGAAGATGCGGCCCTCCGCCTGTCGGATGGTCCTGTCCAAGCACCATCGGGGCGCGGGTATGCTAGCCAACGTTCTGGCCCCGTCATGTCAAGTTCCGTAGGAACGCAGCATTCCATCTGTAAATTCGCACCATGCAGCCCATTGTTATCCAACCAAGGAACAGTAGCGAATTGAAGTTCATCAGCGAACTTCTCGGCAAGCTCGGCATCCGCTTCACTCCGCTCTCAGAAGAGCTTGCCGAAGACATCGGCCTTGATGCCGCATCAGACATCGACATCCCCGAATGGCAGAAGAACATCGTGCGCGAGCGCATGGCCGAGTACAAGGCCGATCCGACCATCGCCATTCCGTGGAAAGAGGCCCGCAAGCAGATCAAGACCAAGAAGTAAGTGGGGTTTGAGGTCATCATCCTTGCGACTGCCCTCGCTGATGTTCAGGACGCGGTAGATTACTACGATGAGCGGTCCATTGGTCTCGGTGAGAAGTTCGAGGAAGAACTGAATGCGTTTCTCATCACCTTGGAATCGAACCCCTTCTTCCAGAATCGGTATGATGAGGTGCGGTGTCTGCCGCTGAGAAAGTTCCCCTACATGGTGCACTTCACGGTCGATGAACAGCACCGGCTGGTGGTGGTGCAGGCCGTGTTTCACACCTCGCTGCATCCCGAAGTCTGGAAGCGCAGGGACTGAGCTCACTGGAAGGCGGTCGTGCTCTTCCGGCTCAGTAGATCTCAAGCACCCCGTAGTCCGCACTGTCCAAGAATCGGACGACCTCGTCCCTGTTGGAGGTCAGCACTTGGGCAATATAACGGGTGCTCTGATTGCCCATCTTGAGCAGAATGACTTTCGGAGGGTAGCCCAGATAGGTGGAGAGCGCATGGAAATCATCGTCATTGGTGATGATGCACCTGCCCTCGTTCAGTGCCAGGTTCCAGATCTGCCTGTCCTCAGAAGATTCGCCCAAAGGGGTCTGATTGACATGCAGCACATCACCGAAGTCCGTTGAGAGCAGCTTCGCAAGCCGCCAGGAGACATTCTCGTCCAACAGGAACCGCATGATTCAGGCGGCAAGCAGGCGGGTATGCGATTCGCGGTGGGCCGCAAAGGCCAATGCGGCCCTGATGTGCTCTTCTTTCAAGGAGGGGAAGTCTTCCAGTATCTCGGGGATGCTCATGCCCGATGCCAGCCATTGCAGTATGTCTGCCACTGCGATGCGTGTGCCTTTGATGCACGGTTTGCCGAAGCGGATGGCCTGGTTGATGGAGATGTGGGTCAGAAGCTCCTGCATGGCTTTGAAACAATGGCTTCAAAGATAGGGCATAACGGGTGCTGCGCCAGCTCCCCGCCCTCCGCTGAGTAGCCCCCAATGACTGGCCTGCCCAGAGCCTGGCGCAGGATCAGTGAGGCCACGTTCCATCCGTTCAACCCCCTGAGCCTGTGGAGGGATGAGCGACCCATTCCGAACCGTGATTTACATTTGTACAACCACATCCCCGCCATGAACCGCGAAGCACTTATCGGAAGAACGATCCAAAGCCTGTCGCGCCTGCCCGAAAGCCAGTTGAACGAGGTGGCCGACTTCGCAGAGTTCCTGCTCTCCAAACTGGACGACAGGCTCACCACAGAAGGTATTCAAGTGCTCGCGTCCGATGCTGCTGTATTCCGTTTTCTGGAAGAGGAGGACGACCTCTACACAGTGGACGACCTGCAGGAAAGGTTCAAATGACCAAAGGCGATATCGTACTCATACCTTTCCCCTTCACTGACCTCAGTGGGGTGAAGAACCGTCCGGCACTGGTACTTCTGGCCAGTGAATCCGATATCACGGTCGCCTTCGTCACCACTCAGTTGAAATGGCACGAGAAGCATGATGTGCTCCTTGTCCCGGCCCCGCTGAACGGCCTCAAGCGCGAATCGCTGGTGCGGCTGAGCAAACTCACCACCATAGACCGCGGGCTTGTCATCGGACGGCTTGGAAAATTGACATCTATGGAGGTGATGAGGGTGAATCAGGCGATGATGGACCTGTTCAAGCTGAGGCAGTGATTGCTTATCTCCCGCCTGCGCCCAATCGCCCTTGACTTTCTTGGATAGTCCTCTCCGCTGAGTAGCTCCCAGTGGACGCGCAGGTGCACGAGGCCGCTATTTCTGCACCATGGCGCGATAATACTCGTACATGGCCAGCTGGCTGTCCACCTTGGGGCCGCGCGTTCTGCGGGGCATGTTGAGGCGTTCGGGGTCGAGCAGGCGGGCCTTCACGTTGTCCTTCATCTGCATGTCGATCATGGTGCGCAGCTGCTTGCGTATGGCGGGATCGTAGATGGGGCAGGCCACCTCGCTGCGCATGTCGAGGTTGCGGGTCATGAGGTCGGCCGAGGTGATGTAATACTGCTCATCGCCCCCGTTGCCGAAGATCAGGATGCGGCTGTGCTCCAGAAAGCGGCCCACGATGCTGATGGCGGTGATGTTGTCGCTCAGGCCTGGCACGCCCGCTTTGAGGGCGCACATGCCCCGCACAATGAGCGTCACCTTGACGCCTGCCGCACTGGCCTCATAGAGGCGGTCTATCATGCCGCGGTCCACCAGGTTGTTCACCTTGATGATGCACCAGGCGGGCTGCCCCTCGCGGGCCAGGGCCGTCTCGCGGTCGATGAGGCCATAGATGTGGTCGCGCATGAAGAAGGGCGACACCAGTAGGTGGCGGTATGTGCCCACCTCGAAGTTGCGCTCGAAGAAGCGGAACAGCGTGGCCACCTCCGTGGTGAGCCGCTCATCGCTGGTGAAGAGGCTGTGGTCGCTGTAGACGCGGGCCGTGTCCTCGTTGAAATTGCCTGTGCCTATGCGGGCATAGTGCACCGTCTTTCGGCCTTCGTTGCGGGTCACCAGCAGCAGCTTGCTGTGCACCTTGAGGCCCGGCACCCCGAAGATGACCGTGGCCCCGGCATCCTGCAGCCGCTGCGACCACATGATGTTGTTCTCCTCATCGAAGCGGGCCTGCAGTTCCATCACCACGGTCACCCTCTTGCCGTTGCGGATGGCGTTGATCAGCGCGTTCACCACCATGCTCTTGCGGGCCGCGCGATAGAGGGTCATCTTGATCTCGGTCACCTTCGGGTCGATGGCCGCCTCGCGCAGCAGGTCGAGCACCGGATAGAATGAGTGGTAGGGATAGCACAGCAGCACATCCTTCTTGGCCAGCACGCTCATCACGCTGCCTCCCTGCGGCAGGTCGGGGTGGGGCAGGGGCTTCAGTTTCTGGAAACGCGTGCGCTTGCCGCCCACGTTGGGGAACCCCATGAAATCCTTGAAATTGTGATAGCGCCCGCCCGGAATGAGGCTGCTGGACGAGGTGATGCGCATGGAGGTCATCAGCAGCTGCAACATGTCCTTGGGCATCTTCGCATCATAGACGAAGCGCACCGGCACCCCCTTCTTGCGCTGCTTGAGGCTCTTCTCCAGCTTGTCCACCAGGCTCAGCGAGAAATCGGCCTCCAGGTTCAGCTCGGCATCGCGCGTCAGCTTGATGTTGTACGACTCGAACGTGTCCAGCCCCAGGGTGCCGAAGATGCTGCCCAGCGAGAACCGGATCACGTCATCCAGCAGGATGATGAAGTTCTTCTCGCCCTCCTTGGGCAGCACGATGAAGCGCGGCAGCACCCCCGTGGGCACCTCTATGATGCTGTGGCGCGTGGCCCTCTTCTTGCGGCTGTCCGACATCTTCACGAACAGATACACCGACTTGTCGCGCAGGTAGGGGAACTCCGGGGCCAGGTCCAGCATCACCGGCACCAGGTTGGGCTGCACCTCTTCCAGGAAATAGCTGCGCACGAAATCCTCCTGCTCCGGGGTCAGCTGCGCCTCGTTCACCACATGGATCTGATGCCCGCGCAGCTCGGCCAACAGGTTCTGATAGATGCGGTCGAACAGCTTCTGCTGCGCCACCACTTCCTCGTTCACCTGCTTGAGCACATCTTTCGGCATACCGAGGAAGATGTTCTGCGCCTCCTTCTTCAGACCGAGCATCCTTTTGAGCGATGCCACCCGCACCCGGAAGAACTCATCGCGGTTGTTGCTGTAGATGCCCAGGAACTTGAGGCGCTCCACAATGGGCACCGAGGGGTTCTCGGCCTCTTGCAGCACCCTGTGGTTGAACGAGAGCCAGCTCAGCTCGCGAGCGATATAACGTTTGGCGAAATCTGTCATGAGGGGAGGTTCTTTGGAAAGAGCGAGAACACCTTTTCACCCTTGGCATCTCGGATGTTGCTCCACGATTCCATGGCCATTTGAATCACAAACACCCCGCAGGTCGGGAGATTGTCCAAGCGTTCCGGCTGCAATCGGTTGATCAGGTTGGTTAGCGAAGGATTGTGCCCGAACAGCATCACATGGCCGATGCGGTCGTCCACGTTGGCCAGCACTTGCAGCAGGTGCTCGGTGCTGGCCTCATAGATGCGGTCGTTCGACTCGATACGCTGCTGTGGGAAATCCAATTTCCGTGCGATGATGATAGCGGTGTTGATGGCCCGCACCGCAGGACTGGTGAGTATCAGATCGGGGTAAAGACCCTGTTCCTTCAGGGCCTCGGCCATCGTAAACGCGTTCCTTACACCACGGTCATTCAACGTTCGGTAGAAATCGTCCAATTCGGGCAGTTCCCAACTCGACTTGGCGTGGCGCACAATGGTCAGCTGCTTCATGGCAGGTGAATTTCGCCCGAAGGTAGACTTTGCTGTCTTGCGCATCAGACCAGTTAACGCAAGATTAACAAGGGTCTAACCCGCGCTCAGAGTTTCACCTTCATCAGCCGCTGGAAGAAGTCGCGCTCGCAGCGGCCTCTTGCGTAGACACCTCTATTTTTGAGCCATGTCAGCTCCGGATTTTCTGCGAAAGGAACTTGTCTTCAGTGACCATGCCGTGGGGCGCATGTTCGAACGCAGCATCTCAGCGGAGGACATCGAGCACGTGTTGGCCCATGGCGAGGTGATAGAGGAATATCCTGACGACAGACCCGACCCGTCTTTCCTGCTTTTCGCCAGGGTGGGTGGCCGGCCCCTGCATGTGGTCATCGGATGGAATGAGCCCGACCAACGCTGCACGGTGATAACCCTCTATGAGCCTGATGTCCGTAAATTCGAACCGGATTTCAAAACCCGCAGAAGACCATGAAATGCTCACTTTGCCACACAGGAGACTGCACTCCCGGCCATGTGACCACCACATTGACCCGCGGTGAGGCCATCTTCATCATCAAGCATGTGCCCGCCATGGTGTGCGAGCAATGCGGACACTATTACCTCTCTGCCGAGACCACGCGTGAGGTGCTCCGTAAAGGGAATGAGGCCATTGCCAATGGCAGCGAACTCGAAGTGCTCACCCTCAAGGCCGCCTGAAGGCGACCTCACCACCAGACTTCCAAAGGCCTGCCCCGTTCCCTGACCTCGGGATGGAGCTTTCTTTTTCCAAAGCCTACAGCTTCACCTTCATCAGCCGCTGGAAGAAGTCGCGCTCCTTGTATCCGCATTCGTCCACGATGTCGGCCAGCGCATCGAACGAGCCGTTCATGCCATCGCGGCCCTTCACGGCCCGGCCCGCCTCATAGGCAAAGGCGCGCCAACGGTCGCCTATGGCCGTCATCTCTGCCGCCATCGGCACCAGTTCGGGGATGTCATAGGTGTCGGCATATTCCCTTAGAAAGGCCGCATACATGAAGCGGAAACCGCCACCGCCCGTGCCGATCTCCTCCTGCATGCGCACCACCTGTCCCAGATAGAGCTTGCTCTTGCGGTCGCCCTGCTTCTCGGGCCATTGGCGCATGTGTTTCGCCAAGTAGTTGATGGCCCGGCCCCCGAACAGCGGCACCGGTATGGTGCCCATGTCCTTGGCCGTGGCCTTGATGCCGATGATGGCCGCCTTGCGCAGGTCCACCCCGGCCGGCACCTTGGTGGGGAAATACATCCGCCCGTTGGTGTTGGGCATGCCCTTGGCAAAGCGGGCGCGCACCAGGGCGTTGGGCGCAATGATGGTGGGTTCCTCCATCACCGGGTCGCTCACCAGATAGTCGTTGCCCTGCTTGCCATAGACCACGATGTTGTGCGCATTGAAATGGAAGCGGAACGCCTTGGGCAGATAGGGCAGATAGAACACGCTGGTGAGCATGCCCACGGGCAGGCCGCGTTCCAGGGTCTCGTCCAGTTCGCGCATGGCCTTCTCCGGGCTGCGATAACTGTGGCGCTCAAAGCTGATGCCCGTGCGCTTGCTGAACTTCTTGAAGATGTCGCCCGGCAGGTTGCGGTAGCTGGCCACCGGGATGCCGTTGATCTTGATGAACGGGAAGAAGCTGAAGAACAGCCCCGACCCTATGCCGAAGGCCATCGGTTCGCTCACCTGCAGGCCGTGGAAGCCCATCAGGTTGGAGATGACCCCCGTTTCGCAGTGGGCACTCTGGTGGTGTTCAAAAGGGATTCGGATGTCAGGCATTCGGGGCTTTGTCAACGGTCTTCAATTCATCCACGGTGATCTGGAACACATCCGCGTAGCGTTGCAACACGGCCGGGCTCAATTTGTTGAAGGCCGATGGGCGGAAATGCCACCACACCCTCCAGCGGAACATGCCCATGTGGTCGGCCAGCATGCCCAGTTCCATCAGGTTCTTCTCCATGTGATAGCGCAAGGGCGACCATTCTCCTTTGAGGAACTGCTGCCGTGCGTGCTCCACGTTCTCATGGATGGCGTCCCATGCCTGCTCCATCACCACGTTCTCCGGTTCCCAGCCCACGCTGGCCACCTTGTCATAGCGGCCCTCCTCGTCCACGGCATATTTCACCACCTTGAACTTGCCCTCGAGCAGCTTGCCGTCATCCTGCGGAACTTCTTCTTTCTTCACTTTGGTGGTTGCGAATTCATTCGAATATACGAATGGCCTCCGCTGAAGTGCGGACGCCCTTCCCCCTTGAAAAGGGGGTGTCCGCCTAAGGCGGACGGGGGATTTCCGAGAGGATTTTCAGTCTTTATAATCAACACCATTTTCTTCAGCCCTCACTTAGAAACACCTTCATCTCGCACGATGCCAGCAACACATCCCCACAGAAGACCTCGCCTTTGATCACGGTCATGTTGCCGATCACGTTCAGTTCGGTTACAGTAGTGTGCAGCATTTCACCCACCGCAGGGAGGCCATGCACTTCGAAGTCCTTCAATGCAGCGATAAAGCCCACGGGCGGTTTGGAGGGGCCTTCGCCCGCAGGCATCTGTGTGAACGCATAGCCCGATCGGATGGCCGCGCTCTGGGCAATGTGCTCCATCAGGCCCGATGGCAAGAGCTTGCCATCACGCACGAAGAGGTTGCCCTCCTCCACCTGAAAAACAGCCGTGGAGGCCAGGGCGGAATGGGCCAGAAGGCCATGCACCATCACAATGGGTTCGCGCTGGGGAATGAATCTCAGTACATCCTCGCGCTGAATGAGCAGATGCTGCGCCATGCCGCGAAGGTAATCGCGCCTCAGCACACGGTCAGCAGCGCATAGGAATAGGAGAACCTCGCGCTCTCGGGCACCATCAGCAGCACTTTCTGGCCTGCCTTGAAGCGGCCGGAGTTGAACATCTCCTCCAGCATCAGATAGATGGAGGCCGAGCCCACGTTGCCCACCTGCGTCAGGTTGGTGAACCATTTCTGCTCCGGAATCTCCATCCCACGGCCTTTCAGCTCATCGAACACCTTCTGCTTGAAGAAATTGGACGAGAGATGCGGCAGGAACCAGTCGATGGTGCTGATGTCGAAGCCTCTGCGCTCGCAGATCTCCTGCAGGAACTCGCCTCCGATGGGCACGATGTTCGGGCTCAGCAGTTTCACGTCCTGCTTCATGCTGAAGATGGCATTGTCGGCCCACTGCTGCGGGGTGAACTGCTTCCAGCTCTTGAGGGTGCCGTCCTCGGTCTTGTCGGATGAGGAGTACATGCAGGTGTCCATGCGGTGGGCATAAGAGCGGCCATCGATCCATTCGATCTTCAGCGACAGTCCTTTGCTGTTGGGCTCCCTGCGCAGCAGTGCCGCACCGGCCCCGTCACTCAGCATCCAACGGAGAAAATCCTTCTCGAAGCCGATGGCGGGATTCTGTTTCAGCTCCTCGAGCTTGGCCCCGTCCTCACCGCCTTCGAAGAGGTGGGCGCGCATCATGGGGCTTATGAGCTCCGACCCGGCCGTGATGGCGCTGTCCGACTCACCGGCCAGCAGGCTGAGGTAGCCGTATTTCATGGCGTGCATGCCCGAGCAGCAGGCGCCCGAGGGCGATATCAGTTCAGCAGGAAAGTCCAACAGGCCGTGGATCATGGCCGTGTGGCTGGGCAGGGTCTGGTCGGGTGCGCTGGTGCCGCAGGCGATGATGTCCACATCCTTGATGCGGAACTCTTCGCTGTCCAGCCCCTTGATGGCGTTCACGGCCATCTGGGCATTGCTGTAGTGCAAGGTGCCCTCGCGGTCTATGGCATAGTAGCGGTTCTGGATGCCGTTGTTGCGCAGCACGATGGCGCGCGAGCGGCTGGGCTTTCCGCCTATCATGCCCAGATAGGTCTCCATCTCCTCGTTGGACACCGGCCCGTGGGGCAGGAACTTGGATAGGGCTGTGATGTAAACTCCGCTCAACTTCTGATGCTCAAAAAGGCCATTTCTTCAAAGGCGCGCAAAGGTAGGTCTGCATACGGTTCAAATAAAGTGACCTTGGTCAATACGATGTTTCCCTTAGGTCGTTCTGCCGATAGTAGTCCATTTGCCGCTGCAGATCCTTCTTTTTGAGGACAGAAACAACAGCGGTGCTCAGCGTGGTGATGGGCGAGAGGATGAAGGCCCCGATGGGCAGCAGCCGCGCGAGCAGCCTCACCCGGCCCAGCCGGTCGGGGTTCCCGAAATCGCCTTTGGCGGAAATGAACCGTGCATACATCCTGAACAGCTTTGTGGCGCGCTGTTCCAACAACAGCAACGAGGGGTTGATGTTCACCGCCCCGGCAGCATTCAGATCTTCCTGCATCCCGTTGAAGTCCTTTTTGAGGGAATGTTCCTTCAGAATCTGCCCGAAACGCACGCTGCCCTCGATATCGCTGCGCAGGATGCCTGCGGGCGGAAACACCCAGAAGGCCTTCTTCTTCCCTTTGAACATCCAGCGGATGATGGTGATGATGCTGACGAGGTTCTTGTTGCGGTCGGTGAGCACGATGTTGCCCACGAGGTCGGCCCCGAGGCGGTGCAGGTGCTGCTTCACACGCTCCTGCGCCAGCACCCACATGTTGCGCGAGCCGATGACGGTGACCACCCTGCGCCCCTTGAAAAGCTGCGCTGCATGCGGATGTTGCAGCAGGCTGCTGATGGGGATGCTGGGCTGCAGGAACCAGACGGTGTAGCCGAGGATGATGAGGTCGTAGTGCCTGTCGGGGTCCACGTCCAGCGGTTCCAGCTCGAAGGGGGTGCCGTTGACCGATTCGGGGAAGATGCCGAAGAAGCCCACGTTGGTCCACGGGAAGGGGAATCGGTGGCGGGTGTTCACCTGTACGATGTCCACCTCGGTGGCCGCATCGGCAGTGAACGGGGCCAGGCAATGGTCGAGTATGTCGCGCAGCTGGCCGGTCTGCGAGTAGTATAGAACAAGTATCCGCATGCGTGGCAAAGATGGGAGTTTGGAAAGGCATGGACCGCATCTGAGACAGATTGCGTGTAACAGTTCCGCTTGTAAGGGCAACGGACCCGCTCCGCCTAAAGCCCCGTCCTCAGCAGTTCGTCCACCAATCTTGGCAGCGCCACCCCCGCCTTTTCGCGCAGCAGGGTGGCGCGGCCCAGCTGATGCAGCTCGGTGGCGTTGGGGTCGATGACCCAGATGCGGGCATGGGGCGGGGCATAATGGATGAGGCCGTTGGCGGGATAGACGTTCATGCTGGTGCCCACAATGATGACGGCATCGGCCGTGCTCACCAGTCGGGCCGCACGGGGCATCTCGGGCACCTCCTCTCCGAACCATACGATGTGCGGCCGCAGCTGATGGCCATCGGGGCAGCGGTCGCCCCACTTCAGTTCCCATCCATCGAGGTCGAACACCTTTCGGGAGGGCCCTGTGCTGCGCACCTTTCGGAGTTCACCGTGCAGGTGCAGCACGTGCGAGGAGCCTGCCCGCTCGTGGAGGTCGTCCACATTCTGGGTCACGATGCGCACTTCAAAGGCCCGCTCCAGCTCCTTCAATGCCAAGTGGCCCGCGTTGGGCAAGCACTCCAGAAGCTGCTTTCTGCGCTGATTGTAGAACTCGAGAACCAGCTGCGGGTGGCGGTGCCAGGCCTCGGGAGTGGCCACGTCCTCTATGCGGTGCTGCTCCCAGAGTCCGCCCGCGTCACGGAAGGTGCGGATGCCGCTCTCAGCACTCATGCCCGCCCCTGAAAGGACCACTATGGTGCTGCTCATGCGGTCAAAAGTATCGGAAACGTAAAATATGGGCACATCTACATTAAAGGCGCATTAGTGAAACGGTTACTTTTGCGTCCTTTTCGTCAAAAAACCGCTGCCCATCGCCCCACTTCTACGCTGAAGTTTTCTGAACCATGATAACACACATTCAGGGTGTTCTGGAAGAACGCACCCCTGCAAGTGCTGTGATTGACTGCGATGGGGTAGGGTATCTGCTGCAGATCTCCCTCACCACCTATGCCCAGCTCCCAGAGAAGGGCGTGTGCCGTCTGTTCACCCATCTGTCCATCCGCGAGGATGCCCATGTGCTCTACGGTTTCTACAACCGGGACGAGCGCGAATTGTTCCGTCATCTCATCTCGGTCTCTGGCGTAGGGCCCAACACGGCCATATCCATTCTTTCGGGCCTGGACCCCAGCGGGGTGAAGGAGGTGATTGTGAGCGGCAACGTGAGCGTGCTGAAATCGATCAAGGGCGTGGGGCCGAAAACGGCCGAGCGCATCATCGTGGACCTGCGCGACCGTTTGGGCAAGGTGCAGACGGGTGCGCTGGCCCTGGCGATGGAAAGCAATAAAACGCACGAAGAAGCGTTAACGGCCCTCGTGACGCTCGGATTCGCCAAGGCGGCAGCAGAGAAGGCCATTGAGAAGGTGCTGAAGAAGCATGGGACTGACCTCGGGGTCAGTGATATAGTTAAAAATGCGTTGAGCAGCTTCTGAGCTGCAAATGGCCGGGATGCCCCATAAGCTTCACAATCTTCTGTTCTTGAGCGTGGTGGGGAGTTTCCTTGCCTTCGCCCTTGCATCGGATGCTTCGGTCAAGGACCGTTGGGGCCTGGGCATGGACATGGAGTATTTCGCAGTGGACACCCCGCCTGCGGACGAGCTTCCCTATCCGATACCCGAGACGTATGACCCCACCCCGCAGGGCATCAACAACCCGCTCTACCTGAGTGCTCCCTCCAACGTGCAGCAGAACGTGGAGTATGACCCGGAGTCGGGCGAATACAACATCACCGAGACGGTGGGCGACAACCTGAACTACAGGAACCCCACGTATATGACCTTCGATGAGTATCAGGAATACAACGCATCGCAGGCACTGAGGGACTACTGGCGCGAGAAGTCGGGGCAGGACGTGGAGGCCCGCAAGAAGCCACTGATCCCCAAACTCAACATCAACAGCAAACTGTTCGAGACCATTTTCGGGGGTACCACCGTGGACATCCGCCCGCAGGGGTCGGCCGAGCTGAAGTTCGGCTTCAACGTATCGAAGATCGACAACCCTGCACTGCCCGAGAATCAGAAGACCAACACCACCTTCGATTTCGACCAGAACATTCAGATGAATGTGACAGGCAAGATCGGGGAGAAGATGCAGCTCGGCATCAACTACAACACCGAGGCCAGCTTCGACTTCGAGAACCAGATGAAGCTGAAGTATGAGGGCAACGAGGACGAGATCATTCAGCTCATAGAGGCCGGTAACGTAGCGCTGCCGCTCACGGGTTCGCTCATCCAGGGCAGCCAGAACCTCTTCGGGGCCAAGGTGGCGTTGAAGTTCGGGCGGCTCACTGTGACCGGTATCTTCTCGCAGCAGAAGAGCCAGAGCAACACGGTGGAGACGCAGGGCGGGGCGCAGGTGACGCAGTTCGAGGTGCGGGCCGACCAGTATGAGGCCAACCGCCACTTCTTCCTCTCGCAGTTCTTCCGCGACAACTATGACGAGTGGCTCAACGAGCTGCCCATCATCCGCTCACCGGTGATGATCAACCGCATCGAGGTGTGGGTGACCAGCGTGAACTTCAATGATGACTCGCGGAACATCGTGGCCTTCATGGACCTCGGTGAACTGCCCAACAACACCTACAACACCACATTCGTGGGGCCTGCGCAGGGCACAGCGGCCGGGGTGCCGAGCAACAATGCGAACAGTCTGTACAACACGATGTACACCACGTATTCCGCTGCGCGGAATGTGAGCCAGGTGACCTCCACGCTGCAGGGACTGGCCGGGCCGTTCAACTTCGTCAACTCACAGGACTATGAGCCGTTGGAACTGGCCACCAAGCTCAATCCGAACGAGTACCGTTTCCACCCGCAGCTGGGTTACCTCTCATTGAACCGCGAGCTGCAGCCCAACGAGGTGCTGGCCGTGGCCTACCAGTACACCTATGGCGGACAGGTCTATCAGGTGGGTGAATTCTCCACCGATGGTATCACCGGTGCGCAGGCGCTCTACGTGAAGATGCTGAAGAGCACGGTCACCAATCCCAAGCTGCCGATGTGGGACCTGATGATGAAGAACGTCTACAACATCGGGGCCTATCAGCTGACGCGTGAGGATTTCCGCCTCGATGTGATCTATGACAACGTGGATGCGGGCACGCGCACCAACTACCTCACCGAGGGCGCCATTGCCAGCCAGATCCTGCTGCGCACCATGGGCATGGACAAGCTCAACAACAACAACGACCCCTATCCGGACGGCTTCTTTGACTTCGTGGAAGGCGTCACCATCAGCAGCCAGACCGGAAGGGTGTATCTGCCCAAGGTGGAGCCGTTCGGCAGCCACCTGCGCAGCCGGTTCAACCTGCCTGCGGAGGAGACCATTGCCAAGAAGTATGTCTATCAGCAACTCTATGACAGCACCAAGCAGGTGGCGCTGTTCTATCCGGAGCTGAACCGTTTCCTCCTGGCGGGCACCTACAAGAGTGCGGGCGGGGCGGTGATATCGTTGGGCGGCATGAACATCCCGCAGGGAAGCGTGACCGTGACCGCAGGCGGAACCACGCTGATCGAGAACCAGGACTACACGGTGGACTACGTGCTCGGCCGCGTGACCATCATCAACGAGAGCCTGTTGCAATCCAACACGCCTATCCGTGCCACGAGCGAGAGCAATTCGCTCTTCAGCATCCAGCAGAAGACCTTGGGCGGGGTGCACCTGGACTATGTGGTCAGCAAGGATTTCGCCCTCGGGGCCACGGTGCTCAACCTGAGCGAACGGCCGCTGACGCAGAAGGTGAACATCGGGGACGAACCGATCAACAACACCATCTGGGGCGTGGACGGAACCTACCGCACCGAGTCGCGGCTGCTCACCAAACTGGTGGACAAGATTCCGCTCATCAACACCAAGGCGCCATCGAGCATCGCGGTGCAGGGCGAGTTCGCGCATCTGATACCGGGCAACGCGAGTGCCATCAGCAAGGGCGGTATCGCCTACATCGATGATTTTGAGGGCAGCGTGAACTTCATCGACCTCAAGCAGCAGCAGTCGTGGGTGCTGGCCAGCACACCGCAGGGTCAGCCGCAGAACGGCATGTTCCCCGAAGGCTCGCTCACCAACAACATCGGTTTCGGCATGAACCGGGCAAGGATCAACTGGTACATCCTCGACCCGCTCTTCTACCGCGACAATGCCCTTACGCCCGACCACCTCACGGTAGAGGACCGTTCGGACCAGTTCACCCGTGGCGTGCTCGAACAGGAGATATTCCCCAACCGCGAGTCGCAGTTGCAGGGCCAGCAGACCAACCTGCCCGTGTTCGATGTGGCCTACTACCCGTATCTGAAAGGTCCGTACAACTACGATGCGGACGGTTTCGGTCCGGACGGGGTGCGCAGGGCCTCTGGTCTGGAGCCTGACGGACGACTGAAAGACCCGGACACGCGCTGGGGCGGCATCATGCGGCCCATCAACACGCCCGACTTTGAGCAGAACAACATCGAGTTCATCCAGTTCTGGATGATGGATCCCTTCGTGAAGGACGATCAGGGTGTACACAGCGGTGGTGACCTCTACTTCAACCTCGGAAATATCTCGGAGGACATCCTGCGGGATGGTCGCAAGTCGTTCGAGAACGGCCTGCCCACGCCCACCAACCCGAACGATGTCGATACCACCGCTTGGGGTCTGGTGCCAGCGGTGCAGAACATCATCAACGTGTTCGACAACGACCCTGCCTCGCGGCCTTTTCAGGATATCGGTCTCGATGGCTTGAACGATGAGCAGGAGGGCGCATTCTTCGATACGACCTACATGCAGAAGCTGGACGCCATGCTTGGTGCCGGCCTGCTGAGTCAGGAGGCCTACGACCAGTTGGCCAACGACCCCTCCACCGATAACTTCCGGTATTACAGAAGTGAGCAGTTCGATGCAGACGAGGCCTCGGTGCTGGACCGCTACAAGGATTTCAACGGGTTGGAGAACAACTCGCCCACGGCCGAGCAGAGCGGCACCGAATTCCAGGCATCGAACAGCACGCTGCCCAACGTGGAGGACATCAACCGTGACAACACGGTCTCTGAGGCCGAGAATTATTTCCAGTACAAGGTGAGCCTGCGCAGGGAAGACATGCAGTTGGGCCAGAACTACATCACCGACATCGTTCAGGGGCAGGGTTCGTTGGCCAACGGCCAGCCGGTGAACGTGAACTGGTACCAGTTCAAGATACCTGTGCGGGTGCCGGAGAAGGTGGTGGGCAACATTCAGGACTTCCGTTCCATCCGCTTCCTGCGCATGTTCTTCAAGGATTTTGAGGACAGCGTGGTCTGCCGCTTCGCGAGGTTGGAGTTGGTGCGTGGCGAGTGGAGGCGCTATGAGTTCCCGCTTCAGGAGCCGGGCGAATATGTGCCCGATGATGGTACCAGTGGAGGAACATTCGACATCTCGGTGGTGAATCTGGAGGAGAACGGGAGCAAACTGCCGGTGAACTACCGCCTCCCGCCCGGCATCACCCGCCAGCAGACGCCCAACAGCAGCACCTCGCTGCGGCAGTTGAATGAACAGTCGCTGCTGCTCAAGGCGTGTGGGCTGGAGGATGGCGATGCGCGGGCCGCTTTCAAGAACGTGCCGCTCGACATCCGCTCGTACAAGCGCCTCAAGATGTTCGTGCATGCCGAGGCCATCGACCCTGAGATATTGAACGATGGCGACATCGAGGTGTTCATGCGCTTGGGCACCGATTTCGACAACAACTATTACGAATATGTGGTGCCGGCCATCGTAACCCTGCCGGGCGCCACCAATGAGTATGAGGTGTGGCCACTGCTCAACAACATCGATGTGGCCTTTGAGGAGCTCATTGGGGTGAAGACGCAACGGAACCGCGAGCTCATCAGCGACCCGAGCGTGAGCCTCACGCAGCGCTATGCCGTGCCCCACGGGCCGCGCAACGTGATCTATGTGAAGGGCAACCCGAACCTCGGCAACGTGAAGAGCGTGATGATCGGCATCCGCAACCCGAAGAAACGCGGGCCGCACGATGGCGATGACGGCCGCAGCAAGTGTGTGGAGGTGTGGGTGAACGAACTGCGCCTCACCGATTTTGACAACAAGGGCGGATGGGCCACCACCTCGCAGGCCAACATCAAGCTGGCCGATTTCGCCACCGTGACTGCGGCCTTCAACTATACCAAGTTCGGTTTCGGGGCCTTCGACAGCAAGCCCAGCGAGCGCTACCGTCAGAGCACGCTGAACTATGACCTTGCCACCACCATGCAGCTGGGCATGTTCCTACCCAGCAAATGGCAGGTGAATGTGCCGATGTATCTGGGCTACTCGGAGACCTTTGCCAGGCCGGAGTTCAACCCGCTGGACCCCGATGTGAGCATGAGCGCATCGCTGGCCGACCTGGAGGGTGCCGAGAATTCGGAATTCAAGCAGGATTCGCTGCGCAATGTGACGGAGACCTACATCAAGCGCAGGAGCATGAACTTCACCGATGTGCGCAAGCAGCGCACCGGCAAAGGCGTGCCGCTGCCCATCGACATCTCGAACTTCTCGTTCAACTATGCCTACAACCAGCAGTATGAGCGCAGCATCATCTATGAGACCAACCAGACGCGCACCTACAGGGGCGGCCTCAACTATGACTACAAGCCGAAGGTGAACAACGTGCGCCCGTTCGCCAAGCTGAAGTACACCAACAAGCTCATCGATCAGGGGAAGGAGAACCGGGAGAACCGGGTGAAGATGCAGAAGCAGGTGGTGGACAGCCTGAAACGCGCCAAGGCCCCGATGGACCTGGTCAAGGAAGAGGAGGAGAAACTCGTGCTCTATCAGAAGCGCAAGGACAACTTCCAGAAATGGTCAAGGAATTTCCTCAAATCGCCCTGGCTCAAGCCGGTGAAGGACTTCAACTTCAATTACCTGCCCGGGCAGCTCGGTTTCCGCACCGACATGGACCGCAGGTATCAGGAGCAGAAGCTGCGCAACACCACCGACTACGCGGACATACGCGTTGAGCCCACCTTTCAGAAATCGTTCCTCTGGAACAGGGAATACCATTTCAAGTATGACCTGACGCAGGCCATCAAGATCCAGTACGATGCCTTCAACTATGGCCGTGTGGATGAGCCTGAGGGCCGCGTGGATGACCGTTTCGACAACTGGGACCACATGCGCGACTCCATCTGGAGCAACGTGCTGAAAGGTGGACGGACCACACAGTATAACCACGCCACCACGGTGAACTGGACCCTGCCCATCAACAAGATACCTTGGTTCAGCTGGGTCACCTCCACAGCCTCGTACACGGGCAACTACGCTTGGAACGCGGCCCCGTTGCAGCGCAATCCGGAGACGGGAGTGTTCGAGCAGGCCTCGTTCGGCAACACGATACAGAACTCGCAGAACTGGCAGATCAACGCCAACATGAACTTCACCCAGTTATATAACAAGGTGCCATTCCTCAAGAAGATCAACCAGCAGGGCCGCAACAACCGCAATGCGAAACCGGAGCCCAAGCCTGCGAAACCTGCGGAAGGAGATACCACCAAGGTGGAGAAGCCGAAGGTCAACGTGGCGAGAATCATCGGAGAGCAGCTGGCCTCCATCCTCATGATGGTGAAGTCGGCCAACATCACCTATTCGGAGACCAACGGCACTTCATTGCCCGGCTATCGCCCAAGGACCAACTACTTCGGTATTGAGAACGGGATGGACAACACCATCGGCTTCGTGCCGTTCCTCTTCGGATGGCAGAGCACGGCCTTCGATGACCAGTCCACGGGCTATGACATCCGCACGGAGGCCATCCGCGGACGTTGGATAACGGACGACCCCTTGCAGAACATGCCCCTCACGCAGTCGCGCAGCAGCTCGCTGAACATGCGCGCCACGGTGGAACCATTCAACGGTTTCCGCATCGATGTGACGGCCACGCGCACCTACACCCAGAGCATCAGCGAGTTCTTCCGCTGGGATCCTGACGTGAACGCCCCGCAGAGCTTCAATGAGGTGGAGACCGGCAATTTCAGCATGAGTTATCTGACCTTGGGCACGGCCTTCGTGGGCAACAACGAGGACAACTCATCACCGGTTTTCCAACAGTTCAGGGAGAACCGCCCCATTATCTCCCAGCGCTTGGCAGAGCAGTATCCTGATGTGCTCAATCCGGAGGGGGAGTATTTCGAAGGCTATGGCAACAAGCAGCAGGACGTGCTCATCCCGGCCTTCCTGAGTGCCTATGGCGTGTATGACGCATCGAGCATCGAGACCAATCCGTTCCCGAAGATCCCGCTGCCCAACTGGCGAGTGACCTATGACGGTATCGGGAAGATCCCGTTTGTCAAGAAATTCGCGAAGACCGTCACCTTCAACCACGCGTATCGCTCCATTTACAGCGTGAGCAGTTTTGCCACCAACCTCAACTTCCGCGGGTTGGCCACCGACCCGGAATTCCCCACCGCGCGGGACAGCTCGGGCAACTTCGTGCCGAGGCTGCAGATCAACACCATCACCATCTCCGAGCAGTTCAGTCCGCTGTTCAGCTTCGACTTCAATTTCGTGAACTCGCTCATCGCCAAGCTGGAGGTGAAGACCAGTCGCATGCTGTCGTTCAACATGGCCAACAACCAATTGACCGAGGTGACCAGCGAGGAATACATCATAGGGGCGGGCTACACGTTCCGCAATGTGAAGTTCCCGATCAAGCTGGGCAAGAACGCCAAGCGCATCGTCTCTGACGTGAACCTGCGTCTGGACTTCAGCATCCGCGACACGCGCACCATGATCCGCAGGATGGAGGAGGAGATCGATCAGGCCACGGCCGGTCAGCAGCTCATCAGCATCAAGCTCAATGCGGACTATGTGATCAGCGAACGGATCAATCTGCGCTTCTATTACGATGCCACCATCAACCGTCCGGTGGTGTCGTCCTCCTTCCCTACGGAGAATCACGCTGCCGGTATCAGCCTGCGGTTCACGTTGGCGCAATAACAGGGGATACAGTGGGAACGGGGCTTTTCGGCCCGACCGGCACCCCGCCTGAGTTGCGAGGAGGCCTTAGATCGGAATTAGTTCTGACCGCGGCCGGAGAACAGAAACGAAGGGCGTCTGTTCACAGGATACTTTTGCAATCCCTCAATGAAGCAGCCATCAGGTCATCTCACCCGTCTCTGGGGCCTTCTGCGCCCAGATGTTCGCGAAGTGCGGGACATCTACCTGTTCGCCATGTTCAGCGGGCTGGTGAATCTTTCTCTTCCATTGGGGATACAGGCCATCGTGAACCTGATTCAGGGCGGCAAGGTGAGCACCGCTTGGATAGTACTTGTATTCTTTGTCGTGTTGGGTGTGGCCCTGATGGGCATCATCCGTATCTTTCAGATGCGCATCACAGAGAATCTGCAACAGAAGGTCTTTGCCCGTGCGGCCTTCGAGTTCGCCTATCGCATCCCGCGGTTCCGGATGGAGGTGCTCTACAAGCACTATGCACCCGAGCTGATGAACCGTTTCTTCGATGTGATCACGGTGCAGAAGGGCCTCTCCAAGCTCCTCATCGACTTCTCATCGGCCGTGCTGATGGTGGTTTTCGGTCTGGTGCTGCTGTCGCTCTATCATCCATTCTTCATCGTTTTCAGCCTCATCCTGCTCATTCTTGTGGGCATCATCTTCAAGTTCACGGCTGCGTCCGGTCTGCGCACCAGTCTGGCCGAGTCGAAGCACAAGTACCGTGTGGCCCATTGGTTGGAGGAAGTGGCCCGAACGGGGGTCACCTTCCGCTTGGCAGGCCGCACCGACCTTCCGCTTCAGAAGCTTGATTTCCATGTGAATAACTACACAGAGGCCCGCGAGAGCCATTTCCGCGTGCTGGTGCAGCAATATGCGCTGATGGTGGTGTTCAAAGTGGTGGTGGCCACGGGGCTTCTGGCCATCGGGGGCATTCTGGTGATGGAGCAGCAGATGAACATCGGCCAATTCATCGCGGCAGAGATCATCATCCTTCTGGTGATGGGCGCTGTGGAGAAGCTCATCATCAGTCTGGAGCATATCTATGACGTGCTCACCGCTCTTGAGAAGATCGGGCAGGTGACCGATATGGCGTTGGAGCAGGACACAGGTATCGACCTCTGCGACCACTGCCCCGACCCCGGACTGAAAGTGGACATGCACAACGTGAGTTTCCGCTATCCGGACCACGACCGCGATGTGCTGAGCAATCTGACGCTCACCCTTGAGAGGGGCGACAAGCTTGTAGTGGTGGGCAACACAGGCTCTGGAAAGACCACCTTGTTGCAGATTCTGGCGGGGCTGTATGAGGTGCAGGGCGGAACGGTGTCCTACAACGACCTGCCCATCGGTAATCTGGAGCTCAGTTCGCTGCGCTCCATCATCGGTGACTGCCTCAGCGATGAGCTGCTCTTTGAGGGAACGGTGCTCGACAACATTGCCATGGGGCGTTCGGCCGCCACATTCGAGCGGGTGCAATGGGCCGTGCGTGGCCTTGGCCTCGAGGAGTTCATCCGGACGCTGCCCAAGGGTTACGATACGTTGCTGGAGACACAGGGCCGCACCCTGCCAAGGGGCATAGTGCAGAAGCTGCTGTTGGCGCGCAGCATCGTGGACCGTCCGCGGCTGCTGCTCATAGAGGACGTGTTGGACGCCATCAGCGAGGAGCGCTACCGTTCTGTAATCGACTTCCTGATGGACAAAGAGAACGGATGGACGCTTGTTGCCATCAGTTCCGACCCCTATCTGGCCCAGAAGGCCGACCGTGTGGTGCTGATGGAGAATGGCAGTGTGACCCGCATGGGCACCTATGACGACCTGAAAGATGTATTCAACGGATATGGACCATGCTGAACATATCGGGCCATAGCGTTTCAGCGCACATAGACCGTTCGCGGTTCAGCTCGCTGCGCAAGGTGGAAGGGCGTCAGTCGGGCGTGCTCATCCTGCGCACCTCGCTGGGACTGATGTTCCTGGCCATCATCCTCATGTTCCTTCCTTGGACACAGAACATCCGCGCCACGGGCAATCTCACCGCCCTGCGTCCCGACCAGCGTCCGCAGACCATTCAGTCCGTGATTGGGGGCCGGATTGAGAAATGGTACGTGCAGGAAGGCGATTTCGTGAAGAAGGGCGATACCATCATCTTCCTTTCAGAAGTGAAGGACGAGTATTTCGACCCGCAACTGCTGGTGCGCACACAGGAGCAACTGGAGTCGAAAGAAGGGGCAGTGGTCTCCTACATGGAAAAGGTGAAAGCCCTCGATGTGGGCATCGATGCCATGCTTAGGAATCTGGAACTGAAATCGGAACAGGCCCGCAACCGCATCAAGCAGGCGCGGTTCAAAGTCATCAGTGACAGCACGGAGATTGAGGCGGCCCGCATCAATTTTGAGATTGCGCGCGAGCAGATGGAGCGGATGCGCCAATTGGAGAAGGAGGGTCTCAAATCGCAGACCGACCGCGAGAACCGCGACAACATGATGCAACGGGCACAGGCGCAGCTGGTGGCCGCGGAGAACCGACTGCTCTCCAGCCGCAACGAGGAGCTCAATGCCAAGGTGGAACTCAACTCGGTGGCGGCCAAATTCCGAGAGGACATTGCCAAGGCCGAGTCTGAGAAGGCCACTGCCATGTCGCAGATGTTCGATGGTGAGGCGGTGGTCACCAAACTGCAGAACCAGTTCGTGAACTACACCATGAGACGTGGCATGTATCACCTCACCGCCCCGCAGGACGGCTACATCACCAAGGCCATCACGGCAGGCATCGGGGAAACAGTGAAAGAGGGTCAGGAGATTGTGAGCATCATGCCCTACCAGATTGACCTCGCTGTGGAGATGTACATCCGTCCGATTGACCTTCCACTGCTCAAGAAACATCAGCCTGTGCGCATCCAGTTCGATGGTTGGCCAGCGATTGTCTTCTCAGGCTGGCCCAATACGAGCTATGGCACTTACGGGGGCAAGGTGTTCGCCATTGACAATTTCATCAGTCCCAACGGCAAATACCGCGTATTGGTGACACCCGACCCGGACGACCATCCATGGCCTGAGCCATTGCGCGTGGGCTCCGGAGCCATCAGTATGGTGCTGCTCAAGGATGTTCCCATCTGGTATGAGCTGTGGCGGCAGTTCAATGGCTTCCCGCCAGACTACTATGTGGGCGAGGGTGTGGTCCCGTTCCCCGAGGCGAAGAAGGCGAAAAGGGATAAAGGCGAATGAGCGCGCGCAAGTGGTTCATCATGCTGCTGAGCCTCGCCTCTGTAGGGCGAGTTGCGGCACAGGAGAGTGGTTCCGTGCTGCGTTTCGACCAGTTCATGGAAACGGTGCGTGCCCATCACCCCGTTGCCTTTCAGGCCGATATGCAGCCGCTGTTCGGGCAGGCCGCTGTGCAGGCCGCGCGCGGTGGGTTCGACCCCAAACTGTTCACGCAGGTGGGTCAGAAGCAGTTCAACGGCAGCGAGTATTACAGTATGGTCGATGCCGGGGTGAAGGTGCCCACCTGGATCGGGGCCGAGGTGAGCGCGGGCTATGAGCAGAACCGTGGGGCCTATCTCAACCCAGAGTTCAACACTCCGGGAGCGGGCCTGTGGAACTTGGGCATCTCGCTTCCTGTGGGTCAGGGTCTCATCATCGACAAGCGCAGGGCCGAGCTCCGCAAGGCACAGCTCTATGGCAAGATGACCGAGGCCGACCGCCAACTGATGCTCAACGACCTGATGCTGGAGGCCGGGCGCGCCTACTGGCTTTGGGCGCGGGCGTTTGCCGTGAAACAGGTGTATGACGATGCAGTGACCAATGCGAACGAGCGCCTGCGCATGGTGAAGCGTGCGGCTGAATTGGGCGACCGCGCCTTCGTTGATACGCTGGAGGCATCGCTCTTCCTGCAGACCCTGCAGCTTTCACTCATGCAGGCCGACCTCGACCTTGCCAACTCCACCGCGCTGCTCAACATATTCCTTTGGAAGGATGGCCAGATTGCGCTCGAATTGGACCGCAATGCCTTGCCTCAGACCCTTGAGGATGCCATCACGGAGGTGGACCAAAGGCTCATCACCCTGATGGACACCTTGGTGGACCAGCACCCGGAGCTGCTGCGGTCCAGGCTCAAACTGGACCAGCTCAACATTGAGCGAAGGTTTCGTGCCAATCAGCTCCTCCCCATGCTCAACCTGAAATACAACGCCCTGAATGAGCCCGTGGATCAGAATCCCTTCGCGGGCTATACCATCGCCAACTATCGCTGGGGACTCGATTTCTCGATGCCGCTCATTCTCCGGAAGGAACGTGGCGAACTGAAACTGGCGAAACTGGCCGTGCGTGAGGCCCAGCTCGGACTGGGCAACAAGACGGCCGTGCTGGACTACAAGGCCCGCGCGGCCATCAACGAATGGGCCACCACCCGCGAACAGGGCAACCTCTTCCTCCGCACCGCCCGCGACTACCGTTCGCTGCTCGATGCCGAGCAGCGCATGTTCAATGCAGGAGAGAGCTCTATCTTCATGGTCAATGCGCGGCAACAGAGCTATATCTCGGCCCAGATCAAACTGATGGAACTGCTGGCCAAGAACCGTGAGGCGGCACTGAAGGCGCGCCATGCGTTCGGGGAGCTGGGCGCGGATTGAGCCTGATATGCTGAATTGTTCTTCGATCCGTTCGCAGAGCGGCTAAAAATCTAATTTTGGCGGCATCACGAACCACTCTTCCCAACCGATGAACATCCCTGCAGAACTCCGATACACCAAAGACCACGAATGGGTGAAGATCGATGGTGACATCGCCACCATAGGCATCACCGATTACGCCCAGGGCGAACTGGGTGATATCGTCTATGTGGAGATTGAGACCGTAGGAGAAACGTTGGAGGCCGAGGAGGTTTTCGGCACTGTGGAGGCTGTGAAGACCGTTTCCGACCTGTTCATGCCCGTCAGTGGTGAGATTCTTGAGTTCAACGATGGACTGGAGAGCGACCCCGAGCTGGTGAACACCGACCCGTATGGCAAAGGTTGGATGATCAAGGTGAAAGTGTCCGACCCTGCGCAGGTGAACGGTCTGCTCACTGCAGCGGCCTACGCTGACCTTATCGGTTGAATCCTCGCGCTTTGCGCATCCTCAGGCTGCTGCCGTCTGTTGTCTGGACGGGGGTGATTGTGCGGCTTCTGTTGTCGGAGTCGTCTGGTCTGCCGCGTTTCTGGTGGTTGGATTTCCCACACGCTGACAAACTGCTGCACGCTGCAGTGTTCGGGGTAGGCAGTGGGCTCATCGTACTTGGTCTGATGAAAAGCACCAAAAGCGTGCTTTGGACCGTCATTGTGATGTGGGCGCTTGGCGTAGGTGCGTTCACGGAGTATTATCAGCATTGCTGTCTACACACCCGGACGGGCGAGATGGCCGACCTGCTTTCGGACCTTGCAGGGGCCTGCGTGCCACCACTTCTGTTGACACTCAGAAACCGTTGATTGTCGGGAACTAAATGCAAGTGCCCATGTTCCTGCTTTGAGGGATAAGTTTGCACCCGAGGCCATGCTACCATCCACAATAGAAGCAGTGCAGCCCGACCATCTGATGCACAAACACGAAGCCTGGCCCGTGGCCGCCCTGAAACGGCCGTTGCTGATAGCTGGCCCTTGCAGTGCCGAGACGGAAGAGCAGGTGATGCAGACCGCCCATCAGCTAAAGGCGATCGGGACGGACATATTCAGGGCGGGTATCTGGAAGCCACGCACCCGCCCGGGCAGTTTTGAGGGCATTGGCAGCATCGGACTGCAATGGCTCAAGCGGGTTCAGTTGGAAACAGGTATGTCCGTCACTGTGGAGGTGGCCAAGGCCAAGCACGTTGAAGAGGCACTGGAAGCAGGCATCGATGTCCTTTGGATAGGGGCCCGCACCACGGCCAATCCATTCGCGGTGCAGGAAGTGGCCGATGCTTTGGCCGGAGTGGACATTCCCGTGCTGGTGAAGAACCCGGTGAATCCCGATGTGGCTCTCTGGATCGGAGCGGTGGAGCGCGTGGCGGCCAGCGGCATCTCGCGCATCGGAGCGGTGCATCGTGGCGTTTCGCAATATGGTCACAGCATCTATCGCAACCGGCCCGAGTGGCAGATGGCCATCGAGTTCCGCAAGGCACTCCCCGACCTGCTGCTCATCAACGACCCCAGCCACATTGCCGGCAACCGAGACCTCATCCAGTCAGTGGCGCAGATGGCCCTCGATCTGAAGTTCGATGGGCTGATGGTGGAGACACACATCACCCCCGACACAGCTTGGAGCGACAGCAAGCAGCAGGTGACCCCATGGCAGTTGGGAGAGATCATGCGCAAACTGGTGGTGCGGGATGAGACACCTGATGGTGTGGAATTGAAGAGCGTGGAGGATTTCCGTTCAGCAATCAACGAGATTGACGACCAGCTGCTGGAGATGCTCAGCTACCGCATGAAGGTGGTGGACGACATCGCCCAATTCAAGAAGCAGCACAATATGACCATCTTTCAGGAAGGACGGTGGAACCAGCTGATGGACCGTCACCTGAGCAAGGCTGAACTTACCGGACTGAGCGAGGAGTTCATCATCCAACTTTTCCGTGCCATCCATCAGGAGAGCATCAACAAGCAGACGGGGATTCTGAATTCGTAGTCGCGGGCGGTCTATCGCACGGCCTCTATCCGATCCGAAAAGACCGTGACCAACTTGTGTGTCTCCGATAGCGACAGGACCTCATCCCAGCACGCAGTGATGGTGCGATGAAACATGTTCATACTCACATTCCCGAGGCGAACGTGAATGACCTTTGGAGGAGGGGATGAGAGAAGAATGCGATTCGAGAAGTCGCTGTCCTATGAAATGATGGTGAGACCTTTCTCACGGGCTGTTGCCCAAATATCCTCATCAGCACTCCGAATGTCAATACTGGCCTGATGGATATAATCTTCTGTGTTCCACACGCTGAAATAGCGTGGCAGATTCACATCGATGAGATAGCGTGGCATGTCACGCGGCAAGGTTGCGGATGGAGTAGCTGTTGCCCATGATGGAGACAGCAAACTGCCTGCACGCCTCCAGATCCTCCTTCTCCAACATCGGGTACTGAAGCAGAATCTCTTCTTCGGGCGTTCCTGCCATCAGAAACTCCACAATGGTCTGCACAGTGATGCGCATGCCCCGGATGATGGGCTTGCCATTGCAGATACGGTCATCCACGGATATCCGGCTGAGGAGTTCGCTTCTCATGTCGCTGACTTTTTGCTTGGTAAAGGTAGCTCCGCCCATGAAAATCGGTCGATTGACAATGCGGCTCAATTCCTTTCCTTAGTGGATGAAGTAAAACTGCTCGGCACTGAAGGCGTTCGTCCATCAGGAAAGCATCAACCACCAGACGGGGATTCTGAATTCTTGAACGGAATTCAATCCCTCCCCTCGATCCGCCCATCAAACTCCTTCCGTGGTCCTTCACCGAATAGGATGAAGTGGAACTGCTCTGCTGTAAGAGCGTCCTCCACCTTGTGCTCCCCGATGCGCGTTCTGCGCAGACTTTGCAGATAAGCACCGCAGCCCAGCTTTTGGCCCAGGTCGTGTGCCAATGAGCG
This sequence comes from uncultured Chryseobacterium sp., assembly GCA_964488095.1. GTDB lineage: Bacteria > Bacteroidota > Bacteroidia > UBA10329 > UBA10329 > UBA10329. Next base: position 29,365 of record CAZATP010000008.1, read on the forward strand.
GATGTAAGTGCCCTTGGAGCAGGTCACGTCAAAATCGGCCTCGATGCCGCCTTCAACACTCCGCATATCGGTGATGAGGAACGCGGTGATGGTGACCCGCTTGGCCGCGAGTTCCTTCGCCTCGCCTTTGCGGGCAAGGTCGTAGCTACGCTCACCCTCCACCATCTTGGCGGAGAACACGGGCGGAATCTGGTCTATAGCCCCCTCGAAGGTCTTCGCTGCGGAACGGATGCTGTCCTCTGTGATGCTGTCTGTGGGAAAAGTTGCGTCAACTGCGGTTTCCATGTCATAGCTGGGCCGCGTGGCACCGAGGAAGATGGTGCCGGTGTATTGCTTCTCTGCCGCCTGAATGGTGTCGATCTTCTTCGTGGAATTGCCAGTGCACAGCACCAACAAACCTGTAGCCAACGGGTCGAGTGTGCCCGCATGGCCCACCTTGATGTTGCGCTCGTTGATGAGCCTCCGGATCATGCCCCGCACACGGTTCACCATCTGGAAGGAGGTCCAACCGATGGGCTTGTCGAAGAGCAGGGTCTCGCCCTGTTTGAAATGGAAGGGAGAAGGGGCGGAGGACATGAGAGGACAGGGAAAACCGAAAATGGAAGATGGAAAATGGTCGAGTGGAGCAGCGAACCCGCTATGCGGTCATAGCACCAGTGTGGCCCCGATGGCAAGGGTGCCCGCCACGAAACAGTAGTAGGCGAAGTAGCGCAGTTGGGCCTTTTTCACCAGTGATATCATCCAGGTGCAGGCCGCAAGACCGGCCACGAATGCAGCTACGAAACCGATGATAAGCGGCATTACCTGCGTGGTCTCAGCACCGATGTTGCCGTCCATCACGTCCTTGGCCATCTTGCCGAGAATCAATGGCACCACCATCAGGAAGGAGAACCTTGCGGCCCGCTCCCTGTCGATGCCCAGCAGCACCGAGGTGGCGATGGTCGCTCCCGAGCGGCTGATTCCGGGAAGGATCGCGATGGCCTGAGATATGCCGATGATGGCCGCGTGGAAATAGCTCACGGTCTTCTCCGTGCGCTTGGCGCGGTCGGCAAGGAACAGCAGCAGGGCTGTGATCCAGAGCATCGCCCCCACGAGAAGGATCTGCTTATTGAAAAGTGCCTCTATCTGGTCATTGAACAGTAACCCGATGATGGCAGCTGGAACCATGGATATGATGACCTTGACGGAGAATTGTGTCTGTTCGTTCCATTTGAACTGGAACAGCCCTTTCAGGATGTCGAGAATGTCCTTGCGGAAAACGACCACTGTACTGAGAGACGTGGCGGCATGCACCACCACGGTGAAGAGCAGACTCTCCTCGGGGAGACTGTTGTCGCCCAGAACAGACTTACCCAGTTCGAGGTGCCCGCTGCTGCTCACGGGCAGGAATTCGGTCAGGCCCTGAATGATGCCCAGAATGAGCGCGTCCCACCAACTCATTCCTTACTTGCGCTTGGGCTTGTAGAGGATGGCCGCGATCTCGATGCCGAAGCCGGCCAAGATGACCAACGGGGCCACGGTGAGCCGTTGGGTGTCAAAGATCTCCTCGCTGAAGACGTTCGGGTCGTCCGAGCCACCGCCCGCCATCAATGCATAGCCGATGGCCAGCACCACAAGGCCCGCAATCATCAGGATGTAGTTCTCCCGCTCGAAGGTGAAGGTCGGAGAGGAGGGGTTCTTTTCGTTTGCCATTTTAATCAGTTCAAAGTTTAAGGTTTGATATTTAAGGTTGTGCGGGTCGGGTCGAAGGGAAAGCAACTTTAAACTCTGAACCTTAAACCTTAAACATCAATAGTAAAGTTCGTCCACCTTCAACCGCAGATACTTCCTTACCGCCAGCAGGGTGGACAGGAACGAGATGAGCAGTCCAAGCAGGGTGACCGAGAGAAACAGCGTGGCCACTATCTGCACATCGCCCAGACCGAAGAGCTCCGGTATCTGTCCATGGGCCAAGTGGATGACCACAGCAAGGAGCACACAGGCCACCAATGCCCCGACAAGTCCACGTGCTGCGCCCTCTATAAGGAAAGGCTTGCGGATGAAGGCCTGCGTGGCACCCACCAGTTTCATGCTGTTGATGAGGAACCGCTTGGAGTAGACCGCCAAACGGATATTGTTGTTGATCAAGGTGACAGCAATAATGCTAAGCAGTCCGCAGAACACCATGATGATGATGCCGGCCTTGCGCACATTGCGGTTGATGACCCGAATGAGGTCGACAGGGTAATCGATCTCGTAGATGAACTCGTTCTTCAGCAGTTCGGATTGGATGTTGATCATGCCATCCGCATCTGCGAACTCGCTCTTCACCCGAACATCGATCGACCGTTTGAGCGGGTTGTAGCCCATGAATCCAAGGAAGTCCTCGCCCAGTGCCTCTTTCATGTATTCGGCAGCCTCCTCCTTGCTCACATACTTGGTGCTGCGCACGAAATCGGACGCATCGAGGAACTTCTGGAACTGCAGGATGTCGGCCTCCTTGGCATCATCCTTCATGTAGATGGTGAAGCCGATGTTCTCCTTCACATGGCTCGAGAGCGCATTGGCATAGAGCATCACCAGCCCGAGAAGTCCCAGCATGAACAGCACGAGGCTGATGCTGACAACAGCTGTGACGTTGCTGGCAAGTATCTTTCTGCTGTGGGCTTTTTCCTCTGCTGTGGCCATGTCGTGCGGGCCGCTAAGATATTGCTTTTGAAGGGCGCTCCTATTCCCAAAAATCCCCAAGACTGGCAGAGGCTGTACTTACCTTCGCAGCCCTCAAATCCGCACCCATCATGCAGTACGACCCCAAGGAACTGGACAGGAAATGGCAGGCCGAATGGGCCAGGAAGAAGCCATTTGCCGCCAAGGACAACAGCGATAAGCCGAAGTACTACGTTCTCGACATGTTCCCCTATCCATCGGGAGCGGGGCTGCATGTGGGCCATCCGCTGGGGTACATCGCCTCTGATATCGTGTCGCGCTACAAGCGCTTGAAGGGTTTCAATGTACTGCACCCAATGGGCTACGACAGCTTCGGGCTGCCGGCCGAGCAATATGCCATCCAAACGGGACAGCACCCCGCGAAGACCACCGAGGAGAACATCGCCACCTATCGCAGGCAGATGGACAGCATCGGGTTCAGTTTCGACTGGGACCGCGAGGTGCGCACCTCCGACCCATCTTACTACAAATGGACGCAGTGGATATTCCTGAAGCTCTACGACTCTTGGTACTGCAAGAACAAGGATGCGGCCCGGCCCATCTCACGGCTCATTGAGAAGTTCGCACAGGAGGGCAATGCCAACATCAACGCCCATTGCGATGAGACCCCCGTTTTCACTGCCGATGAATGGAACAGTTGGGATGAGGCCAGGCAGCAGACCATCCTGCTCAACTACCGTATCGCTTACCTGAGCGAGGCTTATGTGAACTGGTGCCCCGCCTTGGGAACCGTGCTGGCCAACGATGAGGTGAAGGATGGTTTCAGCGAGCGTGGCGGCCACCCCGTGGAGCGCAAACTGATGATGCAGTGGAGCATGCGTATCTCAGCCTATGCCCAGCGGCTGTTGGACGCCCTTGACGGGCTGGAATGGAGCGAGAGCCTGAAGGAGCAGCAAAGGAATTGGATAGGACGTTCGGAAGGAGCTTTATTGAGGTTTGAGGTCACAGGTCACAGGTCACGGGTGGAGGTGTTTACGACCAGACCTGATACCATCTTCGGAGTATCGTTCATGGTGCTGGCACCCGAGCATGAGCTGGTCTCTCAGATAACCACCGCTGCGCAGAAGGCCGAGGTGGATGCCTACATCGCCAAGGCGAAAGCCCGCAGCGACAGGGACCGCATGGCCGATGTGAAGACCGTGAGCGGTGCGTTCACAGGCGCTTATGCCGTGCATCCGTTCACGGGAGCTCCTATTCCGATATGGATAGGTGACTATGTGCTGGCGGGCTACGGCACAGGCGCGGTGATGGCCGTGCCCAGTGGCGACCAGCGCGACTGGAACTTCGCGAAGCACTTCAACCTGCCCATTCCGTCCGTCATTGCGGGTTCGGAACTGGAGCAGTGCGCGAACGAGAGCAAGGAGGGCATTTTGGAGAATTCCGATTTCCTCAACTGTCTGCCTGTGAAAGAAGCCATCAAAGTGGCCATTGCGAAGCTGGAGGAGAAGGGCATCGGCAAGGGCCGCATCAACTACCGCCTGCGCGATGCGGTGTTCGGCAGGCAGCGCTATTGGGGCGAACCGATCCCGATCTATTACAAGGATGGTGTGCCGTATCCGATAGAGAAACTGCCGCTCGAACTGCCGGCCATTGAGAAATATCTCCCCACCGAGACAGGCGAACCGCCCTTGGGCCGTGCCGATATCTGGAACTGGGATCCGAACAGCGAACAGCTTGTAGCGAATGGTAAGGGCTACCCGATTGAGATGAGCACCATGCCCGGCTGGGCGGGCAGCAGTTGGTATTTCCTGCGCTACATGGATCCGCACAACACAGGCGAATTCGCCTCCAAGGACGCGGTGAACTACTGGCAGAACGTAGACCTCTATGTGGGCGGATCGGAGCACGCCACGGGCCACCTGCTCTATGTGCGCTTCTGGACCAAGTTCCTCAAAGACCTTGGTCACCTGCCGTTTGATGAGCCTGCGAAGAAGCTGGTGAATCAGGGGATGATTCAGGGGGTGTCACAATTTGCTATCAGAAGCAAATCGAAAGATAGAGCCAATTTCGGGCCGTTTCCTGGTGAGCGCTGGCTAATCAGTGGAATACAATTCGAACTCCCGAATACCGAAGATTACTCTTACACCTTTTTTAGTCAGGATGTAGTTATTGACAGCGCTGACAAAATTTTGGTGAACGAATACCGACTTCCAGTTTCGTTCATCACCAACGAAAAACTAAATCCCATTCAGGACTTCGATGGAACTGAATTAGCCAATGGAATTTTTGTCACAACTGGCGGCTACTGGCATAACGGAGTGTTTACTCGTTTGACGGAACATGGCTCAGATATCTTCTTGACACGACCTGAGGTCGAGAAAATGTCCAAGTCCAAGTGGAACGTGGTGAACCCCGATGACATCATTTCCAAGTACGGTGCCGACACGCTGCGCCTCTACGAGATGTTCCTCGGCCCGCTGGAAGATGCCAAACCGTGGAACACCAACGGCATCGAGGGCACGTACCGCTTCCTACGGAAATTCTGGAACCTCTTCCATGCGGGTGATGTGTTCACCGTGAGTGACGATGCCCCTTCCAAGGCCGAGCTGAAGGCACTCCATGCCACCATCAAAAAGGTGGAGGACGACATCGAGAAGCTGTCGTTGAACACCTCCGTCAGCCAGTTCATGATCTGCGTGAACGAACTGACGGAGCTCAAGTGCAACAAGCGCGCGATACTGGAACCGCTGACCATCGTGCTGTCGAGCTTCGCCCCGCACATCTGCGAGGAGCTTTGGGAGAAGCTGGGCCACGCGGAGAGCATCACCTTCGCCAGCTATCCGAAGTTTGAGGCCGCGCATCTGGTGGAGGACAGTTTCAGCTACCCCATCAGCTTCAACGGCAAGACCAAGCTGCAACTGGAACTGAGCACTTCGCTTTCGGCCGCTGAGGTGGAGGCCATCGTGGTGGGCCACCCCGAAGTGATCAAACGCCTCGAAGGGGCCACGCCCAAGAAAGTGATCGTGGTGGTGAAGCGGATTGTGAATGTGGTGGTGTAGGAAATTCACCTACTTGCTTTCATCATCGCCTGTCTTCCCTCCACGCAATGCCCTTACAACTGCCGTAATTGACAAAAGCTTGAGAATGGCGGGAACGAAAAGCATTACCCTTCTTGCCGATTGGGGCGGGAGAAATGCCACGAGAAAAACTGTGATTAGCAGGAATGACAGGATGTAGAGAACTATTCTTTCCATTTGATGAACATTTGATCTAACTCCTTTAGAACATTGGGAATCGGGTTCGAACATTAACTCGACCGCGTTCCCAAGTGGGAGCAAATCACTTGCATGTTTTCTTCCCCTAAAAGGAAAGGCAAATTGTGAGTTTTGACAGGTTGTGTAGAGTGATTCCTGAAGAGCCACGGAAACAGTCTGTCCCGTTTTACATTGATAATCAGTGGAGTGGGAATCTCTCAGAAAATTCTAAAAGGAAAATTATGCCGCATTTTTTTCGTTGGGGCTTACCTTTGAATAACAAACCTTCCCACCCATGGACATCGCCACCCTCCGCCAACGCCTTCATGGTCACATCGACAGGGCAGACCGAAAGAAGCTGCTCACCGCACTCCACGTTCTGGAGGAGGATGTTCAAGAGTCGCTAGGCTATGATGAAGAATTGATGGCCGAGCTGAAAAAGCGTGTCGATGACTACCGCTCTGGGAAGACCATACCGCTGACAGCAGAGGAGAGCAGGGCAAGAATAGACAAGATGCTGGCTGCGGCAAAGGGCAGGTGATGTTCATCCACCACATTGACCCCAAGGCACAGGAGGACATTGAGACTTCCTTCGACTGGTATCTTCAGCGTAGCATACCTGCGGCCGAGGGATTCCTCACCGAACTCGATGAAGTGATCGGACGCATCTGCCTTGACCCGAAGATGTGGCCCAGTTATGAGGAAGGATTGAGGGAGGTGCTCATGGAACGCTACCCTTACACCGTGGTCTATATCGTGGATGAGCAGGCACGGTCGGTGGTCATCGTCTCAGTTTTCCACCAGAGCCGCCATCCGAAGGGGAAGTACAGGCCAGAACCCTGAGTGCCACGCGCAGCAAGGTGATTTCGGAGATTCAGAGACCTGTTGCAAAAGGTCTTAAGTTTGGCAGGAATTGTCTCCTCTCCAAAAAGGAATCCCATGAGATTATCGGCATCGGTTCTGCTCGTCCTTCTGCTCGCCACCTATGCGCTGGCGCAGACCGCGGCCATTGATAGTGCGGCAGCCATGCTGAAAAGAAAGGATTTCGGTGCCGCCAGCGGTCTATTGACGGCTGCATTGCAGGATTCTGCCAAGCTCGCTCCCAAGGAGCTGGCCATGGCCCATTGTCTGCTCAGCGAAGCGCAGTTGCAGGAGTTTTCGAATGGTAGGGGCACGGCCCCGAGCAAGGAGGGAATCTCGGCCGGACAGATGGGGCTCCTCTCTGGGTCGTTCCGTCATCTGAAGGCAGCTTACGTGGCAGAGGCCGATGCCGGACTGAAGAAGAGGTCGGACAATCAGACATTGCTGTTGAAGCGAGAGCTGATGAACGCGGCTAATCAGAATTTCCAAGGAATAGCATCGCAGAAGGACCTTGAGGTGAAGCGGACCCTGATGGGAAGGATCCTGCTGTGTTCAGGTTACATGCTTGCCCTCGACAGCACCTATCAACTGGCCTACAACTATCTGTCGCGCACGCTGCTGCAACAGGGCGACAGCCTGCGAGCGAAGGAGGTGATCGAGAAGGGCCTGCGCACCTATGCGGAAACCCAGCGGAGAGAACCCGACATCCTGGCCCTGGAGATGTTCGGGCGGCTGGCCAAGATTCAGATGAATTTTCTCCACGAGCCCGCCCTTGCCAAGCAGACCATCGAGGAAGGACTGGCTCTTCTGGACAAGGAGGACGAACTGGTCAACGCCAACACCGGTATGACCCAGATGCGCAAGGACGTCACCATTGCCAAGGTGGAGGAGATGCGGAAGGGCCTTATCGAACTGGCAGAACAGTTGGAAGCAGGCAAGTGACATTGGAAAGGGCACTCTCATAGCGCACCTTCTTGGAGCGCCCTATCGGTGCGTTTGCACGCGCAGGTCATAGCAAAGGATATGATTTGCTATCACTTACAATCGCAGGTCGTAGGAAAGGATATGACTTGCTATCATCTACACGCGCAGGTCGTAGGAAAGGATATGACTTGCTATCATCTACACGCGCAGGTCATAGGAAAGGATATGACTCGCTATCATCTACACGCGCAGGTCATAGAAAAGGATATGACTCGCTATCATCTTCACGTGCAGATTTAGGAAAAGCTGTTTGCCCCGACCTTCGCCCCAGCTTTCAACCCGATGAACAGGCTGCATATCCTTGAAAGGGGCGGATACGTTCTCCTCATAGCACTGCTCAGCCTGCTGATGCGGGCGCACCACGTGGGCGAGGAGTTCGCAGGCTACCACAGTTGGCGGCAGACGCAGACACAGACCACCATCCTCAATTTCGCGTTTCAGGACGGTGATATCCTCACGCCAAGGGTCAACAATCTGGGCACGGGCACAGACGCGCTGCGCATGGAATTCCCGCTGATGCAGTGGCTCTTTGCGTGGCCCTATCGCCTGCTGGGCGACCACCCGGCCATCTCGCGCATACTCACCTTCCTGATGGGGCTGCTGACGCTGTTCGCCTTCCGCGAAATGGTGCTGCGCCTCACGGGCAGCGCACTCACGGCCGGGGTCGCCACCGTTGGACTCATCTTCAGCCCGCTGTTCTACTACTATTCCATCAACCCCATGCCCGACAATATGGCCCTGATGTGGGCCATGCTGGGCCTTGCCGCCACGGTGGGCGACAGGCAGATGGGGCTGGACCGTTTCACGGTGGCCGCGCTGTTCTTCACGCTGGCCGCAGCCTGCAAACTGCCCTTCATTGTGCTGGCCGCAGCCCTGCTGCCTGCGTGGATAACGATGCTCCGAAGCGGATGGCGGACGGGGATCCTCGCGGCCATCATCGGTCTGATGCTGCTGTTGCCCACGGCCCTGTGGTATGCGTGGGTCATCCCCACATGGCAGGGAAACGCGGTGCTCACGGGCGGGTGGGACAACCCCAAGGAGACCTTCGAGATCCTGAAACGGGTGTGGACGATGGTGCTGCCCGAGATGATCATGAACTACGCCAACGTCCCGTTCTTCCTCATCGGACTGTGGCTGCTTTTCCGCAGGAAACTATGGGGCGACTGGCGCTGCTGGCCACTGCTGGCCACCCTGCCGTTCATCTATGCCTATTACTTCTTCGAGCTGCACGCCATCGGCTATGGGCACGACTATTACCTCATGCCGTTCGTTCCACTGGTGTTCGCAGGCGTGGCGGCCGGGGTGCATTGGTCGCTGGCACAGGTCCACTGTTGGAGGCGTTGGGTGCTGATTCCGCTCATCGTGCTGCCCATCACCTGCGTACTCAAGGCCGAGGTGCGGTGGAAGGTATCGGGACTCAACAAAGACCTCTGGGAGAACGCGGCCCCGTTGCGCGCCATGCTCCCAATGGATGCCCAATGTGTGGTGGGGAATGACGTATCCGGCCACATCTTCCTCTACCATCTGCGCAGAAAGGGCTGGGCCTTCAAAGACGATGCGCTGACCGCTGAACAACTCCAGCAGCGCATACAGGAGGGGGCCACGCATCTGTTGACCAACAGCCCTGCCGTGGAGGCACAGGCCGGAATCACAGTATTGGTAGGGGAGCCGATTTATACCTCAGAGGGAGTGCGGGCCTATCGCCTTCCTCAGCCGTAGGAAGAAAATCAGGCCTTATTGCGGTGGTCACGCAGGAACATGGCGCTCACGTCCTTCACCGTGTCCGCCAACGGCCGGAACTGGAAATCGGGCAGGGCCTTCAGGAGCTTGGCGTTGGAGTAATGGCTGACATGCAGGGCGTTGTCGGCCGTTTCGCGGGTGATGAACGGCTTGGCGCCCGTAAGGATGCAGCGCAGCTTCTCGGCCCGCCATGCCAAGGCCATGAGCAGGGGTGATGCCTTCGTGGTGGGCCGCTTCTTTCCGAGTCCGTCCGCGATCAGGTTCACCACATCCACCAGACGGTGGTTGCCCTGCGTCACAATGAACCGCTGGCCGAAGATGCCGCGCTCCATCAGCAGCACCATCACGGCTGCCACATCGCGCACATCGACCATCGCGTTCTCACCTTCGGTGTAGTAGGGCAGTCCGTTCCACACTTTGGTGAAGAGGGCCGCGCTGCTCTGGTTCCAATCTCCCGGGCCGAGGATGATGCACGGATTCACGATCACCGCATCCAGCCCCTCGGCCATTCCGCGCCACACCTCCATCTCGGCCTTGCGCTTGCTCTTGCCATAGTTGGAGTTGCGTTCAGAGTCCTTCCAAACGGTCTCCTCATCGATCAGGCCCTGACCCTCCACACGGCCCAGTGCAGCCACGGAACTCACGTGGCAGAGGCGCACACCTTCCCGCTCCAGACAGAGATTGACCACGTTGGCCGTGCCTTCCACATTCACCTTGAACATGAAATCGCGGTCCTTCGGGTCGAACGACACGGTGGCCGCGATGTGATAGACGTCTGTCACGCCTTCCATGGCCGCCTCCATCGCGGGAATGTCTAGAATGTCGCCCTGCACCCATTCGATGCGCTGCATGAGGGTTTCGGGGTCGTCCGCATGATGGCGGAGAATGTCGCGCACGGTGGCGAGACTCTTGGCACTGCGGTGCAACGCGCGCACCTGTTTTCCCTCTTCCAATAGTCTGTGGAGCACATGGGCTCCCAACAGACCGGTTCCTCCGGTTACCAGTATCATGGCGGCAAAGGTATTCTCCCTGTTAAGGGGGAAAATTGAAAATGGATAAAAGGAAAATGGGAGTTGAAGAGTAGGCTCAGGTCAGACGAAGCGGTCGCCCTTGGTGGCCTTCACATCGTTCACGATGCGTTTGATCTGCTGCTCCTCATCGCGCTTGCAGACGAGCAGGATGCCATCGCTCTCCACCACGATCATGTCCTCCATGCCCTGCAGCACCACCAGCTTGTCCTTGGGAACGTTGATGATGCAGTTGTGCGTGTCATATACCACCACATTGCGGCCCTGGATTACGTTGCCATCGGCATTCTTGTCCGAGAAGGAATAGAGCGATCCCCACGTGCCGAGGTCGCTCCAACCGATGTCCGAGGCCAAGGTGTACACATTCTCTGCCTTCTCCATGATGCCATAGTCGATGGAGATGTTGGTGCACTGGCTATAGGTGCGCTCGATAAAGGCCTTCTCCCGGTCAGTCCCGAAATTCATCCTGCCATCATCAAAGAGTTGATATTCCTCCGGAAGATGGGTGGCAAAAGAGCGCAATATGCTCGCTGCCGACCACACGAAAATGCCTGCATTCCACAGGAATTCCCCACTGGCGATGAACTGCTCGGCCATCTCAAGGTCGGGCTTCTCGGTAAAGGTCTTCACCTTCTTCACCGCCTTGTCTGTGGCCGATGGCTCCTCCTTGAACTGGATGTAACCGTATCCGGTGTCAGGCCGTGTGGGCTTGATGCCGAGGGTGATGAGCGCATCTTCAGCGGCCGCCACTTTCAGGGCCTTGTTCACCAGCTTGGTATAGGCCTCCTCCTTCAGAATGAGGTGGTCCGAGGGGGCCACCACCATGCAGGCGTCAGGGTTCTGGGCATGGATGTGGAAGGCGGCATAGGCGATGCAAGGTGCGGTGTTTCTACGGGCGGGCTCCAGAAGCACCTGCGCATCGGTCAGTTCTGGCAGCTGATTGAGCACCAGGTCACGATAGGAGGCGTTGGTCACCACCAGAATGTTCTCTTTCGGGCAAACGGCCAGTGAGCGGTCGTAGGTCTGCTGGAGCAGCGTCCTGCCTGTTCCCAGAATATCGAGGAACTGCTTGGGATGGTCCGTGCGGCTCATGGGCCAGAAGCGGGAACCGATCCCACCTGCCATGATGACCACGTAATTCCTGCTGTTGGCCGCCATCACAGGGTGAAGGCCAAAGCCTTACGCAGATGATCGAATATGACAGGCACCTGATCCATCCGAAGGGTCCCGACCGAGATGCGGAACCAAGGATTGCTGCGCGATGCCCCGAATGCGTAGAACGGCACCAGACCGAGGTTGGCCTCTTCCAGCAGGAAATGGGTCACCTGTTCAGCATCGTTCACTGTTTTCCCGTTGGGAATGGTCATGCCCATCAGGTCAATCTTCACGGTGAGGTACATGGCCCCTTCGGCCTTAATGGAATCTACTGGGAAACCCTCGGCCTTCATCTTCGAGAAGCCTTCGTGAAGGGCGTCCACGCGCTCCGTCACCATATCGCGATGCTTCTGGATGATGCGGTCGGTCTCAGCCTCGTTCTGCAGCAGTCTTGCGGTGGCAATCTGCTCGGGTTTCGGTGCCCAGGCACCCACGTGGCTCAATATGGCGCGCATCTTGGCCACCACGCGTTCCGGACCGAACGTCCAGCCCACGCGCACACCTGTGGCGGCAAATGCCTTCGATACCCCGTCAATGTAAACGGTGTAAGGCCGCATCTCCGGCCTCAGCGACACAGGGTCGATGTGCTTGGTGCCATGCAGGGTGAGTGCGCTGTAGATCTGGTCATACAGCAGGTAGAGCGGTTTGCGACCCTCCCTTCTGGAGTTCTCCTCCAAGATGAGGTCACATATCGCACCGAGTTGGTCTGCGGTGAATGAAGTTCCGGTCGGATTCAATGGTGAACACACTGCTACCAGAGTGGCCTCGGCCAGATGTGGCCTCAGGTCCTCGGCCGTGGGCAGGAAACGGTTCTCGGCCGTGGTGTCCACCGCGACCACTTTTGCCCCTGTGAGGAAACTGTAATGGTTGTTGTTCCAGCTCGGGATGGGGAACACCACGGTGTCGCCTTCGTCCACAATGGCGCGGTAGGCGGCATAGATGAGCGGGCGGGCCCCACCGGATATGAGCACGCATTCCTTGTCGTAATCCAGTCCTTGCGTGCGCTTCAGGTAGTGGCTCACTGCGGTGCGCAACACCTCCACGCCATTGGCAGGCGGATAGTTCGTTTGGCCTTCCCTGTAGGCGTTGACGATCTCGTTGAGATACGCCTCGGGAAGCGGGAACACCTTGGGATCGAAGTCACCGATGGTGAGGTTCGAGATCTTCTCACCGGCAGCGATGCGTTCGTTGATGCGACCTGCGATGCGGATGATCTCTGAGCCTATGAGGTTCTCCGCAAGATGGGAGAGCGGAAGCGTGGAGGACTTGGACGTAATGGTCATACAAAATGATTTATGAGGGGGTCGGCAAAAGTAACCATTCGTAAGACCTACGGCCTTTGAACCGTTCTCTCGCAGATTCGTCCTAATTGAACATTAATCAGTTGAAACGCCCTCGATTGGCGATGAACTGCTCCCAGAGTTGCGTGAATTTCTCGCTCGAACGCCTCACAGGCGCAAGGTCAACGCCTTCGTTCTCCAGCACCCGCCAGTGCGATTCCATCAGTCCGGGGTGCGCCAGCCCCAGCGTGTCCACCGCCTCATACGCCACACCCGACACGATCGGGTAGCAGCCCTCCGGCCCATAGCGTGGAATGTGGTGGTCGAGCCAGCCGTTGAAATCCGTCTGAAAACCGATGCAGAGATTCACCTTCTCGGCCTCGGTCATGTTCTCCAATTTCACCGAATCGCCATAGATGGCCGACACATTGCTTTCGATATGCTTCTTCACCGCGAGGTAGGTGAACTTGTAGGAGTCGATGCTGCCGTTGCAGTATGATTCCAATGCCTCGATCTTGGCCTTGTAATCTGCGCGGGGCTTGTAGGCCATGGTGGCGATGCCGCTCGCTGCCAGCGATACGAAACCGTTGTGACGGTACACGTTCAGGATGTCCTCCTCTTCCATGCCGCGCGGTTGGTTGTGGATGGGCTTGAAGAAATCGTGGGTGGAGATAGGCGGAATGCCCTTCTCGCCCATGAAGGCGATGGCGTCCTTGCGGGCCTGGTCGCTCATATGGGTAATGTCTGTCATCACGCCTGCGTTGGCGAGCCAGAGGATGGCCTGTCTGCCCCTGTCCTTCAGTCCGCGTTTCTCCTCCCGCTTGAAATGCCCGCCCAGATTGAGCAGGTTGGTGGCGAATCCCGGACGGATGCCCGACCCGCCATACTTCCAGTCCACCAAGTGAATGAGCGTGATGAACGCCACGCCCTGATTGGCCCAGAACTGCGCGTCTTCCTGACTGTTCACCAGATTGCGTCCGCCCTCGATGCAATGCACGAAGATGGTCTTCTCGGTGTTGTGAACGAGGTCGCGCAGTTCCTGCGGTGAACGCGCCACAGCAAAATCATCGGGATTCTCGGCCACGAAATTGTTCACATAGTCTATCTGACTCATGATGATGCGCCTGGCCCGCTTCGGACTGCCGATGAGCTCCTTGGTCAGCGCGCCTACGCAGAGAATGCGCGCTCCTTTGTTGCCCTTGAAATAGTTGGCGTAGCAGATATTGGTGAGCAGATGCTTGTGGCTCAGCTCGGGCGGATGGGCCTCATCGAACCACGTCAGTCCCGGCTTGAAGAACTTGTAGGTGAGGTGCATGCAGGGATGCAACTGCAGGTCGATGTACTCATCTATCGGCTGGGCCGTGGTTGGAGAATGGAGAATGGAAAATAGGAGAATGGGGAGGAGAAAACGCATCAATGAACGGGCTGCAATCTGTGTTTCAACAGTGTGATGATGTCCTCGCGGGTCATGTCGCCATTGAGGTCCACGAATTTGTCGGCCATCTTCTCATAGTCGCTGAAGAGGATAAGGAAGAACACTTCGAAGGCCTGCGTGTCGCGGAAGATGACCGCGCGGTTCTTGGCATACTCGTCCCTGTGCTTCTCAAAGTTGATGGGATACTCGCGCCAGTGTGTCTGCGGACGCTTGTGGTGCTCCACGTGGAAGTCCTCGTTATAGACGTTGTACTGCCCATCGAGTACGGTGATACTGTTCTTGTAGATGTTCTTGGGTTCTGAAGGGTCGGTCCAGGCGTGCCAGGTGTAGTTGATGGCCGCCAGCAGAAAGATGCACGACAGGTGGGGGATGACCAGATAGGCCACCCCGAACCAGAAATTCACATACAGCACCGCAGCGATCACGCCATAGAACGCCAACATGCCCAACACCATTTTACCGAACTCCTCCATCTTTCCCTTGCGCAGATGGTAGTTCGCCACAGAGATGCCGCTCCAGAAAAGGGCGAATTCCACCATGTAGAGCAGGAAACGGGCCGCATGCGAACGGTCGTAATACACCGTGCTCGTCACGTCATCGGGGGCGTTGTCATGCTTGTGGTGGATGCGCATGTGACCCATCGGATAGCCCTGAGGCACATGGCCGTAGAGCAGCGAAAGCACATGGCCGTGGTAGTTGTTCAGGAAGGAGAGTTTCCCTTTGAAGATGCCCTTGGGCGAGTGCCCTTCCTTGTGGATCATGGTGGCCACCTGAGAGAAGAAGGCGAAGTAGGGTCCGTAGTTCAGCACGTTGTAGGCCAGAGCGGCCAGCCAATTCGGCCAGCCCCAGCTATTTCCTGCATCCAGATACGTGACCTGCACCCAATATGACCCGATAAAGAGCAGCGGAGCATAGACCCCGATGCCGAAATAGGAGAACAGGTACGGGCTGTCGCGCTCATCGCGCAGAATCAGCTTGCCGAGCCAAAGCGCGGCTGCACTCATCTTATTACCGAACCATATGGCGGGAGCGGTACGATACGTCCAACCGATCATGCCATACCACAGCATAGTGAGCGCAATGACCACCGCCAGCCACGGAATGGTCACCAACAGCAGTGAGCCGCCCACGAGGGTGAGATAATACGGCAGTCTGTCTGCAAACGTTGGAGAAACGGCTCCCGCGTTGATGGCCTTACTGAAACTCATTCGTTAAGAGAAAAATGGAACAGTGGAAATGGAAAATGCTTGAGGAACAGTTGGGGAAGGTTCAAACCTGCAGAAGGACAAGATTTTCGATTTTCAACTCTCCTTGCGAATCTGGCTCGGGGGTATGCCGAAATCCTCGGTGAAACATTTGGTGAAATAGGCCGGACTGCTGAACCCGACTCGATAGGCTATCTCCGAGACGGTGCCCACGTTCTTCTTGAGCAGGTCCATGGCGTGCTCCAGACGGAAATTGCGCACATAGCGGCTGGCCGAGACCCCTGTGAGGGCGATGAGTTTTCGGTGGAGCTGTGCACGGCTCAGGCCTACCTCTGCGGCCAGTTCCTCCACGCTGAAATGCTCGTTGGCCATGTGCTTCTCCACAATGGAGCGCACCCGCAGCAGGAATTTCTCCTCCATCGAGGGCTCTTTCACCTCGTTGGGACGCATCAGCATGTTGCGCGAATACTTCTGTTTGAGGTGCTGCCGTTGTGAGATGAGGTTGTGGATCTGTGCCTGCAGCTCCTTGCCGCTGAAAGGTTTAGGAATGTAGGCATCGGCCCCGGTGCGCAGACCCTCTATGCGGCTGTCCTCGCCCGCCCGCGCTGTGAGCATGATGACGGGAATGTGGCTGGTGTGCTCATGTTTTTTCACCTGTTTGGTGAGTTGGTAGCCGTCCATACCTGGCATCATGATGTCGGTGATGATGAGGTCGGGCACCAGTTCCTTGGCCATTTCCCATCCGGTAGTGCCGTTGTTGGCCTCGAAGATGCGGTAGTCGCTATTCAGGGTGAGGCTGACGAACCTCCGGATGTCATCGTTGTCCTCCACCACCAGAATGATGTTCTGCGCGTCCAGCTCGAATTCGGAGAGCGTTGTGCTCTGCACCGGTTCGGGCATGGCCATCTCGATCTCCGGGTTCACCTCATCCAGTGCGGGAACGGGTTTGCCGTTCCTCTCTCCCACGATGTCATGCACCAGGGGCAGCAGGATGGTGATCTCGGTGCCCACTCCGGCAATGCTCTTCAGGTCGATGTGACCCTGATGCAGCTCCACGAGGTCTTTCACCAATGCCAGCCCGATGCCCGTGCCCTTGTTTTTGAGCCAGCGTGCGCTCTCCGACTGGTAGAACCGGTCGAAAACACGTGGTATCTGGTCTTCAACAATACCGATGCCTGTATCCTGAATGGCGAGGCGCACAAAGGGCTTTCCATCCTTCTCAACGCGGCTGATACGCAGGGCCACCTCCCCGTTCTCCGTGAATTTGAAGGCGTTGGACAACAGGTTGTAGAAGATGAGTTCGATCTTGTCGGGGTCGAAGCTCATGTCAATCACCTCCTCGGACGACTCGAACACCAGTGCCACCCTCTTGGCATCGGACATGGACTTGAAGCTGGTCTGTATGTCCTTGAGAAAGCTGACGATATTACCGTGGCGCAGGTTGAGGTCCATGCGGTCCGCCTCGATCTTGGCAATGTCCAACAGCTGGTTGATGAGCTTGCCCAACTGCTTGGCGTTGCGCTGAACGATGCGCAGCTCTCTGCGGGTGCGTTCATCGTCCACCTTGGCGATCACTTGGTCCAAGTGGCCGAGAATGAGCGTCAGCGGGGTGCGGAACTCATGCGTCACATTGCTGAAGAAATCGCTGCGCACCTTATCGAGATGTTTCAGGCGCTCGGCCTCCATCTTCTCCAGCTCCAACTGGTCCTTCAGCCGCAGGCGGTTCACTCTCGCGGTGAGCGCCCCATAGGCCAGCCCCAGCAGGGCGAGGGAGAGGATCGGGAGTATCCAGTCCGTGAGGGCGGTGGCGAGGAGCATGGTGCGAATTTAATGCAATACCACCCGCTCGGTCCATTGACCGCTGCGGCCTACGGCCCGCACCACGTAGAGTCCGGCACGGAGGGCGTGGGTTTCTATGACATGGCTGATGCTGTTCACCGCACCCAGGTCCTTGCTCCATACTGAGCGTCCTGTGATGTCCAGAAGCTCAAGCGTAACATGGTCGCGCTGTGCGAGCTGCAGGCTCACCTGGAGGCTTGTGCCGAAGGTGGTGGGATTGGGCCACACCTTCATCGCTGCCGAGGCCGCATCGACCATTTCCTCATTCCCGAGCGGGGCACCCATCGTGAACCAGTACGATATCTCGGATCCGAAATCGGCCTGGAAATTCTTGAACGTGGCCGTGGACCCCAGCTTCTTGATGCGGGCGAAACCGCTGCCCTGGTTGGTGGCCGCCCACCAGGAGAGGCCGTTGTCCTGCGCATCGGTCATCTGGAAACGGTAGCATCCGTGGGCCAGATAGATGGTGTCCTTGTAGGTGGTGTTGTTGGCCATGGTGCTGCGCTCAAAGATCACGTTGCCCGCATCGTCCATCAGGCGATAGGGGTTGTGCGTACCGAAGTTGTTGCTGCGCACCTCCAGCACGATGGCCTCTGTGCCTGTGATCACCGGTGGGGCAATGAATTCGCTGCGGTACGCATCATTGGCGGCATATTGGTCCGCGCCACCGTTGGGGGCCGAAATGGTTGCGAAAAAGGTGCGGTGGCCACCTCCCCAGTCGCCCAAGGTCGGGAGGTCCACCACCTCGCTCTTGAGGAACCCGAGGTTGCCCGTCCAAGTGTAGGTCTGAGAGGCCCCACCTTCCAGACCATAGGTGATGATGGCCGAGGTGAGCACCGTGCTGCCGCTGTTGCGGATGACGATGCGGGGGCTCCCGCAATTGGGATTGAAGCGCTTATGAATATCCTTCACCGATGGCGTCACAATGTCTACCACCTCGGCATCCAAGGTGAAATTGGGCGCGGCATGCTCGATCAGTTGCAACTCGAGGATGTAGGAGGCCGCTGCCGAGGGGTTGAAGGGTGTGAAATCCACATTGATGGTATTCTCCTGTCCACCGGTGATGTTAGACGTGAGGTCATGGTCCCAGATGGGCACCGCCTCGCCTGGGCACCAGTTGGCACGGTCATACACCCACGTGCCGCCCTGCGGGTAGATGGCATTCATGCCGCAGTCGCCTTTCCAGATCTGCTGCTGGCCCATGGTGGCGCCATTCGCCTTCACGGAGTAGTTGATGTTGGGAGTGAACTCGCCCGCCTGCCCATGACCGGTGACGAACATCCGTGCGATGGCGCCCTCCGTGTCGGGATGGAACGCAATGCTCTTCGCTGGCACACTGGCGGCCTCGAAGGTGGACGAGTTCGGATAGTTGAATCCGCCCGGTCCGCTGTCATACACCCGGCCGATGCGCAGCACATCCATCGGGGGAGTACCCTCGATCATTTCGAAGTCGAGCGTCACGCTGAACCCGCTGCTCCAACCGCCATAGAAGGCGCGGAACTCCACCGAGTCATGCAACAGGTGCTGGTAAGCCGTCACATCATAGGTGAAACGGTGTTCCCAATTGTTGTTGAAGCCCACCTGTCCATTCGCCATGTAGCCACCATACGGGGTGATGGCCCGTCCAAGCTCATAGTCATCGATCACCTCGAAAACCGTGTACACATCGGTGAGTGAAAGTTCAAGTGCTCCTTCCTCTATGAAGGTGCCTGTGCCTATCACGTTACCCTCGGTATCGAACACATCATAGGTGATATCGGCAGGGAAGGCGAAGAAGTTGGAGGTGGGGCTGAACGGGTCTTCCGGGTCGGCATAGACTGTGATGTGGAGCGTGTCGCTGTAGAGCGTGTCCACCGTTTCTCCGTCCCACGTGGTGGTGAAAGTGTGCTCTGTGGTGTAGCTAAGTGTGGGTACCTGCGTCCCGTTCACGGTGAAATTCGGGGCCTGCTGCAGGGTACTGTCGAGCACGCCTGTGCGGTGGCGGAGGTCTATCTGCACGGTGTAGTCCCAGTCGCTGCAGCCTGTGCTGGCACAGCCCATGGTGAAGTGCATCAGCACTTGGCGGTAGGGCGTGCCGGCCGGAGGGAATACGCCCCAATCGTCATAGGCGCCCCACCAGCCGATGTCGCGGCTGTCGTGGGCACGCACAGTGGTGGTGTCGCCATCAGCAGCGCTCGCAGATGTGAGGGTGCAGATGCAGAACAGGAGGGGGAGCAGGTTTCTCATTAAAGGACGGTTGGCGAACCAAACGTACATATTCACAACGCGATGCACACACACGTATGCAGACAGATGGCGGCACGGCAGCTAAATTTGACGCTGATGGCAAAGGACCTGTTCGCCTTAACGCTTTTTTCGGCCCTGCTGCTGACCTGCGCGGGCTGCGATGAACCCTCGGAAACCTTTGTTTTCGCATGTGAGGTCACCTCTGCACAGGGCCAGCCCTTGGAGGCGGTGGAGGTGGTGCTCAGCGGACAGCGCATCTCGGGCAGCTCTTTCAATCCCAATTACCAGACTTTGGGCACGGCCCTCACCGATGGGCAGGGACGGTTCACCATAGAGGTGGACAAGGCGGTGTTCACGGCCTTCCGCCTCTCGGCCGTGCATCCGTCCCATTTCCCGGGCACCTTTCCCATCAGTCCGGACGATGTGCCCATCTCCGGGGCCTTCGAGCGCACCTTCGCGTTGCAGCCCAAGGCTTGGGTGCGAACGCGACTGCACAACACCAATGCCTCGCAGCGCATCGATGTGACGGTGGATGCACCCTCTGATGGCTGCGGGTACTGCTGCGCGCAGTTGCGCATCATCCGCGAGGGCGAGGTGTTCGATACCACCTTCACATGCCTGGCCTTCGGGGGCTCCACGGTGGTCCACTCCGGCAACTACCGCAACATCGATGGCGCCACGGTCATCATTGCCCAGGAACGCACCACCTTGGCCTATGACACGGTGAGCGTGGAGATAACCTACTGACGTGCAACTATTTCTTTGCATCACTGCCGCTGACTCGCCTACTTTTGCCGCATGGCAGACCAAGACCTCCGCGTAGGCGATTATACGCCCGGTTTCATCCCCCCCTCGAAGGATGTGGTAAGACGCATCATCGCCCCGTTCAAGCTGTATCTGGACCCGGTGTTCATCGGGCTGGACGACCTCGATACATCGCGCCCCGCGCTCTACGTGACGAACCACAACGTGATCGGTGTGCTGGACGGCACGCTCTGGGCAGCAGAGCTCTATCTGCGCAAGGATGTGTTCTGCCGTTCGCTGGTGGACGATTTCCACTACCGCCTGCCCGGCTGGCGCGACCTCGGGTCCAATGTCATGGGATTTGTGCGCGGATCGCGCGAGAATTGCGATGCCATGATGGAGGCGGGCGAGAACATCATCGTCTATCCCGGGGGTGGCCGCGAGACCTGCAAACGCAAAAGCGAACTGCATCAGCTCACCTGGAAGGACCGCACCGGTTTTGCCCGCATGGCCATCAAGCACGGCTACGACATCATCACCGTGGCGCAGGTCGGGGCTGATGATGCCTACGATATCGTGGCCGATACGGACGACATCATGGACTCGAAGTTCGGGTCGTGGCTCAAGAGCAGTGGGCTGGCCGCGAAGTTCTTCAAGGACGGGGAGACCTTCCCGCCCTTGGTGCGCGGTCTGGGCCCCACGCTCATACCCCGCCCCGAGCGGCAGTACATCCACTACGGTGAGCGCATCAGTACCAGCGCCTATGCAGGCCGCGAGGCAGACAAGGAAGCCCAGTGGGAACTGCGCTCCTTGGTCGAGAATCAGCTTGAGCTGCAGATGCTGCGCCTCCGTATCATGAAGCTGGAGATGGACGAGAAGACAGGCCTCCGCGCACTCCTCAACAGGCTCTGAGGCGAGCGACTCAGCTTCCGGGCGTGAACCGTTCCACGGTGTTCTCCACGGCCGGAACCGTGCGTAGGAATCGGTAGATGGCCGCAAGGTCGGCCGTGTCCATGCCGGCATACATGATCCAGGGCATGGCGGTCTGGAACTCGCCCGGTCTCACCTGCTGTGGGGTGTAGCTGCTGTCGGCATACATCTTGAACCGTGCGATGAAGGCCTCCTCGGTCCAATTTCCGATGCCGGTCTCGTGTGGGGTGATGTTCATCGAGCGTACGATGGTGCCTCCGCCCAGTGGGAACTCGAACCCACCGGCATAGGGAGCACCCACCACTTCGCCTTTCACCGTCTTGGTGTGACACTCGTTGCAGCCTGCCGCGTTGGCCATATACGCGCCATATTCCAACGAACTCTTGTCCGCAGGCCGTTTGCCAAGCTCAGCCTTCTGGGGGATGGTGTTGATGATGAAGTTGAAAGGGAAGTCGGGCTCGGACACTGGCAGGTCGTTCACCACGGGCTCCAGTGTGCGGATGTAAGCAATGACCGCGTAGATGTCCTCAGGGTCCATCTTGCTATAGTTCTTGTAGGGCATGATAGGGAAGAAGGCATGGCCGTCCTTGCTCACCCCTGCGGTGATGGCGCGGAAGAGCTCCCCGTCCGTCCAGTCGCCCACCCCGTGCGGGGTGATGTTGCGGGCCACGAACTTGCCGGGGAAACCGAACTTCTGGTCGAAGATGTCGCCACCTGCGCCCAACGTGCCCGGAGTGGGAGGCCCGGAGAATTGACTGAAATCGCGCACGGCATGGCAGTCCATGCACAGCATCACGTGGTTGGCGAGATACGACCCACGCTCCAAGCGTTCGGGGGTGATCTCTACGGTGAGGTCGGGCGCAGGGCCCACATCGGGCAGCATGGTCTTCACATAGGTCATCGCACCGGCAACGGCCACGATGAGCACAACGGCAAGGACGCCAAGGAATTTGAACGCGGTTTTCATGAGGGGTTGGGGGGTTGGTTGGACCTGCGAAAACTAATAAATTCTGACAATGTAGGATGGCCGACATTTGAAAGCCCCTGAAAGACGGTCTGGCACGGGGTCGCGGACCACTGCATGCGCCCCTGTCGATGAATTAACATGGGTGTTGTGCACAGATAATCAACGATTTCGCATCTTCGCTCCATCTATTCTGCGCCAATAGCCACGTATGACCTGGAACAATTACCACAGCCACACCAACTACTGTGACGGGACCGATGCGCCCGAAGTCTATGTGAAGGCCGCCCTTGCGGCAGGCATGAAGGTGTATGGTTTCTCATCCCATGCCCCCATCCCGTTCTTCGAGTGCAAATGGGCGATGAACATCGAATCGCTGGAGGAATACACGCTCGAGATCGCCCGGCTCAAGCAGAAATATGCCGACCGCATCGAGGTGCTGCTGGGGTTGGAGGTGGACTATGTGCCCGACCGCATGGGCCCCACCGCCCATTTCCTGCAGACGGCCGGACTGGATTACACCATCGGCTCCGTGCATTTCGTGGACGGCTTCGGGTCGGACAAGGGATGGGAGATCGATGGCCCGCTCGATATCTTCAAGAAGGGCCTCCACGAGATATTCGGTGGCGATGTGCGCAAAGCCGTGACCCGCTATTTCGAGCTCACCCGCATGATGCTGGACGAGGACTGCCCCGACATCGTAGGGCATCTGGACAAGATCAAGATGCAGAACTCGCGCGAGGTGTTCTTCAAGGAGGATGAACCATGGTACCGCGATGAGCTGCGCAGCACTTTGGAAGCCATTGCCGACAGCGGAGCCATCTTGGAGGTGAACACCCGTGGGCTCTATAAGAAGCGGTCCAACGAGCTGTATCCCGGCACGTGGGCCTTGGAGCAGGCCTTGGAGCTGGATATCCCCATCATGCTCAACAGCGATGGGCATCATCCGCAGGAGATCATTGCCGAATTCCCGGCAGCGGCCCAGGTGCTCAACCATGTGGGCTACACCTCGGCCATGATACTGACTGATGGTCAGTGGCAAGAGGTGGGCCTCAGCCCCGAGGGGTTGGACTACTGAGTCCGGCTTCATGCGGTCCCTATTGTCCCTCGCGTAGCTCTGCGTTCGGGTCATCGTAGTGCTTTCCGATTATGGTGTGTGGTTCTGATGTGGGGTGGAAATGGAGCATCCCGCTCATAGACGCATTGGTTCCAACATCCACTATTTGCACTGTTTTACACACATTTTACACCCGCGTGGTGCGGGGCCGATAGCTTTGACCCCACACATGAATCTGGCTCCATGCAAAACCGTACAAGCCTCCTACTGCTCATCTCGTTCACCTCGCTGCTCTCCAGTGCATGTAGCGGGCAGCAACCCCGTAAGCCGCAACCCATCGCAGATGTTCAACTCACGAAGTCTGACACCGCTCCGCAGCTTGCCGAGTACGTGGTGAATGTGTTCGAAGACAGTAAGGGAATACTCTGGTTCTCGACCATCGGGGATGGCGTGGCCTGCTACGACCCTGCCGTCCCGCGCACGCAAGGCATCAGCGCGCTCACCTATCTCTCTGTCGCAAATGGACTCGTGGGAAGCACCGTCACCGGCATTGCCGAGGACAGCCTGGGCAACCTGTGGTTCGGTTCGCACTCGGGTCTTTCCAAGTATGATGGCAAGGTCTTTACCAACTACACCACCAAAGATGGCATTAGCAACGAACGCGTGTCACAGGTGTTCATCGACAGGGATGGAACCCTATGGGTGGGCACATGGGGCGGTGTGTGCCGGTTCAATGGCACCACCTTCACTGATTTTCCGCTTCCTGTTCCTGATGTGGACGTTCCAACTTACCAGGCCACAACAAATTGGGTCACCGACATTATTCAAGACAGCAAGGGGAACATCTGGTTCGGACGGAGCGGCTATGGTGCGTGCAGTTACAATCCCTCGACCGGAAGATTCACGCAGTTCACCAGAAAAGATGGACTCAACTCCGATTGTGTACAGGCCATCATGGAGGACACGCAGGGCAACATCTGGTTCGGTTTCCGGGTGGCAGAGAGAGACCACCCCGATGCTGACAAACGGAAGGGAGTAGGGGGTGTTAGCCGCTACGATGGCCGTTCGTTCACCACATTCCCGGAGATGAAAGACCTGCACGCCACGGACGTGTACACCATCTACCAGACCCGGGACGGCAACATCTGGATAGGTGCCACGGGAATGGGGGCGTACCGTTATGACGGAACGAAATTCTCATTGATAGACTCGACCGACCGCATGGACCTCACCTATGGTTTCGGGCTGCAAGCGGCTTTGGAGGACAGTCGGGGAACACTCTGGTTCGGCATGTCGGGCGGGCTGTTCAAGGTGGAGGGGTCATCCATCATCAACGTCACGCAGAACGGGCCTTGGCATTGATTGGCCTCGTTGGCGCGGCCTTGCCTGGTCAGTGTATGAAGACCAGAGTACGCCAATGTAAAGTCAGCGTGCAGCCTCTCATCTGATGCCACGATGAGTGCGTGAAATTCCCGTCTACGATAACTTCGCCCCCATGAAGCGCAGACTGTTCACCCGGAACGTATTAACCGGCCTTGCAGGCGGGTTATTGCTACCGACCTCACTTTTTGGCTGCAAGAAGCCTTTAGGGAGTTTCCCCGAAGGCTTTCGTGTCATTGTGGTAGGTGCCGGTGCTGCCGGGCTCTACGCTGCCAAGAATTTGAAGGAGCATGGGGCCGAGGTTATTGTCCTTGAGGCATCCGACCGCATAGGGGGGCGTATCCGCAAACTTGATGGTTTTGCAGACTTCGGCATTGACCTCGGTGCCGAGTGGATGCACGGACAGAATGCCCTTTCGAAGACGCTTGCCCAAGAATCAGGCTTCTCGCTGTTTGAGGACAATGCTGAGTCGAAATATTGGGTCGGGAGCAGCCTTTTGAACACTGTGCCCGATTCTCCGGTGCAGCAGTTGCAGAGAATCTTGGAGGGTGAGGTGAGCTATGGTGGCCCTGACATCTCTCTGCGTGCCCACGCCACCCAACTGGGGCTCCCTGCAAACCATGACGGCCTGCTGGAAGCGCTGGCGAGTGAGTTCGGAACTCGGTCCTCGCTGCTCAGCATGAAGTACACTCCCCTTGAGTTTGAGAAATGGTCATCTGGTGACCGGGACTTCAAATGCTCGCGGACCCAATTTGACTTCCTCAATGAAGTGGTGGCAGCATCCGTAGTGGATGAGATTGTGACCAATGCCCCTGTCACCTCCATCAATTATTCCGGAAGCACAGTCTCCATTACGACTGACAACGGCACTGTTTATGAGGCCGATAGAGTGTTGGTCACCGTGTCACTCGGTGTGCTCAAAGCGGGTCTCATCGACTTCTACCCCGCACTTCCGACCGAGAAGTTGGATGCCATACAGACCGTGGGTATTGACGCAGGGATGAAAGTGTTTCTGAAGTTCAGCCAGAATTTCTGGGACCGCTTCTCCATTAACGGGGCATCGGTCTGCCCGGCCTACTACGATGCCGGACTGGGTAAGAGCGGCTCGGACAATGTGCTGGCCGCATTCCTGATGGGCGAGAAGGCCGAGTATCTGAGCGCACTTGGTCAGGCCGCCATCCCCGAGCTTCTTGCGGAGTTGGACGGCATATTTAACGGACAGGCATCGGCTACTTTTCAGGAAGGCAGAATCATGGACTGGGGGAAAGAGCCCTTTGTGCGCGGGGCCTACTCTTTCAGTTCGCTGGGCATAGGGAACAAGCGTCAGGCGCTGGCCACCTCGGTGAACAACAGACTATTCTTTGCTGGTGAGGCCACCCACACCGAGGGTCATTTCCAGACCGTTCATGGCGCATTGGAGACAGGCGAGCGGGAGTTCGAGAAGATACTGGCCTCTGTGGGCTGATTGCAGCTTTCAGACTGAGTCCATGCTATGCAGGAATCTGCTGACTCAAACAGTGCAGCGTCCCGAAACCCCAGATCAGGTCGATGGCGCTGATGGGGATGATTTCCGCCCCACAATGGAAGGTCGGGCAACTTCCCATACCTTTGAATCTCATCTGAGCGCGATGCGACCCGAAACCCTGACCATAGAACTGACGAACAGCACGGCCATCAAGCTGCTGGAGAATCTTGAGCGCCTGAACGTCATCAGGATACTGCGCAAACGGAAGAGAACCGCACCTGCTGACCTTGCCTCGCGGATGCAGGGCAGCATCACAGAGACACAGGCCGATGCCCTGCACCGCCAACTGGAAAAGATGCGTGGGGAATGGGAAAGGGATTTCTGATAGACACGAATGTGGTGATCGACTTCGTGGCAGGAAGGCTTCCTGTCGGGGGCAATGCGCTGATGGTGCAGCAGTTGAAGTCGGGTCATCACCTATCGGTCATCAACAGGATGGAACTGTTGGGATTTCAGGATGTGCCCGCCACCATTCAGGAGTTTGCTGACACGGCCAGGATCTACCCGCTCGATGACGAAGTGGAGGCCAAGACCATCGCCCTGCGCAAGCAATACCGTTTGAAGCTGCCCGATGCCATCATCGCGGCCACTGCCATGGTTCATGACCTGAAACTCCTTACCCGGAACACCAAGGACTTTGATGGCATCGAGGGTCTTGAAGTGGTGAATCCACACGCCCTTTAATAGGAGGGGGTTCTGGAAATGGTCTGATAATATACTATGAAAGCCCCCCAGCCGCAGTTCATCATTTTCCTCGTTGCAGCTGCAGGGATAGTTATCTACATGCTGATTTACCACAAGCAGAACGAGGATATCATAAACAGATGGCACAAGGAGTACCCGTTACTGGGAATTGAACAGAGTATGAATTCGGTCGTTTCCCACGTAATCCAGAACATGGACTCCCAAAGGTTTAGGGACGACCCCAATTCTATTTTTGTTCAGACCGACAATGGTGAACGGTATCGGATTATGTCGGGATACTTTGCCAATGGCCATGAGACCAGCTTAAATGATGCTGTTCGGGCAGGCAAACTGCTTTTGAAGGAGGCAAACAGCGACACGCTTGTCGTGTGTCAAATCATAGGGAATGACACCATAAGGATTAAATTCAAGCTGTTGGGTAATTTGAAATACCCATTGTCGACTGATAGCATTGTTTCATCAGAAAACAGCAGGTGATTGCCGTGAGTAATGGTAATTCCCAAAACAAACACTTCTTGCCCTTATTCTAATTGTTAGCGGAAATTCCCATTCGCAAACAATCAATCACCCCGCTATCTGCTGACTCAAACAGTGCAGCGTCCCGAAACCCCAGATGAGGTCGATGGCACTGATGGGGATGATCTCGCGGTCGGGGAAACACGAGGCGAGGATGTTCAGCGCGTGGCGGTCGTTCGCATCGTTGAAGGTGGGCACCAGCACCGCCCCGTTGATGATGAGGAAATTGGCATAGCTGGCCGGTATCTGCAGCCCATCGAACACCACGGGGCGCGGCATAGGCAGCTCAACTATGTTGAGCGGGCGGCCGTCCTCCAGCTTCGCAGCCCGCAGGCGGGCAAGGTTGTCCTGTAACGGGGCGTAGTTGGCATCCTTCGGGTCGTTCTCCACCACCGTCACCACCGTGTCGGCATTCACAAAGCGGCAGAGGTCGTCAATGTGGCCGTGGGTATCATCGCCCACGATGCCATCGCCCAGCCAGATGGTGTTGGTGATGCCGAGGTACTCGCGGAACACCGCCTCATAGTCCTCGCGGGTGAAGCCTGCGTTGCGCACCTGTATGCTGGGGTGCAGCAGGCATTCCTCTGTAGTGATGAGCGTGCCCTTGCCGTTCACCTCCAGCGCACCGCCCTCCAACACCACGTTTCGCCCTTTGTGCGTGGCAGCAACCAGCGGAAGGCCGAGGTGGGCGGCCACGGCCCGCGGCACATAGCGGTCGAGGCGGTGGTTCGGGTACTTGGCCCAGCCGTTGAAGTGGAAGTTGACGGCCTCACGCTGCTTGCCGTTATGCACGATGATGGGGCCGCTGTCGCGCATCCAGCTGCGGTTGGTACGCTGGTGGATGAACGACACGTTCTTCAGTTTCACCTCGCCCGTGCGGAGCATGCCGGTCACCTTCTGTTCCTGTGCAGCATTTTCCACCACAAGGAACACCGTCTCGCGTTCGGCCACCTTCTTGATGAACTCCACGAAGGCCCACTGGATGGCCCCGAACTTGCCGGGCCAGTCGTTACCATTGTGCGGGAAACAGAGCAGCACGCCCTGCTGCCGCTCCCATTCTGCGGGGAATCTAAGGTTGCTCATCGGTCGATGGCGCGCTTGGTGATATCCCCGAAGGCGTCTATCCTACGGTCGCGGAAGAAGGGCCAGTTCTGGCGCACATTCTCCTGAAGGTCGAGGTCCACATCGGCCAGCAATATCTCCTCCTTGTCGTGAGATGCCTGCGCCAGCACCTCGCCCTGAGGCCCGCAGATGAACGATGCACCCCAGAACTCGATGCCGTCCGTGTTCGGCAGGTACTTCTCCAGCCCGATGCGGTTGGCAGCCGCCACATACACGCCATTGGCTACCGCATGGCCGCGCATCACGCTCATCCACGCCCCGTGCTGGTTGGTACCGTACTGCGCCTTCTCGGCAGGATGCCAGCCGATGGCCGTGGGGTAGAACAGCACCTCCGCACCCCTCAGTGCCGTGAGACGCGCACCCTCGGGATACCATTGGTCCCAGCAGATGAGCGTGCCGATGTTGCCCTTGGCCGTGGGCGTGTTCAGAAAACCGAGGTCGCCCGGAGTGAAGTAGAATTTCTCGTAATAGTAGGGGTCATCGGGGATGTGCATCTTGCGGTAGAGCCCCGCCTGCGATCCATCGGTGTCGATGATGTAGGCACTGTTGTGATAGATGCCCGCCATCCGCTTCTCGAAGAACGGCACGATGATGACCACGCCCAGTTCCTTCGCCACGGCACTGAAGGCGGTGAAGGAGACATCGCCCAACGGCTCGGCCAAGGCGTAGTTGCTCACATCCTCGCTCTGGCAGAAATAGTGGCTGCTGTATAGCTCGGGCAACGAGATCACCTCCGCGCCCTTGGCAGCGGCCTCGCGAATCCAGTGGATGCACTTCTTCCGGTTCTCCTCTGCGGTGTTGTTGAGGTTGAGCTGAATGACCGAGATGGTGTACTTGCGTTGCGCCATGAGAGTGGTTTGGGCGCAAAAATAGGGTTACCCCTGCGGGGTTTCAGAAGATGGAAAATGGGAATGGGGAAAATGGTTCAGGCCGATGTGCCGATGCAGCCCCATATGCTGGCCTCCAAGCAGTTCCTGATGGAAGCCGAGGTGGGCCAATAGCTGCTACCGCTTCTATGAAACACGAAACCCACCGCAGACCTTGGTCCACGGTGGGCTTCCCATTGCATTGCGCCACTTGTCAGCTGGCGGGCTTCAGCTGCACAGCAAGGTTCAACGGCCCCGCTGAAGTGAGGTTGAAGGGCACTTGGGCGGAAAAGTGTTCTCCATTGACAGATTCAAATGTGCCGATTTATATATATTTCAAGCAATGGACTATTAAAGATAATTACTTGAATTATCAAACTGAATAAACATCTAATTAAGTCTACTCATCAATTGATAAACTTAAATATGTAATTATTGAAGATGAACATATTCATTATGATTTTGACTACAACACTCATTATGTTTAATACACAATTACTCATATCATATATAGAATGAAGAGAGATGGTCAGATAGGCGATGTCCGCCCGCGCGAGGCTGCGCCTCGTGCGTACTATTTGAAGCCCTCCCGCGCTATGCTGTCCTTAGCTGGCGCGTAGGGTCTGCCTTACCCTCAAGAACGGGGCTGGATGTGATGATTATCAGGTAGCGCCAATGCTAAGACCTGCCTGCGGGTGGGTGGCCGAACACTATTTTCCATATTCCAATGACCTTCAACGCGGCCGCTGCCATTTCTCGAGGGCGTTGTCGGCCCGCAGCTTCTTGAAGAAACTGCCGAGGTTGATGGCTAGGGCCACCCCGTGGGTATCGTAGCCGCTGCCCTGCAGGTTGAGGTGGAAGATGTAGCGCACCGTGATCGAGGTGACTGCGGCCCACGCCCGTGCCGCCACCGAGAACACGGGGCCACCGCCCACACCCTTGTCGGTGATCTGCATGGCATAGCCTGCCCCGGCCCCCATGCCGATGTCATTGTAGAACCTGCGCGTGGCGAAATGCCCGATGTTGGCCTCCATCATCACCGGCACATGACCGAAGAAGAAGGTGTTGGGCAGATAGCTGTTACCGATGTGGGCTCCGAGCGTGAGGGGCATCGAGGCTGCTATGGAGAAGTCGGTGTAGCGGTTGAGGATGTTGAACTGCGGTTCGTAGTAGGCACCGAAACCCGCGCTGGCCCCTCCGGTCCCGAAAGGGATGATGTGTGCGGCTGCACCCACTGAATGCCTGAAACGTTTGGATATCTGGCCGTGCACGACAGGGCCGCACATACACATAAGAAGCAGAAGGGGAAGGAATCGGAGCATGGTCTGGAAACGTTGCTGGGCGCGCAAAATTGCCAACAACGGACGAGAACGACACCTGTTCAAAACAACATTCATCGAGTTACGGATAAGGTTGCTTATCGGAATTGACATGACCCTTACTGAAGTTTGGAAAACTTTGCCAACTTGGCCCCGTCTTAACACGGATTTAACCCCTCGTCACAAAAGAACATGAAAAGACTCCTTACGCTGCTTGTACTTGTGCTTTCAGCCGTGGTCGCGCAGGCCCAGAACAAGACCATCACCGGTGTTGTGAAGGACGCGAAGAGCGGAGAGACGCTGATTGCTGCATCGGTGATCGTGCAGGGCACGGCCACCGGTGTGATGACGGACATCAACGGCCGTTACACCATCTCGTTGGACGTATCAACCCCGAAGACCTTGGAGTTCTCCTTCCTCGGCTATCAGAAACAGACCATCATAGTGGATGGAACAGTCACTCAACTCGATGTTGCGCTGGAGGTGATCGTGATGCGCGGTCAGGAAGTGGTGGTGTCCGGCTCGCGGGTGTCGGAGACGATCCTGGAGAGTACGGCCACCATCCAGAAGATGAATTCGCGCGACATTCAGGAAGTGGCCTCGGGCGATTTCTACAGTGGTCTGGGCAACCTGCAGGGCGTGGACGTGACCACCTCGAGCATGGGCTTTCAGGTGGTGAACATGAGAGGTTTCAATTCTACAGCGCCTGTGCGCGTGGTGCAGTTCGTGGACGGGATGGACAACCAGGCCCCGGGCCTCAACTTCCCCGTGGGCAACATGGTGGGCGCAAACGACCTTGATCTGGAGAGCGTGGAGATCATCAGCGGTCCGGCCTCGGCCCTCTACGGACCGAGTGCCTTCCAAGGGGTGGTGAGTATGAAGACAAAGAATCCCTATGACTATCAGGGACTGTCGGCACAGATTAAGGGCGGAACGCGCAACTACATTGACGGCCAGCTCCGTTTCGCTACTACGCTGGGCAAGGAGAACCGTTGGGGCATCAAGGTCACTGGTCAGTACATGCGGGTGGACGACTGGGTGGCCAACGACCCTGTGGCCAACCGTTATGGCGACATTGAGACCGATGTCGACCTCTCGGCCATTATCGAGCGGCAGCAGTTCAATCAGGAATTGACACAGGAGGAACGTGATGATTTCATCTCGCTGGTGGGTGGTTACCTCGGCCTTGTGTCTCCGAACGCCTTCCCCGGCACCATCAATGTTCAGGCACCTGGATACATGGAGTCTGAGGTGGCGGATACAGATGCGTTCAGCGCCAAGGCCACCGCTGCCATCCACTATCGTTTCAAGAACAATATTGAGGCCAGTTACACCTATAAGTTCGGTATGGGCAGAGGCATTTATCAAGGCTCGAACCGCTACAGCATCAACAACATCATGTTCCAGCAGCACAAGCTGGAAGTGGGCGGACGCAACTGGAAGATCAGGGCCTACACCACCTTGGAGGATGCCGGGGACTCATATGACGCGGTGTTCACCGCCATCAACATCTCCAAGGAGGGCATCTCTGACTATGTGGGCGAGTATCTTGGGGCATACTTCGACACGCTCCGCGTGATGAGTAACGATTTTGATGACGGTGTTTCTGCGGCAGAGGTGCAGCAGGCACATTCTTTTGCCCGTGCGCAGGCCGATGCGAATGGATGGATTCCCGCAGGATCGAGCAGATTCGATTCCCTTCGTCAGGCCATCGTGACCAACCCTGATCTGGAGAAAGGGTCCTTGTTCACAGACCTTTCCAGCCTTCAGCATGTGGATGGACAATACCAGTTCGATTGGAAGTGGATGGACGTGCTCGTTGGAGCGAACTTCCGCAGGTTCGATCCTCAGAGTTACGGGACGATCTTTGCTGACACCCTTGTGAATCGGGGTGATACGCTGGAGAATGGTGCTGCTGACCGTGATGCAGAGTTTGTGGACCTCTCGCAGATCGAGTATGGCGGATTCCTGCAATTGACCAAACGTCTGTTTGACGATAGGTTCAAGATTCAGGGTTCGGTACGTTTGGACAAGAACCAGAACTTCCCATTGCAGTTCTCGCCACGCCTCTCGTTCATGTATGACCTGAAAGGCCATATTTTCCGTGTAGCGGCCCAGAGCGCATTCCGAAGCCCAACGCTGCAGAACCAGTACATCCGTCTGGATGTGGGCCCACTTATCATCGCAGGCAACCTTAACGGTTGGGACAACCTCTACACTCTGGAATCTGTGACGGCTTTCAACGACTATATCGATAGCGTGCAGGTCAACAACCTCTGGACCGATTCGGTGTATGATGTGGCTTCGGGTAAACTGGAGACCTACAATGCCAAGCCGATCCGCCCTGAGCAGGTGAAGACGATTGAGGTCGGTTATCGCGGCACGTTCTTCAAGCGCCTTTTCGTGGATGCGAACTTCTACTACAACTGGTACACCGACTTCATCGGGGAGATACGCGTGGTGCAGCCGTTCAATTCCGTTGCAGGGGAGGAGAGCGGTGTGGACCAGTTGCTCTCGCACTCTGAGGGTTCGCCCACCCGCCAGATCTATCAGATTCCCGTGAATGCCGATCAGGAGGTGCGCTCGATGGGTGCAACGCTCGGACTGGCCTACTACATCGGTCAGAATTACACGGTGTCGATGAACTACACCTTCGCCCGTCTCATCGACTCGGACCTGGACGACCCGATCATTCCCGGATTCAACACCCCGGAGCACAAGATCAATCTGGGCGTGAAAGGCCGCAAGGTGTGGAAGGGGCTCGGCTTCGGTGTGAACTTCCAGTGGGTGGATGAGTTCCAGTGGGAGAGCACTTTCGGTGACGGCACTGTGCCATCCTATCATGTGCTCGACCTTCAGTTGAGCTATGAAGTTCCGAAGTGGTACTCCACCTTCCGCGTAGGGGCATCGAACATTTACAACCAGCAGCGCATTGAGGCCTACGGTTCACCGACCATCGGAACCATGGTCTATGGTTCACTGATGGTCGACATCAAGGACATCAAGAACACCTTCAAGAAAAAAGAAAGTAAGCAATGAGAAAGTTCATCCTCCCACTGATACTGTCCGCAATTGCGTTCCAAGCTATCGGACAGCCTGTTCTGAACGGCCGCATTGACGACCTGACGGAGCTCACCACGGTCATCACCGAGGAGTTCACCATGCCGGATGGCGTGAAGCTCATGACGGACATCTACATCCCGGTGCTGCGCGATTGCGTCATTGTTCCGGTGGTGCTCGATATCCCGATTCCGGGTGTCGACCCCATCACATTCGACCTGACGCTGCTGCCGCGCAACAAGCAGTTGTTGCTCTACGATTCAATCTATCAGATCGTAGGCGGTGACACCATTGCGCAGGTGAACCCCAACCCCTATAAGCTGCCGATGGTACTGTCGCGCACACCGTATGACAAGGGTCCGGGCAATGCCGAGGAAGGCGCTGTGATCGGTCTTCTGGGCTATGCCTACGCGAAGCAGGACATGCGTGGCCGCTACACATCCGGTGGGGTGTACCTGCCGCTGATGAGCGACTCGTGGAACAAGAATGCCTATCACCCCAACTATAAGCACGTGCTGGACAAGACGGCCTTCAACGATGCGCGCAACGGCAACCGCCATGAGGACGGGTACTGGACCATCAAATACGTGGTGGACAGTCTGACGCGTGCGTACGATCTGGACGGTGACGGAAGTAACGAGACGGTGGATGGACTGACCACCGGTCGCATCGGCATGTTCGGTGCATCGGCCTTGGGTTACAACCAGTATCAGGCCGCTGCAGCGCACCGCATCAACCAGGATGAGCCGGGCCTCAAATGCATCCTGCCCATCGTGGCCCCTGCCGATTTCTACAAGAGTGTAGGTTTCCCGAACGGTGTACTGCGTGACCGCCTGGTCACCGGTTGGTTGGCCGGTCAGATCTTCTCTGGAACGGATGACGACCTGATCCCTATCGACAACGATATGGACAACAACCTGCACAGCTCTGCGGACTACAACCTGCCGCAGACCATTGAAGTAAACGGGGAGAGCCGTGATTACGGACAGAACATGTTCGCTGCGGCCAATCTCAGCATCGATCACTTCCTCAACGTGCGTTACACGGATGCCAGCTCTGGAGAAATACTGCCTGCGGGTTATTATCCGAACTCACCGGGCCGCGCGGACATGGATGTGAGCCGTGCGATGGTGGATGAGAACGGTGAGGCGGTGAGCAAAGGAAAACGTGTGCGTCTGCCTGATGGAACGCTGTCGCTTGAAGTAGTGGAAGCGGATGACAACGACCCTGAGGCGCTCATCGGCTTCGGAAATGTTCCACGGGGCAATCGCAACAAGACCCGCTGGACCAACATGGAGGTGCCGGGCTATCACCTTGTAGGCTGGTGGGACATCTTCATTGACGGACAGGCCGAGAGTTGGAGCAACATGCGGAAGTTTCTGAGCCCGCGCAACAGGAATCTCCAGAAACTGGTCATCGGCCCTTGGGCACACCAGACCATGGGTGCCCGCACCACGGGTGACCGCACCTATCCTGAGAATGTGATCGATGTGATGGGCATCAACTTCGATGATTTCGACCCGGACAACCTGCAGATCGGAAAGGCCCTGAACTCAGAACTCATCGGCTGGTACCGCTACAACCTCAACTACGATCACGAGGAGTTCCTTGGAGAGCCCAAATTCAGACTTCCGGAGAACGAGACGGCTTCAGAATTGGCCGACCTTGGTGTTCTCGGTAAATTGATGGTGCGCATACCTGCGGAGGATCTCATCATCCCCTTCGAGGAGTTGATCGGTGTTCTGAACGGTTCCCGTCCGATTAATGGACTGAAGGCCGAAGTTGTGGTAGAGGGCGGCCTGCTTGATGGGCAGAGCTTCAACATCGATGTGCCGGGCATTGACGTGGGCAGCCTCATCCCAGGTGTGGCCAGTGACGAGATTACTCCGATTCCTTTCAAGGACTTCAGCAGACCGGAAGTGATTCCGAATGTGCGTATGTATGTCATCGGCCCTAACGACTCCCCCGATCCCATCAACCACACGCTGGGTAATTACTGGCTGAGTGCCGATACGTTCCCACTGCCAGAAGGCCGTGACTGGGACGCTATTCAGCGCATGCGCTACTACATGCACAAAGGAGGTGCGCTGAATCAGTCTGCGCCTACGCAAGATGAGGGCTTCACCATGTATGTGCATGACCCGGATGATCCGATCCGTACCATCGGTGGGGCGAACATGATCGTACGTACGCCTGATGGTGAGCGCAACTCACAGGGGCAGTTCAACCTGAAGGACCCGCGCTACGCACCGCATACCATTGACCGTCCGGGCGTGATCGGTTTTGAAACCGAGCCGGTACAGGACTCCCTCTCCATCGTGGGTTTCCCAACGGTGACCCTCTTCGCCAAGACCAACATCGGTGGCCTGAGCAGTGGCCCTACCGACACCGACTTCCACGTACGTATCATAGATGTATATCCCGATGGCCGTGAGTATTTCGTGCAGGATGGATGCGTGAATGCCCGAGCCCGCGACTACGCGAAGATGCTGGTGGAACGCCCTTGGGAGGACTCTGAACCCCCTTATGTGGGCGATAACATCCCGTTCACCAATATCGAGATCGGTCAGATCTATGAGTACACCTTCAAGATGCTGCCGGTGGCCTACACGTTCGGTCATGGTCACAAGGTGAAGGTGCTTATCAGCAGTAGCAACTACAACCGCTTCCAGGTGAATCCGAACATCCCGATTAATGATGGCGAGTTCTTCCGCAGGAAGCCGGGCGATGGCCGTGGCTATAACTTCCGCAAGGCCGATGGAACGATGGAGCAGATGATGCCGCGGGTTGCCATTCAGCGTATCGCCTTCTCTCCGGAGCACCCCAGCAGCATCACCCTGCCTGTGCTCACCAAGATGTACACCGGAGTGGAGGACACCGAGACCATCGTGGAGGCCGACAATGGCATGATGGTCTATCCGAATCCTGCCACCGATCAGGTGACCGTCTATGTGGGCAACGATGACGAACAGCTTCTGCGCGTGTTCGACCTCAATGGCCGTATGATGTTCGAGCAGGGCGGCTTCTCCGACCATCTGGTGATGGAGGTGTCGCACCTTTCACCCGGCATATACTTTGTTGAGCTCACCAACCAGAGAACAGGCGAGCGCTCGGTGGAGAAGCTGGTGCGCCAGTAATTGCATTGACAAAGAGAACAGGACCGCGGTGGGAATTTTCCCATCGCGGTTTTTCTTTGCCCATGGTCACGGGGTACCTTTGACCGAGATTCAAGAGCGATGGCGCAGATGAAGAAGAAGGCCAGTGAGACCCTGGCCATTGGCACCGAGATCGTGCTGCCCAACGACACCAACACCCTGGGCAACCTGATGGGCGGTAAGTTGCTGCACTGGATGGACGTGATGGCGGCCGTGTCGGCCCACAGGCTGTGCAAGCGCGTATCGGTGACCGCCTCGGTGAACAACGTCTCCTTCAACCGCCCCATCGCATTGGGCGACATCGTGACCCTCAAGGCCAAGGTGAGCCGCTCGTTCAACTCCAGCATGGAGATCTTCATCGATGTGTTCGTGGAGGACCGTACCACCTCGGCACAGATCAAGTGCAATGAGGCCATCTACACCTTCGTGGCCGTGGACCAGATGGGCAACACCATCCCCGTTCCCGAAGTGGTGCCCGAGACCGATGAGGAGAAGGAACGCTATGAGAGCGCACTGCGCAGACGTCAGCTCAGCCTCATTCTTGCAGGCAAGATGCGACCCGAGGACGCCACCGAATTGCGGGCGCTCTTCGGGATCTGACCTCCCGGAATCAATCAACATACATTTGCCCCCATGTGGACCTATCTCCTTTTCGCATTCGGATTCGTACTCCTTATCAAAGGTGCTGATTGGCTCATCGAGGGTGCTGTGAGCATTGCCCAACGGCTCAAGGTGCCCGATCTGGTGGTGGGCCTCACGGTGGTCGCTTTCGGCACTTCTGCGCCTGAGCTTTCGGTGAACATCATCGCCTCTGTGAACGGCAACAACGGTCTGGCCATCGGCAACATCGTAGGTAGCAACATCGCGAATGTGCTGTTTATTCTGGGTCTATGTGCACTTATCCGCAATCTTACGGTCCAGCGTAGCACGGTGGTGGCAGAGATCCCCTTTGCCCTGCTTGCCGCTCTCATGGTGGGCTACATGGTCAATGACTCGATGACCGATGCAAACGCCATCGACCAGATCAGTCGGGCGGATGGGCTGGTGCTGATAGCCATGTTCTTTGTCTTCATCTATTACACCCTTCGCCTCTCAAAGGCCGATGTGAGCGATGAGGTGCCCCAGGTGCCGAAGATGAGCGTGGGGGTGGCCGTAGGGCTGTTCTTGGTCGGGCTCACTGGCCTTGTGGTGGGTGGTCAATGGATCGTGGACGGGGCGGTGCAGATCGCCACTCAGCTGGGTTACTCTGAAACGTTCATCGGCCTCACGGTAGTTTCTGTTGGAACATCACTGCCCGAGCTGGCCACGAGTGTGGCGGCCGTGCGCAAGGGCAATACCGACCTGGCCATCGGCAACGTCATCGGCTCCAACATTTTCAACATCTTCTGGGTGCTGGGCCTTTCGGCCGTCATCAGTCCGATCACGTTCAATGTGGCCGACAACATCAACATCTATGTGGTCATCGGGACGCACCTGCTGCTGTTCGGGGCCCTGTTCGTAGGGTCGCGCCATCAGGTGAACCGTTGGCAGGGGGTGGTTTTCCTCCTCTGCTATGCGGCCTATCTGGCCGTCCTTGTCTCAGGCACCTGACCTCACATCACCACCAGCCTGGTGTGGCGTATGCTCTGCCCACCGTCCACCACCCTTAGCAGGTAAGTGCCCTTAGGCCATGTGGCAACGTGGAGGTGGAAGGTGTTCGCATCGGCCACTGCTTCGAACATCAGGCGGCCTTCCATGGTCAGTACCGTGAGCACCTGTCCCTTCGAAAGTCCTTGCACCGAGGCCAGTGCCTCCGCAGGATTGGGCACCACCGCAAGCGGGGTCGATGCCCTTTCGGAGATGCCCACCGCCAATGATTCGATGGACACACAGTAGTCCTCTGTCTCGCCTGACGGATAGCTGCCGCAGACATCGGGCAGGGAGGTCACGGAGCCGGTGGTCTGCACGCGCAGGCGTGTGTTGCCCACGGTGGCCCCTGCCGGAACATTGAAGTTGCCTGCCACTGTAGTGCCCGCCACCCCGCTCACGTCCAGCACCAGTTCGTTGGGCGCGAAGACCCCGTTCTGGTCGGTATCGAGCCATGCGCGCACCCGCTGGGGCAGTGCCGCGTTGGACGAGGCCGCAGGGGTGATGCTCAGGTTGGCCGTGCTTCCCTGCAACAGGGAGATGTTGCCTTGCTGGCGGTGATAGGCATAGCCCCCGTCATTGCCGGAGGTCAGGCTGAAACTGTTCACTGAGACCTGTTGCACCCACTCGTTGCGCTGCCCCAGAAGCGCGGTGGTGGTGTTGCCGCCTGTGATCTGCGCCTTGATGGTATTGCCATTGGCCTGCGACACCATGACCACCGGAATGGTCACGCTGCCGCCCTGCGCGCCCGCTCCCATGTCGATGGTGCCTGCGGCATTGTTCACCACGATCACCGCGATGGCCCCTGCATTCTGCGCGTTGAGGGCCTTGATGCCGAACTCGCACGTTCCGCGGTCAATAACAGCGATCCTGCCGTTCACTGCGGCCGCATTCACCAGGGGCTGGCAGCCCTGCGTGGGGTTGGCCGACCCGTCATTCACCACCACCAGATTGCCGTAGACCGTGCCCGACTGCCAGTTGCCTCCCCACGCGCTGGGCGCCTGAAAGGTGTAGCTGCCTGCTATGGTGGAAGGAGCGAGCACCGAGAATCCCGCGCTGGGCGCTGTGCCTGCGGTCTGGCAATAGGGCATCACACTGAAGGTGCGCAGATTGGACGGCACCGAGACCCCGTCCGGGCACACACTTTCCACGTAGAACTCATACTGCCCGCAGTTGTCCAGTCCGCTGAGCGAGAAGAGCGTGTCCGTGGTCTGCTGGGTGAGCCACTGGTCCGTGCCCGTCTCGCGGTAGTAGAGGGTGTAGTTCTGCGCAGCGGACACCCGTGCCCAGTTCAGCTCGGCCTCTCCGTTCTCAATGTCCCCGTTGGTGAGGGCCAACGGTGCGAGGCACGTAGGGCAGTAGTTCTCGAAGATATGATTCAGGGAATTGTTCACGTTGAGCCTTCCTCCGGTGATGAAGTTGCCGATGAGCGCGGGTTTCACATCCACGCCCGAGAGCAGGGCGTCCAGCACCATGTCCGAGCCGGCCTGCGGACTGGCCTTCACCAACTGTGCGAATCCCTCGCAAGGCACGGAATAGAGCAGGGCGATGGCCCCGGCCGTGAGCGGGCTGGAGAACGAGGTGCCCGTGGTGCTGGTGTAGCCGTTGGTGCCATCGGTGGTGGTCACGCTGATGCCCGGTGCCGCAAAGTCGATGGTGGTGGCCCCGTAGCCGCCTGCGAAACCATCGTTGCGGTCGGAGCGGCCCACACCCACCATGTAGGGCGATGCGCAGGCGGTGGGCACATCGCCCGACACGTCCACGTTGAGGTTGGAATTGGTGGTGGCCCCGCAGCTCAGAATGCCATAGGTGCCCAGGGTGTCGTAGAAGGCGCACCAGATGGGCGTGTCATTCGGGTCACCGCCATCGATGCCCCACGAGGCGTTGGTGGCCACCACAAAGGCCCCTTTCTCCCCGTTGGTGGCATCGTACAGCTGGCGCTGCACGAGAGGGTAGTTGTAGCACGAGATGATGTTGGCCTCGCTGTTGATGTTGTAGCCGCTCACCACCATGATCTTCACATTCCAGTTGATGCCCGCCACCCCGAGGCTGTTGTTGCCCTTGGCCCCGATCATGCCGGCCACATTGGTGCCATGCCCG
This sequence comes from uncultured Chryseobacterium sp., assembly GCA_964488095.1. Lineage (GTDB taxonomy): Bacteria > Bacteroidota > Bacteroidia > UBA10329 > UBA10329 > UBA10329. The sequence goes on from CAZATP010000008.1 coordinate 70,087, forward strand.
CCTGTGGTCACGTTGCCGGTGTTGCTCGCCACGTCCCAGCCGTAGAGGTCATCGATGTAGCCGTTGCCGTCATCGTCCACGCCATTGCCAGCGGTCTCCCCGGGGTTCTGCCAGCGGTTGTTGATGAGGTCGGGGTGGGCCATGTTCACCCCTTCGATGATGCAGACCACGATCTCATCGCCCAGGGCCGTGGTGCCGCCTGTGGTGTGTTCCCAGGCCTCATCGGCATCGATGTCGGCATCGGGGGTGCCACCGCTCTGCCCGGTGTTGCGGTGATGCCATTGGCTGGTGAAGGTGGGGTCGTTGGGCACCGCCCGCATCCACACGCGGTGGTTGTTCTGCACCACGCTGAAGGCCCCGTTGCGCGCCAGCATCGTCCTCACCTCGTCATGCGCCACGGCCAGCGTGTCATAGCCGATCAGCCATGCCCGCATCGTGCTTGAAAGTTCCTCCTCAATGGTCAGCCCCATCTGCTGCGGATAGGCCGCCAACTCCTTGCGGAGGTCCACCCCCGCGCGGGTCTGCACGATGAGCTGTCCGTTGACATGCGCCATCTGGCCGAAGGTGAGCATAGGGAGGAGGGCCAGCAGACAGGAAGGGAGCAGGGTGCGGATGTGCATGGGGAAGCTTGGTTGAGGGCAGGAAAGTACAGCCTTCACTGAACCTGAAACGCCACCGCACAGACATGGAGGCCTTTGTGGCCGAAAAATTCTACCCCCACACCTTGGCCCCCTCGGTGCAGTTGGTGCAGATGTCGATCTCCGACCGCGACTTGAAGAGTGATGCGCGGAACTGCGCATACTTGCCGCCCTGCCATATCTCTTGGAACGTGGCCTGCTTCAGGTCGCCCAGCTGGTGGGTGGCATCCTTGTCAAAGCAGCAGGGCACCACCAGCCCGTCCCACGTGATGACGCAGGCATGCCACAGTTTCCAGCAGTGGTTCAGCATCTTGTTCTTCACGATGACCTTGCCGTCCTTGCCCCGCTTGTAGCGGCTGTATTTCTCGTTCTTGGGGATGAGCTGGTTCGGGTCGTTCTCGTAGTCGTAGACCTGCGCTGTCTTGAACCGCACCTCGTCCACACCCACCTCCTTGCCCAGCCGTTCCACCTCTTCCAGCTGATGCTCGTTGTGGCGCACCACGAGGAACTGGAAGATGATGTGCGGGGTGGGCGAGTTGAGTTCGCGCTTCCATTTCACCACGTTGCGCGTGCCCTCCAGCACCTTGTCGAGCCGGCCGCCTATGCGATAGTTCTCGTAGGTCTCCTGCGTGGTGCCATCGATGGATACGATGAGGCGGTCCAGCCCGCTCTCCACGGTGCGCTTGGCGTTCTCGTCCTTCAGGTAGTGGGCATTGGTACTGGTGGCGGTGTAGATGCCGCGGTCGCTGGCGAATCTCACCATGTCGAGGAACGAGGGGTTGAGGTAGGGCTCGCCCTGGAAGTAAAAGATGAGGTAGAGCAGGTCGTCCTTCAGTTGTTCCACGGTCTGGCGGAAGAAGGTGTTGTCGAGCATGCCCGTGGGGCGCGAGAACTGGCGCAGGCCGCTGGGGCACTCGGGGCAGCGAAGATTGCACGAGGTGGTGGGCTCAAAGCTGATGCTGATGGGCACGCCCCACTGCTGCGGTGTGCCTGTCCATTTGCTCCAATAGTAGCTGCTCAGCACCTTGATGGCGTTCCAGGCCCTGCGCAGCGTCACCTTGCGCATGAAGTTAAACCCGTCCTTCAGTCCGCCTCTCAGTTCCAGCATCGCCATCGATAAGGGCGGCAAAGGTACGCGGGGAGGCCTTGGTGGCGGGGTCGCTATCGGACAGTAGTGAAGCGCGCAGTAGGTAGCTGCCTCTCTACCGTATATGGTGAGCGGGCTTCAGTTGCTGTCAGAACATTTCGGTTACTTGCGGTTGCAGACTGACATGAGAAACCTCCTCCTTTCCACCTTCGTCCTGATCAGTGCAGCAGGTCTTGCTCAGGAATACACGTACGTACCGTTCCCAAAGGAGAATGCACGGTGGAACGTGGATGCAATGTCCATGGACTGTCCGCCCTATCCCGCCCTGTGCGGACAGGGAACGTATGCCGCTGCCGGTGATACATTGATCAACGGTGTCGGCTATACCAGGATCAATGATGTTTACCTCGGACAGATCACGTCAACCACATTCTACCTGTTCAGAGAGGATACAGCACAGCGAAAGGTCTTTGGCCTGTGGAGTGGAGAGGAATATCTGGTTTACGATTTCAGCCTTTCCGTAGGTGACACCTTTCGCATTTCTCACCCAACGGTAGGTGTGGAAGAATCCTATGTCATAGCTGGTATTGACACCATAGCTGTTGGAAATTCCTTCCGAAAGCGATTCAACTTTGAAGGCACGGAGAACTATTGGATTGAGGGCATCGGTGGAAGTCCCGGGCCTTTCAGGTCGCATTACGTTTTCGAATCATGGAGTGTGCTCAGGTGCTTCTCCATAGGAGATGAGCTGCTCTTTTCATCGCCCATCGCCTATCCACCTCAGTACCTGCTTGAGCTGTATCCATGGTATGAATACTGCGACACCCGCGTGATCGGCATCACGGAACCAACGAAACTCGGATCATCAGCGGCCCTCACCGTGCATGGGGGCGAAGTGAGCATCCCTGACCTCAGTACAGGGCCGGCCCGCTATGCCCTCTATTCCCTCCTCGGCCAGCAATTGATGGAAGGTGACCTGACAGGCGATGTCCTCCAACTGCCCTGCCTGCCACCGGGCATCTATGTGCTGCGCCTGCGAGCCTTGGGCTGTGAGTCTGTATTCAAACTCATCAACACTTAGACCGGCTTCATCTTCTCCCATGCGAGACGCATCTCTCGTGACGCGAGGCCTTGCATCTCCACATGGTGAGCCATCGGGTATCTCAAACGCGCATCATTCTGCCCATCCAACTGGGTGAGGCCATATCCCTGTATCCTGTTGCCACACCTCATTTTTCAGCAAAAGAAATGACACTCCCGAACGGTTCGTTCAATACTCCCACACTTTTCAGCTATGTACGCTCCCATGTCCCTTCACCCACTCCATTAAAGTTGACCCTTTCTTACCCATTCCTGTTACCTTGCTATACATACGTGATATCTTGCTATAAATGCGTGCTACCTTGCTATAATTACGTGTTATGCTGTTATTCATACGTGTAACGCTCTTATTCAGGCATCATACAGTAATGTTCATGCATCATGATGTGATTTGTATCCCGGAACCAGTCCGACCTAGACAGTCGCTCTGAGCTAAGTTCCGCTCGAACGCCTACGCTCAGTCAGCCCCGGGCCGCCATTTCCCATTTCCCAGGTTCCACAGGCCCGCATCCCCATCCGCATCAGGCCGTGCCGTGTGAGTTCTTCTCCGGGCAGCCGTCCCACCCGCCCGTTGCTACTTTTGCCGCCCCAACAGCACCTCCATGGCCTTCACCCCGAACCACGACCTCATTGAAGAACTGAAATGGCGCGGTCTGCTGCACGATGCCATGCCCGGCACGCAGGAGCTGCTGAACCGCGAGATGGTGTCGGGTTATGTGGGTTTCGACCCCACGTCCGATTCGCTCCACATCGGCAATCTGGTGCCCATCATGCTGCTCACCCACCTGCAGCGCGCAGGCCACCGGCCCATTGCCCTGGTGGGCGGGGCCACAGGGATGATAGGCGACCCCAGCGGCAAATCGGCCGAGCGCAACCTGCTCGATGAGGAGACTCTGCTGCGCAATGTGGCGGGCGTGAGGCAGCAGCTGCTCAAGTTCCTCAACTTCACCGATGGGGAGAACAGGGCCGAGCTGGTCAACAACTACGACTGGTTCAAGGGCATCTCGTTCCTCCAGTTCATGCGCGACATCGGCAAGCACATCACCGTGAGCTACATGATGGCCAAGGACTCGGTGCAGAACCGCTTGGAGACGGGCATCTCGTTCACCGAGTTCAGCTACCAGCTGGTGCAGGGCTACGATTTCGTCCACCTGCTCAAGAACCATGGCTGCAAGCTGCAGATGGGCGGGTCGGACCAGTGGGGCAACATCGTCACCGGCACCGAGCTCATCCGCAGAATGGGCGCGGGCGAAGGCTTCGCTCTCGTGGCACCGCTCATCACCAAGGCCGATGGTGGCAAGTTCGGCAAGAGCGAACAGGGCAACGTGTGGCTCGACCCGCAGCGCACCTCGCCCTACCGCTTCTATCAGTTCTGGCTCAACGTGTCGGACGAGGACGCCAAGCGTTACATCCGCATCTTCTCGCTGTTGACCAGGGCCGAGATAGAGGCATTGGAGAGCAGCCACAACGAGGCCCCACATCTGCGCATCCTTCAGAAGGCCTTGGCCGAGGACATCACCGTGCGCGTCCACTCCCGCGAGGACTATGACGCGGCCGTGGCGGCATCCGAGATCCTCTTCGGGCAGGGCACCGAGGACAGCCTGCGCCAACTCTCCGAGACCGACCTGCTGGCCGTGTTCGAGGGCGTGCCCCAGTTCAACATCCCCGTAGACGAACTGCGCGCTGGCATCCCCATCATCGACCTGCTGGCCGAGAAGACCGCGGTATTCCCCTCCAAGGCCGAGGCCCGCAAGATGATCCAGGGCTACGGGGTCAGCATCAACAAGACCAAGGTCTCGGCCACCGACCTGATGGTCAACGAAAGCCATCTTATCGCTGGTCGCTACATCCTCGCCCAGAAAGGGAAGAAGAACTACTACCTGCTGGTGGTGGGTTGATTGTCGGAGAATGGAAAGTGGTTTTCTGCTCAAATTGGTCAAGAGTCTTGGCTTTGTGAAGGTCACTTCCACCGATGAAGGCGACTCCAAGGAGGCGGTACTTCAGAATCTCCAAGAGGGATTCGAGGAGATGAGGCAGATCAACGCAGGCAAAAGGAAAGGCACACCTCTCAAGGCGTTTCTCGAGGAGCTTTGAAATCGTAACCTCCGACAGCCACCGATTCTGAGCCAATCTCGCATTCGCATATTCGTACCCATTCGTAATTCGCAACCTCATCGTAATTCGCAACCGATTTCCCTGATTCACCACGCTATTTTTGCCCCCATGAGAACAATGGACACCTACTCTTTTTCGGGCAAGAAGGCCCTCATCCGCGTGGATTTCAACGTGCCGCTCGATGACCATTTCCACATCACGGACGACACCCGCATCCGGGCAGCTGTGCCCACCATCCAGAAGATTCTGAAGGACGGGGGTTCCGTCATTCTCATGAGCCATCTGGGCCGCCCCAAGAGCGGGCCCGAGGATAAGTTCTCCCTGCGCCATCTGGTGAGCCACATCAGCGTGCTGCTGGGCACCGAGGTGCTGTTCGCCACCGACTGCGTGGGCGAGGTGGCCGAGAAGGCCGCTGCCGAACTCAAGGCAGGTCAGGTGCTGCTGTTGGAGAACCTGCGTTTCCACAAGGAGGAGGAGAAGGGCGACCGCGATTTCTCCGAGAAGCTCTCCCGTCTGGGCGATGTCTACGTGAACGATGCGTTCGGCACCGCCCACCGCGCCCATGCCAGCACCACCGTGGTGGCCGATTCCTTCCCGGTCGATAAGATGTTCGGCTACCTGCTCGCTGCCGAGATAGAGAGCGTGGACCGTGTGCTCAAGAAGGCCGAGCGCCCGTTGACCGCTGTGATGGGCGGGGCCAAGGTGAGCAGCAAGATCAGCATCATCACCAACCTGCTCGACAAGGTCAATCACATCATCATCGGGGGCGGCATGACCTTCACCTTTGTGAAAGCATTGGGCGGCAAGGTGGGCAGCTCACTGGTGGAGGACGACTACCTCGACACGGCCCGCCAGATTCTGAAGGATGCCGAGGCCAAGGGGGTGAAGATCCATCTGCCTGTCGATTCTGTGGTGGCCGACAAGTTCGATAATGCCGCCAACACCCAGACCTGCGACAGCAATGCGATACCGGACGGGTGGATGGGCCTCGATGTGGGCCCGAAGGCGGAGAAAGCCTACCACGACCTGCTGATGCAGTCCAAGACCATCCTGTGGAACGGTCCGATGGGCGTGTTCGAGATGGAGAAGTTCCAGCATGGCACCGAGGCCATCGGTCGCTCCATAGCTGCGGCAACGGCCAGCGGTGCATTCTCGCTCGTGGGCGGTGGCGACAGCGTGGCGGCCGTCAACCAATTCGGTCTGGCAGAAAAGGTGAGCTACGTATCTACCGGGGGCGGTGCGCTGCTCGAATACATGGAAGGCACCGAGCTGCCGGGCATAGCCGCTATTCGGGGATAAGTTCCCGCAGGGTCTCCTCGGCCCGGTCCACTTCGCGCTTCATGCGGTTCAGCACCGTGTCCTTGTCCACATCCTCAAGAATGGGCAGCAGGAACGGAGCGAATGCCTCCATGGGGGCGAAAAGGAACGACTTCTCCACGGCCTCCGATTCCTTGGCACTGTCCAGCAGCGAGAAGCGGTTAAGCAGCAGCAGGAGCACACTGATCATCAGCACTCCGCGGGCCACGCCCAAGAATGCACCGGCCGCCTTATCGGCCCAGCCCAGCGCGGCCATCTTCATCACGCTCTCAAGCATCTTCCCGAACAGATAGACCAGCACCATAACGCCTACCAGGATCAGCGCAAAGGCAATGATGGGCAGGAATTCGTTGGTCAGCGAGGTGTTCTTGTACAGGTATTCGGCCAGCAGCGAGGCGAAACGCGCGGCCAGATAGATGCCCGCCACCAGTGCCAACAGCCGTGTCACCTCCATGATGAAGCCTTTGGTGAAACCCTGATAGGCCAACCATAGCAGGGGAATGACCAGAAGACCGTCCAACCAGTGGTCCAACATCTCAGAAACTGTGCTTGTAGCCTTTGCTCTCGGCCATTTCTACCATGGTACGGTTCATCACCCCGAAGAACGTTTTGCCAAAGCGGTAGACCATCATCTTCTCGCGCATGTTCTTCATGTACTCCTCCCGTTTGGTGGTCAGCATCTTGATGATGGAGATGTATTCTCCTCGGTTATAGCTGACTTCCGTAACATGGAGCATCAGCTCCTCATCGGTCATGTGGGCCAGCACTCCGGGAGGATGCTTCCTGCTCACCTTGCTCGGGTTGAGTTTCCCGTTCAGGTACAGGTCCACAAGGTCCCATGAATCATTGTGCCCCTGATAAAGCTCGGTGGCCTTGAAGAATGTGCGTGCCTCAAAGGCGTTCTCGCCCTGCATCTCGGCATCATCGTCCAGCGATTGCTGCATGTCCAGGCGTGTCACCCCGTCTGGCCCGTAAGGTGTGTACGTGGTATTGATCATGCGGCAGGCCTCCAGAAGCAGGTCGTTGTCATAGGGCTTCTCGAAGTGGATCGGTGGCTCCTTCAGTTCAATCGGGTTGTATTTGCCCCCACATGCCGTGGCAAGGTCACGCCATTCCTGCTGCTCGACCTTGTTGTCGTAGGCCATGAAATAAAGACCGTGGATGATGATGCCCAGCTCGTTGGCCTGCTTGATGGCCTTGGCGCAGCCTGGACCACTGAAAGCCCTTCCGTTGCCAATGGCGAAGATCACTTTCAAGGCCTTGGGGTCTGTGGACCAGGAGATGTCGTTGATGGCCACCTCCAAGGCATAACCGAGATGATAATTACCCGGAGCGGTCACGTCTTTGATCTGAAAGAACGGATAGGCAGCGGCATCGATGTCCTTTGTAAGGTCAGAGATGACCTTGATGTAGTTGTTCTCCTTCTTGAAGCTCGGTCGGCCCATGCACACGATGCCCAATCGGTAATTGGCCTTGGGCGACAGGCGCGACATCTCGTTCTGTAGCTCCCAGAACTTGTCGCGCACCGAGGTGAGGATGCCGCCCGTGCTGCCGCTGATGTCTATGAGAAAAACAATGTCCATCGGTGTCCCGACAGGGTCCTCAGAAGACTTCGGGTCACTTGATGCCACCGAGCGGAAGGTCGGCCAAATGCACAATAGGCCGATGAGAAAGAGGATTCGTGTTACGATGGGAGGGGTAGGTAGGACCATCAGACGGGGTTCAAAAGTAGCGTATACGCAGCCCGACTAATTTTGTGCCATGATGGACATCGATTTTCAACGGGAGTGGCAAGTGCTCATTCAGAAGCTGGAAGAGCGCTTCGGTGAAGGCTTGGAATTGGAGACGGTCCTGTTCCTTATCGGTGTGCAGGAGCTGGGTCAGGGCCATCGCAATTTCAAAAAGCACGAGAAGCTGGACCTCATGCACATTGCCATCTGCCGATTATTGAGCAGATACGGCTACTATGAGTTCGAGGGGGTGGATGCGGACGGATGGCCTCATTACAGGGCATTGGCCAAATTGCCCAAGCTCAACCCTAAGGAACAGAGCCGGTTGATGAAGGAGGCAGCCATAGAGTACTTCAAGGATGCGGAGCTCATCAACTGAGCCTCCACTCATTCACTGAGGTTCACCTCCACCTCAACGGTCTCACCTGCCTCCAACACCACGAACTGCTCCAGTTTGCTGCGGCCGGCATGGGTCACGTCATACTTGAGAATGGCAGGGTTCGGGAAAACGAATTCGGCCACACCTTCCGTGTTGGTCATCAGAATCTCCTCCAGCCAAGCGGTGCCCACGCGCTCATCGTTGTAGAAGCGCACCTGAGCGTTCACCACCGGTGAGATGATCGTGTCCTCTGGGCTCACTTGATTGGGTTCATACTCCACTACCTTCACCAGCACCTTGGCATCCGTGTCCTTGGTGCACGAGGAGATGCCGCCTATGAAGGCGAAAAGGAAAAGCGGGGCAACTATTCGGAAGATGCGTGTCTTCATGGCCTTCTGCGTATGGTTGAAGCAGTAAATTTGTCGACTGCCAAAGTTAAGCCTTTGTTGGCTCAGTTGTTGGAGTTGTCAAATGTATCGATACCTAACTAACATCAGATGAGAAAAGTACTTGCGTTCGCCATCCTGTGCATGCTCGGCCTGTCCACCGTTCAGGCACAGGACACCTCGGGTCCCATCGTGCTCATCAGCACCAACTATGGGGACATCAAACTGAAGCTCTACAATGCCACTCCACTGCACAGGGACAATTTCCTGGAGATTGCCAAGGCAGGTCAGTACGATGGGAGCATCTTCCATCGGGTCATTAACCGGTTCATGATACAGGGCGGTGGATCGGAGGGTGCGGCCGTTGATCTGGACAAGCGTCCCACCATACCTGCGGAGATCGTAACTGGGCTCATTCACAAGAAAGGAGCCCTTGCTGCCGCACGTACAGGCGATCAGGTGAACCCGGAGAGACGCAGCAGCGGCTCGCAGTTCTATATCGTGCAGGGCCAGAAGTATGATGAGAACACGATGAAGATGATGGAAAGCCGTCTCGGTCATGGATACAATGACGAACAGCGCAAGACCTATGCGGAACTGGGCGGCACACCGCACCTCGATTATCAGTACACCATCTTCGGTGAGGTGATTGAGGGCTTGGAAGTGGTGGACAAGATAGCAGCCGTTCCTACCCAGCAGGCAGACCGGCCGGTGACTCCCGTTTCCATGAAAGTCAAAGTCATCAAGAAGTGATTCGAAAACAGAAGGTTGAAAATGGTGTGCGCAGAATAACGAGCGCGACCGGACACAATTTTCCATTGTCCATTTTCTTCAATAAAGAAAAGTGTTAGAACAACTTGAAGCCTACCGCAGTGAGATTGCTGCCTGCGGATTGAACGATGCAGCCTCGTTGGAGGCCTTCCGGCTGAAGTACCTCTCTAAGAAGGGGTTGCTCGGACAGCTCTTCGAGGCGTTCCGCACGGTGCCCAATGAGCAGAAGAAAGCTTACGGACAGCAGCTCAATGCCCTGAAGCAGTTCGCGGAGAGCCGGTTCGAGGAGGCACAGCAGGCGGTGAATGCCGCATCGGGCGGTGCTGCCCCCGATCTGGACCTCACGGTGCCACCGTTCCCGATGGACCTCGGCACGCGCCATCCGGTCTCGATGGTGCGCAGAGAAGTGGTGAGCATTTTTGAGCGTATCGGGTTCACAGTGGCGGAAGGCCCGGAGATCGAGGACGACCACCATAACTTTTCCGCGCTCAATTTCCCACCCGAGCACCCTGCCCGCGACATGCAGGACACCTTCTTCGTGGCTACGAATCCCGACTTCGCCCTGCGCACGCACACTTCCTCCATTCAGGTGCGGGTCATGGAGAATCAGCATCCGCCCATCCGCATCCTGGCCCCTGGTCGGGTGTTCCGCAACGAGGCGGTCTCGGCACGGGCCCACTGCATCTTCCACCAGATCGAAGGACTCTACATCGATAGGAATGTTTCGTTCGCAGACATGAAGGATACCCTTCTGTATTTCGCACGGGAGTACTACGGTCCAGAAACGAAGATCCGTCTGCGCCCGTCCTATTTCCCCTTCACCGAGCCGAGTGCCGAAATGGACGTGTACTGGGGTCTGGAGACCGAGGCCGATTACCGCATCACCAAAGGGACAGGATGGTTGGAGGTGCTTGGCTGTGGTATGGTCGATCCCAATGTGCTCCGCGCCTGTGGCATCGACCCGGAGGAATACTCAGGTTTCGCCTTCGGCATGGGCCTTGAACGCACCGCCATGCTCAAGTATCAGGTGAAGGACCTCCGGCTGTTCTTCGAGAACGATAAGCGTTTCCTCGACCAGTTCAAGGCTGCTTATTGACCATTGAGCCATCGGTGGCTTGAAGGCCACCCATCTGAGCGGTGCGATGGCCGAGTAAAGGGGAATGGTGTTTTCCTCCTCCCTAATGCATCCGACTATCTTTGCCGGCCGCTCATCAAAGCACATCCTATTCCCATGAAAGACAAGATCGAACTACTTCGTAAGAAACACGAGGAGGCCCTGCTGGGAGGCGGCCAGGACCGCATCGACTCGCAGCACAGCAAAGGCAAGATGACGGCCCGCGAGCGGCTTCATTTCCTCTTGGACGAGGGCAGTTTTGAGGAGATCGGCATGTTCGTCACCCACCGCAGCAACGAATTCGGGCTGGAGCGGCAGCAATACCTTGGCGATGGCGTGATTACGGGCTACGGCACGGTCAACGGCCGTACGGTCTATGTCTTCGCACAGGATTTCACCGTTTTCGGTGGTTCATTGGCCGAGATGCACGCCAAGAAGATCTGCCGCATTATGGACATGGCGATGGAGAACGGTGCGCCTGTGATCGGCCTCAACGATTCGGGCGGGGCGCGCATTCAGGAAGGTGTGGTGAGTCTGGGCGGATATGCCGACATCTTCTACCGCAACACCCTCGCATCTGGGGTCATTCCACAGATCTCGGCCATCATGGGGCCATGCGCGGGCGGTGCGGTCTATTCCCCGGCACTCACAGATTTCGTGATGATGGTGCAGGACAGCAGCTACATGTTCGTCACCGGGCCGAACGTGGTGAAGACTGTGACCCACGAGGAGGTGACCAGCGAAGAACTTGGCGGGGCCATTACGCACAGCACCAAGAGCGGGGTGACGCACTTCTCCAGTGCAAACGATCTGGAGTGCATCGAGCATCTCAAGAAACTCATCAGCTATATGCCGCAGAACTGTGAGGAGGAGGCCCCGGCACTTCCATACACCTCTTCGGATGAGAGCCGCCCTGTGCTCGATTCCATCATCCCGGAGAACCCGAATCAGCCTTACGACATCAAAGAGGTCATCGAGGCCGTGTGTGATGCAGGGTCATTCCTCGAAGTACACAAGGATTTTGCAGAGAACATCGTGGTCGGCTTTGCCCGATTGGGCGGAAGAAGCATCGGCATCGTGGCCAACCAGCCTGCCATGCTTGCCGGTGTGCTCGACATCAAAGCCTCACAGAAGGGCGGGCGTTTCGTGCGTTTCTGCGACTGCTTCAACATCCCGCTGCTGGTGTTCGAGGATGTGCCCGGTTTCCTTCCCGGCACCGATCAGGAGTGGAACGGCATCATCACCAATGGGGCCAAGCTGCTCTATGCTTTCAGCGAGGCCACGGTGCCGCGCATCACGGTCATCACGCGCAAGGCGTATGGCGGGGCCTATGATGTGATGAACAGCAAGCACATCGGTGCCGATATGAACTACGCTTGGCCTACGGCCGAGATCGCGGTGATGGGTGCCAAGGGTGCGGCCGAGATTATCTTCAGAACGGAGATTAAGTCGGCAGCAGACCCCACAGCCAAGCTCAAGGAGAAGGAGGATGAGTATGTGGAGCATTTCGCCAATCCCTACCGCGCTGCTGAGAAAGGCTATGTAGATGAGGTGATTCTACCCTCACAGACCCGCGAGAAACTGATCCGCGCCTTCGGTATGCTCAAGAACAAAGCACGCACGCTGCCAAGAAAAAAGCACGGGAACATTCCCCTCTGAGGGGGGAATGTTCCCGTGCTCAATGCACCGATTTTCCGAATACTCAGTTGAGATGCCCGATGGACATCTCAAGTGTGAGTCGCTCATCGCTCATCAATCGCTTGGTGAGGCCGATGCTCTTCGGTAGTTCGTATTCGAAGAAGTATTTGAAGGCGTATATCTTGCCCTCGTAGAAGGCCAGCTCATCGCCCGATTGGCCTGCGGCAAGTTTCTCCTGCACCACTTGGGCCTGCTTCAGCCACTGCCATGCCACGCAGAGGATGCCGGCATTCTCCAGATAGAGGGTGGCATCCGATAGGAAAACCTCCGGCTCCTTGCTCTGCGCAAGGCCCATCAGTTTCATGGTCACCTCGCTGAATTTCTGGAGCGATGCGCCCAGCTTCTCGGCATACGGCTTCAGTTTTTCGTCCTGCATCGCCTGCATCACGGTCTGCTGCATCTCCGCCCCGAAGAGCATCACCGCCTTGCCGCCCTTCATGGTCACCTTCCGGCCCAGTAGGTCCATCGCCTGGATGCCCGTGGTGCCCTCATAGATGGGGTTGATGCGCGTGTCGCGGTAGAACTGCTGCAACGGGAAATCGGCACAGTAGCCCACACCGCCCAGCACCTGAATGCCCTGCGAGGTGCTCTGCACGCTCATTTCCGCTGGATACGTCTTGCACATCGGGGTCAGCACATCGAGCAGCAACTGGTATTTCTCCTTCTCCTCGCCCTCGGTCACGCGGATCATGTCCTCATAATAAGAGCACTGCATCACAAGCGAGAGGCAGCCCTCTACGATGCTCTTCTGGAACAGCAGCATGCGTTTCACGTCAGCATATTCGATGATGGGCACCATCGGGCCGTCCTGACCCTTGTTGCTCACGTGGCGGCCCTGCGGACGCTCATTGGCATACTGCAACGAGGCGTAGTAAGCGGCCGAGCTCAGCGCAGTGCTCATCATGCCCACGCTGATGCGTGCCCCGTTCATCATCTGGAACATGTAGCGCAGTCCCTGATGCGGCTCGCCCACCAGCCAGCCATGGCAATCATCGTTCTCTCCCATTATGAGGTAGGCGATGGGGCAGCCCTTCATGCCCATCTTATGCTCAAAGCTGTTGGTCTTCACATCGTTCTTCACCAGACCCCCGTTCACAGGGCGTTTCTTCGGCACCACGAAGAGCGAAATGCCCTTGGTGCCCGCAGGCCCACCGGGAATCTTGGCCAGCATCAGGTGCACCACGTTGTCCACACCATCATGATCGCCCGCGCTAATGAAGTGCTTCTGCCCCTTGATGCGGTAGCTGCCATCAGCGGCAGGGGTGGCCGTGGTGGTGATGTCGCCCAGCGAGCTGCCCGCGTGAGGTTCGGTCAGGGCCATGGTGCCCTGCCATTCGCCCGCGTACATCTTGGCGAGGTACGTGTCCTTCAATTCCTGATTGCCGAAGGTGCTGATGAGGTCGGCCGAGCCGCCCGTAAGTCCGAAGTAGCTGGCAGCAGAGGTGTTGGCCGCATGGAAGATGAAGTTGCTTGCCCCGAAGATGGTGGCGGGCATGCGCTGGCCTCCGTGCTCATAGTCCTCTTGGCAGGCAATCCATCCGCTCTCCCCGAACTCGCGCATGATCTTGCGCATGTCAGGATGCACGTGCACCGTGTCATCGCCCATCTTCGGCTCATTGTCGTCCATCTCGCGATAGATGGGGTGCAGCAGGCTGTCGGCCATCTGCTTGGCTGTGTCCACCATCAGGTCGAAAGTCTCGCGGCTATGGTCGGCATAACGTTCGTAGGTGGTGAGTTTCTCCACGTGGAGCACTTCGTTGAGCATGAAGCGCAGGTTGCGCATGCTTACATATTCCTTGGCCATGGGCTGAATTTAAAAGTGAGGGGCACAAAGCTAACGGCCCACAAGCTGCTCACAAGTCTCCTTATGCACACTCCGGAATACAAAAAGAAAGGGGAGAACCTTTCGGCCCTCCCCCTTTCACCTTTCCTGTTGTGAGGTTCACTTCGCGCTGCCCTTCAGCGTCACGGTGAAGCTGATGTTGTTGTCGATGGCCTTGTCGCCCAGATTGTCGAAGAAGCTGTTGCTGCCGTAGCGCACATCATACTTGGAGCGGTCCACCGTGATGGTGGCCGTGGCCGTTACGGTGCCATTGCTCTCGGTCACCTTGGCGGGGAAGGTCACAGGGTGGGTCTTGCCCTTGATGGTGAGGTTGGCCTTCACGTTGTTCTGCGCATCGGCACCGGTGATGGCGAGGTTGGCCGTTTTGTGGTTCTCCACGTCAAAGAAATCAGCTGAGTTGAGGTGGCCCACCAGCTTGTCGCGCATGCCCCCTTCGAGGTCGGTGCAGCTGATGGTGGTCATGTCGATGGTGAATTTGCCAGCAGTGATGACACCGTCTGTTAATTGCAGGCCACCCTCTTTCAGTTTCACCAGGCCCTCGTGGGCACCTCCGGTGATCTTGCTGCCTTTCCATTGCACGGTGCTGGTAGCAGCATCTATGCTGTAAAAGTTGGCAGCCGGTTTAGGGGTGAAGGCAGAGAGCGCTACGAATGCTACGATGCCAGCGAGAAGGGTGGATGATTTTTTCATGGTCTTGGTTTTGATGGTTTAGAAATGTGCGTCAAAGCTACGAACAATATCAATGTTGCAACATCAAAAAGACCTGTTAAGAAATGCTAGCGGTCCTTGAGGCTTCCTGCGAAGATGTCATACCGCGCGAAACGGCACTCCAGCGCGCCATTGAACAGGATGGTGCGGCTGGTGGTGCGCAGCCCCACAGCCTTGAGAGCCTCCAGATTGCTGGTGAGGATGAAGCAGGTGTAGCCCTTGTACTTCTGCTTGAAGGTGTCGCCCAACCGCTTGTAGAGGCCATCGATGTCCTCCTTGTGCATCCGCTCGCCATAGGGCGGGTTCAGGATCACGGTGCCGGTGCCGGGAGGCGGGTCCAGCTCGGTGAATTCGATGATCTGGGTCCGGATGTCATCGCCCAACTCGGCATGGTGAATGTTCTTACGTGCCTTGCTGATGGTGTTGGCATGCATGTCGCTGGCAAGGATGTCCACCTTGCGGTCCAGGATGCGCTTCATGCTGGCCTCTATGATGCCGTCCATCAGCTCGGGGTCGAAATCGGGCCACGACTCGAAACCGTAGGGCTCTTTCCTGAACACGCCCGGGGGTATCTGCAAGGCCTTGATGGCCGCCTCGATGGCCAGCGTGCCGCTACCGCACATGCCATCGATGAAGGGCGTGTTCGGGTCCCATCCAGAGAGCTCCACCATGCCTGCCGCCAGCACCTCGTTGAGCGGTGCCTGACCTGTGATCTCGCGGTAGCCGCGCTTGTGCAGCGTGGTGCCGGTACTGTCGAGCGATAGCGTGCAGTCGTGGCCGTTGATATGCACGTTGATGGCCACATCGGGGCTTTCCACGTCCACATTGGGCCGTTCGCCCCGCTTCTCTCGGATGCGGTCCACGATGGCATCCTTGCACTTGAGGGCCATGAAGCCGCTGTGGGTGAAGGTCTCGGAGTGCAGCACCGCGTGCACCGCGAAGGTGCTGCCGGGCGGTAGCAGCTCTTCCCACGGGTAGGTGAGGGCCAGTCGATAGAACACCTCCTCGCTGTTCGCAATGAAGTTCTTGATCGGTTTCAGCACCCGAATGGCCAGCCGCGAGCGGAAGTTGACCTTGTACATGGTTCCGAGGTCACCGCTGAAATGCACGGCACGGATGCCCGGCTTCACGTGGTGGCAGCCCATCTCTAGCAGCTCCTTGGCGAGGATGTCTTCCAGACCGGCCATGGTGGTGGCGGTCATCGCAAAGTCGGTGCGCTGCTTCCTCTCAGTTCTCATCGAGTGCCAAAAGCATCATCCACGCCTCTTTCACCTTGCCTTGCGCCAGAAGCGTTTGCGCATTCTGGTGCAACTGTTTCTGCACCTCATGCTGGTTCTTATGCTGCCATTTGATGAGGGCGGTCACCTTGGGGTCCTCACGGAACGCGGCCATCTCCTCCTTTGACGGAAGCTGAGGGATGCCGCCAAGAAGGCCGAGGTCATTCCCGGTGAGGATACTGCTCTCGCGGATGTGCTCCGGAAGGGCGTCCACTCCGATACCGTGCTCGCGTCCCGGCTTGGCAATGCTGAACACCGCATCGCCCGAGGCGCGGCAATACCAGTCACCACCCATGCGCGCTACGAGGTCTATACGGTGTGGGTCGATGTTGCCTTCTTTCGTCAGTACGTCCTCGCTGATGTGCATGCGCAGTATCTCGGCCACGATCAGGTTACCTGCCCCGCCCTCATCGCCCAGCTTGATCACCTCGCGAACCCTGCATTCGAACTGCACGGGCGATTCCTTGACCCGGAAGGGCCGCACAAGGTCTGATGGCACAGGGGTGAGTCCTGCCTTCTCAAATTCGTTCACTCCCTCCGGATACTCGGTGCTGGCGAGGTTCATCTGCTGCACCAGGTCATAGTTCACCACATTGATGACCACCTCTTTCACCACCTCCACGTTGTCTAGCGTATGCTTGGTCGTGTTGCCACGTACCCTGCGTGCCGGACTGAAAATGGCGATGGGCGGGTTGGAGCTGAACACGTTGAAGAAGCTGAACGGGGCCAGATTGGGCCTGCCCTCTGCATCCACCGTGCTGGCGAATGCTATGGGCCTGGGCGCCACTGCACCGAGCAGCAGCCCGTGGAAGGCGCCTGTCTCCAGGTCTTTGGGGTCGATAGAGCGCATCGTTTCCTGCTTGTTGCTGAGGATTGGAGTGGCGAAGTTACTCCGTGCAGGTGCACCGTTCGGCAACTTGGGTCACATGAGCTTTTCAAACCGTGATTTCCATATCTTTGCGCTCCCCAAAAAAACGGGGACGGTTCTTTCAAATTTGCGGATGTGGTGGAATTGGTAGACACGCCAGACTTAGGATCTGGTGCCGTGAGGTGTGTGGGTTCGAGTCCCTCCATCCGCACAAGGACCGGAGGGAGGTGCCGCGGGCATCTCCCTCTTTTTGCTTTGTTGAACATCATCTGTAATCCATAGAAGAATGCACATCAGCACGCACAACGTGGACGACCTCAACGCCAAGGTGGTCGTTAATCTCGCTCCGTCAGACTACCAGCCATTGGTGGAGAAGAAGCTCAGAGAGCATGGTAAGAATGTGAAAATGCCCGGTTTCAGGCCCGGAAAGGTGCCCGCAGGCATGGTCAAGAAGATGTATGGCACCTCGGTGCTCATCGACCAGGTGAACGACCTGCTCAGCCGCAAGGTGTATGAGTACATCCAGGAGGAGAAGATGCAAATCCTCGGCAGCCCGCTGCCTTCTGTCACCAACAAGCCGAAGACCGACTGGGAGAACCCGGGTGAGATGGAGTTCACCTATGACCTTGGACTCGCACCCAAGTTCGACCTGAGCATCGATGCCTCTACCACTTTCACGCAATACATCATCGGACCCACGGAAAAGGACATCGAGGATGCGCTGCAGAACATCTCGCGTAGGAACGGTGAGATGAAAGACTCGGAAGCCATTGGTGACACGGACCTTGTGAAGCTGCAGTGGGTGGAGCTGAATGAGGACGGATCGGTGAAGGAGGGCGGAGTGTTGCACAGCTCAAGTGTTTCCTTGGACACGCTCAAGGAGAAAGAGGAGGCCAAATCCAAGCTCCTCGGCCTGAAAGTGGGTGAAAGCACCACGGTGGACCACACCCTTTTCTCCAACAACGACACCGACCGCGCGGCCATGCTGGGAGTGGACCGTGAGCGTCTGGCCCATGTGAACCCGAACTTCAAGGTGACGGTGGAGAAGATTCAGACCCTTGTGCCGGCCGAACTGAACGAGGAACTCTTCAAGCGCATGTATCCTGATGGTTCTGTTACCGACATCGAAGGCCTGAAAGAGCGCATCCGTGAGGATTACAAGAACTATTTCAGCAAGGAGAGCGACCGCAGACTCAAGAACGACATCGTGCTGCACCTGCTCACTGAGCTTAACATCACCCTTCCGGATGCATTCCTGAAGCGTTGGCTGGTGGTGACCAACGAGGATAAGAAACTGACCCCTGAGCAGGTGGAGCAGGAGTATCCGAACTATGCCAACGGACTGCGCTGGCAGCTCATTGAGAACGCCATCATCCGCGACCACCAGCTCATGGTGAATTCAGAGGAGCTGCGGGCCGGGGTGCGCGAGCAACTGCTACAGCAGTTCGCGGCCTATGGCATCCATCAGGCAGATGAGGACATGATGAACGATATGGTGAACCGTTTCATGAAGCGCGAGGACGAGGTGCGCAAGGTGAACGATGAACTTTATGACCGGAAGGTGATGGCCCTCTTCAAGGAGAAGTTCACCTTGGTGGCCAACGAGGTCAACAGCGAGGAGTTCTACGAAGCGCTCTCCAAAGCGCACATCGCAGCGTGAACAACTTTTGAACCTATCGGGATGCCGAACGTTGCAATAAGTCGCAACTTTCGGCATTCTCCGTTAAGGGCCCGCTCAGCGGGATTTCATTCACAGACAAACAAGCACAGGAAATGGACATCATGGACGGTTACGAATTCAGGAAATACGCAATCAAGCATAAGGGCATCAGCAGCAGCGTGTTCGACAGTGCGGTCAAAGGCATGACCCCTTACATCATTGAGGAGCGCTCGCTGAACGTGGCCCAGATGGACGTGTTCTCGCGTCTGATGATGGACCGCATCATCTTCCTCGGCACAGGCATTGACGATCAGATAGCCAACATCATCCAGGCACAGCTGCTCTTTCTGGAGAGTGCCGACAACAAGAAGGACATCCAGATCTACCTCAACTCACCGGGCGGCTCGGTGTATGCCGGTCTGGGCATCTATGACACGATGCAGTACATTCAGCCCGATGTGGCCACCATATGCACCGGTATGGCCGCCAGCATGGGCGCTGTGCTGCTCTGTGCCGGAACCGCTGGCAAGCGCACGGCCCTCAAGCACAGCCGCGTGATGATCCATCAGCCGCTCGGGGGTGCACAGGGTCAGGCATCAGACATTGAGATCACCGCAAGGGAAATCCAGAAGCTCAAGAAGGAGCTCTATACCATCATCGCCACGCATTCCAACCAGACCTACGAGAAAGTGTGGGCGGACAGCGACCGCGACTACTGGATGACCGCTCATGAAGCCAAGGACTATGGCATGATCGATGAGGTGCTCGTCCGCCCGTTGAAGAAGTAATCTGAACATCGGAATCGGAAGGTCGGGAATGGACTGCCCACGGGCAAGTTTCCGACCTTCCACTTTTCTGATACCCCGAACGTAGGGCTTACCTTCGCGGGCCGCCAATAGGATCGCATCATGAAAGGACATCACGACAAGGACCATATCAAATGCTCGTTCTGCGGGCGAGACAAGCAGGACACGGCCGTGCTCATCGCGGGCATCAACGGCCACATCTGTGACCGCTGCATCTCGCAGGCCTATCAGATCGTGAACGAGGAGTTCTCCAGCAAGCAGGCGCGCACCGTGGGTAAGACCCTCAACCTGCTCAAGCCCATCGAGATCAAGGCCTTTCTGGACGAGTTCGTCATCGGGCAGGATCAGGCCAAGAAGGTGCTTTCCGTGGCGGTATACAACCACTTCAAGCGTCTCGGACAGAAGCAGGAGCGTGATGCAGAGGTCGTGGAGGTCGAGAAATCGAACATCATCCTTGTGGGCCGAACTGGCACAGGGAAAACGCTTCTGGCCCGCACCATCGCCAAGATGCTCAATGTGCCCTTCTGCATTGCCGATGCCACGGTGCTCACCGAGAGCGGCTATGTGGGCGAGGACGTGGAGAGCGTGCTGAGTCGTCTGCTGCAGGCGGCCGACTACGATCAGGAGGCGGCAGAGAAGGGCATCGTTTTCATTGACGAGATAGATAAGATCGCCCGTAAAGGCGACAACCCAAGCATCACCCGTGATGTCTCTGGTGAAGGCGTGCAGCAAGGACTCCTGAAGCTGCTGGAGGGTGCCGTGGTGAACGTTCCCCCGCAGGGAGGCCGCAAACATCCCGAGCAGAAACTGGTGGCCATCGACACGAAGAACATCCTGTTCATCTGCGGAGGCGCCTTTGACGGTATCGAGAAGATCATCGCCAAGCGCATGAAGCGTCAGACCATCGGCTACAGCTCGCACAAGGACAGGGAAGCGGTGGACGAGGAGAATCTGCTGCAATACATCACCCCTCAGGACGTGAA
Source organism: uncultured Chryseobacterium sp. (assembly GCA_964488095.1). GTDB lineage: Bacteria > Bacteroidota > Bacteroidia > UBA10329 > UBA10329 > UBA10329. Next base: position 90,568 of record CAZATP010000008.1, read on the forward strand.
GGCTTTCGGCATCATCCCAGAGCTCATCGGCCGTCTGCCCGTGGTTTCCCATCTCGACCCACTGGACAGCAAGGCCCTCAAGCGCATCCTCACCGAGCCTAAGAATGCGCTGATGAAGCAGTACAGGAAACTCTTCCGCATGGACCGCATTGAGCTGAAAGTGGAAGAAGAGGTGCTGGACTATGTGGTTGAAAAGGCCATGGAATTCGGTCTCGGGGCCCGCGGTCTGCGCTCCATCTGCGAGGCGATCCTGATCGATGCCATGTTCGAACTGCCGTCCACCGACCAGAAGAGCATCGTCATCACCCGCGATTATGCGGCCGAGAAACTATCACACAGCACACTGAGCACGCTCAAGGCGGCCTGAGAGGTTGTTCATTAACGGAGAAAGGCCCCGTGAGCGATGTGCTCACGGGGCCTTCACGTTTTATCTCAACCCCTCTTTCTTGCGCAGCCCATCAGAGGTCAGCGTGCTGCCATCATGGCTCCAACCGGGAGGCATGATGAGGTAGCGCAGCTTGTCGCCAAAATTCGGGGCGCGTTTCACGTCCTTCCAGATGTTGCCGAACTCGTGGAAGGCGATGGTGAACAGGTTGTAGGTGTGAATGTTGGACGTGAGGCCATAGCGCGGCTTCTCCGTCTCAGGCTCGAAGGTGCCGAAGAGGCGGTCCCAGATGATGAAGATGCCTGCATGGTTGCGGTCCAGATAACGTGTGTTGCTGGCGTGGTGCACGCGGTGATGCGAGGGTGTGTTCATGAACCATTCCAATGGACCAAGCCTACCAATGGTCTCGGTGTGCACCCAGAACTGGTAGATGAGGCTGAAACTCATCATGGCCAGCACCATCAGCGGGTCGAAGCCCAGAATGGGAAGCCACATGTAGAAGAAGTACTTGTAAAACTCCTCGGTCCAGCTCTGGCGCAGGGCCACAGCCAGATTGTAGTTCACCGATGAATGATGGTTCACGTGCGCGGCCCAAAGGATGCGCACCTGATGGCTGAGGCGATGATGCCAGTAGAACGAGAAATCATCCGCAAAAAGCAGCAGCACCCAAGCATACCATTTCTCGGGGCCAAGGTCGAACACTTTGAACTGGTGCAGGAAAACGAAGACACCGTAGGCAATTGTCTTCACCCCAACGCCCAGAATCAGCGATCCGATGCCCATGCCGATGCTGGCCGCGCTGTCCTTCAGGTCTTTGTGAATGTTGCGCTTCTCGCGGTAACCCAGATAGATCTCCAAAAGGATCAGCCCAACAAAACCCGGGATGAAATAGACCGTGGGGTCGTCCTCAAGGCCCTTGAGGTCGAGGTTGGCGAATATCTCTGGCAGTGATTGCATGGTCGGGCGAATTTAATGGCGCAAGGAGGATGAAAAATGACTTCTGGCAGCCATTATGGCCTTCTACCAGTTGACCACCACCTTGCCCACACTCTGGCGCGACTCCACGAACTGATGCGCCTCTACGAGCTGCGCTGCTGGGAAACTGCCCCCTACCACCGGTCTTACCTTGCCCTGCTGCCAGAGGGAGATGACCTCGCGCATGGCCCGTGCCAGCACATGTGGCCGCTCATCGGCCACATGTAGCATGTTCACACCGATCATTCCCTTAGAGTTCATCAGCAATTGAATGGGACTGAAGATGCCGAAGTTGGCCGCCATCTTCACCGTGCTCCACAGTTGAAACGGGCCGCCCACCTGCTCTGCGGCCCCGAAACCTACAATGCGTCCGCCTTTACCAAGGCTTCGGAACCCTTTGGCGAAACTCTTCCCGCCCAGCGAATCGAATACCACATCGAGCCCGTGCGCCCCGAGCTTCGTCCGCACCACCTCCCTGAAATCCTCCTTGGTGTAGTTAATCGGATGGTGCACCCCCTGCTGGCGCAGCAATTCCAGTTTCGCGTCCGACCCTGCCGTCCCAAAGATGGTGCAGCCCTTGAGCCTCAACAATTGCACAAGCGCAATGCCCACCCCACCAGCTGCCGCCTGCACCAGCACGTGGTCCTCGGGGAAGATGTTGACGCATTCATAGGCTACATGATAGGCCGTGCAGTATTGCACCGCCAGGGCAAGGGCCTCTCCGGTGGGCATGTGGTCTGGAATGGGCTGCACGGCACTCCATTGGGCCACCACATGCGTGCTATAGCCCCCGAAACGCGTGAAGGCCAGCACACGGGTCCCGGCCGGATAGGGCGTTCCGTTGAGCACGGCATCATCCATCGTATGGCCCACGGCCTCATAACCGGGAACGAACGGCAGCGCAGGCGCATCCTGATAGAGTCCCTTGCGCGCCATGATGTCTGCGAAGTTGATACCGAACGCCTCCACTTCGATACGGACCATGCCTTGCTGCGGGCTTGGAACATCATGTTCGCGCAGTTCGAAGGCCTTGTCGGCAGGGCCGTATCCGATGATGGTGAACGATTGCTGTCGGGGCATGTAACTCGGGTCGGGTATGTGTTGCGTAAAGGTGTAAAACTTAGGTCAGCGAAGGCGGGTCGGGGAGCTCAAAGTTGGTTGAAGCCTGTAATTTGGCTGCGGCCATTCACCCTCCGGCCATGGACAATACCCCTTGCAGGAAACCGTTGCATTTCAGGCCGTAAGGCAGGTGGGGCCACCCGCTGAGGGCGGCAGGAGACTGGTCGTTTCGGACATACACGGATGTGCCATCACCTTCCATGCCCTGCTGGAGAAAGTGGCCCTCACGAAAAAGGACCAGCTCTTCATTCTCGGTGATCTCATCAACCGTGGACCGCGCAGCAGCGAGACCGTGGACATGGTGCTTCAGCTCATTGAGGACGGATTTCAGGTGCACACCCTGCGCGGCAACCATGAGGAGATCCTGCTCCACATCGCCAGAACGGGACCAAAGGAGTTGCCCTTGCTGCTGCGCACCCGCAATGCCATGGACATGCTCAACAGCCGCGGAAAGGTGAAGAAGCGTTTCCTGAGATTCTTCCAGTCGTTGCCCTACTGCTTCGAAGTGGACGGTTTCTATCTGGTGCATGCGGGTTTCAACCTGCGGGCGGCCGACCCGCTCACCGACCTCCACGCCATGGTCTGGCAGCGGCCCTTTGTGCTGAAGGACGGGCTGGTCAACGGCCGCAGGGTGGTGCATGGTCATCAGCCGCGTGGACTGGGGCGCATCCGGAAGTCCATCGCTGGCAATGCACCGGCCATCTGCATTGACAACGGTTGCACCCATGCTTATATGGGAGAGTCGTTCGGGGCATTGCTGTGTCTCGACATCGACAGCGGGCAGATGTGGCGCAGGCGCAACATCGATGCCCGGAAGTGACTGTTCAGATTTACGCGAATCAACGTAAGATAGGTTTCCGACAGTCCGTCAATTTTGCTTGGCGATGTCGACCAACCCCTCCTTTCGCAACCGATTCCTGTTCCTTGCGCTGATGACAGTGATGCTGGCGTCATGTCGAAAGGAATGTTGCAACTGCTCAGGCAGCGAGATGTATTCCGGAACCTTTTGCGAGGATCAGCTTCCTCAAGGATTCAGTTCATGGGAGGGATACAAGGCCGCATTGAAGGCCGGAGGCTGCACCTGTAACTGACAAGGCCTCAGCGGCCCAGTTCATGCACCGCCAGCCATGCCATGAGTCCCGAGCCGATCTCCAGACTGTGCTCGTCCACATTGAAAGTGGAGGTGTGCAGCCCGCTGGTGATGCCCTTTGCCGTGTTGCGTGTGCCCAATCGGTAGAAACAGGCAGGCATCAGTTGGCTGTAGTAGCTGAAATCCTCCCCGGTCATGCGCATGTCTACATCCACCACGTTGTCGGCCCCCATGTAGCCGATGGCGGCCTGCTTGGAACGCAGGGTCAGTTCCTCATCGTTCACAAGGAACGGATAGCCTTTTTCCACACGGAATTCGCAACGTCCGCCCATGCTCTGGGCAATGTGCTCGGCCGTATCCACCATGATGCGGTGGGCCGCTGCGCGCCATTCCTCGTCCATGGTGCGGAAGGTGCCTTCCAGCTCCACCTTGTCGGGAATCACGTTGGTGGCCCCGTTGGCGATCATCTTGCCGAACGAGAGCACACTGGGCACGCCCGGCCGCGCCTTACGGCTCACCACGTGCTGCAGGGCAGTGAGGATGTGGGCGGTTATGAGCACCGGGTCTATGAGCGTGTGGGGCAATGCCGCATGGCCGCCTTTGCCGATGACGGTGAGGTAGAGTTCGTCCGTGCTGGCCATGTACATGCCAGGGCGGAAACCCACTTTGCCCACTTCAAGATCGGGGAACACGTGTTGCGCAAGGATGGCAGAAGCGGCAGGAGTGTCCAATGCACCTTCCTTTATCATGAGCGATGCACCGCCCGGAAGCCGTTCCTCGCCCGGTTGGAAGATGAGTTTCACTGTGCCGCTCCATTCGTCCCGCAGCTCGTGAAGGATACGGGCCGCGCCCAAGAGGCACGAGGTGTGCACATCGTGCCCGCAGGCGTGCATCACGCCATCGTTCTTGGAACGGTAAGGCACGTCATTGGCCTCGGTGATGGGCAGAGCGTCCAGATCGGCCCTGAGGGCGATGATTCTGGACTCCGGATTCTTGCCACGGATGTGGGCCACGATGCCGGTCTTCACATAGCCCGCTTGGTAGGCGATGCCCCATTCGTCCAATTTGGAGCAGACGAAGGCACTGGTCTCCGTTTCTTGGAACGAAAGCTCGGGATGCGCGTGCAGGTGCCTCCGCACAGCCACAGTGTCTGTCAGGTATTGCGCGGCCAGTTGTTTGATGCGGGCGATCATGCGTCAAAAGTAGCCACGGCCCAGTTGTCCGACTTCTTTGCCGGTGTGCCCATGCGTAGCAGAGCCAATGCGGCAAGGGCCATCACGGCAAGGCCCTCGAAGGGCGGCATGGCGTGATACACCCTTCCGGTGTAGGCATGCACCCGCCAGAACAGATGCGGGTCGGGCAGGGTGTTGAGCACCAGCAGGGTGTAATCGGTGGCATCCTGCGGAAACGGCACCACCACTCTGCTCAGCAGCATTGCGATGCAGGCGGCCACAAGGCCTCCGAGCATCAGCAGGTCGCGCCTAAGCCAATCGTTCCCGCTGAAGCCCATCCGGACCCCGAGGATCCACATTCCGCAGAGTGCAAGTGCACCACCCAGCGTGTCCATCAGGATGTCGTTGAAGTCGAAATACTGCACGTAGTGGGGATAGAGCACGCGGTACTGGTACCATTCGTCCAGCATCATGATGGGCAGCGACAGGATGAGGGTGGCGCCCGGCCTGCGGGTGAAGGGGAACAGCACCACGGCAAGCCCGGCATAGAGCGCGGCATGGATCACCTCAATGTTCATCTCGAACAGCAGGAAATGATGCAGCACCAGCGCCAGCACGATGGCCGAGAGATAGGCCAACTGGCGGGCGCGGTCATGACCATTCTGACGGAGCCGCAGGAGCAGGAACCCCACGAACCCCAGTCCGACCGTGGCGGTGATGCTGCCCACCACCACATTGTAGACCGGCAGCGTGAGGGCATTCATCACCTCAATGGACATCCGCACAAAGTGGTCGTGGCCGAAGAGGATGAAGGCCATGTAGGCGATTGCCAGTAGTACGTTGGCAGCACGGTGCTTCTCCAACCCATCAATGAGGGCATTCAGCAGAACAGCTTTGCGTGCGGTGGCCATATCGGGGGTCAACGCTGGGCCATCAGGGTGAGCTCCTCCACCAGAAGGTCGAGTTCCGCCTTGGCGGTGTAGAGGTGCGGACTGATGCGCACTCCGTTCACCTGTTCCCACTTGACAGGCGTGGTGTGCAGTCCGCGGGTGTTGAACAGATGCCCGACCATCTCTTCCGCATCCCAGCCATCGAGGCCCACGGTGCTCATGCCACCGGCAAAGCGGTCGTCATGCGAGGTGTAGAACCGGAGGCCCTTCACATCCTTCACCTTTTCCGTCCAATACTGGCGCAGGTGGCGGAAACGGGCCGTGCGTCTCTCCTGTCCGATGGTCTCGTGGAAGGTGAGCGCATCGTGTATGGCCATTTCGGCCGCGAAGGACCGTGTGCCGAGGGTCTCGAACTTGCGTATGTCATCGCTCTTGGGCTCGTGGTTGCCCAGCAGCGGCCAGATGCCTGCGATCTTCTCCCTGCGGATGAACATCATGCCCGTGCCGAAGGGCGCGCACAGCCATTTGTGCAGCGAGGTGGCAGCATAGTCGCAACCGATGTCGCGGAGGTCGAGCGGCAGATGGATGAACGAGTGGGCCGCATCCACCACCACCTCGCACCCTTGGGCCTTGGCCATGGCCGTGATGCGTTTCACCGGCATGATCTGCCCCGTCCAGTTGATCACATGGGTGATGTGTACCACCTTCGTCCGCGGGGTGATGGCCGTGCGGTAGCGTTCCACGATGGCATCGTCATCCTCCATGGGCATTTCCAGCTGCACGTAGTTCAGCTTCAGCTCATCGCGCAGCTCGCGCTGGCGCCAAGCATTGAGCATGTGCGGGTAATCGTAGGGCGAGAGCACCACCTCGTCACCCCGTTCGATCGGCAGACCGAAAATGATGGTGTTGAGCCCCTCGGTGGCGTTGCGGTTGATGGCGATCTCCTCGTTCGACACGTTCACCAGTTTCGCCAACCGCTCGCGCAGCGGTTCGCGCTCCTCGTCCACCTTGCGCCACATGAAATAGCTGGGGGCCAGGTTGCTCCGCTTGTAGCGTTCCCAGTGGCCCTCCTGCACAGGTATGGGCTGCGGGCTCACCCCACCGTTGTTGAGGTTGATCACCTTTTCGTCCAGCGTATAGAGCTGGCGGATGGAATTCCAGAAATCTTCGTCTGCGGCCATGAGCTTGGGGTCGGTTTGCGGGGAACAGGCGCTGAGTGCGGTGAGCGGACCGAGGGCCGAGACCACCGGCATGCCAAGCAGGGTGATGCCCGAACTGCGGATGAACTGCTTGCGCGACAACCTGCCCATACCGCGAAGTACGGCAATCGGCATCATGCACAACCAGGCCGTTTATTCCTGTTCCTTGATGCGGGGATTGAGCTCCACCACATCGGTCTTCGTCTTCTTGCGCATGCGCAGGTTGATCATCTCCACAGTGAGCGAGAAGAACACCGCGAAGTAGATGTAGCCCTTCGGCACCTCCACATGGAAGCCCTCCACCATCAGCATGAAGCCGATGAGGATGAGGAACGAGAGCGCCAGGATCTGCAGGGTGGGATTGCTGTTGATGAAACGGCTGATCTTGCCCGCGAAGGCCATCATGATCACCAGAGCGATGATCACCGCAATGATCATCACCAGCACTTCCTTCACCAAGCCCACCGCGGTAAGGATGCTGTCAAACGAGAAGATGATGTCGAGCAGGATGATCTGCGCGATCACCCCGCCCACGCTCTTGGCCGAGCCGGGCTTCACCTCTTCGGGCGTGCCCTGCATCTTGTGGTGTATCTCCATCGTGCTCTTGAAGAGGAGGAAGATGCCCCCGGCCGCAAGGATCAGGTCGCGGCCGCTCAGCTCGAAATCCATGATGGTGATGAGCGGCTGCGTGAACTGAATGATGTACGAGATGCCCAGTAGCAGCAGGATACGGAACACGAGGGCGAACATCAGTCCGATGTTCCGCGCACGGGCCTGTTTCTCCTCCGGCAATCGGTTGGAAACGATGGAGATGAAAATGATGTTGTCGATGCCCAGCACCACCTCCAGGAAGGTGAGCGTGAGCAGGGCGATCCACGTTTCGGAATGCAGGAAGATTTCCATTAGCGATAGGGTTTGGGCGGCACGAAGGTATTGGTGGCAACCGCTTCTCGGCTACGATGCCCTCCCGTGCACGTGAAGCACAGAAACGGGCTCAAAAAGGCACCTCCCGTGCCCGTGAGCCGTTGAAATAAGTTCGAAATGGCACCTCCCGTGCCCGTGAGCCATGGAAATGAGCTCGAAAAGGCACCTCCCGTGCCCGTGAGCCGTTGAAATGAGCTTGAAAAGGCACCTCCCGTGCCTGTGAGCCATGGAAATGAGCTCAAAAAAGCACCTCCCGTGCCCGTGAGCCGTTGAAATGAGTTCGAAATGGCACCTCCCGTGCCCGTGAAAGCGCAATTATCACGGCTTCTTGTGCGAATGGGAGCCAATCAGTCGCAGGTCAGAACCCGATCAACCCCACTCCTTTGCGCCATTGCTCTTTGTTCCTGCAATTGAACCGAACGCCAACATGGGCCTCATGGCTTCCACCTGTGTCCATTCCTAAAGAATTGACGGTCATATCGAAGCTGTATCCGAGCGAGAATCGCCCAATAGAATAGCCTACCATGAGATTCACACTGTCGAAATTGGAGAGGCTGGCTCTGAACCCTGCTCCCAGCCTTACTTTCCAAAGCTCGAAGGCAAGCGATGGCAGGAACATTTCAAAATCCTGTTGCTTCATATAAATGAACGTGGGGGATATGCTGAGATATCTCGTGATGCGACCCACGTAGGTGATATGGGCGGTGATTTTCAAGGGCAGGGCAGACAACCCCGTGAAACCTTCATTTGGTTGAGTAACGTGATGGAACGCCACACCATAAATAAGATGGTGCAGGTTCTTGTGGAGATTTTGGGTAAACAGCAGACCCAACTGCATATCAAACATATCCTTGTTGTCCTCCGGAATCAGTTCATTTGTTTGATACATGAATCCATATCGAGGGTCGATCATGTCACCGAACGTGAGTCTGCTCCAATCAATGGTCGATCGTCTCCAACCCATTTCAAATGCCGGACTTACCACAAGTTTCTCATTGAATAGCCTGAAAACAGGGGCATACGTGGCACTTAGCATGTATTTCTTCAACTTTCCAGCAGAATTGTCATACTGAAAATTGACAGCAACGCCTCCTCTGAATGGCCTAACATATTGGTCAAAAGAAGCATTGACCGTTTGATAATTCCCCGAGATATTTGGCCATTGGTTCCTGTAGGATGCCGAAACACGCGCACAGCCGTCATAGCCCGCAAATGCCGGGTTGAGGTATATCGGGGTACTCAGGTACTGCGTGAAATGTGCGTCCTGCGCGCTGCCTACCATAGCAGAGCTCATCAGAAGCAGAAGGAACAAAAAGGTTCTCACGCCAAGGTTTCTGGATAGACTTCTGACAAATATAGGCGAAGCAGTCCGTGTTGCCCGCACGGCATCCCTTCTGCCGCTCCCTATCTTTGCCCCCTTCATCTTTGATAAAATGAGCTCAGAACTGCACGTCCACAACACCATCACCCGCACCCGCGAGCGCTTCGAACCGCTCAACCCGCCCCATGTGGGCATGTACGTCTGCGGCCCCACGGTGTATGGCGATGCGCATCTGGGCCACGCCCGCTCGGCCATCACCTTCGATGTTGTGTTCCGCTACCTGCGCCACCTCGGCTACAAGGTGCGCTACGTGCGCAACATCACCGATGTGGGCCATCTGGAGAACGATGCCGACCACGGGGAGGACAAGATCGCCAAGAAGGCGCGGCTGGAGCAGCTTGAGCCAATGGAGGTTGTGCAGCACTACAAGGACCGCTACCACCGCGACATGGACGCGCTCAACGTGCTCCGCCCCAGTATCGAGCCACAGGCATCGGGCCACATCATCGAACAGATAGAGATGACCAAGGCCATCCTGGAGAACGGACTGGCCTACGAATCGGACGGTTCGGTGTATTTCGATGTGGAGAAGTTCAGCAAGAGTAACGATTACGGCAAACTGAGCGGACGGAAGACGGAAGACCTGCAGAGCAACACCCGCAACCTCGAAGGGCAGGAGGGCAAGCGCAGCCCTCTGGATTTCGCACTTTGGAAGAAGGCCGCGCCAGAGCACATCATGCGCTGGCCCAGCCCCTGGGGCGAGGGTTTCCCAGGCTGGCACATCGAGTGCTCGGTGATGAGCCGCAAGTACCTCGGTGAGACCTTCGATATTCACGGGGGAGGCCTCGACCTGCTCTTCCCGCACCACGAGTGCGAGATCGCTCAGAGTGTGGGCGCCACGGGCAAGGAGCCGGTGCGCTACTGGCTGCACAACAACATGATCACCCTCAACGGGCAGAAGATGGCCAAATCGCTGGGCAACACCATCATGCTGCACCAGTTCTTCAATGGCGACCACCCGCTGCTGGCACAGGCCTACGACCCGATGACCATCCGGTTCTTCATCCTGCAGGCCCACTACCGCAGCACGCTCGATTTCGGTAACGATGCCTTGCAGGCCGCAGAGAAGGGCCTCTCCAAGCTGCGCAATGCCTCCACCATCCTCGGTTCGCTGAAACTGAAATGGGGTACTTCAACAGAGGCCACCGACCAGCGCATCACCACTTGGGCCGATGGACTGAAGTCGTGCATGGACGATGACTTCAACACCGCCCAGACCATCGCGGTGCTGTTCGATATGGCCACCTACGTCAATGCCCTCAAGAACAGTCAGGAGAAGGAGATCCCCTCCGAGGAACAGTTCAGGAAGCTGGGCGAGGTGTACAACGCCTTTTTCGTGGACATTCTTGGCCTGAAAGCAGGCAAGGCCGACAGCAGCAAGGCCACCGAGGCCTTGGACGCGGCCATGCGTCTGCTGCTCGATATGCGCGCCACTGCCAAGGTCAACCGCGACTTCGCCACTGCAGACGGCATCCGCAACGCCCTCAAAGAGGCCGGCATCACCGTGATGGACAGCAAGGACGGCTCCGAGTGGGCCATGGAGTGATGGGGTTCTCGGAGAATGGAAAATGGAAAATGGTCGTGGGCAGCATCAGACCCACCTTGAAAGAGCGCGGCACATTTTTCCATTTTCCATTTTCCATTTTCCTGTTTCTACTAACCGGCTGCGCCCCCGCCCACCAAGAGCTGGTGGACAGCATCGTCCTGCAACCCGCCCCCGAGTTCAATGCCGACTCAGCCTATGCCCACATCGCGGCACAGGTGGCCTTCGGGCCGCGCATTCCCGGTACGGAGACCCACGCCCGCTGCGGGGATTATCTCGTGGGGAAACTGAGGTCCTACGGTGCGGAGGTCATCGAGCAGCGTGATTCCGCCACAGTGGCCAACGGTCTGCGACTGCCCATTCGCAACATCATCGCCTCGTTCGCTCCAGAGAAAAAGGACCGCATACTGCTCTTCTCGCATTGGGACAGCCGCCCCACGGCCGACAATGACCCCCAGCACCCCCACGACCCGTTCGACAGTGCCAACGATGGCGCCAGTGGGGTAGGGGTGCTGCTCGAAGTGGCCCGCCTCATCGGGCAGACCGCCCCGTCCGTGGGCGTGGACATCATCCTCTTCGACACCGAGGATCAGGGCAAGCTATGGGAAGAGGGCGACAGCCTCACCTCCGAGTTTTTCTTCTGCATGGGTGCGCGCCATTGGGCCGCTCATCCTCATCTGGAGGGCTATTTGCCCCGCTACGGCATCATGCTCGACATGGTGGGTGCCACCGATGCCAGCTTCACCCTCGAACAGCATTCCATGCAGAGCGCAGGCCCGCAGATGCGCAACCTCTGGGCTATCGCTCACCGTTTGGGTTTTGAGGTTCATTTTCCATTCAACCTCACCCGTGGCGTGGAGCACGACCACCATTTCATCACCCGCGATGCGGGCATCCCCACCCTCGCCATCATGCAGCACGACATCGCCTCGCGCAGCACCTTCGCCCCCTACTGGCACACGCATGGCGATAACCTCACCATCATCGACCGTAGCACCCTGAAGGCCGTGGGGCAGACCGTGGTGCAGACGCTCTTCAACGAGCAGTGAGCCTTGGCGCGTCCGTTGGCCTACTTGCACTAATTTCCCGCTCCCAAACCAACCAAACCCCTCATGAAAAGAACACTACTCTCTTCCATTGCGCTCTCCATGTTCACCCTCGGTGCAAGCGCACAGTGCACGTTCGATAGTCAGTATGCCGGCCAGGGCCCCGGCATGTTCCCCGATGCGTTGGCCCCGGTCGAGACCTGCGTGGGCTGCGGCAGCCACACCCGCAGCGTGAGCATCGTCACCAACACCTTCCTCGATGTGGCCAACCCCTTGCAGCCAGGCAGCACCATCCGCCTCTACATCGATGCCACCAAGCTGCTCAGTATTGAGGGTCAACCCGCAGGTACCTCGTTCGGTACCAACCTCGGTGCCGCACCCGACCTTGGCGTGTGGCTCAACACCGGCACCGTGCCCAATCAGACGGCAGCCGAGGGTTGCTCCTATGTGACCGGTGACGAGGCCACATGGAACGCGGCCATCGGGGGCGGTCCCAACAGCGATGGCGTCTATCCGCTCACCATCACGGTCGATGCGCGCATCCATTCCAGCAGTCCGGATGTGAGCGGCTTTGTGCCCAACGGCTCATGGGCCACTGCGGTGAACCCGAGCTTAGGCGGTGGCCCCATCATCTTCGACACCTACCAGATCGTGGTGGTCGAGGGTGCGGTAGTGGGCATCACCGAGCGCGCTGCGTCTGTGCGGCTCTACCCCAACCCCGCCACCGAGGTGCTCAGCATCAACTTGGGCGGCAATACCAACGCCACGGCCGAACTCTTCGATATGCAGGGTGCCCGAGTGTCCACCACTCAGCTCAATGCCAGCATCACCATGCTACAGCTCCACGGGCTGGCCAGCGGCCTCTACACTTGCCGCATCAGCGACCTCAGCGGTACGCCTCTGCTCACCGAGCGAGTGGCCGTGGTGCGTTGAGTGTACTTCTGTCGGAAATGGAAAGGCCACTGCGGGAGCGGGGTGGCCTTTTTTGGTTCAGGACGATGAGGGGAGGACTACAGACACCCCGTCCTTCCCCCGTCCACCGGCACATTGATGCCATTGATGTAGCCTGCCAAGGGGCTGGCTAGGAACACGGCCGCTGCGGCCACCTCCTCGGGCTGCGCGAAGCGTGCGGCAGGGATCTCGTCCAGCATGTGGCGTTCCACTTCGGCCTCGCTCACACCCATCTTCTGCGCCTTGGTGGCGATGATGGACGAGAGCCGCCCGGTGGCCGTGGCGCCCGGCAGCACGTTGTTCACCGTGATGCCATACGCGCCCAGCTCGTTGGCCAATGTCTTGCTCCAACTGGCCACCGCCCCGCGTATGGTATTGCTCACGCCCAGTCCGGCCAGCGGCACCTTCACCGAGGTGCTGATGATGTTGATGATGCGACCGTAGCCTGCTGCGCGCATGCCCGGCACTACCGCCTGCGCCAGTAGGTGGTTGCACAGCAGGTGGGCATGGAAGGCTGCCTCGAACTGCGCGGGGTCGGCATCGATGGCCTTTCCGCCCGCAGGCCCGCCCGTGTTGTTCAGCAGGATGTGGTAGGTGGCACCAGCGGCCAAATGCGCATCAAGGGCCCCCTTCAGTGCATGGGGTTGGGCAAAATCGGCCACCAGTGTAGCATGGCGCTGCCCTACTGAGGAGTCCAGTTCTGCAAGGGTCGCCTGCAGTTTCTCGGCATTGCGGGCCACCAGCGTAACGCTCGCTCCGCACTGCGCCAGTTGCAGGGCCACGGCCTTGCCTATGCCTGCGGTGCTGCCGCACACCAGTGCGCGCTTGTCGGTAAGGTCTATTCTCATCTTCAGAGGTGCTTCGCCTCAAAACTAAGGCTTGCCCATCGCCTGCGCAGCGGCTTTTTTCGTTGCGAGTGCCGCTTCAGGTTGTGCCGTCACCGCTTCGGTGCATGGCGCCAATAATCCCATCAGTTCAACTGGCGGCTGGGACCTACGTGGCCTGTCAACGACCGAAATGACCTCTAAGCACAGCATGAAAGGTCTGTCAACATCCGAAACGGGCTCGGAAAACCCCGTGACAGGTCTGTCAACGTCCGAAACGGACTCGGAAAACCCCATGACAGGTCTGTCAACGACCAAATTGACCTCTAAGAACAGATTGACAGGTCGGGGTGCCGCTCACTTGCCGTCCTTGTCATCACCCTTTTCCGGCATGGGCACCATCTTCCGTTTATCCTGTCCGCTGCGCTTGCCGATGGTGCCACCCCACAGGCCCATCTGCGGTTCGCGGAAACTGGGCTCCCCGCCTCCGGGCCCGCGTGAGGTGGAGAAAGGCGTGTACTCGCTGCGGTTCTTGCGGCTGCGGCTCTCCCTGCTGTCCTGAGACCGCTCACGTTTCGCAGTGCGGTGGAATCCCTTGTGCGTCTTACCCCGTGCGCTGCGACTGTTGCTGGCGGCCTGCCGGTTGGCCTTGCGGCCAAACTCATCGAAATCACGGTAACGCCCCTTACGGCTCCCTTTCCGGCTGAACTCGTCCATGTCGCGGAAACGGGCGCTGCCCCCCTGTCGCTTGGCCGCGAACTCGTCCATGTCCCTGAAAAAGCGACTCCGCCCACCCTTGGTGGCAAACTCCGTGTGCTCGCGCACCTTCAGGGGGCTGCGGGTGCGCGTGGAGAAGAAATCGCCCATGGACCCTTTGTGGCCGCCCCCCGAACGGATGGCCCCGAAACCTCCGGAGATGTGCTTCTGGCTGGCCTTGGGCCGGGTGATGCCCATCGCGGGGCAATCCACCTGCGCCCATGCCTGCGCCCCCCATAACCATAGGACGCAACATATTTTAACGGTTCTGGGCAGCCATCCTCGCATCGGGCAGGTAAAGTTGGCCTAATTTCGGTAGTGCCTTCACAGGCCCAAGTGGTCCATCACGAAACAACCGTTGCCATGAGACGACTCCGACTTCTTCCGACCCTTGCCTTCCTGCTCCTTGCAACCATTGTTCATGCCCAGCAGATCGATGCTGTGACCGTGGTGCCAGCGCAGCCTACTGCTGACGATGAGGTATTCCTTGAGATAAGCGGTCAGCGGCTCTCCAGCGACATGTTCATCCAGTCCATCTCGGTGCAGCAGTCGGGCAGCACCTTCACGGTGAACATCGATTTCATGGCCGGAGGCATCGGTCTGCCGGTGCTCACGCCCTTCGACACCACCATCTCTTTGGGCATCATGCCTGCCGGCAGCTATTCGGCCACGGTCACCGGCCAGACGATGGGCTCACCTTTCAATTCCGAGACTGCGAGTTGGACCGTGTCCTCTGTCACAGGCATCGGTTCTGTCTCCGCCCCGCGCATCGATGTGACGGCCGTACCCAACCCGTTCGTGCGCGAGCTGCAGCTGGCCGTCAGTCTGCCCGAGGCGGCCCACATGACGGTGCGGCTCTACGACATTCTCGGTAAACAGTTGGCCCTCTTGGCCAATGGCAGGTTCGCGGCCGGAAAGCACACGCTGCGCCATCCCGCATCGTCCATGCCCGATGGCCGCTATTATGTGCAGACCGTCATCAACGGGAAGACCATCACCCGGCAGGTCGTCAAGCGCAGCAACTGACCGCGCTACTCCCGCCTTGCGGCCCTGTTCGCCTCTTTCAGTTCCTCGTTCAGCTCCTTGAAATCGATGATGCCTTGCCGTGCGGTGAGATGAGCGGCCATGACGAGCGCCCTTCTTATGCGGATGTCGGGGTTCTTCACATTGCTGGTCCAATGGATGAGGGTGCGCTGCTTGCCGGGCGTCAGTCTGTGGAACAGGATGTCCGCATCGCTGTCCTGGTCCAGCACCTCGCGCAGCTCATCGCTCATGGGCATGCCATATTCCGAGGTGTCCTTCTCCAGTTGGATGGTGAGCAGGTCGCCTGCCCGCACCCCGAGCTGTTTCCTCCGGGCCTGATTCAGAAGCATCATGTAACCACCCAAGCCATCGTGCAGCAGCGCGGCATGGTAGCGCACCTGCCCGTTCACCGTGCAGATCACCCGCTTGTCATCGCCCACGATGAACTGCTCGGCAATGCCGTTTTCCACCCGAAAGATGTTCTCCCAGAGCTCGGAGCCTATCTGCTCCAAGGGGGTTTGAAAAGTGGTCAAGGTTTAAAGTTTAAGGTTGCCTCGGTGTTTATGATGAGCTGACCGCCAGAACCCCTGTCATCCGGATTGCCCCATCTTCTCCCCGCACTTGTGGCAAAAACGGGGTTTCGGTAAATGCTCGGCCTCTCCGCAGCGCGGGCAGGTGACAGGATGGGCATCGCGCTCGGCCTTGGCCATCTCCACACCCACCAGACCTGTGGGAATGGCGATGATGCCATAACCGAGGATCATGATGGCCGAGGCCACGAACTTGCCCAGTGCGGTGGTGGGAACGATGTCGCCATAGCCCACGGTGGTCAGCGTGATCACTGCCCAGTAGATGCTCTTGGGAATGTTGTCGAAGCCGTTCTGCCCGCCTTCGATCACGTGCATCAGCGTGCCGAGGATGAACACCAGCGTCACCACGGCCGAGAGGAAGACCAGCACCTTCTCCTTGGCCCCAATCAGGGCGTTCACCAGCACCTCGGCCCCGCGCATGTAGCGGGCCAGTTTGAGGATGCGGAAGGCGCGCAACAGACGTATGGTGCGGATGACCACCAGGAACTGCGGGCCTGTGACGAACAGCCCAATGTAGGTGGGTACCACCGACAGCAGGTCTACGACACCGAAAAAGCTCAGTGCGTACTTCTTCGGCTCGGGCGAGGCCCACAGTCGCACCCCATATTCTATGGTGAACAAAACCGTGAATGTCCATTCCAGAATGGTCAGCAGTTCCAATATGCGAGGATCGATGCCTGTCACACTCACAGTGAGCACCACGGCCAGGCTGGCGAGGATCAACCACAGCAGGATGACATCGAACTTCTTGCCCCATCTCGTATCTGTACCGAAAATCACCTCGTGCACAATCCATCGCAGGTAGCGTAGCGGCAGCCGCGACTTGTCAAATGCCTCAGGATCCTCCGTCAGGATGCGTTTGCGCAGCGCGTGGCTCAGATAAGGAAGTTCGTCCTTGGTCATAGGACAAACTTAGGCCTTCCCTGTGCTGCTCAGAATCTGCGCCAGAAATAGGGGGTGAAGAGCACCAGCACGGTGAAGAGCTCCAAACGGCCGATGAGCATGAGTATGCCCAGAAGCCACTTGCCGGCCGATGGGATGTCTGCAAAGTTGTTCACCGGGCCCACGTTGCCTATGCCGGGGCCCACGTTGGCCAGTGAAGTGGCCACCGCGCCCAACGAGGTCTCAAAGTCGACACCCAATATGGCCATGATGGTGGAGCCGATGGCGAAAATGGTCAGATACATCATGATGAACGCCATGACGCTGTAGGTGATGCTCGGGTCGATGGCCTTCTTGTTCAGCCGCACCGGAATGACGGCCGATGGGTGAAGCTGCCGTTTCAGTTCAAGGATGGAGTTCTTAACGAGCACCACGTGCCGGATGATCTTCACTCCGCCCGAAGTGGATCCCGCACTGGCACCGAAGAACAGCATCAGAAAGAACAGCATTGTGATGAAAGGTGTCCAAGCAGTGTAATCGGCACTCACGAAACCGGTGGTGGTGATCACACTCACGATCTGGAACAGGGAGTCGCGGAATGATTTTTCGAATCCATTGCCTGACACTTGCGCCACTGCTGCAGTAATACCGATGGTCAGTACCAGAACAGTGCCCGCATAGAATCTGAATTCCTCATTGGCCAGCAGTTTCCGGACCTGTCCGTTCAGTCCGAAGTAGAGCAGGGTGAAGTTGGTGCCGGCAAGGAACATGAACAGGATGATGATGTACTGCACCAGCGGGCTGAAGCTGGCAGCACTGTCGTTGTAGGGAGAGAAGCCGCCCGTGGCCATGGTGGTGAGCGCGTGGTTCAGCGAGTCGAACCAGTTCATGCCTGCCAATCTGAGCAGGATGATCTGCAGCAGCGTGAGCCCCACATAGACCGCATAGAGGCGCTTGGCCGTTTCGCGGATGCGCGGCTGCACCTTGTCATAGTTGATGCCCGATGATTCGGCCATGAACAGCTGCATGCCCCCGATGCCCAGCACCGGCAGGATGGCCACGGCCAGCACGATGATGCCCATGCCGCCCATCCACTGCGTAAGGCTTCGCCAGAGCAATATATCCCGTGGAATGAGGTTCAGGTCGCGGATCACGGTGGCCCCGGTGGTGGTGTAGCCCGACATGCTCTCGAAGAACGCGTCCGTGAAGTTGATGACACTGCCACTCATCACATAAGGCAGTGTACCGGAGAAGGACATCACCATCCAGCCCATGGTCACGATGAGGAATCCCTCGCGCTTGCGCACATGGGGCTTGTCCTTGGCCTTGGTGAGCACCCATAGCATCAGCCCGGTCCCGATGGTGCCGAGGCCCGAGAAGGAGATGGGGATGAGATCGGTGGGGTTGTAGATGAGCGATGCCGGAAGGCACAGCAGCATGAACAGGCCGTTGAAGACCAGCAGCAGGCCGAGGATGTTGGCCACCACTTTCAGATTCACGCTCATTTGAAAAGTCCTTCCACCTTGTGGATGCACTCGGGCCGGGCCAGCACCACCACGTGGTCCAGTGCGTTGAATACAAAATCGCCATCGGGGGTCATGCCCTGTCCATGGCGTATCACACCGCCCACGATGGCCGACTTCGGAAACCCTATTTCCCTGATGCTCCGGCCGGTCACTTTGGAATTCTCCGGCACCTCAAACTCCACGATCTCCGCATCCACTCCGTGCAGGCTGGTGAGCGAGATCACCTCGCCCTGACGGATGTAGCGGAATATGAAGTTGGCCGCGATCAGTTTCTTGTTGATCATCGTGTCCACCCCGATGTTCTGCGAGAGGTGGATGTAGTTCATGTTCTCTACCAGGGCGATGGTCTTTTTCACACCGTGATTCTTGGCCACGAGGCAGGAGATGATGTTGGTCTCGGAGTTCTCGGTCACTGCGATGAAGGCGTCCATCTGGTCGATGCCCTCCTCCAGCAGCAGGTCCACATCGCTGCCATCGCCATTGATCACCAAGGTGCCCTCCAACTGGTCGGCCAGCTCAAAGCAGCGCTGCTTGTTGGACTCGATGAGCTTCACGTTGTGCCGCAGCGAAAGCTTGCGCGCAGTATGGAAGCCTACCCGGCCACCGCCCAGTATCATCACGTTCTTGATGCGCTTGCGCTCCTTGCCCGAGAGGGCCATCAGGTGCTCAAGCGCCTCGGGCTGGGTGATGAAATAGACGTGATCGCCCACATGGAACACATCGTTCCTTCTTGGGATGATGGTCTGGTTGCCACGCAGGATGGCTACCGTGAGGAAATTCTTGTTCGGATTGTGATGCCCCGATTCTGCGATGGACTTGCCGATGAGCGGGCTGTTCTCCTCCAGGGCGATGCCCGCGATGCTTAAAAGCCCCTGGTCGAATTCGAACCAGTCGGTGAAGGCCACGTCCTTCAGCAGCCGTTTGATTTCGCGCGCGGCCAGCGTCTCAGGGCTGATGATCTCATCGATGCCCAGCTTGGCCAGGTCCAGCTTCTCTTTCTTGAGCAGGAACTCCGAGTTGCGTATGCGGGCAATGGTCTGCCGGGCCCCCAGATGCTTGGCGATGATGCAGGTACTGATGTTGGCCTCCTCGCTGTTGGTGGCCGCTATCACCAGGCGGGCCTTGCTCACCTGGGCCTCTTCCAGCACGGCATAGGAGATGGAATTGCCCTTGATGGTGGAGATGTCCAGGTGGTCCGAGGCATATTTCAGTCGCTCCTCGTCCTTGTCGATGAGCACAATGTCCTGATTCTCCTGAGTGAGCAGCTTGGCCAGGTGAAAGCCCACTTCTCCCGCCCCCGCTATGATGATTCGCATGTTCTGGACCCGATGAAACGGGCGGCAAATGTACGGTGGGCAGGAAAGCCGCGGCCCGGTCTCTGCAAGTTGTGCGGCCCGGCCGTGGGGAAAAGAGAAAGGCCCGTCCTGCTCTCCAGAACGGGCCTTCCCCAGTGGTCTGACGTCAAGATCAGTCCTTCACGATGCGCTGCGTGACGCGCTCCTCACCAGCGATCGCCTCGATGAGGTACAGGCCCGAACGCAGGTCGGACGTGCTCATGTTCACCGTCACACCGTCCTCCCCATAAGGGCTGGTGGTGTTCAGCACCAGACGGCCGCTCATGTCGTAGATGTTCACGAGCACGAGGTCGCTCAGACCACCGGCCAATTGCAGTGTCAGGTTCTCGCTCACGGGGTTCGGATAGGCGGTGAAACCGAAGCTCTCGCTCAGCAGTTCCTCGTTCTCCTCACCATCGAGCCTTCCGACAGAGGTGTAGTTGTTCTTCTGACGCTCACAACGGATAGTGTAGGCCGTGTTGCTCGATGCACCGTTATAGCCGAACACTTTCACGTAATACGTTCCTGTTCCACTGGCGTTGAAGAAAACGCCCTCGTTGGCGGTGCCTCCGTTGGCGCTTGAGCCGAGCAGCGTGCCGTTCGAGCTGTAGAGCTCAAGGTCATAGTCGGCAGGCAGGTTGTAGATGCGCACACGCACCTTGCGCTGTGAGCTGGTGCTGCTGAACTTGAACCAGTCCACATCGTTCGGGCAGATCTTCATGGCCGAGAAGGTGGTGTTCACCGCGAGGGTCTTGGCCGTGGCGAAGGTCTCGTTGCTCTCATACGAATCGTTGGTGCAGCTTGCAGCAGCAGACGTGGTGAAGG
Source organism: uncultured Chryseobacterium sp. (assembly GCA_964488095.1). Taxonomy (GTDB): domain Bacteria; phylum Bacteroidota; class Bacteroidia; order UBA10329; family UBA10329; genus UBA10329. The sequence goes on from CAZATP010000008.1 coordinate 111,003, forward strand.
AAGCTGTGGCCGAGAAGGCGCTGCTGCTTCCGCTGCAGTTGGTGCGCACGGCCCACTCGTAGGTGGTACCTGCCAGCAGACCGGTGAAGTTGGCCGAGGTGCCGGTCACGTTGCCCTGCGCCCAAGTGCCACCTGCAACGCGATACTGCACATCATACGATACCGCACCGCTTACCGCACCCCAGCTGATTACCGCAGAAGAGGAGGTGATGGAACCGGAAGTCAGACCTGTTGGTACTGCGCACACCACAGGCTCCGGATCGGTACCGCCACCGCCCGAACCACCGCAGCCATTTGAGCTGAGCAGGCTGTAGCGTGCTCCGCCCGGGGCGAACAGTGCATTCATCCGTGACGACTGGCCTGCGCTGAACATGTACATGCACGCATCATCCGTGTAGTCCATGTAGTTCATGGTCATTTCCAACGGAGCGCCACTGCAGGTGCTGTAGTGCGGGAACGAGGGGCAACCGTAGTTGGCCGTGTTGTGGGTCGGGGTGTCGTTCACCTGGTCGCTGCCGCAGGTGGCATCGCCCCAGATGTGGCGCAGGTTGAGCCAGTGACCCACCTCGTGCGTGGCCGTGCGGCCCTTGTTGAAGGGGGCAGCGGCCGCACCTGTGGTGCCAAAGGCCGTGTAAGTGCAAACGACACCGTCCGTGGCCGCAGCACCACCCGGGAACTGCGCGTAGCCCAGCACCCCGTTGCTAAGGTTGCATACCCAGATGTTCAGATACTTATCCGCAGGCCAAGCGTTGGAACCACCATTGGAACTGTATTTCACCCAATTATTGGTGGAGAACGATGTGCGCGTGGTCGATTTGCGGATGATGCCCGTGGTAGGATTGCCGTTCGGGTCCACAGAGGCGAGGCAGAACTGGATCTGCGCATCGGCAGCCACACCTGCGAACTGCGATGGGATGAGCGATGCATCGGCATTCAGCTTGCGGAAGTCGGCATTCAGCACGTTGATCTGCGACTGGATCTGTGCCTCGCTGATGTTCTCGGCCGTGGTCCTGTACACCACGTGCACCACCACCGGGATGGTGATGGCATTGCGGTCGGTGAGCTCACCACCGCGCTCCACGAAACGTTGCGTGAACTCCTCGATGGCCTCCAGGTTCTCGGCCGCCTCCGGATACTCCAGCACGTGCTGCTCGTGATACTCCATCATGCCGCAGTTGCGCTGCGCCATGGCGGTGTCCGAAAGGAGCAGCGAGGCCCCGATGGTCACCATTGACAGGAAAATTCTTTTCATGTTGAGTGAGTTTGTTAGACGAACCAAATGTAGAGCGGGCCGTGCATGGGTGAATGTCGGCCAGAAAGATTTTGCAGCAGCGGTTCCCGGCCTGTTGAAGTAGGCAGCATGCCTACCATCATGCCGCTCCGGTTTTTTACCTTGGTCGCAGTTCTCATCCCAAAAAAACAGCCCCATGCCCGCCCAGAACCTCGCCAAAATGCATATGACCCCTGCCGATATGGCCCATGCAGAAAGCCTCATCGATCAGGTGCTGGCCTTCTATGCCCCCTTTCTGCGCAACCTCTCGCCCGAGGAGAACAGAAGATATGGCCGCATCAAGGAGAAGAACAAACTCTTCGTGAACAAGGTGATGGACTACCATCAGACCCAGCCTGCGTTGCAGAGCAACGATGTGGACTGGCCCGAGTTTGAGCGCGACTTTGCCCAACGAAAGCACTATGAAACCTCAGTGCTCAGGCTGGGAGGGCTTGCCAAGGCCATGACCGAGACCTGTAGGCTGCACGACCATGACAACTTCGTGAATGCCCAGATAGACTATGAGTATGCTCAATACAAGAACCGCTTGGACATTGGCCTCGGCTATGACTCGAAGGTGGAAACGCTGCAACAGTTTTTTAAGAAGCGTGGCAAATCCTCCCTTGATGACGGGACATCGCCTATCTGACCATCATCTCTCTTCGCCCTATATATAAAATGAGTAATTGAGTATTAAACATAATGATTGTTGTTATCAAAATCATAATGAATCTATTTATCTTCAATAATTACATAATTAAGTTAATGAATTAATAATTAGACTTGATTACTTGTCTAATCAGTATAATAATTAAATTAATCATCTTTAATAGTCCATTGATTAAAACATATATAGATCGGTACATTTGAACCTGTCAATGGAGAACACCCTCCCACTTTAACCAAGCTACCATGGCACGATTTGCAGGAAAAGGAGCTGCTGGGCTCCACACGGGTCAGTTGATTCGACAGGTGCTGCGCACCAAACGCATAACGCAGGCTGCACTTTCGCGTGCCACCCTTAGGCCGCAAAGCAACATCAGCAAGCTGCTGAACGAGCCCAGCACGCAGGCCTACATCCTCTGGGAAATGAGCCAGGCCCTGAACCATAACCTCTTTGCCGACCTCGCAGCCCAGCTCGATATGGCCACCGAAGGCCGCATGCAAGAAGGCAAAGTGACGGTGGAGGCCCTTCAGAAAGAGCTGCAACAGCTGCGCGAGGAGCGCGATGTGCTGATGCGGGCATTGGGGGCGCGGGTGTAGCCGATAGGGAGGGAAGGTGAGTCTCGACTTTCAAGCTAACCTGTTGCTCACAGAACTTACAGGATATTGAAGACTCTAATTCTTGCCCTCTCCAAGAATGACGTTCAGGTCAATGTCATACCGTCTCAACAATTCCAAAAACCGTTCATCATCCTTGAATTTTGCATAAACGTCATTGGCAGTTTGCATCGACTCAGCGTTGATTCCTTTGGACAATGCGATGGATAGGTTGAGAAAAAACTCATCATTCATCCCTTTGTCAGCATAGATTTCAGCGAGAGTCCCTAAGTACACTGGTTCACTCGGATTCATTTCAATGGCTTTGTATACATCTTTCATTGCTTTTTCATAATCACCTAATTGCCTCAGAATGTCAGCACGGTCATTCAATGCTCTTGGAGCAAAATCATGTTCCAGTCCAAATAATGCGATAAACTCATCAATAATTTTCAAACCCAACTCAGGAGCTCCATTCTTCTTATAATGAACCGCGAGATTCAAGTATGAGGGATAAAAATACGGCCCCGTTTCAATCGCTTTCTGGTAGTACTTTGTCGCCTTTTCAGGCTGAGTATCTTTGTACACTAAGCCTAAATAGTTTAGGGTTTCCGCACTATTCGGGTTCATTCTATAGACTTTTTCAAAATCTGATGCTGCCTCTCTCTCCATAGCAAGTGTCCAGTACACTTCTCCACGAGTAAAAAAGTAATTGGCATTCGAACTATCTAACTCAATCGCCTCATCCAGCAACTTGAGCCTCTTCGCCAAATCTTTTTCAGCCAAGGCTCTTTGAAAGGTCTCTTCAGCTTTCCTGAAATTGCGAAATTTCAAAGTCTCCTCAAGCGTGAGTACATCTGAGGTAAGTTTTTCAAAAAGTTTGAGATAGTCATTGGATATGGAAACATCCTTCTCATCAAATTCATATCCCATCAAATGGCGTTCATTTTCCTCTAGCCGCCTATCAGAATGGATTACCGATATTTCCATATCCTCCAATTGCAAATGCCCCAAAAGCTGTTTTCTTCTTTTTAACACAATGTTTCTCTCTTTCGCCCTATCAATGGGTTCCGCAGTGAAAGGCAGGCGCGTAAGCACAAAATGAATCTTTGGCACATTTCCGAATAGTGCCCTTTTCGGATCTATTAGGCTTTTGATAATCTTCTGACTACCGAACATATTTTCTTCGTTATTGGCCGCAAGAATTACTGCCTCGTCTGCTAAAAGCCTAAGTGTAATACCCGCAATGTCCGTGATACCTGTTCGGGAATCTATCAACAAGAAATCAGGGTTGAGTTCATTCTTGATGCGCGCTTTAAGGTCGAGGAAGAACCGTACCCCCACGCTCTGCTCTCTATAGAACAGACTCGTCCAGTCGATCTTTGAGAGATTTTGCCAGTATTCGTCCTGCTCAATGTCACCAGCAGGAATAAGGTCGATGTACTTGTATTTCTGATTTCTCGGATTAAGACGCACCGAAAACTCCTTAATGGATTTCGGAATCTGACCGCTGTTGGTGAACTCGGATATATAGTCCACAATGCCCTTTGTAATGGGATGCTTCTTATCGTAGTTCTGAAACTTGAAATTCAGGCCCGGAGCTTCAAGGTCAAAATCAAGGACACAGACCTTCTTCTGATACTCAGACAATCGGATTGCGACCTGACTCAGGGCCAAGGATCTGCCAACACCACCTTTGTACGAATAGAATGTGATGGTTTTCATATCAGCAAATCAAGAGTGAATCGCATTGTTGAACTTTTTCGGATGCAGCATTTATCATATCCCCATTTAACCCATCAGGAACAAGAAAATTATCTGCCCAATCCATATTAATGATATGCACATTCTCAAAATTGAACTCAATTCCAAGAGCGGTACAGACCTCTATGATTCGCGGCCACGAAGCAGTTTCATAATCCGTTGCCTCATAGCGCTGAATCTGTTGTTCCTTCAGACCAAGACGATCCGCTAAGGCGCTTTGAGAGATTTTCGATGCCAATCGAGCCGCTATAATGGTATCTGATATCTCACGAAGACCTTTCGGCTTAAAACAGTGGAAGCTGCCACTGGTCAATGCTTCGTAGGTCCTGAGTTGATCTTGTAAATCTTCAATCATAGAATTGAGAGAGTCCTCTGCCAACTGAAGTTCAAACCCACTCATTGTAGTATTGGCTTCCAGCGATGCCTTGGCCTGAACCAATTCGGCTAGGCGGCCTTTAGTAATTCCTGCTTGTTTCTGATTCTTTATCATCATCACAGTATTTTCAATTCTACAATTCCCTTCCTGAGACCTGTGTTCTTATCGGTCTGAAAGAAATCTATGAATAGCATCTTCGACCTATCCTCTAAAATGAAAGCAGGGAAAATATCACCGCCATAGGTCTGTTTCTGAAGCACTCGGTTTCCCGGATTCAGACCGGGATAGCTGAGTAATCTCGTGAGATCCGCAGTGCGATGATCCCAACACGCATCATAATCTCCTGGCATTCTCTTATTAGTGACATAGCTACCATCCACAAAAACTGAGGTGCATCCAATTGCTCTTAAGTCATCTATGAGTATCAGAAGCTTGTCAAACAGTTGTTTTCTTAAAATGGTATTTGTGAACCGTGCTTGAAATTCATCAAGTGTTGCTTCGTGTATTCCAGCAGGAAGATTGCCCGAACTGTCAAATGCTGGAATCATACAACGAAAAAATTGTGTTATTGTTCGGAAGACTCACCGGAACGCTTGCAAAGGTAGAAATGTCTTTCCTCCTCATTGAAAAACAAAACAAATTTGTTGTGTATTGGAATGAATCGATGAATACCTGAGCCGATTGGTCAATGTACCTGACGTTCAAGAGTATAGCCGATTAATGCGCCTCCAGCCAGTTCTCCCCCGTGTCCATACTCACCACTACGGGCACTTTCAGCGGGATGGCGTTCACCATGTGCTCCTCCACCAAAGCTTTCAATCCGTCCAGTTCATCGCGGTGCGCATCGAACACCAGTTCGTCATGCACTTGGAGCAGGAGCTTGGAGCGGAGCTTCTGGGCATGGAGGGCGTTGTGTACGCGGATCATCGCCACCTTGATCATGTCGGCCGCTGAGCCTTGGATGGGCGCGTTGATGGCGTTGC
>CAZATP010000009.1:0-1109 GCA_964488095.1 uncultured Chryseobacterium sp.
TTGCCCACGAGGGTGAAGGCCAGCACCATCAGCAATATGGCCGCGCCCGGCACAATGGCCAGATAGGCCTTGTCCATGATGATGTAGCCGTAGTGGTCCTTGATCATGCCGCCCCACGATGGCGTGGGCGGCTGCGCCCCTATGCCGAGGAAACTGAGCCCCGCCTCTATGAGGATGGCCGAGGCGAAGTTGGCCGCGCTGATCACGATCACCGGCCCCATGATGTTGGGCAATATGTGCCGCACCACTGTGCGCCAGCCCCCGAAGCCCAGTGCGCGGCAGGCCTCCACGAACTCCTTCTCGCGGATGGCCAGTATCTGCCCCCGCACGATGCGCGCCACCTCTACCCACATGGCCATGCCCACCGCCACGAACACCTGCCAGAAGCCCTTGCCCATGGCCAGCGTGATGGCAATGACCAGCAGCAGCAGCGGGATGCTCCACACCACCGTGACGAACCACATCACCACCTTGTCGACCCACCCGCGGAAGAACCCCGCCAACGACCCCAGCGCAATGCCGATGAGCAGCGATATGCCCACCGCAATGAACCCCACGCTCAGCGATATGCGCGCCCCCAGCACCATGCGGCTCAGCATGTCGCGCCCGAAACGGTCGGTGCCCAACCAGAAAGTTCGATTGATTATTGGTGATTGATTATTGATGATTCCATCAGGAGTGCCTGACGATTTTCCATCTACCATTTTCAATTTTCCCTCCCCAAGCAACTCAGCAGCAGCGAACGCCATCCGCTCCCCATCGTTCGGCACATCGCCCGTATAGCGTTCGATGATGAGGCTGTCGCCCTGCCACTCGTGGGTGTGGATGGGAATCCAGCGGTACTGCTCGGGCTTTCCCGTGAACAGGTGCGCCACGCGGAAGGGCTCCGTCTCCGTGCGCATCGGCACCTTGAGGAAAGTGAACGTGGAACCGGGGGGCTTGGCCGCCAGTTCGATCACCTGCCGGTTGGCATCGGGCGAGGGGTCGGGGATGAACAGATGGGCCGTGATGGCCATCAGCACCGCCACCACGATCACCCCCAGCCCGAACAGGGCCGTGCCATCGCGCAGGAACCGCCTGCGCGCCAACTGTCCGAGGGATGTGCCTTT
>CAZATP010000009.1:1209-97938 GCA_964488095.1 uncultured Chryseobacterium sp.
ATGCTGCATGTGGGCATCAGGTCGCGGGCCACCCTGCGGATGAAGAACAGGTCGGCTACAGTTTTGATGAGGAGGGCCGAGAGCAACAGGTCGGCCGCTTTGGAGGGGAAGACGCACGGGGCCAGCACCAACGCCAGCAGGCCGCCCACGTTAGCGAGGTAGGTGACGATGGCCGTGGCCTTCACGTGGAGGTCGGTATAGCCGCCCTTCTTCGATAGCCACCGCTTGCGCTGCTGCCAGAAATCGCGGAAGGTGGGCATGGGCGCGGTGCTCACCAGGGCGGACGGGTCTTTGACGAACAAAATCCCCCGCCCGCCTGAGGAGGACACCCCCTTTCCAAGGGGGAAGGCGTCCGTGCCATCCCGATGTGCCTGATTCCCTGATTCCCTGATTCCCTGATAAGCTGACCCGCTCTTCATCTTCAACATCAGAAAAACATCATCGCCCGAGGGATTGCCACTGCCGGTGTATCCGCCCGCCTCCATGAAAGCTGCCCGATTGAACAACAGGTTGGCCCCGTTGGCCATCACGGGGTGGCCCATGGCGGCCGAGCCGCCCGTTACGCCCATGATGGCGAGGAACTCCATGCGCTGTATGCGTTGGAAGAGGGTAGGGGCAGGGGTCAGCACCACCGGGCCGAGCACCATGCGCGCTCCGTCCTGCTGCTGTGCGGCCACCATGGTGCTGAGCCATGTGGGCGCGATGCGGCAGTCGGCATCCACAGTGGCGATGAGTTCCGACTCCGTGGCTTCGATGGCCTGCTGCAACGCCTGTTTCTTGCCCGCGCCCGTGGCCTGTAGCACGGTGAGGTTCGCGTGCTGCGCGGCCAGTTGCTGGGCCATGACAGTAGTGCCGTCCTCCGAACCATCGTCCACCATCACCACTTGAAAGAACGCCTCCGGGTAGTCCTGCCGCAGCAGGTCGCTCAGACAGGCGCGGATGTTGGCCTCCTCGTTGCGGGCCGGCACGATGACCGTCACGTGCACGGGCCGGGGCGCTCCCACGCTGGCTGGCAGCCGCGTCCACCCCTTCGCAAAACGCCACAGCATCATCCCATACGAGGCGATGATGGCGAAGATGAGGAGGGAGAGAATCAGCATTTCAGGTGGTCAGGTATTGAAGGAATCAGGTTCTCAGGTGGTCAGCACATCAGCTGATCAGGACTTCAGCGGGGTCAGGATTAAAGGTGCGGTGCGTGGAGGACGAAAGCGATTCCCGAAGTTCTTTTCCTGATTGCCTGAAACCCTGACCCGCTGACCACCTGCTCCTCATTTCCTGAACAGTTTCAGTCCGAATATCGTCACCACTCCGAACAGCGAGGGAATTACCAGATTGATGAGCCACAGCACCGAACTGGCCGAGACGATGCCGCTCACGTTGTCCGATAGCTGCGAGAGGAAGTACACCGCCACCGAGCCGCGTGTCACCACCTCGGTGATGGCGATGGTAGGGATGCCCGTCATCACGAAATAGGTCATGGCGATCATCATCAGGGCGTCCGCATAGGCGATATCCACCGAGAATACGCGCAGCAGCACGAAGAACTGGGCCGTGAAGATCACATAGCGCCCTGCGCTGGCCAGAAGCACGCGCATCAGCGACTGCGGGCTGTGCACGTCCAGCACTTTCACGTGGCGCATCACCCATTTCGGGGTCTTCAGCCGCTGCAGTATGGCCGTGAGCAGGCGTGTGTTCAGGAAGAGCAGCACCAGCAGCCCGCACAGTGCATAGATGCCCATGGACACGAACCCGTACTGCCAAGTGGAGAGCGGTCCCGTGCCCTCGTGGGCGGGCAGATAGAAGGTCATGGCCATGAGTCCGGCCACGATGGTCACGGTGAGCTGGGCGTAACTGCCCACCACGGTAAGCAGGGCCGCATCGATGCGGTCCGCTCGGTCCAGATGGAACACCCTGCCCGCATACTCGCCCACGCGGTTGGGGGTGAAGAAGGCGATGGTCACCCCCGAGAACACGGCCTTGATCGACCGCCACAGGCTGATGTCCTCAATGTTCTGAATGAGCACACGCCACTTGTAGGCCTCCAGCCCCCAGTTGAGCAGCATGCCCCCCAGCAGCACCGCCAGTTCATCATAGCGCGGAAGCTGCAGCAGGAATAGCCAGTCGTCCAGCAGGTCGGCCGAGGCATCGCGCACCTTCAGCTCGCGGGCAATGAAGATTACCGCCAGCAGGGCAATGACCACCTTGATGGCCGTGCCGAGATGTTTTTTGGCGATGTGCAGGGGCATGGGTACGAATTACAATAAAAAAGGACGGTTTTCAGGCCGTCCTTTCTTGGTTCTATGGCGCAGGTCTGAACCTGACAGGTCTTAACCGCGCTTGGCCAAGGGCACGTAGTCGCGCTTGGTGGCACCTGTGTAGATCTGACGCGGACGGCCGATAGGCTCCTTGTTGGCGATCATCTCCTTCCACTGGGCGATCCAGCCGGGCAGACGGCCCATGGCGAACATCACCGTAAACATCTCGGTCGGGATACCGATGGCGCGGTAGATGATTCCGCTGTAGAAGTCCACGTTCGGGTAAAGCGAGCGGCTGATGAAGTAGTCATCGTTCAGCGCCACTTCCTCCAACTGCTTCGCGAGATCGAGGATCGGGTCGTTGATGCCCAGCTTGTTCAGCACGTCATCACACGATTTCTTGATGATGGTGGCACGTGGGTCGAAGTTCTTGTAAACCCGGTGTCCGAAGCCCATGATGCGGAAAGGGTCGTCCTTGTCCTTGGCCTTGTCAATCCACTTCTGCATTCCGCCACCATCACGCTGAATGTTCTCCAGCATCTCGATCACGGCCTGGTTGGCACCACCGTGCAGCGGTCCCCACAGCGCGGCCACACCGGCAGCAATGGCAGAATAGAGGTTGGCCTTCGATGAGCCCACGATGCGCACCGTGCTGGTGCTGCAGTTCTGCTCGTGATCGGCATGCAGGATGAGGAGCTGGTCAAGGGCCTTCACCACCACTGGGTCCGGTTCGTAGTCCTCGGTGGGCATGGAGAACATCATGTTCAGGAAGTTCTCGCAGTAATTGTACTTGTTCTGTGGATACACCACCGGATGGCCCACAGAGTTCTTGTGTGCCCAGGCAGCGATGGTGCTGATCTTGGCCATCAGGCGGATGATGGTCAGGTCCACTGCGCTGTCCTCACGGTCCGGGTCAAGGCTCTCGGGGTAGAAAGTGGAGAGGGAGATGAGGTTCGAGGCCAGCACGCCCATCGGGTGTGCCTTGCTCGGGAAGGCCTGGAAGAAGGTCTTCATGTCCTCATGGATCAGCGTGTGACGCGTGATCTTGTTCGTCCAACGGTCATACTGCTCCTTGGTGGGCAGGGCACCGTAGATGAGCAGATAGGCCACTTCAAGGAAGTTCGACTGCTCGGCCAATTGCTCAATGGGGTAGCCACCGTAGCGGAGGATGCCCTCCTCACCATCAAGGAAGGTGATGGAACTGGTGGTGGCACCGGTGTTCTTGTAGCCGCTGTCGAGGGTGATATAGCCCGTCTTGGCGCGGAGCGAGGTTATGTCTATCGCTTTCTCATTCTCAGTACCTGTGATCACTGGGAACTCAAAGCTCTTGTCCCCGAGGATGATTTTGGCAGTCTCGCTCATGTCTGTCTGGTGAAGTGTTTCGTTTCTTGGAAGCGGCCGCGATAATACGAAAAAAGGATGCGATACAATGTTGCACCGCTGATGCAGAGAAGATGATTAAGCAACTTCTAATGAAGAGGGAAGGAACAAAGGACCGGTCATATCCCGTGTCCGTCAGAGCAGGTCGAGGGCCGTTTGGAGGAGCAGATGGTGCTCATCGTTCAGAATCATGTTCCCATCGTCATTCCGGAGCGATTCGAGGTGGAAAGACAGTTCGGTGACCACCCTCGCATGGCTTGCCTTGAGCGATGGAATGAGCGATCGCATGGCATTTTCGCCCCTCGGTGCCTTTGGGGTGAGGGTGATGGGGAGCACAGGTTTTCCGGCCAATTCACCGGAAGTGGTCATCCATTCCAAGGCATTCTTGAGCACTGCCGGGATGTTGTGCAGATACTCAGGGGTGGAGATGACCACGGCATCGGCTCTTGAAACCTTTTCCCTAAGGCGTTGCACCACATCTGGAATACCATTGTCCTCCGTCTTTGGGGTGTACAGGGGCAGCTCCCAGAGCCCTTCCATCACCTCCATACTGTACTTTCCATGGAAGTGCTCGGTGAGGAGGCACAGCAGCCGCGCATTCGAGCTGTCTTCACTGGCCGAGCCGCTGATGAGGAGAAGGGATTTCATGCTGTCATCGGATTCCTCAAACATAGAAGGATTATAGCGAGTCGCAGTGCGCTGGGCATCTGCTGATATGCGTTTTGATTGGCTAAGACCAAAACATCCTTACAATTGTGAACTGAACCATCCGACCATGCGCCAGCTTCTGCCTCTCATGCTCCTCCTGCTCCCGATCCTCTCCTTGGCGCAGCCCACCCTTACCCACACGCATTGGGCCGTGTTCTTCGCCCAGAACCTTAATAAGGATGCGCGCAATGAACTGCTGCATTCCTGTGGTGTGACCACGGATGCTGACCATTTCAGCTATCGTGCCGTGTCCTTCGTTCCTACAGAAGGAGTGGAAAGGGAACGATTGGTCTCTCATGCTTCCGTGCGTCATGTGGCGCCAGTGCATACCACCGCAGATGGCCGATTCGTCACGCATCACTCGTCCTTCTTCGTGAAGTTGACGGAAGGACAATCATTCGCAGAGGTGCAGGAGATGGCCAAGGAGGTCGGTGTGCGAGTCATCGGTCGGGACGCATTCCTGCCTCAGATCATCAAGCTCGATACCGACAAGCATGGCATCACAGCCATCGAGGCAGTGGAGGCTTTCCGCAGCAGCGGACGCTTCGCCCTGGTGGGGCCCAACCTGATGCACACCGTGGCCGACTGTTCGGTGAACGACCCGCTCTTCAACCGTCAGTGGAACATATTGAACGAAGGCTCCTCCTTGCAGGGCAATGGTACGGCCGGTGCCGACATGGACGTGGAGGCAGCATGGGCCATCACCACCGGCAGTCCTGATATAAAGATCGCCATTCTCGACAGCGGGGTCGACACGTTGCATCCCGACCTTGTAGGCAAGATCATGCCGGGCTACGATGCCATGTCCCAGCCCGACAGCGCAGGCACCATGGGCTATCCATCGCCCACCTATTCGCAGGACGGCCACGGAACGGCCTGTGCGGGCATCGCAGCGGCATCGGGCGATAACGGTATCGGCATTGCGGGTATCTGCCGCGATTGCAGCATCATCCCCATCAAAGTGTTCACCTACCAGAATCTCGGAGGTCAGATACAGCCCTTCTCCGACACCGAGAGCTTCATGCGGGGCATCAGCTGGCAATGGCAGGTGGCAGGGGCCGATGTGTCGAGCAACTCATGGGGCGTGCCCGATTTCCTGCTTGCATTCTTCCCCGGTGGCGATGTGATGGTGAACGAGACCATCGATGCTGCCACCTCGCAGGGCCGCGATGGCAAAGGGCTTCCCATGCTATTCAGCAGCGGCAATGACGGGGTCACGGACAGCATTCCCATCTGGCCCGCCCGCTACATGAACACGGTGGCGGTCAATGCCACCAGCATGTGCGATGAGCGGAAGTCCACCAGTTCTTGCGATGGGGAGAACTGGGCGGGCAACTGGGGCAATCATCTGGACTGCGGTGCTCCGGGCGTGCGCATTCCCACCACAGACATGCGCGGCAGCAGCGGCTACAACAGCACATCCTACTATAATAGCTTCAACGGCACATCGGCCGCATGTCCGAATGCAGCAGGGGTGATGGGGCTGCTCCTCTCGGCCCATCCCGACCTTAGCCGTGCCAATGCCGAGCGGCACCTTCTGACCAGTGCCGAGAAGGTGGGCGGCTACTTCTACGGTCAATGGAAGCAGCACGGGCAGTGGAGCCCAGAGTTGGGTTACGGAAGGCTCAATGCACACCTGGCCCTGCAGAGCGCGGCCACTGTAGGCTTGGAAGAGACCGAGGGTCTACTGCCGATAGTGCGCACACTTTCAGACAGGCATGTTGTTACGCTTCCATCAGAAGCACCTGTAGAATGGGCGCTGATGGACATGAGTGGCCGGGTGGTGATGCAGGGAACGTCCAGCGGAGCGGTGGAGATTCCACACGAAGGTCTGACCACTGGAATCCACGCCTTGCGCATGACACAAGGTGGAGAGGGGGCAACGGTGCGCCTGTTCATCAGCGGTCGCTGATCAGAACAGACCATTCAGTTCCGCATCGATCTTGTTGATGATGAGACCAAGGTCCTCGGGCTTCTCCGAGAAGTTGTTGTTGTCCACGTCCACGATAAGGATGCGTCCACGGTCGTAGGTGTCAATCCATGCCTCATAGCGCTCATTCAGACGCTTGAGATAGTCCAACCGGATGGTCTCCTCGTAGGCACGGCCACGTTTCTGGATCTGACCGACAAGCGTGGGAATGGACGCGCGCAGGTAGATGAGCAGGTCGGGTGCGCCTACGAAGTTGTTCATCAGTTCGAACAGCGACAGGTAGTTCTCATAGTCGCGGGTCGTCATCAGCCCCATGGCATGCAGGTTGGGGGCGAAGATGTAGGCATCCTCGAAAATGGTACGGTCCTGGATCACGGTCTTCGAGCCGTTCTTGATCTCTGTGATCTGACGGAAACGTGAGTTGAGGAAGTAGATCTGCAGGTTGAACGACCAACGCTGCATCTCCTCATAGAAGTCGTTGAGATAGGGGTTGTCATCGGCCGCCTCGTAATGGGGCTCCCATTTGTAATGTTTTGAAAGCAGACCAGTTAGCGTAGTCTTTCCTGCCCCGATGTTGCCTGCAACGGCTATATGCTTTATCTTCTCCATGTTCGGCCAAAAGTAGTAAATCGGGTATGCGACAGACGAGATGAGGGGGCGGTGTTCACATGTATTCTTCTCCTTCACGAGACAGGGCAGCTATCTGTCCTTGGCCGAGAAATGATAGATGGAAACACCGTTCGCCTCGTGTATGTACAGATGTTCCTTCTCCAGTCGGGCGTTCATGAAACGCTCCACGGGCAATATCACCGCCTCCTCCTCAAAGGTGAGCGGGTCGAAGCGATAGAGTCCCGTCTCCTTCACGAACAGCAGCAGGTCATTCCTCGCTTGCAGATGCAGGATGCCTGTGGAGGGAATGAGCTTGGAATAGGTGCCGAAGATGTCGAAGCGGAAAACCCCCCGCTTCGGGTCGTTCAGATAAAGCCAGTCGCCTTCTTCCACCATCTGCGAAGGGTCGATGTCCGCACCGACCAGCTGGTTCACATTCTCAATGCTGTTCGTCACGTTCATGTGCTGATCGAAACGCAGCAGGCGGAAATAAACAGGGTCGTAGGCCCAGAATCCGTTGTCGAACGAGGCGCACACCAGTTGCACCAGACTCAGGTTGATGCGGTCTAATCGCAGCGACTGCTCGCGGTTCTTACTCAGCGTGTTGTCAAGGAAAGTCACTCTGCTGAAGTCCGGGTAAAATACCATCAGCTTCATCGGGTTCCGGGTATCAATGCTTCCGATGCGGCCATAGCTCAGGTCGCTGTACTGATAGAGCATCCGCCCCTCCCGAGTGAAGAGTTTCAACTCTCCGCCCTGCATTACATACACCTGTCCCAAGTGGTCGGTGGTCATGCCATCGAATCGGCCCTCAATGCGCGATTGCAGTTGCAGGCCCTGCCCCATGGTGATGAGGTGCAACAGTAACAGCCCTATGGTCCACGGCATTCGCATGGGGCCAAGATAGGGGCTTACGACCGCACGACAGGCCTCTGTTCATAAATGCGACAACGCTCAAGGGGCATTGTGCGGCCTTTTGATACTTTTGGGCGCAGATACAGCCAAGCAGATGAATCTAAAAGGGATACTCGCCATTGCCGGCCACACCGGTCTTTTCAAACTCGTAAGCCAGATGAAGGGCGGCCTTGTGGTCGAATCCCTCAACGATGGCAAACGCATGCCGGCCTATACCACGCAGCGTATCCTTTCATTGGAGGACATCAGCATCTACACCGACAAGGAGGAGGTGCGTTTGAGTGTGGTGTTCGACAGCATCATCGACAAGGAAGGCGGCAAGCCGGCCATTGACCCGAAAAGTGCCAGCATCGATCAGTTGCGGGCCTATCTGGCCGAGATTCTCCCGAACTATGACCGTGAGCGCGTCTATGCCTCCGATATCAAGAAACTGTTCGGTTGGTACAATGACCTTGCATCCAAAGGGCTGGCAGTGAAAGAGGAGGCGAAGGCAGAGGCCGCGCCCAAGGAGGAGGCCGAGGCCGATGGTGCGAAGGCAGCGAAGAAACCTGCGGCCAAGAAGGAGGCAGCGCCCAAGAAAACGGCCGCTCCGAAAACACCTGCCGCCACATCCAAAGGCAAGGTGGCCACCACCATGACACGGAAGGCGGGCAAGGCCTGATACACCCAGAATCTTTTTCAGATGAATGAAACTGCAACACCCGTCAGACCGGGAAGGAATTTCCTGCCCGGTGATCTGACCATAGATAGTTGGGCCACGCTCGAACCGTACTTCGAGGAGTTGCTTCGAAGGGATGTCGCTGGCCCGGAGGACTTGCGTCAATGGGTGCACGACCTCAGTGAACTAGAGGCAGTGCTCAGTGAAGAGACCGGTTGGCGCTACATTCGTATGGTCATCGATACGCAGAACGAAGAGGCCCGCAAGGAATTCGAGTTCCTTGTGACCGAGATCGACCCCAAGGTGGCTCCCTACAATGACCGGTTCAACCGCAAGCTGCTGAACGCGGCCGACCTGAGCAGCCTCATGGATGAGGGATTCGCCATCTACTTGAGGGCCATGCGCAAGCAGGTGGAGATGTTCCGCGAGGAGAACATACCGCTCAACACCGCGATGCAGCAGTTGCAGCAAAAGTATGGGGCCATCACAGGGGGCATGTCCGTTGAGCACAACGGACAGATACTTACCTTGCAGATGGCCGGCAACCTGCTCAAGGAGACCGACAGGGAGCTGCGCCAGACCATTCATGAAAAGTTGACAGCAGAGAGGCTATCAAAGGCCGATGAACTGGATGCTCTTTTCAACGAGCTCGTCAGTTTGCGCCACACCATTGCCCGCAATGCCGACTATGCCAACTTCCGCGACTACAAGCTTGATGCCCTGGGCCGTTTCGACTATGGGGTGAAGGAGTGTATCGAGTTCCACGGGGCCATTGCAGAGGTTTGTGTGCCATTGGTCAACGAGATCGACCGTCACAGGAAGGCCAAGCTGAATTTGGACGCATTGCGCCCATGGGACATGGATGTTGACCCGGACGGCCTCAAGGGCCTGCAACCGTTCGACAACGAGCAACAGCTCATCGACCGCACCGTGGAGTGTTTCACACGCATCAGGCCAAGCTACGGGGAGTATCTCCGCACCATGCAGGCCATGGGCCACTTGGACCTCGGTTCGCGTCTTGGCAAGGCTCCGGGCGGATTCAACTATCCACTCTACGAGACAGGCGTGCCCTTCATCTTCATGAACTCGGTAGGCAGTGTACGCGATCTGGTGACCATGGTGCACGAAGGCGGCCATGCCGTGCATTCCTTCCTGAGCCGCGACTTGGGGTTGACAGCTTTCAAGAGCCTGCCCTCAGAGGTGGCCGAACTCGCCAGCATGGGTATGGAACTCATATCGCTCGACCATTGGGACGTCTTCTTCGCGGACGAGCAGGAAATGAAGCGGGCCAAGAAGGAGCATCTGGCCAAGATCTTCTCCATACTGCCTTGGGTGGCCACGGTCGACAGCTTTCAGCATTGGATCTACGAGCACCCTGAGCACGCCACGGAGGAGCGTGATGCGCAGTGGACAGCACTGATGGCCAAGTTCGGCAGCAGCGTGGTCGATCATACAGGACAGGAGACGGCATTGGCCAAGCTGTGGCAGAAGCAGCTTCACATCTACGAGGTGCCCTTCTATTATGTGGAGTATGCTATCGCACAGCTCGGTGCCATTGCCGTTTGGCGCAACTACCGTGAGAACCCGGAGCGGGCGCTCGACCAGTATGAGCGCGCTCTGAGCCTGGGTTACACTAGGACCATAGGCGAGATATATACGGCCGCAGGCATCCGTTTCGACTTCTCCCGCCCCTATGTGAGCGAACTGATGGAGTTCGTTTGGAAGGAGTACAGATCGCTCTGAGAATTAGAGTCGGATTAAAACCTGCTTTTACTTTTGGCCCGCCATTGGCGTTTCTCAGCTTATCGTTTCCCCCTTCCAAATATGATGAAGAGATATTTATTGCTCGTTCTTTTCGCGGCCAGTGTTGCTCAGGCACAGGCGCAATCACTCGCCTCGGCCTTTGAGACAAGGTCCGGCAATCCGTCCAACGGCCCTGTGCTGAATGCGGCTATCCTCAACACGTTCGCGACCGCGGCCACAGACACATCTCCGGATGGTTGGAAGTTCGGAGGCTTCACCAGTCTGCAGATTAACCAGACGGCCTTGGTCAACTGGAACGCGGGCGGTGAGAACTCGTTCTCCGGTGTGGCTCAGGTGGCCCTTTTTGCCAATCTGAAGAAGAACGGATGGCATTGGAACAACGCCATTGACCTCGGTTTCGGGCAACTCTACAGCAAGACCTTCGGTTGGCAGAAGAACGAGGATAAGATCAATGTGCTCTCCACGCTCACCCGTCCTATCGGCCAGAGCAAGAAGTTCAGCTATGCTGCCGAGGTCAACTTCAAGACCCAGTTCGCACCCGGCTATCAGCTTCCCAACGACAGCGTGGCCATCTCTCGCTTCATGGCACCGGGCTATCTCATCCTCACTTTGGGTGTCACCTATAAGCCTGCCGATTGGATTTCGTTCTACCTCTCTCCGGCCACGGGCAAGTTCACGTTCGTCACCGACCCTGAACTGAACGCACGTGGGGCCTTCGGGGTGGATACCGGCAAGACCGTCCGCTCTGAGTTCGGTGCCTACTTCCGATTGAACCTGAAAAAGCAGATCATGAAGAACATCACCATTCAGACTGACCTCACACTGTTCAACAACTATAGCGACAAGAACCCTGTTAACAGGGAAAAGGTGGATGTGGATTGGCAGACCTCCATTAATATGAAGGTCAACAAGTTCATCACGGTGAGTCTCTTCACCCACCTCATTTACGACTACGATATCAAGCAACTGGTGTTCGATGGGGACAACCCCGTTTACCAGTTGGATGGCAACGGCCAGTTCGTCACCGATGCGGATGGCAACAAGCTCCAGAAGCGAGATGCTCTGCTGCAGTTCAAGGAAGTGCTGGGCGTGGGCTTCTCCTATAAGTTCTGATAGGCGTTCTCTCAAGTGTGCTGAGGCCCGCGCATGCTCCATGTGCGGGCCTTCTTTTTTACGGACAAAGGCAAGCCACCCCCTTCGAGTTCGTGTACTTTTGGCAGCGAAGCCTCCCATGCATGACCCTTAGATGCACCAATCCGCCATGCTTCGACCAATGGCAGTGGTAACACCGTTGAAAACAGATCGCAAGAACATGCTCAAAGAGTTCAAGATCCGGTTTAATACGGGGTTCCTTGACACGCCCGGTCTCCATTGGAAAGTGATTATTGACGGGGTGGAGCTACTGGTCTCCGATGTCGTTATCGAGAATGTGAGAACATTTACCACGTCTCACAAGCTCCCTTCAGGTGAGCAGAAATGGAGCATCGCCTGCATGGCCGACAGCTACCGAATGGATGAGGAGAACAGACTGTTCATCTTTAACGCTTGATTGCGTCTCCCGTTAATGTGACCATCCGGCTCCGATGCATATGCCGTTCCCCCAGAAAGGCACCTCTGGTGCAGAGTTGACCGAGGCATTGGAAAAACTCTCGGCCAATGATGCCGACTGGCGCAATGGACGCACCTTCAGCCTCGTCTTCTATCCCGGTCCCGAGGTGGAGGCGCTGGTGAAACAGGCCTACACCCGTTTCTTCATGGAGAATGGCCTGAGTCCTGCCAGTTTCCGCAGTTTGGGCCGCATGGAGGCTGAGGTCATCTCCATGACCGCCTCCCTTCTCCATGCTCCACAGGAGGCCGTGGGCAACATGACCTCCGGTGGCACCGAGAGTATCCTCTGCGCTGTGCGTGCCGCCATGAGCCATGCCGCATCGCGATTGACATCAGGGGTGAAGGGAAATCTTGTGATGCCCGAGACCGCTCATCCTGCCTTCAACAAGGCAGCGGATTATTTCGGTCTCGAGCTCCGCATTGTCAAGTGCCATGGCGAGGAGCTTCTTCCGGATTTCAAGGATGTGGAGGCGCAGACGGACGCGAATACGGTTCTGGTCGTAGGCTCAGCACCTGCCTATCCGCACGGCATCATCGATCCGCTGGACGAGCTGAGTGCACTGGCAGTGAGAAAAGATGTGTGGCTGCATGTCGATGCCTGCGTGGGCGGTTATATCATTCCCTTCATTGAGCAGATGGGCGAACCGGTGCGCACCTTCGATTTCCGATTGCCAGGTGTCAGTTCCATTTCGCTGGATGTGCACAAGTACGGATACGGGGCCAAGGGTTCTTCCGTCATCATGTATCGCAGCACGGCATTGCGTAGCGGTCAGTATTTCGTCTACTCCCAATGGCCGGGCGGGCTCTATGCATCGCCCTCTGTGAGTGGCACCCGACCGGGCGGGGCCATTGCGGCCGCTTGGACTGTCATGCGCCATCTGGGCCGCGAGGGCTACATGGACTATGCCCGAAAGACCTTGGATACCGCCCTGAAGATCCAGGCAGCTGTTCAGGCGTTGGATGGGCTTTCCGTGGTCGGACAACCGCAACTGCCCGTGTTCTCCATCCGGTCCACGGGTGCTATCGACATCTATCATCTGGGCGATGCGCTCTCGGCCAAGGGCTGGCACCTCGACCGGCAGTTGCAGCCGCCAAGTCTGCACCTGACAGTGTCATTCGGCAACGTGGCCCATGTGGACGATTTTATCCGCGATCTTCAGGAGGCCGCTGCCAGAGTGCAGGACCGCTCCATTGAAAGCATCAGTGATCGAGCCATGCAGCGCTTTTCTTCACTTGCTGCCAGGGTTATGCCTGAACGCTGGATCAGAAAGATCACATCTAAGAGCATTTCCGCCATCCCCGAACGGAATGAGGGGACCGGTAAAACCGCCCCACTTTACGGACTGGTCGGTCAACTTTCTGGCAAGGGCACGGTGGATGCCATGCTCAAAGAATTGCTTGATGCCATGAACCGGCCCTCAACTACCCAGCCGTAGGTCCTATTTGGCGGATTTTCGGGCCTCTTCTTCAAGCACATGCCGGAATTTGGCCCCGTTATTAATGAACAGGTTGTAGTACTTCTGGTTGATTTCCAGCTGTTTCAGCAGGTATTGCTTGTCTGTGGCCGATTCAGTTTCAAATGCGGCATCGAAGGTCTTCTCCGTATCGTCCCGCAGCCAGTCCAGCAGGGTCAGTCCATCGATCTCAATATAGTTAAGGTCTACGCGCACGTCATAGACCAGAAAGAAGGCTACCGTCAGCGCGTTATCGAATACCACCTTTCTTAATAGCGTGCCGCCATCGAATCCAGCATCCTTCTCACAGCGGATGCAGGTATAGTGTTCACGGGTCCATTTCTGAACGCCTGCCAAGGTCTGCTCATTGCTCCTCTTCTGTAGGTGGTCTTTTACAAGGAACGCCTTGTTGTTCTCCACCGAGCTGCAGACGCTCTTTGAGAATACCCCAGTAAGGGGTTTGCAATTCACTTGGGCCTGCACCACGGTGCAACATAGAGCAAGGGTCAAGGTGAGCCACACCCTAATTTCAGTACACATTTACTTCCCGTTCAAGTTCAACTCCGAATTTTTCTCGCACAGAGGCCATGATGCTTTCAGACAACTGAAGTACTTCCTGTCCGGTCGCTCCCCCATAATTCACGAGCACCAGCGCCTGGTCCCGATGACTGCCCGTGTGCCCTATTATCTTCCCCTTCCAACCGCATTGCTCTATGAGCCATCCGGCCGCGAGCTTGACGCCTTTCGGGGCAGAGTAGGAGGGGAGCCCCGGATAACGTGCCTTCAGGTCATGTGCAAGCGCTTCGCTGACCACCGGGTTCTTGAAGAAACTCCCCGCATTGCCCAGTTGGGCAGGGTCAGGCAGTTTGCTCCTGCGGATGTTGATGACCGCTCGGCTCACATCCGCAACCGTGGTGGCCTGCACGCCAAGTTTTTCCAGCTCCTGACCAATAGCGCCATACGAAGTGTTGACCGAGGGATTCTTCGCAAGCCGCAGCGTGATATCCTTAATAATGTACTGTCCTTTCAAAGAGGTCTTGAAGATGCTCTCGCGATAATCGAACTGGCAGTCGGTATTAGAGAAGATCCGTGATTCTCCGGTGGGTATATGCTGGGCCTCCAATTCATGGAAAACATCCTTCAGTTCTACCCCATAGGCACCGATGTTCTGCATTGGAGCGGCCCCTACCTTGCCAGGGATCAGAGATAGGTTCTCAATTCCTCCCCACCCGCGGGACACACAGTGCATCACCAGTTCATGCCAGATGACCCCCGCTCCGGCCCGAACGAATACTTCCTGTTCATTTTCTGCGACCACTATAATGCCCTCCAGCTCGTTGAGAATGACCAAGGCATCGACATCCTTGGTGAACAGGATGTTGCTGCCACCACCCAGCACAAGGAGTTCCGAGCGGTTCTTCCTCGCGTGTTCCAGTATCTCCGAGAGACTGTGCTGAGAATTCACCCTTGCGAGCGCATTGGCAGTGACATCCAGTCCGAAGGTGTTGAACTGGCGCAGGGATACGTTGTGCTGAATCATGGCAGGGGGCGAATATACGTTGCCCTCATTCCGCCTGCTGTCCAGAAGTCTAAGTTGGATATCAACGGAACGGTGAAAATCGGTTTTCAAAAATTATTTCAATCGCATCTATGATTTGTCGAACAGCTTCTTACCTTTGCCGACCCTAAAAACGCAGGGTAGTACCCTAAAAAATCAACGAAAGCCGCGACATGCCTACAATTCAGCAGCTCGTAAGGAAAGGACGGAAGACGCTCATCGACAAGAGCAAATCCCCCGCACTCGATTCTTGCCCTCAGCGCAGGGGAGTGTGTGTGAGGGTGTATACCACCACTCCTAAGAAGCCAAACTCCGCCATGCGGAAAGTGGCCCGTGTTCGTCTCACCAATGGTAAGGAGGTGAATTCCTACATCGGTGGTGAAGGACATAACCTGCAGGAGCACAGTATTGTTCTGGTGCGCGGTGGCAGGGTTAAGGACCTTCCTGGCGTTCGTTACCACATCGTTCGTGGCGCACTGGACACCTCAGGTGTTTCTGACCGCAGACAGGGCCGTTCGAAGTACGGTGCCAAGAAGGCAAAAGCAGGTGCGGCCGCCAAAGGTGCACCAGTTAAAAAGAAGAAGTGATAATCGCAGGATTACAGCATAGACAATGAGAAAGTCAGTCCCCAAGAAGAAGCCGTTAGCGGCAGACCCCCGATTCAACGATACGCTGGTGACACGTTTCGTGAACAGTCTGATGTATGACGGCAAGAAGAGCACAGCATTCGATGTGTTCTATGATGCCATAGACATCGTGAGCCAGCGTACGCAGGAGGATGGTCTCGGTGTGTGGAAGAAAGGTCTTACTAACGTGATGCCTCCTGTTGAGGTCAAGAGCCGCAGGGTTGGAGGTAGCACCTTCCAGATTCCGATCGAGGTTCGTCCGAAGCGCAAACTTGCCCTCGGTATCAAGTGGATGATTGACTACGCTCGCAAGCGTAACGATAAGAGTATGGCAGCCAAATTGGCCGCAGAGATCATTGCAGCGTCCAAAGAGGAAGGTGCAGCGTACAAGAAGAAGGAAGACGTATTGAGGATGGCAGAGGCTAACAAGGCTTTCTCTCACTTCAAGTTCTGATAGGAAATCATGGCAGACCTCAGGCTTACACGTAATATCGGTATTGCTGCGCACATTGATGCTGGCAAGACCACGACCACAGAACGTATTCTGTACTACACCGGTGTGAACCACAAGATCGGTGAGGTGCATGATGGCGCTGCCACCATGGACTGGATGGAGCAGGAGCAGGAACGTGGTATCACCATCACGTCCGCGGCAACTACCTGTCATTGGGGTTACAAGGGCGAGCAGTACAAGATCAATATCATTGACACCCCTGGCCACGTTGACTTCACCGTAGAGGTGAACCGCTCACTGCGCGTTCTTGACGGTCTGGTGTTCCTTTTCTCTGCCGTTGACGGTGTGGAGCCTCAGTCGGAGACGAACTGGAGATTGGCGGACGGTTACAACGTAACCCGTCTTGGTTTTGTGAACAAGATGGACCGTCAGGGAGCAGACTTCCTGAAAGTGGTGGGTCAGGTTCGTGAGATGCTCGGTGGTAACGCCATTCCGCTCCAGATTCCGATCGGTGCAGAGGAGACCTTCAAAGGTGTTGTTGACCTCGTGCGGAACATTGGCATGGTATGGAATGAGGCCGATCAGGGCATGACCTTTACCGAGGTGCCGATTCCAGATGACCTGAAGGATGAGGTTTATCAGTGGAGGGAGAAGATGTTGGAGGCGGTGGCCGAGTTCGATGACTCTCTCATGGAGAAGTTCTTCGAAGACCCAGATTCTATTACTGCTGAGGAAGTTCTTGAGCCTCTTCGGAAGGCGTGTCTGGCCAACAAGATTGTCCCCATGCTCTGTGGTTCTTCATTTAAGAACAAGGGGGTGCAGACCATGCTGAATTACGTTATGGAGCTGCTGCCAAGTCCATTGGACAAGGACAACATTGTAGGAACCAATCCGAAGACGGAGGAGCAGGTGGTGCGTAAGCCTGATGTTAAAGAGCCTTTCACTGCGCTTGCGTTCAAGATCGCAACCGATCCTTTCGTTGGTCGTCTCTGTTTCTTCCGAGTGTACTCTGGTCGTTTGGAAGCGGGTTCGTACATCCATAATACGCGCACTGGGAACAAAGAGCGTATCTCGCGCATCTTCCAGATGCATGCCAACAAACAGAACTCTATCCCCTTCATAGAGGCTGGTGATATAGGTGCAGGAGTCGGCTTCAAGGATATCCGTACCGGTGATACCCTCTGTGACGAGAAATTCCCGATTGTCCTGGAATCCATGAAATTCCCAGAGCCGGTAATCGGTCTGGCTATTGAGCCTAAGACGCAGGCTGACATGGACAGGTTGGGAATGGCGCTTGGTAAGCTAGCAGAAGAGGATCCTACCTTCCAAGTAAGAACTGATCAGGAGACAGGTCAGACCGTTATCTCCGGTATGGGTGAGCTTCACTTGGAGATTATCATCGACCGTCTGAAGCGTGAGTTCAAGGTAGAAGTGAATCAGGGTGCGCCTCAGGTATCTTACAAAGAGGCGATTACCAAGAAGGTGGCTCACCGTGAGACCTACAAGAAGCAGACGGGTGGCCGCGGTAAGTTCGCAGACATTCAGGTGGAAGTTGGCCCAGTGGATGAGGGCAGCACTGAATCCTACGTGTTCGAGAACAAAGTTACCGGTGGTAACATCCCAAGGGAATTCATCCCAGCTGTTGAGAAAGGCTTCAAGACCGCCATGGAGAACGGTGTTCTCGCAGGGTTCAAATTGAACAGCCTGAAAGTGACGCTGACGGATGGTTCTTATCACAATGTCGACTCTGACTCCCTGTCATTCGAGATTTGTGCCCAGATAGCGTTCAAGGAGGCCTGCAGAAAGGCATCGCCTGTGCTGCTTGAGCCAATCATGAAAGTGGAGGTGGTTACCCCAGAGGAGAACATGGGTGACGTGATCGGTGACCTGAACCGCAGACGCGGTCAGATGCAGGGCATGGATTCCCGTGGTGCTGCACAGGTCATCAAGGCGCACGTACCTCTCTCGGAGATGTTCGGTTATGTGACCACCCTCCGGACCATCACTTCCGGTCGTGCGACATCAACCATGGAATTCGACCACTACACTCAGGCCCCTGCGAACGTACAGGAGGATGTTGTGGCCAAAGTGAAAGGTGCAAAAGCATAAGTAATCAGCAGTCTGAAAAGCAAACATGTCACAGAGAATCAGAATTAAGCTCAAGTCTTACGACCATAATCTTGTGGATAAGAGCGCAGAGAAGATTGTGAAGACGGTAAAAAGTACCGGTGCCATCATCAGTGGGCCGATTCCCTTGCCAACGCACAAGAAGATTTACACGGTACTTCGCTCCACACACGTGAACAAGAAGTCACGGGAGCAGTTCCAGTTCAGCTCTTACAAGCGTCTGTTGGACATCTATAGCACCACAGCCAAGACTGTTGATGCGCTGATGAAGTTGGAGCTTCCAAGTGGTGTTGAGGTAGAGATCAAGGTGTGACAGTAGTTATTGCGATGAAGGCGTTTCAGGTCTTCCTATCCAGTAAACCAGAATCAACAAACAAATAACCAAGTCATGTCAGGACTTATAGGCAAGAAAATCGGAATGACCAGTCTCTTTGAGGAGGGCAAGAATATCGCTTGCACGATCATTGAGGTGGAGCCCAATGCTGTCACTCAGGTGAAAACCCTCGCAACAGACGGGTATGAGGCTGTTCAGATCGGGGTCGGCTACCGTAAGGAGAAGCGTACAACCTCTGCATTGAAAGGTCATTTCAAGAAGGCAGGTGTTGAAGCGAGACGCAAGCTTATTGAGTTCCGCCAGGATGCCGATCACACGGCCTTTTCAAATGCTGTGCTCGGAGCCGAGTTGTCAGTGGCTGATGTGTTCGTGGAAGGGGAGTTCATCGATGTTATCGGTACTTCTAAGGGTAAAGGCTTTCAAGGTGTTGTGAAGCGGCACAGCTTCAACGGTGTTGGCCAGTCTACCCATGGTCAGCACAACCGTCTCCGTGCCCCGGGCTCTGTTGGTGCGTGTTCTACCCCTGCCCGCGTATTCCCCGGTATGCGCATGGCCGGTCAGATGGGCAATGAGCGTGTGAAAGTGCAGAACCTCCGCGTTCTTAAAGTGGACAATGAGAACAATCTGCTTGTTGTGAGCGGTGCGGTACCGGGTCCAAAAGGGTCGTTTGTACAGATTGAGAAGTGATTTTTTGAAAGAAAGTACTGTCATGGAACTGAAGGTAGTTGATGTCAAAGGCAAGGAGACCTCGAAGAAGGTCACGCTGAATGACGAAGTGTTTGGAATCGAACCGAACGATCATGCCATCTATTTGGATGTGAAGCAGTACCTGGCCAATGGTCGTCAGGGAACGCACAAATCCAAGGAGCGTGGTGAGATTGCTGGTAGCACACGGAAAATCCGTAAGCAGAAGGGAAGTGGTGGTGCGCGTTTCGGCAGCATCAAAAGCCCACTGTTACGTGGAGGAGGACGCGTGTTCGGGCCACGTCCGCATGAGTACGGCTTCAAGTTGAACAAGAAGCTGAAGCAGCTGGCACGGAGAAGTGCCCTGTCCACTTTGGCCAAGGACAATGCCATCACTGTTGTGGAGGACTTCACTTTCGACAAGCCGCGTACCAAGGATTTTCAGGCGTTCCTGAACAATCTCAAGGTTTCTGATCAAAAAACCTTGCTTGTGTTGAATGAGCAGGATAAAAATGTATATTTGTCCTCCCGAAATTTGGGGGGCGCAAAAGTTGTAACGGTCTCAGAATTAAACACTTACGGCATTTTGAATGCCAAAAGACTCCTTCTTTCTGAGAGCTCTATCGCAGCAATTGAGAAAACGTTAATCTGAAAATGGTGATGGAAGTTCTTATCAAACCCGTGGTCACTGAAAAGATGACCGGCATGGCTGAGAAGGCCAACCGTTACGGTTTTGTGGTCAACCGCAAAGCCAACAAGCTTCAGGTTAAAGCGGCCGTGGAGAAGATGTATGGTGTAACTGTTGATTCTGTCAACACTATGGTTATTCCAGGCAAGAAGCGTACCCGCAACACGAAGACGAAATTCATTGTTGGAAGAACTTCAGCATACAAGAAGGCGATTGTCACCCTTGCAGAGGGTAATTCAATAGACTTCTTCAGCAATATCTGATAAGAGATGGCAGTCAGGAAATTGAAGCCCACGAGTCCAGGGCAAAGGCACAAGGCGGTTAATTCGTTCGACCAGATTACAGCTGGTGCACCGGAGAAGAGTCTGGTGACTGGCTCAGGCAAGTCCGGTGGCCGTAACAATACTGGTAAGATGACCATGCGCTACATCGGTGGTGGTCACAAGCGTAAGTACCGTGCCATTGACTTTAAGAGGAGCAAGGATGGTATCCCTGCCACTGTTAAGACCATTGAGTATGACCCGAACCGCAGTGCTTTTATCGCTCTGGTGAACTATGCTGACGGAGAAAAGCGTTACATCGTTGCTCCGAAGGGACTTGAAGTAGGTCAGACAGTTCTTTCCGGCAAGGGAGTGTCACCGGAGGTCGGTAACACGTTGTTCCTTGCTGAGGTCCCTTTGGGAACTGTAGTGAACAGTATTGAGCTGCGTCCTGGTCAGGGTGCCTTGATGGCCCGCAGTGCTGGTTCTTACGCTCAGCTGGTTGCCCGTGATGGTCGTTATGCCACTTTGAAATTGCCTTCTGGTGAAATTCGTCTGGTTTTGACAGCTTGTCGTGCTACCATTGGTGTTGTCAGCAACAATGATCACAATCAGGAGCGCTCAGGTAAGGCTGGTCGTTCACGATGGTTGGGCAGGAGACCTCGTGTGCGTGGCGTGGTGATGAACCCTGTCGATCACCCGATGGGTGGTGGTGAGGGCCGTTCATCCGGTGGTCACCCACGTTCCAGGAATGGTATACCTGCGAAAGGTTACAAGACCCGTAGCAAGGTGAAGGCGTCAAGCATGTACATTATTGAAAAGCGTAAGAAGTAATCGGTTATGGCTAGATCACTGAAGAAAGGACCATTTGTTGACTTCAAGCTCGAGAAGAGAGTAATCGACTCTGTCGAGAACAGGAAGAAGACTGTAATTAAAACATGGTCGAGAAGGTCCATGATCACTCCGGATTTTGTGGGCGTGACGGTTGCTGTGCACAATGGGAATAAGTTCATTCCAGTTTATGTGACCGAGAACATGGTAGGTCATAAGCTTGGAGAATTCTCCCCGACCCGGACATTCCGTGGTCACCAAAAAGGTAAGAAGAAGTAAGGGCTAATCCCTTTTTAGTAGAACTGTCATGGGTAACAGGAAACGTTTGAAGGCCGAGGCGCGCAAAGAGGCGCGGAAGAGCGAGTATGTGGCGGAGTTGGTGAATGTGCCGACATCCCCTCGTAAAATGCGTCTAGTAGCCGATCTGGTCCGTGGAATGGAGGTGGAGCGTGCGTTGCACACACTTAAATTCACTTCCAAGGAGGCTGCTGGCCGTGTGGAGACTTTGTTGCTGTCTGCTATCTCCAACTGGGAGCAGAAGACCGGAGAGACAAATCCAAGCGGTCTGGTTGTGAAGGAGATTCATGTGGATGGGGGTCGCATGCTGAAAAGACTACAGACAGCTCCTCAGGGCCGCGCACACAGGGTTCGGAAGCGTTCCAACCATGTTACACTGGTGATTGACAGTAAGAAATAAGCATAATGGGACAGAAGACCAATCCAATAGGTAATAGGCTCGGAATCATCAAAGGTTGGGACTCCAATTGGTACGGAGGCAGTACTACTGCTTCCAAGATTGAAGAGGACTACAAGATTCGGAAGTATCTGCGGGCCCGTTTGGCTAAAGCGAGTATTTCCAAGATAATCATTGAGCGCACTCTGAAGCTTGTTACGGTTACAGTGAATACTGCCCGTCCAGGGATTATCATCGGAAAGGGTGGTCAAGAGGTTGATAAACTGAAGGAGGAGCTGAAGAAGATTACCGATAAGGAGGTACAGATTAACATTTTCGAGATAAAGCGTCCGGAGTTGGATGCTCGTCTGGTAGGTGAGAGCGTTGCCCGTCAGCTTGAAGGGCGTATCTCCTTCCGTAGGGCAATGAAGATGTCAGTGGCCTCTACAATGCGAATGGGTGCTGAGGGTATCAAGATTCAAGTGAGTGGCCGTCTTGGTGGAGCCGAGATTGCACGTTCGGAGATGTACAAGGACGGTCGTGTGCCTTTGCACACGTTCAGAGCTGACATTGACTATGCTCACGTGGAGGCCCACACTACTTACGGCCGTCTTGGCGTGAAGGTATGGATCATGCTCGGAGAAGTTTACGGTAAGCGTGATCTTGCCCCGAATGCCAATGTGGACACCAAGAAGCAGCAACAGCCGCAGCAGCCAGCAAGGCTCGCAAGGAGAGAGCGTAAGCCAGCAGATAAGAAGTAATCATTGAGATTGGCCTTAGGCCTACAATATCAAACTGACCGAAGGTCGATTTAAGTAAAAGAAAGATGCTACAGCCGAAAAGGACGAAGTTCCGGAAGATGCATAAGATGAAGATGAAGGGGGTTGCCACACGTGGTAGTCAACTCGCCTTTGGGTCTTTCGGTATCAAAGCGCTTGAAGGTGCTTGGATTACAAGCCGTCAGATTGAGTCTGCGCGTATCGCGGTTACCCGCTTCATGAAGCGTGAGGGTCAGGTGTGGATCAAGATCTTCCCAGATAAGCCTATCACCAAGAAGCCTGCAGAGGTACGTATGGGTAAGGGTAAGGGAGCTCCTGAGTACTGGGTAGCAGTTGTAAAGCCAGGAACGATCATGTTTGAGGTTGAGGGTGTGTCGGAGGATGTTGCCAAAGAAGCACTGCGCCTTGCGGCTCAGAAACTTCCTATCGTCACAAGGTTTGTGACGCGTAGAGACCACGTAGAAGCATAATACGTCAAGACAATGGAGAACACGGTTATCAGAGAGCTGTCCAACGAGGAGCTTGTAGAGCGTTTGGCAGAGGAGAAGCTGAAGCTTACGAAAATGAGATTGAGCCACGCGGTATCTCCCTTGGAGAATCCGATGGAATTGAAGCATTCGCGTAAGCTTGTTGCACGTCTGCTCACGGAGAAGACTAAAAGAAGTAAATCTGTCAACTGATGGAGAATCAAGTAACAACAGTGGAGAGAGGTCTCCGCAAGGAGCGAATCGGAGTTGTGTCAAGTAACAAGATGGATAAGTCCATCACGGTTACTGTTGACAGGAAGGTAAAGCACCCGATATATGGTAAATTCGTTCATAAGACGAAGAAGTTCCACGCCCATGACGAGAACAATGATTGCGGCATCGGTGACACGGTACGTATCATGGAGACCCGTCCTATGAGCAAGACCAAGTGCTGGAGACTCATTGAGATAATTGAAAGAGCGAAGTAAGCTATGATACAGCAGGAAAGCAGGTTGAATGTGGCTGATAACAGCGGTGCAAAGGAGGTTCTTTGCATCCGTGTGTTGGGAGGCACGAAGAGGCGTTATGCCAGCGTAGGCGACAAGATCATTGTTGCGGTAAAGCAGGCTGTACCTTCTGGAAACGTTAAGAAGGGAGCGGTTGCCACGGCAGTTGTTGTCCGCACGAAGAAAGAGGTGCGCAGGCCTGATGGTTCATACATCAGGTTCGATGACAATGCTGTAGTGATACTCAACGCTGCTGGTGAGATGCGCGGAACCAGGATCTTTGGACCTGTGGCTCGTGAACTCCGTGAGAAGCAATTCATGAAAATCGTCTCTTTGGCCCCTGAGGTTCTCTGAGATTCTGACAATACAGAAGATGGCTAAGTTTCACATAAAGAAGGACGACACAGTGATGGTTATCGCTGGTGAGTCCAAGGGTCAGCAGGGCAAAGTGCTCGAAGTGAACTCCAAGACAAGCCGTGTGCTTGTTGAAGGTGTAAACATGTCGAAGAAGCACACCAAGCCCAACGCTGCGTACCCGAATGGTGGCATCATTGAAAAGGAGGCCGCTATTCACATTTCCAACCTGATGCTGGTTGACCCGAAGTCGGGCAAGCCGAGCAGAATTGGAAGAAAGGTTGTTGATGGTAAGATTCAACGTTACAGTAAGAAATCCGGAGAAGTTATCAAGTGATGGAATATACACCGGCATTTAAGACCAAGTACCGCTCTGAGGTGGTGAAGACCCTTCAGGAGAAGTACAATTACAAGAGTTCTATGGAGGTTCCACGCCTTCAGAAGATATGCTTGAACCAAGGAGTTGGCCAGGCCACTTCTGACAAGAAGATGATAGAGGCCGCAATTGGCGAGATGACTTTGATTGCTGGTCAGAAGGCTGTATCCTCCAAGTCCAAGAAGGACATCTCCAACTTCAAGTTGAGGAAGGGAATGCCGGTAGGTGTTCGTGTCACGCTTCGTGGTGACCGCATGTACGAGTTCCTTGAGCGTTTGGTGACTGTGTCTCTACCACGTGTACGTGACTTCCGTGGAATCAGCAATAAGGGATTTGATGGTCGTGGAAACTACACGATGGGAATCACAGAGCATATCATCTTTCCGGAGATTGACATTGAGAAGACCAATAAGATTCTTGGTATGGACATCACATTCGTGACGACCGCCAAGACCAATGAGGAGGGAATGGCCCTGCTCAAAGAATTCGGACTGCCATTTAAGAAATAAGAAAGCATGGCCAAGGAATCAATGAAGGCACGTGAGCGTAAGCGTGCGGAAATGGTAGAGAAGTTCGCTGCAAAGCGTGCTCGCCTCAAAGAGGAGGGCGACTTTCAGGCACTGGCCCGTCTGCCTAAGAATGGCTCGAAGGTGCGTCTGCACAACCGTTGCAGCATCACAGGCCGTCCGAAAGGATACATGAGGGATTTCGGTATCAGCCGTATCCAGTTCAGGGAAATGGCCAATGCAGGTCTTATTCCCGGTGTTAGAAAAGCAAGTTGGTAAGCCTTTAGTAAGAAGAAATGGTAACAGATCCAATCGCAGATTACCTGACGCGTCTTCGCAACGCGATCATCGCAAACCACCGTGTGGTGGAGGTGCCTGCATCGAACATGAAGAAAAGCATCACTAAGATTCTTTTCGAGAAAGGCTACATCCTGAACTACAAGTTCGTGGAGGAAGGACCGCAGGGCGTCATCAAGATTGCTTTGAAGTACAATCCGAAGACTAAGGATAGCGCTATAAAAGGTCTGGAGCGATTCAGCCGTCCAGGATTGCGTAAGTATGCTGGTGGTCAGGAGCTCCCGCGTGTTCAGAATGGTCTTGGCATCGCAGTGGTTTCAACCTCTCAGGGTGTGATGACCGACAAAGAGGCACGCAAGCTCAACATTGGTGGAGAAGTGCTCTGCTTTGTTTATTGATAATCGCAGTAATCGTAAAGTAAGATGTCACGAATAGGAAAATTGCCAGTAGCACTGCCCTCAGGAGTTGAGGTGGCCGTGTCAGGTGATAACATCGTAACTGTAAAGGGACCTAAAGGTCAGCTTGTGCAGCAACTCGACAGTTCCATTACATTGGAAGTGAAAGAGGGCAAGGTGGAGTTGGCTCGTGCCAATGAGAACAAGCAGACCATTTCATACCATGGTCTGTACCGTTCCCTTGTGAACAACATGGTTACTGGAGTCTCCAAGGGCTATGAGAAGCAGTTGGAGTTGGTGGGTGTCGGTTACCGCGCGAGCAATACTGGACAGCAGTTGGAACTTTCCCTCGGTTTCTCGCACAACATGGTTTTCATGTTGCCAAAGGAGATTGAAGTGGCCACCGAGACCCTTCGTGGTAAGAATCCTATCATCACGCTGAAGTCGAACGACAAGCAGTTGCTTGGACAAGTGTGTGCGAAAATCCGTTCGTTCCGTAGACCTGAGCCTTACAAGGGAAAGGGTATCCGTTTTGTTGGCGAACAGATTCGCAGAAAGGCAGGTAAGTCAGCTGGTAAGAAATAAGAGATAAGTAGAAGATCATGGCTACTGTAAAAGATTTGAAGCGCGCCAAAATCAAGGCAAGAATCCGTAGTAAGGTTTCTGGCACGGCAGAGCGTCCAAGAATGTCGGTGTTCCGCAGCAACAAGGAAATCTATGTTCAGCTTGTGGACGACCTCAGTGGAACAACGCTTTTGGCGGCCTCTTCAAAGGAAAAAGGGCTTGCAGCTGAAACAGGTCCGAAGGTGGACATCTCCCGCAAGGTTGGCAAGTTGATTGCCGAGCGTGCGAAGGAGGCTGGCCTGACCAAGGTTGTATTTGACCGGAATGGTTATCTCTATCATGGTCGTGTGAAGGCATTGGCCGAGGGTGCGAGGGAAGAAGGTCTTCAGTTTTAATCCGGAAGAAGTTAAGCGATGAAAAAAGTAAGAACCACATCAACGGATCTTGAACTGAAGGACCGCGTTGTCGGTATTCAGCGGGTCACCAAGGTTACCAAGGGTGGCCGCACCTTCACCTTCTCTGCCATTGTGGTGGTAGGAGATGAGCATGGAGTAGTAGGACACGGTCTTGGTAAGGCCAAGGAAGTGACTGAGGCCATTGCTAAAGGTGTTGAGGACGCGAAGAAGAACCTTATCCGTGTGCCCATTATCAATGACACCATTCCTCATGCTCAGGAGAGCAAATACAGCGGTGCGTTGGTGTTCATGAAGCCTGCGTCACCAGGTACAGGTGTGATTGCTGGAGGTGCCATGCGTGCTGTTTTGGAAAGTGTTGGTGTTAAGAACGTTCTCGGCAAGTCGAAGGGTTCATCCAACCCTCACAACGTGGTGAAGGCCACTATGCTTGCACTCAGTGAGATGCGTGATGCTCTTGCAGTTTCTGCTCAGCGTGGCGTAAGCATGGATGTAGTATTCAACGGCTAAGGCCACATTTGTTAAGAGCGATGGCTAAGATCAGAATCAAGCAAGTTAAAAGCGGTATCAAGAGACCGGAGGTGCAGAAGAGAACACTTAAGGCACTTGGTTTCCGGAAACTGAATCAAGTTGTAGAGCATGAGGACACCCCGCAGATCAAAGGGATGATTGCAGTGGTCTCTCACATGGTTGAGGTTGTTGGTTAAGCACGGATAGAAAAAGTTAGTCATGGATTTGAGCAATCTGAAACCGGCCAATGGTGCCGTTAAGAACAAGACCCGACTTGGTCGTGGTGAGGCTTCCGGAACCGGAGGAACAGCTGGGCGCGGTCACAAAGGGGCGAAGTCTCGTTCTGGTTACAAGCGTAAGATCGGTTTTGAAGGTGGTCAGATGCCCCTACAGAGGAGGGTTCCGAAGTTCGGCTTCAAGAATCCGTTCCGTGTGGAGTACACAGGTGTCAACTTGGATGTCCTTCAGGCCCTTGTAGAGGAGCATGGTCTTGCTGCTGTGGATGTGAATGTCCTCAAGGCCCATGGTCTTGTTGGTAAGAATGACCTGGTGAAGATTCTCGGTCGCGGAGAGCTGAAAGCAAAACTTAATGTTTCTGCCAATGCCTTCTCTAAAACAGCTGCTGCTGCCATTGAGGCCGCTGGTGGTACAGTTGTAACGCTCTGATTGAGATGAAGAAGTTCATTACCACCCTTCAGAATATCTTTAAGATTGAAGATCTGCGTACGAGAATTCTCAACACGCTGGGCTTTGTTCTTATTTATAGACTGGGCTCCTTCGTGGTGCTTCCAGGGGTGGATCCTGCGCAGCTTGGTGCGCTTCAGGCCCAGACCTCTGATGGTATTCTGGGACTTCTGAACATGTTCTCAGGAGGTGCGTTCTCGAATGCTTCCATTTTCGCGTTAGGCATCATGCCTTACATTTCTGCGAGCATCGTTCTGCAGTTGGCTGGTATGGCAGTACCCGCGTTGCAGAAACTTCAAAAGGAAGGTGAGAGCGGTAGAAGGAAAATCACGCAGTACACTAGATATCTCACCATTCTTATCACGCTTGGTCAAGCTCCTGGTTACATTGCCAACCTGAAGTCGCAGTTGCCGGCTGATGCGTTTCTCACATCGCCTTCCTTGTTTTGGATTTCATCAGTGCTGATTCTTGTCACTGGCACCATGTTCGTGATGTGGCTGGGTGAGAAAATCACTGATAAGGGCATCGGTAATGGGATATCGTTGCTTATCATGGTCGGCATCATAGCAAGTCTGCCGTTCTCCTTTGTTGCTGAGTTCTTCTCACGTCTGGAGCAGGGTGGTGGTCTGGTGATTTTCCTTTTGGAGATGGTCGTGTTGCTCGGGATTATCGTGCTTACCATTCTGTTGGTTCAGGGAACTCGCAGGATACCAGTGCAAGTGGCCCGTGCAGCCATAAGCGGTCGTCAGGCGCTTCCTCAGGGCGGAGCCCGTCAATACATCCCTCTGAAGGTCAATGCAGCTGGTGTTATGCCCATCATCTTTGCTCAGGCCATCATGTTCGTTCCTGTTACACTCGGTGGTTTCGCAGGTGATGGAGCCTCATGGTTTGTTACCGCCTTCTCCGATTTTACCGGTTGGACCTACAACCTCACGTTCTTTTTCTTGATTATCATTTTCACGTACTTCTACACTGCAATCACAATCAATCCTAATCAGATTGCTGAGGATATGAAGCGCAATGGTGGCTACATACCGGGTGTTAAGCCAGGTAAGAAGACCGCAGAGTATATTGATGATGTGATGTCCCGTATCACTCTACCAGGCTCTATTTTCCTGGGCATTGTTGCTATCCTTCCTTCCATCGCCATGGTGTTCGGAGTGAATGCTCAGTTTGCTCAGTTCTATGGCGGTACATCCTTGCTCATCATGGTAGGTGTTGTGCTTGATACGTTGCAACAGATTGAAAGCCACCTTCTGATGCGCCATTACGATGGACTCATGAAGTCGGGTAGAATCAAAGGCCGCTCTACGATGAGCATGGCCGGATAAATTTGGATAGGAAGAACTGAATGGCTAAACAGGCTGCAATTACCCAAGATGGCACAGTAACAGAGGCGTTGTCGAATGCCATGTTTCTGGTCGAGTTGGAGAACGGGCATGTGATAACAGCCCACATTTCTGGGAAGATGAGGATGTTCTACATCAGAATCCTGCCAGGAGACAAGGTGAAGGTGGACATGAGTCCGTACGATCTGAGTAAAGGAAGAATAACATACAGGTACAAGTAAATAAAGGAACAGGCGGAACGAGAATCGAACGGATTAAGTAAGTCCTTTCAGTAATCAGGAAGCTGAAGCCACAACAATAAGAGCGATGAAAGTCAGAGCATCAGTCAAAAAGAGAAGTGTTGACTGCAAGATCGTCAAGAGAAAAGGACGTGTCTACGTGATCAACAAGAAGAATCCAAAGTTCAAACAGCGTCAAGGATAATCCAAAATGGCAAGGATAGCAGGTATCGACCTTCCGAGGAACAAACGTGGTGAGATAGGTCTCACCTATATTTTCGGTATTGGCCGCGTCACAGCGCAGCGCATACTCGATTTCGCCAACGTGCACTACGACAAGAAGGTGCAGGATTGGAACGATGATGAGCAGGCACTGATTCGTGAGGCGATTTCCAAGATCAAAACGGAAGGTGAGTTGCGCTCAGAGGTGCAATTGAACATCAAGCGCCTCATGGACATCGGCTGTTACCGTGGTATCCGTCACCGTGCCGGTCTGCCGCTGCGAGGACAGAGCACGAAGAACAACTCCCGTACCCGTAAAGGAAAGCGGAAGACTGTCGCTAACAAGAAGAAGGTAACCAAGTAATAGTTATCATGGCCGTCCCGTTGGGATGACCTGAACGCAATAGCAATGGCAAAGACATCAAAAACAACAAGGAAGCGTACTGTTAAGGTGGATGCCGTTGGCGAAGCTCACATTCACGCTTCGTTCAACAACATCATCATCTCCCTTACGAATCTGAAAGGTGAAGTGATTTCATGGTCTTCTGCAGGTAAGCAGGGTTTCCGTGGGTCAAAGAAGAACACTCCCTATGCGGCTCAGACAGCAGCAGTGGATTGTGCCAAAGTGGCACATGATGCCGGTCTCCGTAAGGTGAAGGTGTTTGTGAAAGGGCCAGGGGGAGGACGTGAGTCTGCTATCCGTCACATCAATGCCAGTGGTATTGAGGTCACTGAGATTGTTGACGTAACGCCAATGCCACACAATGGCTGTCGTCCGCCAAAGCGTAGAAGGGTTTAATGAGTGAAAGGTCGGCCTGCTCTGGTAACAGGTTGATGCAAATTGAGGAATAAAAAATCATCAGCCGGTCGGGCATAAGGTCGACAGGCCAATCAAGTAGAAAATGGCAAGGTACATAGGTCCAAAGACCAAGATTGCAAGGAAATTCGGTGAGGCCATCTTTGGCCCTGACAAGGCATTTGAGCGTAGGAACTATCCTCCTGGCCAGCATGGCAATGCTAAGCGGAGAGGCAAGAAGTCAGACTATGGTGTTCAGCTTCAGGAGAAGCAGAAGGCCAAGTACACATATGGCATCTTGGAGCGTCAGTTCGAGAATCTGTTTGACAGGGCATCACGCAAGCAGGGTATCACCGGTGAGATTCTTCTCCAGTACTGTGAGACGCGTCTGGACAATATCATCTATCGTCTTGGTGTGGCACCTTCACGCAGGGCTGCCCGTCAGTTGGTCACACACCGTCATATCACTGTGAACGGTGAGGTGTGTAACATACCTTCACGTGCCATGAAGCCTGGCGATAAGTTCGGTGTTCGTGAGAAGTCGAAGTCGTTGGAGGTCATCACCGATTCTCTACGTTCTGCCGGAAAGTCAATCACTTGGTTGAACTGGAACGAGTCCTTGATGGAGGGTGAGTTGTTGAGCTATCCTTCTCGTGCTGATATCCCTGAGAATATCAACGAGCAGCTGATTGTAGAACTGTACTCCAAGTAAGAATTGATTCCCTGCGAAGGGAACGTAATAGAAATGGAAGGGATTTCCCTTCCGAACGAACAAAATCATAAACAAAGCCCATGGCAATTTTAGATTTCCAAAGACCAGACAAGGTGGTCATGCTCAATTCTGATGAGCGCACAGGCGAGTTCGAGTTCCGTCCGCTGGAGCCAGGTTACGGAATCACTATCGGTAATTCTCTGCGCAGGATTCTGATCAACTCCCTTGAGGGTTTTGCCATCACATCCATTCGTATTGAAGGTGTAGAGCACGAGTTCTCAACCATCCCCGGAGTTGTAGAGGATGTGGTCGAGATGGTGCTCAACCTGAAGCAGGTGCGCTTCAAGCGACAGATTGACACACAGGACAATGAGCGTGCAGTGGTGTCTATCACTGGTCAGGAGACGTTCAGTGCTGGAGATATTGCCAAGCACCTTTCTGGTTTCCAAGTGCTCAATCCCGATCTGGTGATCTGCCATTTGGACAAGAAGTCGAAGCTGAACATTGAGCTGACCATTGACAAAGGCCGTGGTTATCTTCCAGGTGAAGAGAACAAGCCGGTGAATGCTCCTGTAGGCACGATTGCCATTGATGCAATCTTCACACCCATCAAGAATGTGAAATACACGGTAGAGAATTTCCGCGTTGAGCAGAAGACGGACTATGAGAAGCTCATCATTGAGGTGACCACGGACGGTTCTATCCATCCTAAGGATGCGTTGAAAGAGGCTGCCAAGATTCTCATTCATCACTTCATGCTTTTCTCAGACGAGAAAATCGCTGTGGAGCAGGAGGTGACCGTGAGCAGCAAGGTGGATGTGGAGGATTTTGACGAGAATGCCTTGTACTTGCGTCAACTGTTGAAGACAAAGTTGGTGGACATGGATCTTTCGGTCCGTGCGCTGAACTGCCTGAAGGCTGCGGATGTGGAGACTTTGGGAGACCTTGTTTCCTTCAACAAGAATGACCTCTTGAAATTCCGGAACTTCGGTAAGAAGTCGTTGACCGAGCTGGAGGATCTGGTTCATAGCAAGAACCTCACCTTCGGAATGAACGTTGCGAAATACCGTCTGGACGAGGAGTGAGACTGTTGTCGAGCGCTGACAATTTGAAACATTAGAGGGCGGATGCCCTGAAAGGAATAGGAAAAATGAGACACAAGAAGTCGTTCAACCATCTTGGCCGCAAAACAGGTCACAGAAGATTGATGCTGGCCAACATGGCAAGCTCGCTGATCACACACAAGCGCATCACCACGACCGTGGCGAAAGCGAAGGCACTCCGCAGTTATGTGGAGCCTTTGATCAGCAAGTCGAAGGAAGATACAACGCATTCCCGCAGGGTGGTGTTCAGCTATCTGCAGGACAAGGAGGCCACAGCCGAGCTGTTCAAGGAGGTTGGCCTGAAAGTGGCGGACCGTCCAGGTGGATACACCCGCATCATCAAATTGGCGCCACGTCTCGGTGACAATGCCGATCTGGCGATGATTGAGTTGGTAGACTTCAACGAGTTGCTCGTGAAGGAGAAGAAAGAGAAGAAGGCCACACGCAGACGCAGAGGTGCCGGAACAGGTGCTGCCAAGAAAGCTGCCCCTGCACCAGTTGCCGAGGAAGTGAGGGCTGAGGAGGCTCCAGCAGCAGAGGAATCAGCTGCCGATACCGCACCGGAAGGCGAGGAGAACAAAGCCTGAGCACTGTGAACAAGTTTGGAAAAAGGACGATTCCGCCAGGGGTCGTCCTTTTCTATTTTTGCGCGCCACGTAAAACAACATGAAATATACCAACCGCCCAGATGCCATCCTATTGCTTGAGGACGGTACCGTGTTCAGAGGAAAAGCGGCCGGTATGTTGGGCACGACCACCGGAGAGATATGCTTCAACACGGGCATGACCGGTTATCAGGAGATTTTCACCGACCCGAGCTACTTCGGTCAGATCATGGTGACCGCCTCGGTGCACATCGGTAACTATGGAGTGAGCAAGAGCGATGTCGAGTCGGATGGCGTGAAGATCAGCGGATTGGTGTGCCGAAGCTTCAGCCCTACCTATAGCAGGGTGTCCGCAACAGGCGGTATCAGCGAATATTTCAAGGAGCAGCAGGTGGTCGGTATCAGTGATGTGGACACACGTGCGCTGGTAAGGCACATCCGCAGCAAGGGAGCGATGAACGCCATCATCTCGTCAGAGACGTTGGACGTGGACACCTTGAAGCAGAGACTAGCTGATGTCCCGTCCATGGAGGGACTTGAGCTCTCGTCCAAAGTGTGCACCAAGGTGGCCTACACGTATGGCGATGCTCAATCCTCTAAGCGTGTGGCGGTGCTCGATCTCGGTGTGAAGACGAACATCCTCCGGTGTCTTGCCGAGCGTGGCTGTTTCCTCAAGGTGTTCCCTATGGATGCCACGCTTCAGCAGATCATGGAGTTCAGACCCGATGGTATCATGCTCTCCAATGGTCCGGGCGACCCCTCGGCCCTGCCCGGTGTCATCGCCACGGTGAGGGACATACTTGCCACCGACATTCCCGTGTTCGGTATCTGCCTGGGCCATCAGGTGTTGGCGCTCAGCCAAGGTATCTCAACCTATAAGATGCACAATGGTCATCGGGGCATCAACCATCCG
This sequence comes from uncultured Chryseobacterium sp., assembly GCA_964488095.1. Classification (GTDB taxonomy): domain Bacteria; phylum Bacteroidota; class Bacteroidia; order UBA10329; family UBA10329; genus UBA10329. Next base: position 34,495 of record CAZATP010000009.1, read on the forward strand.
ATCAAGAACCTCATCTCGGGCAAGTGCGAGGTCACTTCGCAGAACCACGGTTTCGTTGTGAACCGCGCAGATTGTGAGGCCAATGGTGCGATAGAGATCACCCATGAGCATCTGAATGACGGCACGGTGGCAGGCATCCGCCTCAAAGGCCGACCAGTTTTCAGTGTTCAGTACCATCCGGAATCCTCACCTGGCCCTAACGATAGCCGTTACCTCTTCGACCAGTTTGTAAGCAGTTTGAAATAGATGTGGCCGCGTTCATTCGGACAAGACCAAGGAGATTTTCCGTCTACAATAGCATTGAATCGTAATAAACACAGCCGATGTCCCACATAGTCAAAGTTCAGGCCCGTCAAATTCTTGATTCCAGAGGTAACCCCACCGTTGAGGTGGATGTGGTGACCGAGAACGGCCGGTTCGGTCGTGCGGCTGTTCCGTCAGGGGCATCCACAGGCGAGCATGAGGCCGTGGAGCTGCGTGATGGCGACAGCCGCGTCTATATGGGCAAAGGCGTGCTCAAGGCCGTGAACCATGTGAACACGGTTATCGCTGATGCGGTGATGGGCATGTATGTGTTCGATCAAGCGCAGATCGACAGGGCCATGATGGAGCTGGACGGTACCCCTAACAAGGCCAATCTCGGTGCGAATGCCATTCTCGGAGTGAGCCTTGCCGTGGCCAAGGTGGCGGCCGAAGAGTCGGGCATGCCATTCTTCCGCTATGTGGGCGGGGTCAATTCCAACCTGCTGCCCGTGCCGATGATGAACATCATCAACGGTGGTAGTCATGCGGACAACAGCATCGACTTTCAGGAATTCATGATCATGCCGGCCGGGGCAGAGAGTTTCTCAGAGGCCCTGCGGATGGGCACCGAGGTATTCCATCATCTGAAGGCTGTGCTGAAGAAAGGCGGCTATTCCACCAACGTGGGCGATGAGGGCGGTTTCGCACCGAACCTCAAGTCGAACGACCAGGCCGTGGAAGTGATTCTCAAGGCCATTGAGAATGCTGGATACCGCCCCGGAGAGGACATCTATCTGGCGATGGACGCGGCCTCATCCGAATTCTACTTGAAGGACGAGAAGGTGTATCACCTGCACAAGTCATCGGGCGATAAATTGACCAGTGCCGAGATGACCGCGCTCTGGAAGGACTGGACATCCAAATATCCCATCATCTCCATTGAGGATGGTCTGGATGAGAACGACTGGGCGGGCTGGAAACATCTCACCGATGAGCTTGGAGGGAAGGTGCAGCTTGTGGGTGACGACCTCTTCGTTACCAACGTGAACAAACTTTCACGCGGCATTGAGGAAGGCATTGCCAATTCCATTCTGGTGAAGGTGAATCAGATCGGGTCGCTCACAGAGACCATCGATGCGGTGCGCATGGCCACGGCCAACCGTTACACCTCGGTGATGAGCCATCGCAGCGGTGAGACCGAGGACAGCACCATTGCCGACCTCGCGGTGGCCCTTTCCACCGGGCAGATCAAGACTGGGTCTGCCTCGCGCTCGGACCGGATAGCCAAATACAATCAGCTGCTGCGCATTGAGGAGCTGCTGGGCGATGAGGCCCGCTTCCTCGGAAAGTCACTTCCCTGCATCAAGGCGAGGGGCTAAGCCGTTCAGTGACCTGCCGGTGAGGCGGCATCGTCCACCAGCATCGCGAAGAACGCTGCCAGCGAAAGCCCTGCATGACGCACCTGCTGCGGAAGGATGCTCTCCTCTGACAGACCGGGAACCGTGTTCACCTCGATAAGGAACGGTCGGCCGTCCATCACGATGAAGTCGATGCGCGACATGCCCTTGAGGCCGAGCCGGTCGAACACCTTGACCGTGGTCTCGCGGATGGCAGCCGCCTCTGCATCTGACACACGCGGAGGGGTGATCTCGCGGCTGGCACCCTCATACTTGGCCTGATAGTCGAAGAACTCATTGGCCGTCTCTATCTCGGTGCCCGCCAAGGCGATGGTGCGGCCCTGTGTGCGATAGACACCGCAAGAGACCTCCACGCCTTTGATGAACTGCTCGATGACCACCTCATGGTCGTGCTCGAAAGCGAGAGTGAGGGCAGCATCGAAATCCTCTACGCGCTTCATTTTGCTGATACCGAAGCTGGACCCCGCGCAGCTCGGCTTCACGAAGCACGGAAGCCCAACTCTTGCCAGAATGCTTGCGGCATCTATCGCATCGCCTCTGTGAATGATGACCGAGGTGGCGATGTTCACATCGGCATATTGCCTCAGAAAACCGTTGCACAGGGCCTTGTTGAATGTGAGGGCCGAACCTGCCACTCCGGGCGAGGTATAGGGAATGTCCAGCATGTCGAAATAGCCCTGCAGCCTCCCGTCCTCGCCCGGGGTACCGTGGATGGCGTTGAACACCACATCGAACGAGTGCCGCTGTCCGTCCACCTGATACGAGAAATCGTTGCGGTCCATCTCCACCTGCCGGCCATCGGCCAAGCGGGCGTGCCAACCTTCCTTGGCGATGCGCACCAGGGTGCAGCGGTGCCGTTCGCTGTTGAGGTGGGTGAACACCACCTTCGCACTCTTCTCGGAGATGACCCACTCGGGGCTGTATCCGCCATAGACTATCGCCACATTCATCGGTTGCTGTGCTATCTGTGTGCAGCGAATGTAGCGGATCGCTCATCGGTTGTGAGGAGGGGGGCGTGTTGAATTTATGAGCGGGCGCTGTTAGCGGCCATGCATTGGCCAGCGGGAGACACAACCGTCCGTGGCCCTGCGTGGTGCCCGTGGGGTGAAAGCCTATCTTTGCCCACTGCATCCTCAAGGCGGTCCATGCGTCAATTCATCTTCAGCAGACTATTTCTCAGGCAGCTGGCCATTGTGGCCGTGGGCGGGGCGGTATTTCTCACCGCGCTGCATTTCTGGATGGGATATGCCACCGAACATGGGACGGTGATCGAGGTGCCCAGCTATCTCGGCATCCCTGTGAAAGACCTGGAGGCCTTCTCCGACACCATTCCCCTGCAGTATGTGGTGAACGATTCCATCTACAGCGATGCTTATCCGAAGGGCACGGTGGCCGATCAGGACCCCGCGCCCGGAACAGGTGCCAAGCGGGGACGCAAGATTTATCTCACCGTGAATGCCGTGATGCCACAGCAGGTGAAGATGCCCGACCTGCGCGACCTCTCGTTTCGTCAGGCCAAGGCCGTGCTGGAGACCGTGGGTCTGCGACTGGGCGACATCTCCTTCCGCCCCGACATCGCCAAGAATGCCGTGCTCGACCAGATAGTGGGATCGCGGGCCATTGCCCCGGGCAAGCTGCTCTTCAAGGGGACAAGGGTCAATCTGGTGCTGGGCGATGGCCTCAGCAACGTGGAGATGACCATGCCCTATCTCCTCTATCACCGTCTCGATTCGGTGACGGACTATCTGCGGTCCATGTCGCTGAATATCGGGGTGGTGGTCATCGACACTCCGGTGACCGACAGCACCCGCCTACGCGTATACCGCCAGATACCTGCCTATGAGCCTGGCCGCACCATCCGCGGGGGCGACAGTTTCGACCTGTTCCTGCGACAGGACTCGACCTCCATCAATTTTGACCGCGGTCTGTATCGCATGCTCTGGCTGCGCGACACGGTGGCATTGAGCAATGAACCCATTGAACTGGAAGATGATTTTGAGGAATAAGGTGCGCACGACATGGCTGCTGGTCGTGGGCACATGTGTGCCGTCCATGCTTCTGGGGCAGGGAACAGAGCTGCTGGTGCCCCTGCAGGGCGACCCGCGTCTGGGCGATGCCTACGCGCAGGTGATGCGCCAGTCGCAGGAGACGGGCCTCCGGGCCACCGACACGCTGGAGCTGCCTTTCTTCGATGATTTCTCCGAGCCGTTCACCCGCAGCCGCGTCCCGGCCGACCTCTTTCCCTCGCAGGACCGCTGGACGGGAAGGAATGTCTATGTGAACGACCACATGGCCGTGAATCCCATTTCGGTGGGGGTGGCCACATTTGACGGACTTGACAGCATGGGTCTGGCCTACGGGTTCGGATTCACCATCCCCACTGCGAGTGATACGCTATCTTCCCGACCCATCAATCTGCTCGGTAAGCAGGATGTATTTCTGAGCTTCTACTACCAGGCCGAGGGACAGGGACTGGCGCCCGCCCCCAACGACCTGCTCACACTCGAATTCCTGGACACGGCCGAGGTATGGAATGAGGTGTGGACGGCCAACGGCTATGTGCTGGCCGACAGCGCCTTCAAGCGCGCCATGTTGCCCATCGCGGACGAGGAGTACCTGCACGGAGGGTTCCGCTTTCGTTTCATCAACTACGCGGCCAGGGCCGGGGCGGTGGACCACTGGCATGTGGACTACGTCTATCTCAACAGCGGACGCTCGGAGAACGACACTGTGACCCGCGATGTGGCCGCAGTGGTGGGCACATCGGACCTGCTGGTGAACTATCGCAGCATGCCATGGACGCACTTCAAGACCGACCCGTCAGCCTTCATGGGCAATGTGCGCTACTTCAAGCTGCGGAACAGTTGGACGGACGTCTATCCGGTCGAGTACAATTTTCGGGTGTTCGATGCTTTCGGTACGCTGGTGTCCGACATCGATTCGGCAAGGGCTCAGGTGAACCCGTCCATTCTATGCGGCAATGAGATCAACGACTGCGGGGAGCAGTTCGCTTTCGAACTGTTGGGTTTTCAGTATCCTACCGCCACGGAGCTCACGGTCGATTCGAACCACTTCTTCATTGAGACCTCCTTTGAGGACCTGTCGGACGACCGCCCCGAGAATGACAAGGTGCTCAACCGGCAGAACTTTTACAACTACTACGCCTATGATGACGGTTCGGCCGAGGTGGGCTATGGACTGGGCAATCTGCAGTTCACCGGGCAGGTGGCCATCCGTTTCGATGCCGTGATGCCAGATTCACTCAGGGCCATTCAGTACTACCTCAACCCCGTGGCCGAGGACCTGAGTGATGAGCTGGTCAAGTTCTTCGTGTGGCGGGGACAGGAGGTGCCCGAACAGATTATCTATGAGTCGGAGGACGTGAATTTCCTCTACAGCACAGGCATCAACTATATGAACCATCATTTCCTCGATGTGCCGATCGGTCTTGATGGCACGTTCTTCATCGGCTGGCAGCAGCGGCCCGTTTCGGGTCAGAAGTTCTCTATCGGGTTCGACCGTTCGACCGATGCGTCCGACAAGGTATTCTACTCCATAGGCACCACGCCTTGGACGCAGAGCAGCATTCCCGGGGCGGTGATGTTCCGTCCGGTGTTCGGGCGTCCGTATGACTGGACCATCGGGGTGGACGAGGTGCCTGCACCAGTGTTCACCCTCTATCCCAATCCGAGCAATGGCATGGTGTCCGTTCGCACTTCCGACCCCGTGCTGCTGGCCGATGTCATGGTGACGGTGCACGATCTCTCGGGCCGTCAGGTGTATGCACGGACCGGGGCCACCAACGGGGTCGACCTCTCCTCGCTCAGACCGGGCATGTATCTCCTCACGCTGACCGACCGCAACGGCCACCGTTCCACACAGCGCATCCTGCTCCAACCATGAGCGAGGAGTATGCCGTGGACGATTCCTTCGAGGAGGAGGCGGAGGAGGGCCAGGAACTCTTTGAGCATTTCTCGTGGAAGGTGGACAAGGGGCAGGAGATGCTGCGCATCGACAAGTTCCTGTTCGAGCGTATGCGCAATGCCTCGCGCAACCGCATTCAGGTGGCGGCCAAGGCGGGCTGTGTGCTGGTGAACGGCAGTGCGGTCAAGAGCAATTACCGAGTAAAACCGCTCGACCTCATATCGGTGGTGATGGCCTATCCGCCACGCGACAACACCATCATCCCGGAGAACATCCCGCTCGACATCCTCTATGAGGACGATGACCTCATGGTCATCAACAAGCCTGCGGGCCTCGTGGTGCATCCCGGCCATGGCAACTACAGTGGCACGCTGGTCAATGCCCTCATGTATCACCTGAAGAACCTGCCCGACCAGGGCAGTGCAGAGGAACCCCGCCCCGGGCTGGTGCACCGGCTTGACAAGAACACATCGGGCGTCATGGTGGTGGCCAAGAGCGAACTGGCCATGAACCACCTCGCCAAGCAGTTCTTCGACCGCACCACGGGCCGCCTGTATCACGCCATCGTGTGGGGCGATTTTGCCGATGACAGCGGCACCGTCACCGGCCACATCGGCCGTTCGCTCAAGAACAGGTTGCAGATGGACGTGTTTCCCGATGGCGAGCATGGCAAACATGCCGTGACCCACTGGCGGGTGCTGCAGCGCTTCGGCTATGTGACGCTGGTCGAGTGCAAGCTCGAAACGGGCCGCACCCACCAGATACGGGCCCACATGCGCTACATCGGTCATCCGCTCTTCAACGATGAGCGCTATGGCGGCAACGAGATTCTGAAGGGCACCACCTTCGCCAAATACAAGCAGTTCATCCAGAACTGTTTCGAGCTGATGCCCCGCCACGGGCTCCATGCCAAGACCCTCAGCTTCGTGCAGCCCACCACGGGCAAGCGCCTGAGCTTCGACAGCGAGCTGGCCCCCGACATGGCCGCCCTGCTCGAGAAATGGAGCGGCTATGTGGCCACACGGGGAGTGGGGGAGGAGTGAGGCCTTGTGGGGCTTATGGTGTATACAGCCCTTCGGCCTTCAGCATGGCGGTGATGGAGTTGGGTGAGTAGCCATATGACCTGCTGAGGTTCTGGATGGAGACTCCCTGTAGTTAGGCCTTGGCCAATTTGCCGCGTTGGTTCAAAGGCACAGGTGGGTCTTTGGCCTCCGTCTCTTTCTTCTGTACTTCTGCCACACGGCCCAGCAGGTCGTTCAGTCTGTCCACGATGTGCGTGGGAACGGTAATGGTCGTCTCCGTCCTGGTCCCGTCCAAGTGGTGTACGGTCTGCTCCACGCTCACCAGCAGTCCTTCTTTGTCCGTTCGGACGTCAAGGACGTATGAGGCATTCCGGTACTTGAAATTCTCAGAGAGGATGGATGTGCTCATGGATGCCCGATTTTCAGTTGTCCAAGGGCGGAAACGTCATTTCCTCCTGCCCAGTTTCTTGATGTCTGCCTCAATCTATTTCAGGCTCTGTTCGCGTTCCCGTCTGCGCTGCTCGGCCTTGAGCTTGTCATACTCCAAGGCCGAACGTTGCAGGGCCATATTGTACCATGGCGCCTGGGGTGCCGGAATTCCCGACAGACCACCTTCTCGTACAGTTCTCCTTCTGCGAACGGGAGATAGGTCGGCTTGGCTGTTTATGCGCTAATGGACGGTCTCAGCCTTGATGGCCACCCGCTGATAATCCTGAATGGGCTCGAATTGATGTGTCATCCGCAACGCTCCATGATGCGCTCCGTGATCTGCTTGAAATCATCAAAGCTCTTCTGTGCAGCATACATGTGGGCGCCTATCGCCCCATCAGAGGGTTTCAACAGGAAAATCGGCTTGTGAGCCTCCATCGCCAATGGTGCCAGACTGCGATAGTGCTTTAGAAGACCAACGCAATTCGGGTCTCTGTCAATAGAAGCGGCATCGTCATCAGTTTGCAGCACAAATTCCGCATAGACCTGCGGTATCCTGTTCGCCCATTTGAGGTAGGACTGTACCGGCCTGTTCTCTTTGGCCGCATACTGCATCAGGACATAGCCCATGGGTTGCATGTCTCCGTCAGGAATGACAAGGGTGTCAGGCTTAGGATTCATGCTTTTCCTCTGGGCCCAGTCCTCTCTCCATTGCCTCAGCGTCCTACCGAGGTTCTTGATGCCTTGAAGGGAGAACAGGTCAGAGGCCACAGGCAGTAAGATCCTGTCCGAACTGATGAGCACCGCTCGGTTGATGGCACCCAGATTGGGCCCCACATCAACCAGCACATAATCGGCATTCCATCGATTGCTGGCATCATCAATTATGGTATTGAAGACCGAAGTGATCTTGAATCCGGTGACCACCTTTGCCAGACACTTGAGCCAAGCATCGCTCAACGTATCCTCAAAGGTTGACAGGGCCAGATTCCCTATGACCAGCCCGATCCTCTCGTTGATTGGTTCAATATGCACCGGCTTATAGCCCTCTCCTTCCACCAGCGGAGTGATCGAATCAAGTATTGTCAGGCCACTGGTCTCATCCTCCACCACGTACTCAAGCCTTTCGGGGTCAAGGAACATGGACGAAAGATTCGACTGCGGGTCAAGGTCAACGGCTACTACCCGCTTGCCCAACTGCGACAGCATCCACGCAACATGATAGACCATAGTGGTCTTGCCAACCCCCCCCTTGTTGTTGAAAAAAGTGATGGTCTTCACAGCCATGATGGATGTATCTTGATGGTGACGCCAAATTTGGTGGCAACGTCCAGTCGGAATTCCGCAGGTGGGTTCCCGTTCTTCTCCAACTCTCTCTGGGCATTCCTTACCCCCACATTGAACTTGTTCACATAGCCCAATGTCTTCATTGCCTCTGCAATGACCGGATTCCGGTAATCGCTTGCATATGGGAAGTTCTCAGGTCTAACCTCTCCATACAGCCCTCCTGAGTTGATGATTTCGATCCTGTCGCTGAACTCATAGATATATATCGGTGCATTCGATTCGTAGTCCCTGTGCATCACTGCGTTCATTATCAGTTCCCGCAAGGCCCAGAAAGGATAGTTCGCAACACTCGTTTCCTGCATGCTTCCCGTCTGCACCACCTTCGTTTTGATGATGTTCCCTTTTACGAAATCGTCCAACAGGCGCAGCTCCGTGGCCAACGCCCCCGAGAATACCTTTTCGTATCCGTTCTCAGGTGTCAACTCCGTTCCGGGCAGTTTCACATATTGTATGTACGCTCCGGGCAGATAGTAGAGCGGACTTGAACCGAAAACAAGGACACCGGCATTGGTCGCGCAGTTCTGAACAATGTCATAGAACCGCAGCGATGCCAGTTTCTCCTCGTCCGTACGGTGATTCTCTTCAATCACCTCCCGTGCCACAGCCATGGGAAGATAGGTGCCCCTGAACAGTTCCACGTCCATGTCCCGCAAAACGCTGCCTGGAAGTGGTCGCGAGTCAAAGGTTCTTGCCGTGGACGTGCGTTTCTCTGACAATCGCCTTTCCTCACTTTCGTTGGCAATGTCCTTGCGCGGCCCCACGCGAATGTAGCATCTCCCTCTAAAGCGTACGGGCGGATGAAATGAAGGGAGAACTTCTATTGCGACCACATCACCCTCATCAAAATGCATCACTTCGCCTATCACCATGCTCGGTTGAGGCAGAACGTTGCCATTTGACTTTACGCCTCCAATGGACTGAAGAAGCTCATCCCCGATGGTCATTCCTGCAATTGAGCCATCATTGTTCACACCCAGCAACAGGTAGCCCGGTTTCTTGTGGTTCGGGAAGTCGTTCGAGAAAGCGCAAACAGCTTCACCGATCTTGTCCTCCTTTACTGAAATGGTGCGCTCCACTCTGTCCGATTCCAGATTGGTCAGCAATGCCCTTATTTCATCCATTGTCAACATCTTCGTTCTCCTTTATATCGTCCTGAACTCAATCTCCGCGTCCTTCATCTACAACATCGCGTTTATCTTGCGATGGTCGGTCTCCTCAGCAAAATGAGCCCAACCTAACTTCCCCTCGCTCACCGCCTCGGGGAATAGGGCTTTGAGTTTCTCTATCTGCGTCTGGGTGATGTTGAGGGAAAGGCCGTCCATGGGTGCGAAGCTAAGGCAAAGGGGGTATAGGGCAAGAGGCTCCCGGCCCCGTGCCCGCTGGCAGTGGAGACGCGGTGAACCGCGCCTCTACTGCAACCGCTCGATGAACCAGCCGCTGTCATCGGCCGCCACGGTGAACTCGAACCGTTTGGGGCCTGTGGCGTTCAGTTCGCTCACGATCACATTGGGGGTCTTGTACAACCAGTTCCATTCCGACCGCAACACCCATAGGGTCTGTCCCACTTCGAGGCCTTGCAGCCTTTTGCGCACCCAATGGCCCTTGCCGGGCGGCAGTTTGCCTATTCGGTCTGCCTCTTCCTTGGTGATGATTCCTGATTTCTCTGGTCTCATGGCGTTAGGATTTAAGGATTTCAGTGACAATTATATGTCATTTGAAGCGTCCGAAGCGCTGGAATGTCCTGTAATGAGCCTTTTTGGCCCTCTATCAGACCTCTATCGGGAAGTATCAGGAATCAAAGGTCTTTCAGCAGAATATAACGGTCATTGAGCAGGGTCTGGCAGTCCATCAGCAGGAATCAGCGGTCATTCAGCAGGGTCTGGCAGTCCATCAGCAGGAATAAGCGGTCGTTGAGCAGGGTCTGGCAGTCATTCAGCAGGAATCAACGGTCGTTGAGTAGGGTCTGGCGGTCATTCAGCAGGAATCAACAGTCATTCAGCAGTTGCAAAACATCCATGGAGCGTTGCAGCATGACCGTGGAGACCTGATGCGGCATCATTGGGATGCAACAGAGCGATGCCTGTATTGACCCGCAGATGGAGGAGAGGGTATTTCGCAGCGTCTAACCCTTTAAAACCATTTGACCATGGCACAGGAAATAGAAAGAGTATTCGGATTGCCAGATGATGAGATGCTGGAACGCGCACAGGTGTTCCACGACCGTCTCACGCCCGAACTGGCGGGTTTCACGGCCCGCTTCCCGTGGCTCGATGCCACGTGGCTCACGGCCTTCCAGAACGACATCACGGCTGCCGACCAGTTTCCCAAGGACGAGAGCGTGACGCTGGACATCAAGATCCTGACGGGCGATGTGAACTCGGCCATGCAGCAGGGCTATGCCGCCCTTCAGGCCCTCGGGGGCTATGCGAAGCTGGCCTATCCCACCGATATCTCCCGGCAGCGGGGGTTCGGACAACAGTACTGGCGCGATGCCTACAGCAACACCCTCAAACTACAGGAGGCTCTGGAATTGGCCTATGCCAAGGCCGACAGTGCCGAGCTGAAACCGGCCCTGCTGGCCAAGGGCTACACGCAGACCGACATCGACCAGTTGGAGACCTTGGCCACCGAGCTGCAGACCAAGAACGGCCTGCAGGAGGCGGCCAAGATCGGCCGTAAGGTGAGCCGCCACGACCGTGTGTCGCTGCTCAACGTGGTGTGGGACCACATGCGCACCGTGAATATCTGCGCCAGTGTGGTATGGGCCTCTGATGCCGCGCGCATGGAGCAGTATCAGCTCTATCCGAGCGCAGGGGGCGGCACCGGGGGCGATGACAACGACCCGCCCGCCACAGGGGTGCGCATAGCAGGCAGTGTGACCTCCACCAACGGGGGCGGACCCATCGAGAATGCCAAAGTGATGGTCTACGACCAGATGACGGGCCCGGGCAATGGCAGCATGGAAGTGTTCACCGATGGCAGCGGCACCTTCACGTTGGTCATCGAGGAGCTGCCCGGCCCCATCAATGCGGTGCTGGAGGCATCGGCCCTAAGCCACTACATGCAGAACCGTGTGCTGGCCATTCAGGCAGGCCAGAGCTACGATGGGCAGGACTTTCAATTGCAGGCCACGTCCTGAGCCTACATGCAGGAAAGGCCAAGGGCCGCTCCCACTTTGGGGGCGGCCCTTCGTGCTTCAGGCCTCTGTGGTTGCGGATATGAGCCCACTGCCATCGCGCATGCCTGGGTTCCATGATCCAACGGCCCTACTACGCGAATCCCTCAAAAAGCCCATTTAAACGGCCTACGTGATGCACGTAGGTCATGCGGGCATCATCGATCAGGCTATTTAGGTACGGGTGGCATACTTTTTTCAGTATTAGTCGATGATTTCCATTGGATTATCGAATTATTACCAATCTTAGTCGCCCGATTCATTTTGTAACATACAGGTTCCCATAGCTGTTCGCCCATGAAAAAATGTTACCATCCAGAGAGCGTTTTGCGTGTTTCACGTAGTGCAGCACTTACCGTCTTGTTTGTCCTTACCGCTGCTGTGCAGGGGGTAATGGGGCAGGTGGAGAGTTACCTATTCACACAGACCTCTGGCACTTACACTGCACTTTCATCCCCTACCGTTTGGCAATCTGGGGCAACCATAAGCACCAATGCTGTCTCGGCAGCCGTGAATATCGGGTTCACCTTCAATTTCAACGGTACAGGCTATACCGAACTTCGGATTTCCAATAATGGGTTTATCACCTTTGGTGCCACCGCACCTACCACCACCACCTACAATCCGCTTTCGGCAGCCACCGGCTATGATGGCGCTATTGCTGGCTATGGTTTGAACCTTGTGGTATCACCGGTGGCGGGTGCTGCACCGGAGATTTCCTACCTCACCTCCGGAACAACGCCTAATCAGGTATTTACCGTGCAGTACACGGACATGGGGCGCAGTGGTATAGTCGGAGACAGGATGAATTTCCAGATTCAACTGCACGAGTCGGGAACCATTGCTGTGGTCTATGGCACATGGGCGGCATCCACGACCACTACTGCCACTGCGAACTTCGGGGTGGTGGGGCTGCGGGGGGCGGCCAATACCGACTTCAATGCCCGTATGGTCTATGCTACGGCTCCCTACAATACTTGGGCGACATCTGGAGGTGCTGGGGATAATGGCGCCACTGCAAGACAGACAGCAGCGGACAACACGGGGGGGGTCAACTGCATGCGTTACCGCACGGGGCTCATGCCGGCATCCGGTCTCACATATACATGGACACCAGTGCCATCCTCCTTCTACCAGGCCCTGCCCTACACCCAGAACTTCGACAATTGGTTTTCTTCCCGTTCGGTGGATGATGTCCCTGCTAGCACCGGTGTGATTAACAGTCCATCGGCAGGCAACAGGTCTTGGCGCGTTTCATCGACCACCGCGGCCAATGCCGCGTGGTCGGGTTTGACGGGGAATTTCGGGGCACCGACAACGCAGGCTGGGTCCGGTTCCGCGTTTTTCAATCAATTCAATTCGTCAAACGGCACGGTCGGTAATCTTGATTTCTATTTGAACCTCAGCTCGGCTGGTGACAAGCAGGCCACATTCTACGTTCGTAATCCGGGTACGGCCACGGCCAATGATGTGCTAAGGGCATATCTTTCCACAGATGGTGGTGCAACGTTCACCTTATTGGCATCTTATGCGGCACCCATCGCAAACTGGACCCAGCAGACCTTGGCATTGGGCAGTTCTACGAGCGCTACCTGTGTGCTCCGTTTTCAGGCAGTGAGCGACTATGGTGCTACAGCGGAGAATCTGGGCCTGGATGAGCTTTCAGTGGAAGTTGTTGCCTGTGGCGTACCAACCACTCTTTCATCATCCAGCGTGAACTACACTGCTGCCACCATCAGTTGGGATGCGCCATCAGGTTCGCCTTCGGGCTATGAGTATGAGGTGCGCACGAGCGGTGCTGCCGGCAGTGGTGCCACAGGCCTTGCGGCCAGCGGCATAACCACAAGTGCGGTTACGGCCAACATCACAGGTCTTACAGGTGCAACGGCCTACACCTATTATGTGCGTACGGATTGTGGCGGTACTTATAGCAGTTGGTCGAGTAGCACATTTACCACGCTTTCGTGCAATGTGCCCACAGGAGTAGGCTCGTCCGCTTTGGCAGCCACCACAGCCACGATATCTTGGACAGCCCCAGCAGTGGGCAGCCCAGCGGGCTATGAGTGGGAGGTGCGCAGCAGCGGTGTCGCAGGCAGTGGCGCCACGGGTCTTGCCACCAGCGGCACCACCACCAGCCCAACGGTAACAGCCAACGTTACAGGGCTATCGGCCTCCACAGCTTACAGCATTTATGTGCGCACGAACTGCGTGGTTGGGCTGAACAGTGGTTGGACCACAGCGGCCACGTTCACAACAGCGTGTGCCCCCATCACCGCCCTTCCTCACACGGAGGCGTTCGGCACTTATCTGCCCAACACCTGTTGGCTGGAGGGTGATGCCGGTGACCTCACTGCGGGACCTACCACCATATCTGCTACCGCAGCATCGTGGGCTGCTGATGGATTCCTGAACAGCGGAACCACAGGCGCGGCCAAGATCAATATAGATGCAGCGGCAGACAACGACTGGCTCATCTCCCCCGAGTTCACGCTGCCCGCCTCACCTGCCTACCGCCTGAAATACAGCGTAGGGGCCACGCAATGGAATGCCACCACTGCACCCACCACCGCTTGGGAGGCCGATGACTTCGTAGAGGTGCTTATCTCCACTGCGGGCAACACGAATTGGACAGTGCTCACGACCTACAACAGTGGCAACGTGCCCTCTCACCTGGGCCAGATAGACATTTCGGACCTCACGGCCTATGCCGGTCAGACCTTCCGCATCGCCTTCCGTGGGGTGGAAGGAGCCTCCAATGGGGGAGCCGACATTGATTTCTTCATCGACAACTTCATTATAGAGGAGGTGCCAAGCTGTCTGAATCCGACAGCACCCACGGTGTCATCTGTAACTGCTACTACAGCCAGCGTTTCGTGGACTGCGCCATCGCCTGCCCCGGGCAACGGTTACTTCTATACAGTGACCACCTCGGCCACAACACCGGCCAATGGTACTGGCACCACTGTCGCTGGCACAGGCCCGCACGCTGTGAGCCTTTCGGGCAACACCACCTATTACCTGCATGTGCAGAGCTTCTGCGGAGGCAGTGATTACAGTCCTTGGACCACCTCTGCTGCATTTACCACCCCCAAGATTGAGCCCACCAATCAGCCCACCGACTTTGCGGTAGGTACGGTGACCACCACCGCCATTCCGTTGATATGGACGGCCGCGGCTGCCGGGTCGCAACTGCCTGACGGATATTTCATTCAGGGAAGCTCGGTGAGCCTTGCCGCCATCCCAGACCCGGTGGACGGCACAGACCCAGCGAATGTTACTGCCTATACAGCCAATGCGGCCAACAAGAAGCAGACCACCGGCACAGCCACCAGCACCACCTCTTTCACCAGCATGGTGCAGGGTACGATGTATTACTACGAGATCAATTCATACACCAACTCAGGGGCCACTATCGACTTCCTGACCACCGGCACCCCATCATTGTTCCATGCCACGCGGCCCAATGCGGCCACATCCGGTTCGGTTACGGCAACCTCGGGCAGTTCGGTCACAGTGGCATGGACGGCCCCAACGGGTTATGACGCCAGCCGTCATACCACCCTTGTTTTCATGAAGCCCACCTCTGCGGTCACTCAGGGAACACCAACATCCGTGGTGAGCGGCTATACCGACAACACGGTGTTCGGCACGGGCACGGCCTACCAGAACGATGCTGCCGCCTTCTGTGTCTACAACGGGGATGGCACCAGTGTGAATGTCTCAGGACTCACAGGAAGTACCACTTACCATGTGCTCATCTACAATGTGGTGGAGGCGGCTAACTCGAACAGTACATGTTCGTATTCTGCCGCATTGACCGCAAACGGCACCACGGTGAAGCCGGAGCCCACCAATCAGCCCACCGACTTTGCGGTAGGTACGGTGACCACCACCGCCATTCCGTTGATATGGACGGCCGCGGCTGCCGGGTCGCAACTGCCTGACGGATATTTCATTCAGGGAAGCTCGGTGAGCCTTGCCGCCATCCCAGACCCGGTGGACGGCACAGACCCAGCGAATGTTACTGCCTATACAGCCAATGCGGCCAACAAGAAGCAGACCACCGGCACAGCCACCAGCACCACCTCTTTCACCAGCATGGTGCAGGGTACGATGTATTACTACGAGATCAATTCATACACCAACTCAGGGGCCACTATCGACTTCCTGACCACCGGCACCCCATCATTGTTCCATGCCACGCGGCCCAATGCGGCCACTTTGGCTACGTTCACGGCAAGCTCCAGTAGCAATGCCACCATCAATTGGACTGTGCCGGGAGGCTATGACGCCAGCCGTCATACCACTCTTGTTTTCGTGAAGCCCACCTCTGCGGTCACTCAGGGAACGCCAACCTCCTTGGTGAGCGGATATACGGCCAATGCGGTGTTCGGTTCGGGCACGCCCTTCCAGAATGATGCAGCGGCCTTCTGCGTGTTCAATGGGGACAATAGTGGATCGGGGGTGAGCATCAGCGGACTTTCTGCAAGCACCACCTACCACGTGCTCATCTACCAAGTGGTGGAGGCAGCTAACTCGAACAGCACATGTTCGTATTCTTCGGCACTGACGGCAAACGGTACAACTCTGTGTGCAGCCATCACCGCCCTGCCGCACACGGAGGGGTTCGGTACTTATCTGCCTAACTGCTGGCAGGAGGGAGATGCAGGTGACCTTACCGCTGGGCCAACCACCCTATCTGCGACTGCGGCCTTATGGTCAGCAGATGGGTTCCTGAACAGCGGTACCACGGGCGCGGCCAGAATCAATATCGATGCCACGGGTGAGAACGATTGGCTCATCTCCCCTGAGTTCACGCTGCCCGCCTCTCCCGCCTACCGCCTGAAATACAGCGTAGGGGCCACGCAATGGAATGCCACCACTGCACCCACCACCGCTTGGGAGGCCGATGACTTCGTAGAGGTGCTCATCTCCACTACGGGCAACACGAACTGGACGATTCTCAGGACCTACAACAGCGGCAATGTACCTTCTCATCTGGGGCAGATAGACATCTCCGATCTAACGGCATATGCCGGTCAGTCCTTCCGCATCGCCTTCCGCATGGTGGAGGGGGCTGCCAACGGGAGTGCTGATATCGATTTCTTCATCGATAACTTCATCATAGAGGAGGTGCCGAGCTGTCTGGCCCCGACCGCTCCCTCGGTGTCATCTGTCACCACTACTTCAGCCAGCGTTTCTTGGACCGCGCCATCGCCTGCACCGAGCAACGGTTACTTCTATGCGGTCACCACCTCGGCCACTCCACCGGCCAATGGTTCTGGTACCGCAGACGTTGGCACAGGCCCGCACTCTGTGAGCCTGTCGGCCAACACCACCTACTACCTGCATGTCCAGGGCTACTGTGGCGGCAGTGATTACAGCACTTGGGCCACCTCTGCGGTGTTCAACACCTTGGAGGGCAACACGTGCCTGCAGGCGCAGGACCTCGCACTTCTCACCAGTCCTTTCAGCGGCACCACGATTGGTTATTCCAATAATTTCACTACCACCAGTGGCACCTGCTTGACGGGAACAGGAGGGGACAGGGTGTTCAAGATCGATGTCCCCAACAACTATGAGCTGTTCATCGGCCAATCTGTGAACGGCTATGACTCCCGGCATCGGATAGCCGTAGGAGGAGCATGCCCTGGCACCACAGAGATCAATACCGGATATGTGGCCAACTTCCCAACGACCCAGATCAACGGGACGGTCGCGGGATGTCTGGATGATGATGACCTGACCCACTACTATTACAAGAACATTTCGGGCTCCACGCAGACCGTTTATTGGATTCAGGACGGCCATACCACGGGGCAGGGCACCTTCACGTTGGAGTGGCAGTTGGTGGCACCGCCATCGTGCTTGGCCTCCACAGCGCCTACTGTGTCATCCGTTCTTGCAACCTCTGCCAGTGTTTCTTGGACCGCGCCATCACCCGCACCGAGCAACGGTTACTTCTATGCGGTGACCACCTCGGCCACTCCACCGGCCAATGGTTCGGGCACGGCAGCCGCAGGCACCGGCCCACACCCCGTGAGCCTATCGGCCAATACCACCTACTACCTGCATGTGCAGGGCTTCTGTGGCGGAACGGATTACAGCACTTGGGTCACCTCTGCGGCATTCACCACGCCCTGTGCGGCCATAAGCAGTTTCCCGTGGTCAGAGAATTTTGATGCGTTGGGCACGGTAGGAACCACATCATTCCCCACCTGTTGGTTCAAGGAGAACGGTGGATGGGCCACGGGCAATGCAGCCTCTTCCGGCTACACCGACCCGAACTCTCCGAGCAATTACCTCTTCATCCCATGGAGCCAGACCAATTCCTATATCTGGACACCCGGATTCGAACTCACTGCTGGCCAGACCTATGATTTCAGTTTCGCCCACGTGACTGATGGTTATTCAGGATGGACCAACACCACTGTGTATTACAACACCGCTCAGACATCTGTAGGGGCCACGGCACTGGGTGCAGCAATCACATCACCTGTTTACACGGCCTACACAACGGTTTCCAGACCGTTCATGCCTCCCACCACAGGAACCTATTACTTCGCGGTAAGGGTGAATGCTAACGGCAATCCTTATTCCATGGGTTTTGATGACTTCTCACTCACCCAACTTGTGGATTGTTCCGGTGCCCCATCGGCAGGCACGCCACCTGTAGGCACCAACGTGTGCAGCGGTGCAACCACCACCCTCACGGTCACTGGGGCTACCACGGGTTCGGGCATCTCGTATCAATGGGAGGAATGGAACGGAAGTGCTTGGGTGGCTGCGGTCGGTGGCAGTGGTGCGGCAACGGCCTCCTACACCACGCCAGCTCTTACCGCCACCAAGCAGTACCGTTTCACGGTGTTGTGCACGCCTTCCTCTCAAAGCGCGTCTACCTCAGGGATCACTATCACTGTGGGCGCACCGGCCAACGATGCCTGCGGTTCGGCCCAAGCGCTCACCATCGGTGCAGCCCCAGTGACGGGCGATGTGGCCTGTGCCGCTGCGGGCAGTGGCGGTTGTGGAGGTTCAACGTCCAATTATGACGTGTGGTATTCCTTCACGGTGACCACAGCAGGGGATTACCGGGTGAACCTGTTGCCGAGCGCCAGCTTCGATGGCGTGTTCCAGCTTTACAATGGCTGTGGTGGTTCGCTGATCACGTCACCGAGCAATTCGGATGGAAGCACAACCAGTTGCATCGATGGGTATACTGCCGGAGGACTGGAGTACGCCACGTACAACCTTGCGGTAGGCACCTACTATGCCAGGGTTTACGATTACAACGGTTCGGGCACGGCCTATCCTGCCACCACGGACTTCACCATAGAGGTCGTGATTCCGGAAAATCCATGCTTGACGGCTGCTCCCATCGCGGCCTGCGGCACCGATGTGAATACGGTGATTGCAAGCGGCACTGGTGCATGGGATGACTACTATGATTGTGTATCGCTCACATACTCGCTGTTCGGACGTGAGGCCGTCTATACATACACACCAACGCAGACCAGTTCAGCCTACTCGATCACATTGAACAGTGTCAGCCCGAATGGAGGAGGGAATTATATGAACATCATGTACAAGGCCAGCACCTGTTCGGGTACAGGAACGTGGGACTGCATTGATGAATTGAACAACGCAGGTACTACCCCCACGTTCTCGATGACGGCAGGAACCACCTACTATTTCCTGATCAAACCGGAGCTCACTACGGGGTACACGGTCAATTGGCGCATCAACTGCCCTCCGGCACCTCCCTTGAATGACCTGTGCAGCAATGCCACGCCATTGCCTTGTGGCACCAGTGCATTGGCCGGTACAACGGTATCCAGTGTTACTGAAACGGTGAGCATCGGTTGCACGATGAGTCCATTCGGTGTTTGGTACACTTTCGAGGGCAATGGATTTTCGACCACTATATCCAGCACCGCCAACTTCGACCACGAGATGGGCATAGCCAGTGGTTCATGCGGTGCATTGGTGAATATCGCATGTAGGGACGCAGCTACCTCCGGCAGTGCAGAAACTCACACCTTCACCACCACCTTGGGTGAGACCTACTATGTGTATATCGGTCACTGGTCATCAACAAGCACGATAACAGGTACGTTCACCATATCGCGCACTTGTACTGTGAACGAATGGACAGGTAATGCGGGCAATAATGATTGGGCCACCAACGGGAACTGGAGCACAGGCACCGCTCCAACGTCAGGCGGTACTGCCTTCATACCTACCGTGCCTGCCGGTTCGAACTTCCCGATCATTGATGAGGCCGCACAGATCGGGACGCTGATAATCAGGCCGGGCGCTTCTGTGAGCATTCAATCCGGCCACTCCATGACCGTCTCAGGTGTGCTTACCAACAACGGCACGGTCAATGTGGTCAGCGGTGGCAGTCTGGTGCAGACCGCCACAAGTACGTTGGCAGGAAGTGGCACCTACAATGTGACCCGCGCAGGCAGTGCGGTCTACGACTATTGGAGTTCGCCCATCACCAATGCTTCCACAGGACTGCTTGGTTCAACCGTGTACGAGTATCAGCCCGGCAGCGGTACAGCCGACCCGGGAGACGATGCGTTCGACCCGGGATGGGCCACAGCGGGCGGTTCGATGGCCGTGGGCAAGGGCTATGCGGCCTATGGTGCCGGCACGCGCACCTTCACAGGCACGGTGAACAATGGGCAGGTGGATGCAACTGTGGCCTATCATATTCCTGAGAGTGCGCCTTATTCCGGGACCTTCGTTCAAGGTGTGCCCTACAACCTGATCGGCAATCCCTACCCCAGTGCGGTCAACGTGGGTGATTTCCTCACCCTCAACAGCAGTAAACTGGCCACAGGCGCAGTCTATCTCTGGGACGACCCGGGCAGCAGTCCCTACGTTACAGGCAACTATGCCACGTTGAACAACGCCACTTACATCGCAGGGGGTGGGAACACACCCAATCCCGGTCCGCGCATCGGCTCGCATCAGGGATTCAAAGTGGAGGTCAATGCCACCGTGAATACCCCCGGAAATGGTTTCCTGCGGTTCACCAACGCCATGCGCACGGCCACCAACACCAGCGTACTGTTCAGGCAGGCCGAAAGGAAATTGCTCTGGCTGTCGACCGTGAGTGCCGCGAACAGCTACAACCAGTTGGCGGTGGGCTTCTTTGAGGATGGCACGGATGGCGAGGACTGGGGGTATGACGCGCCCAAGCTCAATGCGCTGGGGGCCCTGAGCTTCTTCAGCTACATGGACGGCAGCCCCTATGGCATTCAGGTCTATGGCGAACTTGAGCCGGAGCGTGTGGTGCCGCTGGGTCTCAATTCGCAATCGCAGACGATGGTCACCATCGCCTTGGACAGCACCGAGAACATCACTGAGGACGTCATTCTGGAGGACCGCCACATGGGCATCTTCCATGACCTGAGGCAGTCGTCCTATGTGTTCCAGTCGGCATCCACGCTGTATGATGACCGATTCTTCCTGCACTTCGCACCGCAGATGGTCACATCTTTGGGAGAGTCGTCTGAATCAGATGCCACCATCTACATGCATGATGGCCGGTTGTTCCTCTCCACGTCCGAATCGTTCAAGGGAGCGGTGCGCATGGTGGATATCAGTGGCCGCATGGTGTGGCAGGCAACCGATGTCACCGTGGACCCCAGCGGCAGGAGCTTTGACATGCAGCACCTGAGCCGCGGTGTATATGTGGTGATGATGGAAGGAAGGGAAGGTACGTTCAACGCAAAAGTCACACGATGATGAGCAAGATGTCCAAGAACCTGCTGATGGCCGCAGTGGTCATGATCTGTGCGTTCGATTCCGCTATGGCCCAAGGAGGACCGGCCCCGCCACCGGCCCTCAACGAAGTGCCGCTGGATGGATTCTCAGCGCTGCTTTTGGCAGCAGGGGCTGGCTTTGGGGCCAAGCAGCTTCGGAACAGGAAGCGGAAC
Organism: uncultured Chryseobacterium sp.; assembly: GCA_964488095.1. Classification (GTDB taxonomy): domain Bacteria; phylum Bacteroidota; class Bacteroidia; order UBA10329; family UBA10329; genus UBA10329. The sequence continues at coordinate 56,000 of CAZATP010000009.1, forward strand.
TGATAGCGTTGTGTAGCTGTTGAGTGGGGCGTCTCGGAGAAGGGGGCGCCCCATTTTCATTTCTGATAGCGGGTTATGGTATGATTGTTGGAACTTCGCGCCCGATCAAATCCATCACCATGAAAAACCTGCTCGTTCTGCTATTCACTGCCTCGGTGCTCACTTCCTGCTCCACCAGCCGCATGTATTTCACTGTAGAGACGAAACAGCAGGTGGAGAAGGCCAATGTCGCCATCACTCAGTTGCAGTTCTATAATTCGGAGGAGATCGTGCTGGTGCGCCAGATGTCGAAAGAGGAGTTCGGGGTGGAGAAGGGCCGCATCAAGATTGAGAACGGCAAGCAGGTGGAGGAGATCATCATCCCGAGGAACACTCCGGGCATCTGCGAACTGCATGACGAGAAGACCCTGAAGGTGAGCTTTGATAAGGGAAACGACAACGCGTTGGCATTCCTTGTGGAGCGCAGAAACGATCTGGTAGTGCCCGGCAGCCAATTCAAGATTGGGGCCAAGGAATGGGTCACAACGGAGCGGGGCAACAAGGTGGGCAAGCTGGACTATGAGGGTAAGGTGTTCACACTGGTGCGCGGGCACAACAGCCGCCTGCTCATCGACAAGTCTGTATTGAACAAGGTCGACCGCGACACCAAAGTGGCCAAGGGGCGCAAGTTGTAGCAATGTGTCAGGGATAAGGCGTAAAGCTTAAGTCCACATCATCCAATCAGTTTCCCATGGAGCTTCTGATGACCAAAGTTTGCATGACCAAGGACCTGGGCGTGCATGGCAACCTGTTCGGGGGCAGCATGCTCTCGTGGATCGATGAAGCGGCCGTGGCCATGGCCAACCGCATCTGCAAGACCCCCAACATGGTGACACGCAAGATGACCGAGATCCTCTTCGAGAAACCCGTGAAAGTGGGCTATGTCATCAACATTTATGGTGAGGCGGTGAGCATGGGCACCACGTCCATCGCCTTGAGCATTCAGGCCAAGCGCTACAATGTCTACACCGAGGAGGAGGTGACGGTTTGCACCACGCAAGTGGTATTCGTGCGCATAGATGAGGACGGCAACAAGATCCCCATCGCTGGCGAGGTGCGCAGACGGTTCGAGGAACAGAGGAAACTTTGAATTATCAATATACAGAAGCCATTCAACACTGGCTATTGTACATGGCGGAAAGAATTTTTAACAGAAAATGGGCGCGGTCCATGCTCTAAATTCGCGCTCCGAACCAAAATAGAACGAAAGATGATGAGAATCGCATGGAGTCTGTTCGCTGTTCTGTTGATGGCCCAGTGCGCCCCCGCACAGAAGAGCGACCCGAAACCGGGTTATCAGTTGGAATTCAAGGTGGATGGTTGCGCGCAGGGCAACATCATACTGGCCTACTACTACGGCAACAAGCAGTACATCAAGGATAGCACCCGTGCCGATGTGAACTGCAAGTTCACCTTCAAGGGCACGGAATCGCTCGACCAGGGCATCTATCTGGTGGTGCTTCCGCCCGACAACAAGTATTTCGAGGTGGTGATCGATGAGTATCAGCACTTCAAGATGGAGACCACCCTCGACCAGCCCATCGCCAGCATGAAGGTGACCGGCAGCAAGGAGAACAAGGATTTCTATGACTACCTCAAGTTCATCAACAGCAAGCGCGATGTGACCAAGCCCTGGACCGACCGCCTCACCGAGCTGCAGAAGGCCGACAGTGTCGGGTTCATGAACACCCCCGAGTTCGCAGAGCTGAAAGAGAAGCTCGGCAAGGTGGACAACGAGGTGAAGGGGTACAAGGAGGACTTCATCACCCGCAACGACAAGTCGTTCATGGTCAAGGTGTTCCTCGCATCAAAGGATGTGGAGGTGCCCGATCCGCCCAAGAAAGCGGACGGCAGCATAGACAGCACCTTCCAGTACCGCTATTTCAAGGACCACTTCTGGGATCATGTCGATTTCACGGACGGTCGCCTTATTCGCACCCCGGTGTTCCACAGCAAGCTGGAGCAGTACATGACCAAGACCATCTATCAGATACCCGATTCCATCAACAAGGAGGCGGATATCCTGATTGAGAAGTCCAGAGGCCACAACGACCTGTTCAAGTATGTGGTCTATTGGATCACGCAGCATTTCGAGACCTCCAAGCAGATGGGCATGGATGCCGTGTTCGTGCACATGGCCAAGAAATACTACATGACGGGCCAGGCGTTCTGGGCCGATTCTGCTACCGTGGCCAAGGTGGGCGAGCGGGCGCAGAAGCTCGATTGGTCGCTCATCGGCAAGGTGGCCCCCAATCTGAGGATGCAGGGCCCGGACGGCCAGTGGCAGGAGCTGCACAAGACCAAGGCCGACTACACCATCGCCTTCTTCTGGGACCCCGAGTGCGGCCATTGCAAGAAGGTGGCCCCCAAGGTGAAGGAGTTCTACGACCAGTACAAGGACGAGCTGAAGCTGGGCATGTATGCCGTGGGCACGCAGACCGAGGACAAGCGGCAGGCTTGGTTGGACTTCATCAAAGAGAAGAACCTCAACTGGACCAACGTGTGCGACCCCGAGCAGAAGACCGCCTACAAGTATCTCTATGACATCTATAGCACCCCGGTCATCTACATCCTTGACAAGGACAAGAAGATCATAGCCAAGCGTCTGGAGATAGATGTGGTGGACGAGTTCATCCGCAGGCACAAGAAATTCAATCCTTGATCTTTGTCGGTACATTTGCCCGACATCAACGCAGCAGCAACCTTCCTTTCGCAATGAGCAAGAGCAATATCTTCATCGTTTCCCTTCTTCTGATCGCAGCCGCGCTGCGTGTTTCGGGCATGCTTCCCTTCAATTTCTCACCGGTGGCGGCCATCGCCCTCTTCGGAGGGGCCATGCTCGGCAATCGGGTTGCGGCATTCGCAGCACCCTTGGGCATCATGCTCCTTTCCGACCTCTTCCTCGGTTTTCACGACACGATGTGGGCCGTTTACCTGAGCCTTGTGCTGGTGGTGGGCATCGGTCAGGTGCTGCGCAGCCGTCCGGGCATGTTGAATGCCATGGTCGGTGCGGTGGCGGGGTCCGTGCTTTTCTTCCTCATCACCAATGCGGCCGTGTGGGTCAATGGCGGCCTTTACACACCGGGCATCGCAGGGCTGTTCGAGAGCTACGCTGCCGGACTTCCGTTCTTCCGCAATTCACTGATGGGCGACCTGTTCTTCACCGTGGCCCTGTTCGGTACCTATGAGTTGGCCTCCTCGCGTTTCCCAGCTCTTGTTAGGGCCTGATTCCGAGTCCGTGAGACCCTACCATGCCATTCTGATAGCGTTCGCCATCGCCCTGATGGCGAACGTTTTCATTTTCCGCCAATACGCCCTGCTGTCAGAGGTGGCGGCCTATTCGGTCTTCGCCAACAGTTTCGTGGTGCTTTCCATGGTGCCGTTCTATATGGTGCTGCGCTTGCGGGCAGGGCAGTTGGAGGCGCAGATGCCCTCCCGTGTCAAGTCGGCCATCAAGGCCGTGGCGGCCTATGCGCTCCTGGTGGGGGCGGCATCTTTTGTCCTGTTCAGCACCATGGGAGAATACCTCATCGCTGAGCGTCTGGAACTGCTGCGCACCATGCTGGCAGCGTCCGAACTCACGGCCGATGAGCAGGCCATGCGGCTGTCCAGTGCAGAGCGCATCTATTCGCCCGCTGTTCAGGTGCTCTTCGGCACGCTGGCTGTCATGTTCACGGGGTTCATCAGTGCCATTGTGGCCGGAATCTTCGTGAACAGGCGCTGAGCGGTCAGTATTCCTTCAGAGGATACGTGATGGTGACCGGCACATCTGCCCCCACGATTTCTTCCGCCTCCTGCTTGAATTTCCGCAGGGCGTTCAGACTGATGGCCTTCGCCTTCCGGTCCTTCGAGCGGAAGAAGCTTTCCCAGTGGATGAGATAGACCTGCCGAGGGCGGGTGAGCTCAAGGATGGGTTTCGGATAAAGTTTTGGGTCGCGGTCGCCAGCGGCACCAAGGAAGACCGCATCCACCGCCTTTTCCTGCAACAAGCCGGGCGGGAAGAGACCGAAGGGCGCAGGCGCCATCGAGGAGGAGAAATAGACTCTTCTGGCAGGCTTTCCGTGCTCCATGAAATCTGCGATGAACGCATGTGTGCGGCCCTGCAGCCAGTCCTGCATGCGGGTGGGCCTTTCCGTGAGGTCCTGCGTGATGTGGCCCCGCATCAAGTGGATGCCCATGAACTGCGGAGGGTGCAAGGACGTGATGGCGAGGATGCGGATGGAACTGTCGGCCGCATAGACCCATTCACCGATGCGCACGCTGTCTGCCGAGAGGCTGTCGAGAATGACCACGGGCTGCTGGAGGCCATAGCTGGCAAGGATATGTTTGCCCGTACTGTTCACGCAGAGCCGCGCATCCCCGGGCATGTAGCTGCATAGGAACGGCAGGTCCATCAGATGGTCGTAGTGCGCGTGACCCGAGGCCACCAGCCGTATGTCCGAAAGCTCATCGGGCCGCAGGTGTCTTGTCACATAGGTGGAATCGGTGGAGATGGTCCCGGCAATGGTGCGCAGCGCCCGCGGGTTGCTGATGAACGGGTCGGTGAGCAGCTTGCTGCCCTTGTAGTTCATGATGAAGCAGCCCGTTCCGAGATACCTGACCTGAAAGTCGGGGTCGGCCACATGTGTCTGACCTCCCAGAGACCTGCGCAGTTCCCTGTTCGCAGTGCATCCGGCCAGAACGGATAGGGCCACGAGCGCCAACAGGACCCCGCGCCAGACCGGGCGAGCTGTTTTTCGGGTGGCACGTAAGCTGGTGGGAATTAGGTCGGGGCCCATGGGGCTGCAAAGGTAGGGGGCGGCATCGGGCCCGTGCAGGGCGCATTCCGCTGCGGTCGGCCCTGCGGCATTGCCCAAAGACCCCGACCGCTTCATGCCCCCTTTTCCCGTAAGTTTGCGCTTCGCTAAAAATCCGCATGAAACTCACCTCACTCAACGCACGACACAAGGCCCTTGGGGCCAAGATGGTACCATTCGCAGGCTATGAGATGCCCCTTCAATATGAGGGACTGCTCGTGGAGCACGAAACGGTAAGGACTGCGGTGGGGGTGTTCGATGTGTCGCACATGGGCGAGTTCATCGTGAGGGGAGAAGGCGCACTCGACCTTATTCAGAAGGTCACAACCAACGATGTGGCGGCCCTGACGGACGGCAAGGTGCAGTATTCCTGCCTGCCCAACGGCAAGGGCGGCATTGTGGACGACCTGTTGGTCTATCGCATCGATGCCAAGACCTACATGCTGGTGGTCAATGCCTCGAATATCGATAAGGACTGGGCGCACATCTCGGCCCACAACACGTTCGGTGCGGAGATGGTGAACATTTCGGAGAAGACCACCCTGTTGGCCGTTCAGGGCCCAAAGGCGGCAGAGGCACTGCAGTCGCTCACAGAGATTCCCCTCGCAGAGATGGGGTATTACACCTTCAAGAAGGGCCGTTTCGCAGGGGTGGACAATGTGCTGGTGAGCGCAACGGGCTACACTGGTGCCGGTGGTTTTGAGGTGTATTTCGAGAACGAGCATGCCGACCACATGTGGGAGGCCATCTTCAAGGCCGGTGAGCCTTTCGGTATCAAGCCGGTGGGGCTGGGCGCACGCGACACGCTGCGTCTGGAAATGGGCTTCTGCCTCTATGGCAACGACATTGACGACTCCACCTCGCCCATCGAGGCAGGTCTGGGCTGGATCACCAAGTTCAACAAGGAGTTCACCGACCGCGAGCTGCTGCTCTCGCAGAAGGAGAACGGGGTGGCACGCAAACTGGTGGGCTTTGAGATGATCGACCGGGGCATCCCGCGCCACGACTACCCTATTGTGGACGCAGCTGGCAACCGCATCGGCACTGTGACCAGCGGAACGCAGTCGCCATCGCTCAAGAAGGCCATCGGTCTCGGCTATGTGGAGACAGGCCATTCCAAGGTGGGTTCAGAGATCTTCATCAGCATTCGCGACAAGGCCATCAAGGCAGCGGTAGTGCGCCCACCATTCTACAAGGGGTGATCCCATACATTCAAGACGCGAACATTGAAATCGAAACGGACATTCCTTACTGTTGGCCTGCTGTTGGCCGCTGCATGCTCCTTTGGCCAGAAACGGGCCATTGACCGGGTAATCGCGGTGGTGGGCTCCAACATCACCCTTCAGTCAGAACTGGAGACACAGTATCTCCAGATGTTGGCGCAGGGCTACGAGCCCAATGACGACAGCAAGTGCATCATTCTGGAGGAGCTGCTCTATGGAAACCTGCTGCTGCACCAGTCCAAGGTGGACAGCCTGGAGGTGGGCGAGAGCGAGGTGGAGGATGAAATGAACCGCAGGTTGGACTATTTCATCGCGCAGCTGGGCTCTCAGGAGAAACTGGAGGAGTATTATGAGAAATCGCTGTTGGAGATCAAGGACGAGTTCAGGGAGCTCATCGAGAATCAGCTGCTCACGCAGCGCATGCAGCAGAAGATCACGGGCGATGTGAAGGTGACGCCTGCCGAGGTGCGCAATTACTTCAACAGCATCCCGAAGGACAGCCTTCCGTTCATCAATGCCGAGCTGGAACTGGGGCGCATCATGAAGCGGCCCGAGGTGACGGCCGAGCAGAAGGCCCAGTCGAAGGCAAGGGCCGAGGAATTGAGGCAGCGCGTAATTTCAGGTGAGGGATTCCGTGCATTGGCCATTCTCTATTCGGAGGACCCCGGGTCGTCCAAGAAAGGGGGCGAGCTGGGATTCTTCAAGCGGGGCATGATGGTGCCCGAGTTCGATGAATATGCCTTCCGTCTGGGTGAGGATTCCATCTCGCCTGTATTTGAGACCCAGTTCGGATTCCATTTCATGCAGATGCTGGAGCGCAGGGGCGAGCAGGTCAATGTGCGTCACATCCTCATTAAGCCGAAGACCTCCATTGAGGACATGGAACGCGCCCGGCTGCTACTGGACAGCGTCCATGCGGTGATCAAGGAGGGCAAGATGACCTTCGCAGAGGCGGCAGAGAAATATTCTGATGACACGGAGAGCCGCAGCAACGGAGGCATGATGTTCAATCCGCAGACCTCATCTGCCAAGTTTGAGGCCGACCAGCTGAGCAACATCGACCCCAAGCTGTTCCTCACGGTGGACAAGATGGCACCCGGTGACATCTCGCGCCCGGTGAAGTCGCAATCGCCCGATGGCAAGGAGTCTTACAATCTCTATTATCTGAAAACGCGCACAGAGCCGCACGTGGCCAACCTGCAGGACGATTACCAGAAGATCCAGGCCGCTGCGCTTTCCAACAAACAGAACACCGTGATCGAGCAGTGGATCAACAGCAAGCTGGCCAAGACCCATGTGAAGGTGCATGACGACTTTGCCGACTGCCCGTTCATTCATCAGTGGAGTCCGAAGAAAAAGGAAGAGGAACAATGACAGCATTCAAGAGTGACGTGGAGGGAATGGAGGCGTTTCAGTCCTCCTACAGGGCGTTGACAGCCGAGATCGGCAGGGTCATCGTGGGGCAGGATGAGGTGGTGCGCGATGTGCTGATCAGCATCTTCAGCAACGGCCATTGCCTGCTGGTGGGTGTTCCCGGACTGGCCAAGACCCTTCTGGTCAACAGCATAGCGCAGGCCCTGGGTCTGGATTTCAGCCGCATTCAGTTCACGCCCGACCTGATGCCATCGGACATCATCGGCACCGAGATATTGGACGAGAGCCGCAATTTCAAGTTCATCAAAGGGCCGCTGTTCGCCAACATCATTCTGGCGGACGAGATCAACCGCACACCGCCCAAGACGCAGGCCGCCCTGCTGGAGGCCATGCAGGAGCGCGCAGTGACGGCCGGAGGGAAGCGCTATCCGCTGGGCAATCCGTTCTTCGTGCTGGCCACGCAGAACCCGATAGAGCAGGAGGGAACCTACCCGCTGCCCGAGGCCCAGCTGGACCGTTTCATGTTCAACGTATGGTTGGACTACCCGTCATTCGCACAGGAACTGGACGTGGTGAAACGCACCACCACCGATGCCCGCGTGGAGCTGAAGAACATCCTCACGGCCGAGCAGATCATCGCATTCCAGCAGCTGGTGCGCAAGATCCCTGTGGCCGACAATGTGTATGAGTATGCAGTGAAGCTCGCGTCCGGTTCGCGCCCCAACACGCCTCTGGCCACGGCCAAGGTGAACGAGTATGTGAACTGGGGTGCCGGTCCGCGGGCATCGCAGTATCTGGTCATCGGGGCCAAGTGCCACGCTGCGATCAACGGCAAGTTCTCGCCCGACATCGAGGACGTGCGCGCAGTGGCCACGCCTATTCTGCGTCACCGCATCGTGAAGAACTACAAGGCCGAGGCCGAGGGGGTCACTGTTGAGGACATCATTGCCGGGCTCATCAAGGGCTGATGCCCGGCCCGGGGACGCTCAGCCCTCGATATAGCTCCCCATCGTGCTGAATTTGGCGATGCGCTTGGCGATGCGCTCGTCCGCATCCTGCTTGCAGAGGCGTGTGAGGTGCTTCTTCACCTCCTTGCGCACGAACTGGAAGGTCGATTCAGGGTCGCTGTGCGCCCCGCCTACCGGTTCAGGTATCACCCCATCGATCAGGTTGTGCTCCATCATGTCGCTGGCGGTGAGCTTGAGGGCGGCCGCGGCCTGCTCCTTCTGGTCGCGTGTGCGCCAGAGGATGGTGCTGCAGCTCTCGGGCGAGATGACCGAGTACCACGCATTCTCCAGCATGAACACCTTGTCGCCAATACCGATGCCCAGCGCCCCGCCCGAGGCGCCTTCGCCTATCACGATGCAGATCACCGGCACCCTGAGCTGCATCATCTCGATGAGGTTGCGCGCAATGGCCTCGCCCTGTCCGCGCTCCTCGGCCTCAATGCCGGGGGCCGCACCGGGCGTGTCGATGAACGTGATGACCGGCTTGTTGAACTTCTCGGCCAGCTTCATCAGCCGCAGGGCCTTGCGATAGCCCTCGGGGTTGGCCATCCCGAAGTTGCGGTACACCCGCATCTTGGCGTTGATGCCCTTCTGCTGCCCGATGAACATCACCGTCTTGCCATCGATGCTGCCGAAACCGCCCACCATCGCCTTGTCGTCCTTCACGGTGCGGTCGCCATGCAGCTCGATGAAGGTGCCGTTGCTCAGGGCCTCGATGTGGGCCAGCGCATAGGGCCGCTCCGGATGGCGCGACACCTGCACGCGCTGCCAGGGCGTCAGTTCGGCATAGATGCGCTCGCGGGCCTTCAGGATGCTGTCTTCCAGTTCGGCAATGGTCTTGCTCACATCCACCTTGCCTTTCTCCTGAATAGCGCGGGTCTTCTCCAGCTGTTCCGACAGCTCTTTGATGTCGTTCTCAAATTCGAGGAAGACCATGGCCTGAGGTTTTTTTGGGGGATGCGAAGGTAAGCGGATTCTCATTTCCGGCCTCTGCGGTGCCAGCGGGCCGCGCCCACGGAGGGCAGAGGAGGGTGTTCAATAAACTGTATCAAATAGCTTTAACCAATAAAATCAGACACATGAAGAAAGAACCGATGGATTTTGAGGCGCTGAAGAAGGAGGCCACAAGAAGGATGAAGGGCCAGCCTCCTGGCAAGGGCATTGACACGATACCCCATCCGATGGTCAAGGAGTTCCTGGATGTGATGTTCTACATGGTGCGCGAGGAAGGGCGTGTGCAGACCCGCGCGCTGTACGACATCATCATCATCAACAGCGAGGGAAGGAACTGATGGGCATCTGGGTGGCCGGGAGCGAGAGCGCACGCTTCTGGCTGCAGGTGCTCGATGATCTGAGAAGACGCGGTGTCCAGAGCATCTTTTTCGTCACCTCAAGGGGCGTGACGGGGCCATCGGCACCATCTTCCCCGGGAGTGAGCTGCAGCTGTGCGTCATCCATCAGATGCGCAACCCGTTCAAGTACGTGGCATCCAAGGACAGCAGGGAGTTCACCGCAGACCTAAGCACTGTCTATCAGGCATCGACAAAAGAACAGGCCGAGTACAACCTGGACATCCTGGAACAGAAGTGGGGAAAGAAGTACGCTGTGGCCGTCAGGAGCTGGAGGGACAACTGGCCCCGCCTGAGCACCTACTTCCAGTATTCGGAGGAGATTAGGAAGGTGATCCTCACCACCAACATGATTGAGGGCTTCCACCGTCAGGTGCGCAAGGTGACCAAGACCAAAGGCGCGTTCAACAGCGACATGGCCCTGCAGAAGCTGGTCTATCTGGCTACCACCAATGTGGCCAAGAAGTGGCGGCTGCCCACAAGGAACTGGGCCGTCATCGCCTCGCGGCTCAAGCACCACTTAGGTTACAGGGCGCACATCGGCACGGGAGATCACAGACTTTACTGATGAGCGCAATGGGGTTTTCTCAGGCATATGCGACCAGAATGGTCACAAAAAAAGAACGTGCTACCTTGGCAGCACGTCCCGGACCATTCCAGTCGGCTGACCTATCCCTCGCGGGTTGCTCCCCAGCAGTGCCTGCTTAAGTTTCGGTTGGCAGGTCAAACTTAACAGAACGAACTGACACAGTTCGTTGGACACTTCTCTCCACGACCTTCCTGTTCTGGGGATGCTCCTCATGAATTGAGGAAGCCATGCCCTGTTCTTTCCATGCAGCAAGGCCGCTATCTGCTGTGTCCCGGTTCATAAGTCTGTTCAAAACCACTGCCGGTGCCGACTTGATCCCCAATCGGCATGCCTATACTTTTGCTTAAACCTCAAGTAATCATAGCATGACACTGGGCATCGCATCGCTTTTCAAGAAAAAGGTCTCTGAGGAGAAGGTGGCCGAGCTGTTCGTCAACATCGTCTTCAATGCCGTGGACAGTAGTTTTGAGGATGTGGCCGAACTGATCAACAACGACATCAACCTGGTAGAGCGGCCCACCATCTCGTCCGAGAATTCGGATGATTTCCTGTTGGTGATCATCGCGGGCAACTACCGTATGCTGGGAGAGTACTTCGAGGACGGGCAGGACGACCGCATCCGCACCATGGTCATCAGCCGTCTGGCCACGGTCTATGAGACCACCGATGAGAAGATGCAGAAGGTGGTGGATGACATGCTGGCCTTCTTCCAGAAGATCAATTTCCCCTCCAAGAACATCCACTATGCCATGAGCAAGGCGGTGTTCTACAAATACGACCTGGCCAAGTATCAGAAGGAGTATTTCAAGAATCTGAGCTCGCCCGACCCGATCTTCCTCAAGCATCTGGACGAGATTATCGACCAGTTCATCATCCGCTGGGACCACTTCACAGAGAAGTATAAGATTGCGGAGTGACCGGGGGCCAGAGCCCGATCACTTACCATTCCACCCTGTCAGTAGGATTTAAGCGGCCTCGCTGGGCTTCTTGCACTGCTCTTCGGGCATGGCCCCGCAGAAGCTGCACGCCTCGCCCTCCTTGTTGAGAAACGGGCTGTTGCTGGCGCAAGTACCGGAGAACTGACCGTCCTTCTTCACCAGAATCTTGATGGCGATGCCCGCAAATGCGAGGCCCATGAGCAATACGGCAGCGATAATGACTTCCATGGCTCAAAAGTAGGTCTTCGGTGTTCAGGCCACTGTAGCTTCGGTGACGTCCCTGAAAAGGGTGTCGCTGCGGTCGGGGCCGGCAGAGACCAATGAGATCGGGGTGGCCGTCTGCTGCTCAATGAAGGCGATGTAGTCGAGCAGTTCCTTGGGCAGGTCCCCGCTTTTCAGGGCCTCGCGCAGGTTGCATTTCCATCCGGGCATGTCCACATAGACCGGCTCCACGGTCTCGGTGAGGTCATAGGGCATGCGGTCGGTCAGTTCGCCATTCACACGGTACTGGGTGCAGATGCGGATGGTGTCGAACGTGTCCATCACATCGGCCTTCATCATGTTGAGTTCCGTGACCCCGTTGATCATGATGGCATAGTTGAGCGCAGGCAGGTCGAGCCAGCCGGTGCGTCTTCTGCGGCCTGTGGTGCTGCCGAACTCATTGCCGATGCGGCACAGCGCCTCCCCGGTCTCATCGTCCAGCTCGGTCGGGAACGGACCAGACCCAACCCGGGTGCAATAGGCCTTGAAGATGCCGATGACGCGGCCTATGCGGTTCGGGGCGATGCCCAGACCGGTGCAGGCCCCCGCACAGATGGTGCTGCTGCTGGTGACGAACGGATAGGATCCGAAATCGATGTCGAGCAGCGAGCCCTGCGCCCCTTCGGCCAGGATTCGTTTCCCGGCCTTCAGCTGTTCGTTCAGGTAGTGCTCGCTGTCGATCAGTTCGAATCTGCGCAGGGTGGCAAGGCTGTCCATCCACTGCTGCTCCATTTCCTTGTCCACGCCCGCCTCGCCCTGCTGCGCTAGCAGCACCTCGTGCTTGTTTCTCAGGAATTCATATTTCTCGCGGAAACGGTCGCTGAGGATGTCTCCCACGCGCAGCCCGTTGCGGCCCGTCTTGTCCATGTAGGTCGGCCCGATGCCCTTGAGCGTGCTGCCGATCTTCTCCTTGCCCTTCGATTTCTCGGAGGCGGCATCAAGCAATCGGTGGGTTGGGAGAATGAGGTGCGCCTTCTTCGAGATTTTGAGGCGGTGCGTGGCATTCACACCACGGGCGTCCAGCCCATCGATCTCTTTCTTGAAGATGATGGGGTCGATGACCACGCCATTGCCCACCACGTTCACCGCATCAGCGCGGAAAATGCCCGATGGAATGGTGTGCAGCACGTGCTTCGTGCCCTCGAATTCCAAGGTGTGCCCGGCATTGGGCCCGCCCTGAAACCGTGCGATCACGCTGTACTGAGGGGTCAGCACGTCCACGATCTTTCCTTTTCCCTCGTCTCCCCACTGGAGACCGAGCAGTACGTCCACTTTTTTCAATTGATGGTGCTTTTGTCGTTGAAATGTGTCAGGGCATCCGCCAGGGAGCCATGGATCTTGAATACAGAGTCCAATCGGGTCATCACCAGGAGTTGGCGCGCCTTTGACGACATGCCACAGATGATGAGTTCGCCCCCAGCATTGCGCGCCCGCGTCAGCATGCCGATGATCAGGTTGAGGCCCGAGCTGTTGAGGTATTCTAGGTCGCTGAGGTCGAGCAGCAGCTGCAGTTGGCCTGCTTCCAACCGTGCATCGAACGCGGCCACGAGCGCCTCGCCCTGCTCGCGTTGCAGGAGCCGACCATGCAGCGCGAAAACAGGATGCCCTTCCGTCTCGGATATGGAGTAGGAGAACGACATGTCAGTTTTCCTCCGCTGCGCGCGAACAGATTCCGTTGTCCGCCCGTTCGTTGCACCGCCCATAGAAGTTGAGCGAGTGGCTCACCACCTTGAAGCCCAGCATCGACTCCACCATGTTCTGCGTCTGTTGGATGCGCGGGTCGCAGAACTCGAACACCTTGCCGCAGTCCTGGCAGATGAGGTGATCGTGCTGGCGGTACTTGTGCGACCGTTCAAAGTGGGCGATGTTCTTGCCGAACTGGTGCTTGGTCACCAGCTTGCAGTCGAGCAGGATTTCGATGGTGTTGTACAGTGTGGCCCGGCTCACCCTGTAGTTCTTGTTCTTCATCTGGATGTAGAGCGATTCGATGTCGAAGTGCCCATCACTCGAATAGATCTCGTTCAGGATGGCGAATCTTTCCGGGGTTTTGCGGTGCCCGTGCTCCTCCAGATAGTCTGAGAAGATGTTCACTACGCTCTTGAGCTGCTCGCTGTTGGCCTCTGTCATCGCTGCTTTGGGGCGAAGGGCCAAATTTAGGCAAAGACGCAAGATATCGCCATGACCATTGGCCGCGCCAAGGGCATGATATCCTCTTATTTCGGGGCTTTTATCAACATCACCACGCTCAGCACCCCGAATAGCAGATTCGGTATCCACACCGCCAGCATCACCGGAATACCCCCCTCGATGGCAAACGTCTGCGACACCTGCATGAACAGGATGTAGCTGAAACTGAGCAGCAGCCCCAGCCCGATGTGCATGCCTATCCCTCCGCGCACCTTGCGGCTGCCCAGACTCACCCCGATCACCGTGAGGATGAAGGCCGCGAACGGCATGGAGAACCGCTTGTGCTTCTCCACCTCGAAATACTCCAGGAACTGCGACCCCTTGAGCCGCTGCTCCTCGATGAAGGCCTCCAGTTCCCAGTAGTCCATCGCCTCCACCACCTTCAGCCGCTGGCTGAAATCCCTCGGGTGGAACGGATAGACGGTGTCCATGCTTTCCCCGGTGCGCATGCGCTCCTTCAGGCCGTCCATTTCGCGGATCCAATAATTGCGCACGTTCCAGTGCCCGCCCGTGGTGTCGAAACGGATATGGTCGCACATCAGCTTGTAGACCAGCTCCCCGTCCTTGAACTTCTCCATGCTGAACTTGTAGCCCGTCATCCGCTCCGGGCTGAACGAGTCGAAATAGATGAACGTGCCCGGCTGGATCTGATAGTGCTGGTGCCGTCCATAGTTCATGTGCGGCCGATTGATGTAGGTGTTCTCGAACGTGATGCGCCCCAGATTGGCCTTCGGGATGATGAAGTTGTTCAGCATCAGGCTCAGCCCCGCCAACACCGTGCAACCCACCATGTAGGGCACCATCATGCGGTAGAAACTCACGCCAGCACTCAGTATCGCCACAATCTCACTGCGATAGGCCATACGTGACGTGAACAGGATCACCGCCACGAAAATGAACAGCGGGCTGAACAGGTTCGCGAAGTAGGGGATGAAATACACGTAGTAGTCCATCACAATGGTGCGTGCGGACAGGTCGTGCTCTATGAAATCATCGATCTTCTCCGAGAGGTCGAACACCACCGAGATGCACACGATGAGACCGATGGTAAAGAAGAACGTTCCGAGGAACTGTCCGAGGATGTATCTGTCGAGCCGGGTGAACAAGCGTGCGCAGGTAGGGAAAGAGTAAATGGCCGATGGGCTGCCAAAGATGCCCACAATACACGGGTCTGTCACTATGGACAAGTCCCTGCCCGATGCAGGGCGTCAATGGTCGGGACCGGTCAGCGAATCACCGTTATGGTGCCCATCTTGGAGAAGAAGCGGCCCGTGTACCACGTCAGTTCCACACGGTACGCATAGGCGCCCTGCTGCACCGGTGCGCCCGATTCCATGTGGATGCCATCCCAGAAATCGTTGACATCGAAGGTCTCCCAGACCGTCTTGCCCCAACGGTCGTACACCACCATGTGCCAGTCGATGATGCCTTTCTGCTTGATCTCCAGTTTGTCGTTGTAGCCGTCACCATTGGGGGTGAAAGCCGTTTGGATGAAGAAGGTCTCCTGCTCGTAAACACGGTAAGGGGCCACGATGGTGTCCGCACATCCCAGTTCATTCATCACGATGAGCTGCACATCGAACAGCCCTGAGTCTTGGAAGATGCCCTCCGTGTGAAACTCATAGTCCACCGTGTAGCCATTGCCGAAATCCCACCAGGTGGAGTCAGGCACACTGTAGATGCTGGTGTTCACGAACGGAACTACCGTGTCGGGCAGGAATAGCGGCTGGAACTCAGGGAAGAAAGATGCCTCTGGATGCGGCCTTACCTCCATGATGATGAACGCGGAGTCGCGGCATCCTGTGATGCTGTTCTCCACATACTGTGTCACGAAATACCAGCCCGGCTCATCAAAGGTGTAGAAGTACTCGTCCTGATTCATGAAATCCACCAACGTGTCCTTGTCCCCGAAATGGTAGGACCATCCGGTGATGTCCACGTCATACTTGGACGTGTCATAGAACGCGATGGGCAGCGTGGTGCACACCACCACCGTGTCCACATAGAATCCCGCGATGGGCGAACGGTGCACGATGATGGTCACCAGGGCCGCATCTGCCGGGCACATGTCCACTGAATAGGCCGTCATCGTCACGGTATAGGTGCCGGGCGTGTTGAAATCGTGGTAAGGATTCTGAATGTCCGACTGGTTCGCAGCACCCGAATTCGGGTCACCGAAGTCCCATTCCCAATAGGCCGCGTTGTTCGAGGTGTCGTAGAAACGGATGGCCGAAGAGTCGCATACCTCCGTGTCGCTGGGGATGAATGCGGCCGTGGGAACGATCATCACGTCAATGAGGTTCGGCATCACCAGCGTGTCCCAGAAGACCCCGTTGTTGGCCACCAAGGTCACAGAGAATGGCCCCGACCCGGTGAACGTGTGCGATGGGTCGGCCTGATCGCTCTGGCCGCCATCCCCGAAATTCCACACCCATTGTATCGGGTTTCCTGTGCTGGTGTCGGTGAACTGCACGGTGGTGCTTCCACACTCCATGTTCACCACATAGCTGAATCCTGCATCCACATAGGGCGGGAGGATGATGTCCACCGGGACCTCACAGATGCTGCTGCAACCGAAGGTGTCCGTCACCTCCACCGAGGCCTGATAAAGTCCTGTTCCACCGTAGAGATTCGTGGGGTTCTGAAGGTCAGATACGCCTCCGTCCCCAAATTGCCAGAAGAACTCGAACGGTGCTGTGCCTACCGAGACCTGTGCATTGAATCCTGTGTTGGCCCCCAGATAACTGGATGTAACATTGCTGCAATCGATTACAGGGTTCGGATGCACGATGACGGTGATAGTCTCGGAGTTCACTGTCGGGGTGATGGGGCACGGATACGAACTGGCCATGCGCACATACACCTGATCACCGTCTGACAAGGCGGCAGGAGTGAAAGCGTTGCCCGTGCCGCTCTGCACACCATTCAGGAACCATTGATAGGTGGGCGATGTGCCTCCCGCCACAGGTATCGCTCCAAAAGTGATATTCTGCCCTTCGCATATCTCGGTGGTGGTGGCAGTAATGAATACTTGAGGGGTGACCACGGGCATCACCTCCACATAGAAGCTGTCAATCTTCGACCATCCACAACATTGGGATTCGGTCTGGAGTGTCACCAGATATCTTCCCACCGCGTTGTAGGTGTGCGATGGAGTGGCGGCACTGCTGGTGTTCGCATTTCCGGAGGCAGGGTCACCGAAATTCCAACGGTAACCGAGCACGTTGAAGTTCGTGGGCCAAGTGGCCGAGAAATTGACCGCATCACCGGGGCAGATGGTGTCATCCGAGGCCTGAATGGTCGGCAGGTAGGGCTGACCATCAATAGTGATGCTTGCGAATCCGCTGAGATAGTAAGGCACACCGTTCGTCACCATCGTGATGTCGAACTGTCCCAAGGTCATGTACTGGGCCAGTGCACTCTGTCCCAGATTGTTCTGAGGTACAGTGCTGCCCTCATAGAACCACTCGATGATGCCGTTGGCCGTGGTGTTGTAGTAGATATCCGAATAGGTGCAAGCAGTGCTGCCGAGTGTGATGGGGGGTTCCACATTGGCCGCGAGATTGGTCTGGGTCACCTGGATCCCTAATGGGTCCTCATATACCGGTTGACTCACGCCCGAGGCGCCATTGCCCCCGAATCCGCCATTTCCGCCTTTGGAACCATCGCCACCTTCACCACCCTGACTGCAAAGCTGTCCGCCCCAACCGCCTACGCCACCCTGACCACCCAATCCACCGGGGAATCCACCAATGCCGCCAAGTCCTGCGAAGCCTGAGAAGGCCACACAATCGTTCAGCACTCCGCCCGTTCCGTTGTTGGCAATGTAGATGCCGAATGAGCCACCACCGCCCAGTCCCCCAGAGGCACCTGTTCCGCCCTGACCGCCTTCACCACCACCACCTCCACCTGCACCGCTACCTTGTCCGAACACATTCGAGAGACGCTCACCGTAGGACGCTCCACCACCACCACCACCGCCACCGGAACCATGTTCTCCGTCCTCTCCGTTCTCTCCGTCACCGGGAATGAACCATGTGCCATCATGCGAGGCAGTACCATCCACTCCGTTGGCCCCGTTCAGCCCTGGAGGCGCAGCATCTGTTCCTGCGGTACCGAAACTGGGGATGCCATTGCCGCAGTTCTGAAGCAGTGAGATGAAACAGCCGATACCACATGGTCCCGATGCAGTGTTTCTCCAACGGTCGCCACCATTTCCGGCCACGCCCGGACTGAGCCCTTGGCCATTCTGCCCGTTCTGTCCGTCCACGCCCTGTCCCTGCCCTCCGAAAACGGAACCGCTGGAGCCTTTCGGGCCACCGTTGCCACCGTTGCCGCCCGCAGCAGAGCCTCCGGACCAGGAGTTGCCACCAGCCCCACCGGCATTATTGTCCCCGCCCGGTATCCCTTCACAGGTACTCCCGTTCGGACAGAAGTTATTGCCATCCAGACCATTGGCACCATTGGCACCATTGGCACCATCCACGCCTGCAACACCGTTCAGTCCATTGGAGCCGCTTCCTGCTGTGGAGCGAACGCGGTTGAGGGAATAATTGGAACAACCGGATATGTGAACCCCGTAGGTGGTCACACCGCTTCCTGTGGCATCCGCAACTTCCACCGTGATGTCGTGCAGATGGAAGCCGGTGATGTTCATGGCCGAAATCGCCACCAGACGGGCAGGGTTGATCTCAACATTGCTGTTGTTCCTCAGAATTCTGGTGGGTGTCACATTCGACTTGACCCAGGTGGCGGGATTGAACCCTCCCTCAAGCGTCACATTGCTGATGAGGTTGAGTGGTGCGGAGATGGGGTAATTGCCAGCCGCCAGTCGGATGTGTGATTGTCCGGGGGCCACAGCCGCTAAGGCATTGGGCAACGATGTAGGGGCCGTCTTGGTGCCACTTCCCGTACCATTTGGTGTGACGTAGAATATACCGCACTCCTGTCCGATGGACGGTACGCTCAAGGTCAACAGTAGACCTATGCAAAGGGAAAATCCACGCAAGGCTGATCTCATCGATGGCTCACAATGAATGGACGTGAGACATAAGTGCCGTTGCCTTCCAGTCTTAAGAAATAGGCGCCCTCGGCCAATGCTTTGGTGGAGATGCTGATGCGGTTCAATCCGATAGCAGCTGTGAATGCACTCAGTGTAACCTGCCTTCCCATGACATCGGAGATGCGTAGGCTGCTTACCTCCGAACGGTCCGTCTCAAAGACGATGTTCAAAATCTCATGCGCAGGATTCGGAAACAGCTCAAAATAGAAGGCTGCTGTTTCCCCTTCAACAATGCCAACATTCACAGAGGTGCTGTTGCTTATGGTGCTGCTGCAACCGTTGGCATTGGAAACGGTGAGCGTTATCTCATAGGTACTGTTGGCACTGAACACATGGAGTGGATTCTGCAGCGTGCTGGTGTTATTGCTTCCAGAGGCCGGGTCACCGAAATTCCACAGCCAGCTGTCTGCGAAGAGCGAATTGTCGGCAAACTGAACGGTGTCGCTCCCGGTCTGCGGATTCAGAACGAACATCTGAAAGTTTGCCACAGGTGTCGGGTAAACGAAAATCTGGTCGCTCACAGAAGCCGAGTCCAGCCCTGTGCCTGAATAGGCCCACATGGTCACATCATAGGTGCCACCTGCAACATACGTATGAGAAGGTTCAAAATCATAGGAACCGGTTCCGTCACCGAAATCCCAATAGTAGGTCACTCCGTTCTGACTCAGGTTGTTGAAATTCACTTCGAAAGGTGCACAGCCTATCAAGCCGTCCACACTGAAATTGGCAGAGAGGGTAGGAGAGATGATCATCGAGGTCTGGCACGTTGTCGAGCAACCCAGGGAATCGCGCACAGTGAGCGTTGCCGTGTAGTTGCCCATGTTCTGGTAGATATGGGCCACGGTCTCTCCCGCTCCCAGCGTCCCGTCCCCGAACGACCAGAGGTAACTGAAGGGGGCAAGTCCGCCAGAAACGATAGTTGACTCGAAGAATGTCGGCAGTCCCGATTCGAAGGAGTCCGCTTGACAGGTGATGATCAAGGGTTCCACCACATTCACGGTGATGCCGTTGGAAAGGGCCGTCTCTCCTGTCGCACATCCGAAAGATGATGTCAGCTCACAGGTCACCTCATCCCCGTCCTGAAGCTGCGAGGTGACGAAAATGGGGGAATTGCCACCAGCAGGCGCACCATTGATTCTCCATTCATAGGTGGGTGTGGGGCCGGGGTTCTGAGACGAGGCAGTGAAGGTCACCTCGTTCAACTCGCACACTGTGTTGGTCGAATCAGCGAAATCAGAGAGTATGGCAATCTCAGGCAGAATGATAGGGTCAACGGTCAGTTGGATTGTGTCCACGAACGAACGACCGCAGCACTGGGTCTCAGTGAAAAGGGTAAGCTGATAGGTGCCGGCCGTATCGAAGGCGATGTTCTGCAGATTGAAAAAGTTGGGGCCGGCATAGGTCACAGTGTCCTGAGTGGTCGACAGCTGCCAGATATAGTTGTCAGCAGACTCGGAGCTGCTGAACTGAGCCACATCACCAGCGCACAGCTGCAACGAACCGTGCTGAATGGTCGGTGTGAGGGAAGGCACCACTGCGTGAATATCCACGAGGTCCGTATATGTGAAAGCGATGCCATTGACTACCAGCGTGAAGGTCTTGAATCCGGGCGTGGAGAAACTTGCAGTTACCTCCTGCCCTTGGACCGTATTTGGCGTTGACCCTGCCCCGAAGAACCATTGAATGGTTCCAGTAGCATCAGTGGAGAAGGACACGGGTGAATTGGTACAACCACTGAACTCAACGTTCACAACGGGTTGCGACAGACCGTAGATGTTCTGCTGAATTACCGGCACACCTCCGGGATGCTCATAGAATTCCTCGGAAACGCCCTCTGAACCGGCCCCACCGGTACCGCCACTTCCGCCCGCACCACCATCACCGCCCGGAGCACCTGCTCCTATGTGACAGTTCTGATTCCAGTTGATACCCGGTGCACCATCACCGCCAAGTCCTCCGTTTCCACCTACTCCGCCAGCTCCCGCCACACCGGGGAAACCGGCCTGAAGGATGCAATCTTTCATCACTCCATTGTTGCCATTGTTCCAAGTGAACACTGCGAACGAACCGCCTGCACCTTGCCCTCCGGAACCGCCAGTGCCTCCTTGCCCGCCTTCACCTCCGCCACTTCCACCTGCACCGGTGCCATTGGTATTGGGCGGAATCGTGTCAGGCAGCGGGATGAAGGGGATCGGTGGTGGAGCGAACCAGAAAACCCCTCCAAGTGACCCCCCGCCACCGCCACCACCTCCACCTGAGCCGTTGTTGCCAACGGTTCCGGGAGTGCCGTTTCCGGGGACAAAAAAGCCTCCAGTGAAAGATGGTACCCCTTGAACACCGGGGAATCCCGGGGTTCCATCACCTCCATTCTCTCCGGGAGTACCATTGTTCGTTGCCGGATTGGCACTGCATCCGAATGCGGGGAGGATATCTATTTCATTGCCCTGACCACCTGGGCCCCCTACACCTCCTGCTGTTCCCACCCCGTTCAGGCCGGGTTCGCCAGCGAATGCGGCCGCAGGGTTGTATGTGCCGCGGTCACCTCCTTTGCCTCCAGCGCCTCCTGGGTTGCTTCCTGCAAATGAGCCGCTTCCGCCCACACCGCCCAGATTGTTGCCTCCTCCCCAGTTCTCATATCCCGGCTGGCCTGGTGTCCCGGGCGCACCGTTGAGACCGGGAAGTCCGGGCGCTCCGGGCTGTCCATTACCTCCGTTACCGGCAATGATCCTGCAGCGCACAAGTTGATAGTCGGAGCAGTTGTTCAGATAAACAGCGTAGGTGGAGACACCTTGCCCGGTGGCATTGGCTGTGCGGATGGTCAGATCCTGAAGTCGGAAATTGGTCCTGCCAGAACAATCCAAGGCAATGAGCCGAGGTGGCGCCAACTGCGGATTGGAGGCATCCCTGAAGATGGTGGTCACGGCCGAGTTGTCCTTGATCCATTGAGCATTGAAGCCACCTATGATATTGACATTGCTCGGAATGCTCAGAGGGGCGCTCAATACATAAGTCCCACCGCGCATGTAGATGCGGTTGAAGCTGCCTCCGACCATGCTCACACCAGTAAGCAGGTCCACGGGGTCATCGGTTGTTCCTGAACCACTTGACGTGCCGTTCACAGCAACGTAAATGATGCGTGAGAAGGAAGGACTGCCGAGGCCGCTACACGTCTGCCCTAAGGCGGAATGATGTGCCAAAACAGTGTAACAAAGGACGGCTATCAGAACTGCGTTTGTCCTGAGGTCGCTCAAAATCTCAAAAACTGATCCCGTTCTCAAGATCATTGATTGCTGAAATGTCACCTCCCGAGTTGCCTAAAGTCTTAAGTAGAACGTCAGCCGATAATCTTGGTTGCCAGACTGGGCCTTCTAAAAGTCGCGTGAGGCTGTTCCAGATTACCTGAATTACTGCCCCGGCTGCTGAAGGATCTGGTTCGCTGATGCAATCCACGAGGCAGGGCCCCCGGCAACGTAGCCAGTGCTCCCCAACTTCGCGAAATTCACATTATTGTCCTCTTTGGAGGGGTTGACCAACCAGATGGTGGGATAGCCGCGCACTGCGAACATCTGTTGGAGTTCATTATTCTGAACCTGTAATTCCGGTGAAAGAGCAGTTCTTCTTGGGAAGTCCAATTCCACCAGGACCACATTCTTCGTTGCCCATTCTGCGAACTCGGGACGCTCAAATACTTCTGCCTGAAGTTTCTTGCACCATCCGCACCAGTCGCTCCCTGTGAAGAAAAGCAGCATGGGTTTCTTTTCGCTGATGCTTTTGTCCACGGCCTCCATGACATTGGAGGTCCACACCAGATTACTGTTCTGTGCGTAGGTGGAAGAGATGGTGAGACCGATGATGAGAGTGAGAAGAAGACGTGACATGTTGTTTTTTTCAGTTGGCTAAGGTAGGAATCAAGGTTGCAGCATCGCTAAGCAAATCGCGGGCCAATTTTGGGAATTCAGTCCTCAATCCTATTAATGCTGTAACCGACCAGTTCGTGAGTGTTGGGGCCTCGATAGGCTTGACCTGATCTTCCTGAGTAATAGGTTCCGAAAATGATGCCCCGAAGGCCGAAATCCAATTGTCGGAAAGTGGTGCTCAGCGCGCTCTCGCTGTCGTGGCTGTCGGCCATCTGCTTAACCAGCCAATGCAGAACAAACCTGGGCATGAAAGAAAGGATGGAAAGTAGAAGCCCAAGGTCCTTTATGTCGGCTGCTGGGGCGTGCTCCAAGGCTATGTCCACGTGTTCCACGCATCCAAGTTTGGAGTAGGAGGGGAAGTAGTCATCGCCCGGGCACAGGATGTCTCCTATACGGGCGAGACCTTTCACGGCCGCTGGGCTGATATGGTTCGATCGGAAGCTCATTTCGATAGGAGTTGTTCGCTGAGTTTCAAAGAGAGGGTCATGGCCGTGAGAGACGGATTGATGCCGGGTGCACTTGGATAAATGGATGTGTCCACGATGTAAAGATTGGGATGTCCGTGTACACGGAATTCCGGGTCTACCACCGAACCTCGCGCATCTGTGCCTATGCTACAGCCGCCCATCAGATGCAGACCGAAGTAGAATGGCGATTCGATCACCTCTTTTGCCCCTTGGGCATGGAGAATCTCACGCACCGTATCCAGTCCATCCTCGCGTCTGCGATTGTCCTGATCGGTCAGGGTTTTCCGTACCTGCAGATTCCCTTTCCTGTCAAGGCTCATCTCTCCACCCTCAGGCTCATCACGGATGGCTGTTTCCAACGAGTTGGTGTAGCGGTACTGCCGCATGAGGCGGTGGTGGTCCTTTCCGTAGGTCTTGTAAAGGAAAGCGGTGGAGACGGGGCCAGCGAACACATTCTCCAATTTGAATCCACGCTTGCGGAACCCCGGGTCGGCACTTGCCACCGTCTGGAAAGAGCCTTTCCACGCGTCCATCGGCTCATCGAACAGGCCGAAGAGCATGTATTGCGGATGTTGGCAGAATCCCTTTCCCAGCGCTGGAAGCTTGGCCTTGAAACCAGAGGCCAACATCATCTTGGTGGTTCCGAACGAGCCTCCGCAGAGGATCACCTTCTTGGCCTTCAATTCGGACTTCACGCCTTTCTGCGTTCCGAATACCTGGACATGGTCGGCATGGTGTACGATTCTTCCGACTTCGAATTCAGTACGGATTTCCAGTCCTTCCTTCTCGGCAGGCTGAATGCTGCTCACCAGCGAACTCTGCTTCGAGTCGCGGTAACATCCGCCAAGACAGCCCACACAGTCATTGCCTCGCTCCAAGGCACAATCGCTCATGCCCCTTCGGAGGTATTTCCATTTGTAACCCAGTCGGTCAAGGCCATCACAGAATTTCTCTGCATTGCTGTTCCTGTCGCTCTGTTCGAAGGTCTTCAGCGCGAGATGGGTCTCCGCCTTGTCATACCAGCGGTTCATTTCCTCAAGGTTGAAGAAATCCACACCCGACCGCTGTCGCCAGTCGCTGATGGCATCGTCATCGAAACGGTCCATCAGGCATTGATTCACGATGGTGGTCCCGCCCACGCATTTCGCACGGAGGAATGCGGTCTTCGCCTTGGTGTCAAACTCTATGCCTCCGCCCCAGAAAAGCTGGGCAGAGAATTCGATCTCGGATTTCGGGAAGGTCTCCTTACGAAAGAATTTCCCGGCTTCCAACAGAACGGTCTTCGCACCGGACAGGTTCAACTGTCTTGACATGATGCCCCCGGCAGACCCTGAGCCGATCACAATGAAGTCGTACACTTTGATAATGTATTAAACGTGAGTTGAGTCCGCTGAGGTCTTTAGACCAAGTAACTCCGTAGGGGCGAAGTTGCCAAAAACTAATTTACCGTCAACCCAATGCCGCAATGTGCTGGGCGACTTCTTCGCGGGTATAACGCTTGAGCGACACTTCGCCCGAAGGGATATTGAGCTGTGCATGCATTGACGTTGAACCGCATTTGACCACTTCGTCCATGATATCGAAGATCACTTGGGCCGGCATGGTGTCCCATCCGAATGCTCTGGAGGTGAATTGCTTCAAGGGATCCAGACAGGTGACTGCGCCATCCGCGGCCGGGTACTTCTGATAACATCCGTTTGCCAGATGAATGGCTGTGCCTTTTGAAATGTCCGGAAGGCGAAGGAACAGGCAGGTGGTCCTGTTGCGGGACAATTTGGCGATGAACATCGGGAGGTCTCCGTTCACGATGCAGCGGTCCTTCTCCAGCGAGAAATACTTCTCCCCGACACACAGCACGAGATGAGGGGGAATGCGGTCCACCTTCAGCAGACCGAGGAAGATCCCCGTGGCAGAGGGGCGGAAGGGAACGAGGCCGGAGAAGTGATAATCAGACCTCAATCTCTCCGCTGAAAACATGAATAGCAGGACCATGAAGCCAAATGTCCGAGTAGCCGTCCGCAGCCGTGCGTTGAAAGGATACCTCCAGGTCGCCACCGAGTGTTCGCACAGACAGGCGGTTCGGGCCACTTTTGAAGATGTGGTCGAACGCCAGTGCTGCCGCTGTGACGCCAGTGCCACAGGAGAGGGTCTCGCCCTCCACCCCGCGCTCGTAGGTCCGCACACGGATTGCATCGCCCTCCTTGGCCACCAAATTCACGTTGATGCCCTCTGCCATGAAGGCATCGCTGTACCGTATGCTGCTACCGATGGCATGCACGTCCAACGAGCCGACCTCATCCTCAAATCGGATATAGTGAGGAGATCCGGTGTTGAGCACCATGTCGTTGCCGAATGCGTCTAACCGTTTCACGTCCTGCATGCGGAGCGACACGATGCCGTCTTTCATGGCGAACTCGTGAGGGCCATCCACTGCCAAAAATTCACCCGTGCTGTCAAGGATGCGCAGAGCGTGGCAGAAAGCCACGAAACAGCGGCCGCCATTGCCGCACATCGTACTCTCCCTGCCATCGGAATTGAAGTAGACCATCCGCAGCAACTCCGCATCCTTACGGACAATGATGAGCCCATCCGCACCGATGCCAAAGCGTCTGTGGCATATGGACGCCACCTGTTCGGTGGTCGGATGGAACTGTTCCTGACGGTCGTCCACCATCACAAAGTCGTTGCCAGTGCCGTGATATTTCCAGAAACGGATTAACATTTTTTAGAGGCTTTCAGGCAATAAATCGGGGCGATCGGTGTTCTTTTTGTTGGGAGGGCAAACATAGTGAGGCAGTGGTCGCAAACAACTCCGAAGTGTGCAACGTGCTGCCGGTCCTCTCATTTCTGAACTGACATTGACTTTGATTGTTGAACATTAAAACCTGAACATCATGAAGAACATCGCATCGCTTGCTGTGGCAGCCCTGGTGGGGTCGGCCGCATCTTTGGGCACCTATCATCTACTTCAGCGGAACAACAGCCCGGTCCAAGGCATGGAGGCAATGGTTCAGCCGCCCGTTCAAAGGGTGAACTATGCGCTCCACGCCCCGGAGTCGAGCATCAACTTCGCAGAGGCGGCCAAGGCGTCCATCAATGGGGTGGTCCACGTGAAGACCAAGACCATACGCAGGAACGTGAGTCCTTATATGCACCCGTTCCATCATTTCTTCTTCGATCAGGGCTCACCTCAGATGCAGCCGCAGATGGGCAGTGGCTCTGGCGTCATCGTCTCTGCAGACGGATACATCATGACCAATCACCACGTGATCAACAATGCGGATGAGGTGGAGGTCACTCTCAATGACAAGCGCAGTTACATTGCCGAAGTGGTGGGTACTGACCCCAACACCGACCTCGCCATCCTGAAGATCAAGGAGGAGGGACTCAACTATGTGCCTTACGGCAACAGTGACCTTCTGGAGGTGGGCGATTGGGTGCTGGCGGTGGGTAATCCGTTCAACCTGACATCCACTGTCACAGCTGGAATAGTGAGTGCTAAGGGACGCAATATCAACATTCTGAACGAGGAGTTTGCCATTGAGAGTTTCATCCAGACCGATGCAGCCGTGAATCCCGGTAATAGTGGTGGGGCCTTGGTGAATACGAAAGGTGAGCTGGTGGGCATCAACACGGCCATAGCATCCAATACAGGAGCCTACACGGGTTATTCATTTGCCGTGCCTGTCAATGTGGCGCGGAAAGTGGTGAACGATTTGATGGAGTTCGGTGCTGTCCAACGGGCCTTCATTGGAGTGAGTATTCGCGATCTGGATGGTAAGCTCGCCAACGAGAAAGGGCTGAAGATGACCGAGGGAGCTTTTGTTAATGGTTTGACTGAAGGTGGCGCGGCCGAGGAGGCCGGTCTCGAAGAAGGGGACATCATCGTGGCCATTGACGGCCGTCCGGTGAAGAATGTGCCCGAACTCCAAGAGCGGATCGGCACCTATCGTCCCGGTGATGTGGCCAAGGTGAGCGTAATCCGCAACGAGGTGCTCAAAGTGTACGATGTAACTTTAAGGAATCGGCACGGGGACACTGGCCTGATCCCGAAATCCTCCGAGGTCCTTGTACAGCTGGGCGCCACATTGCAACCGGTCAATGCGGACGAATTGCGCAAGTTGGGTATTCGCAATGGGGTTAAAGTGACCTCTGTGGGCAAAGGCAAGCTGAAGGCAGCAGGGGTTCGGGACGGCTTCATCATCACCCGGGTGGACCGCAGGGATGTGGGAACTGCGGAAGACCTCGCCAAAATGCTCGACAGAAAGACAGGCGGTGTGCTCATTGAGGGGATTTACCCGAATGGACTGACGGCCTACTACGGCTTCGGTCTGTAGTCATCAGCGGTAGGGAATCGGGGACCAACGGGCCCCAGTTTTTCTTTAAGGAATGCCACCCCGTTTCCTTATCTTTGCGAACCTTTTTTCAGGGGTGTACGTTCAACCCCTTCCCTTACCCAAAACAGGCCCATGAGACAGTTAAAAATCACCAAGTCGATCACCAACCGTGAGAGCGCCTCGCTCGATAAATACCTTCAGGAAATAGGTAAAGAGGACCTTATTACGGCCGACATGGAGGTGGCGCTGGCCCGCAGGATCAGGGAAGGCGATCAGGCCGCTCTGGAGAAAT
This sequence comes from uncultured Chryseobacterium sp., assembly GCA_964488095.1. Classification (GTDB taxonomy): domain Bacteria; phylum Bacteroidota; class Bacteroidia; order UBA10329; family UBA10329; genus UBA10329. The sequence goes on from CAZATP010000009.1 coordinate 83,838, forward strand.
TGACCAAGGCCAACCTGCGTTTCGTGGTTTCAGTGGCCAAGCAGTATCAGAATCAAGGACTCAGCCTGCCCGACCTCATCAACGAGGGAAATCTCGGACTTATCAAGGCCGCTCAGCGTTTCGATGAGACGCGTGGTTTCAAGTTCATCTCCTATGCGGTGTGGTGGATCCGTCAGTCCATTCTGCAGGCGTTGGCCGAGCAGTCGCGTATCGTGCGTCTTCCTTTGAACCAGGTGGGTTCTCTCAACAAGATCAACAAGGCCTTCTCCAAACTGGAGCAGGAATTCGAGCGCGAGCCTTCCGCAGAGGAACTTGCACGTGTTCTGGAAATTCCAGAGGAAAAAGTGGCCGATACCATGCGTGTGTCGGGTCGTCACGTCTCGATGGATGCTCCGTTCGTTCAAGGTGAGGACAATAGTCTTCTGGATGTTCTTGTGAATCACGATTCTCCCCGTGCGGACACTTCGTTGATGAACGAATCGCTGCAGAAGGAGATTGAGCGTTCGTTGGCCACGCTGACCGAGCGTGAGCGCGAAGTGGTGAAGCTGTTCTTCGGAATCGGAATGAATCACGGCCTCACTTTGGAGGAGATCGGGGCCAAGTTCGATCTCACCCGCGAGCGTGTCCGTCAGATCAAGGAGAAGGCCATTCGCAGACTCCGTCACACCTCACGTAGCAAACTCCTGAAGGCATATCTCGGATAAATCCCAGCTATGCGCATCAGGCATCTCAATCGCCTTTGAATCTTTGCCGTTCAAGCAATAGGCCCGAAGCCTTGAGCTTGAACGGCTTTTCTTCATCTGTATCTCTAACCCTTTCCGAAACCGAACAACAGAACCATGACATCCAAATCGAACTCGTACGAAACAGAACTGGACAGCTGGATCACACAGGAACGTGCCGCCATCGAGCTGATGGGCATAGTGGGCCGTCTGCGCTTCGACCGTTCCATTGAGCTCATCATCTTTCATAAGCCGCTGCACGATGTAGGGGTGAGTGAGGTGCTCAATCACCACGATTACGCGCGCAACATCGTTGAGAAGCCTTTCACCGTGTTCGATAGCCTTGAAGTGGCCCGTGGCATAGAGGGAATGGACCTTGCTCCGGCTCGGATGGACCTTGGTAAACTGACCCACGAGTGGCTTGCCGCCAAGGCCAAGGGACTTTCTGTGAAAGATTTCCTGACCGTTCAGCTCAAAGGGTTTGAGGCTAACGGAAATCATCGCAACCCGCCCAAGGACGTGGTGCTCTACGGATTCGGCCGCATCGGCCGTCTGGCGGCCCGTGAGCTCATCGCTCAGGCTGGGAAAGGTGATCAGCTGAGGCTGCGCGCCATTGTCACCCGTTCCAACACCGAGCACGACCTTGAGAAGCGTGCCGACCTCCTGCGAACCGATTCGGTGCATGGCCCGTTCCCCGCGACCATCGTTGTGGATGTGGAGAAAAAGGCACTCATCATCAACGGTCATACGGTGACGATGATCGCAGCCAACAACCCCGACCAGATCGATTACACCGAATACGGCATCAACGATGCGCTGGTGATTGACAACACGGGTGTTTGGCGCGACAAGGATGCCCTCAGCCTCCACCTCAAGAGCAAAGGAGTGAGCAAAGTGATGCTCACAGCCCCGGGCAAGAGCGTGCCGAACATAGTGTATGGTGTCAATCACAACGATTTCGATCCCGATAAAGAGGATATCTGGTCTGCTGCCTCATGCACTACCAATGCCATCGTTCCGGTGCTCAAAGTGGTTGAGGATGTTTTCGGCATTGAGAAAGGGCACGTGGAGACGATTCACGCCTACACGAACGATCAGAATCTGCTGGACAATTACCACAAGAAATACCGCAGAGGCCGCAGCGCTGCGCTGAATATGGTCATCACAGAGACCGGGGCTGGCAAGGCGGTGGCCAAGGTCATTCCGCACTTGGCAGGCAAGCTCACGTCCAATGCGGTGCGTGTTCCCACGCCTGATGGATCGTTAGCCATCCTCAATCTGACGCTAAAGAAGAATGTCACGTTGGAGAGCGTGAATGCCGCACTGAAGGATGCCGCGTTGAACGGTGAGTTGGTGGAGCAGATTCATTATTCGTTCTCCAACGAGCTCGTGTCGTCAGACATTGTGGGCAACTATTGTGCTGCCATCTTCGATGCGCCTGCTACGATCGTATCCGAGGACGGAAGGAGCGTGGTGCTCTATGTTTGGTATGACAACGAATACGGCTACACCCGCCAGGTGATTCGTTTGAGTAAGTATGTGGCCAAAGTGCGCAGGCTGCTCTACTACTGACCATTACTTCTGAGAGAAGAAAATCCCTCGCTGAGCCACGCTCAGCGAGGGATTTTCTTTTGCCCAAACCCAGCATTGTAAAACAAAAATCCCCGTCAGGACCAACCTGACGGGGATTTTAGAATGAGGTCTATGGGAGATTATTCCGCCACCACTTCAAATTGGAACTCCTGTGCAAGGTCCTTGTGCAGACGCACAGTGGCCGTGTAGGTTCCTACTTCCTTGATGGCATCGCCCTTCAGAATAATCTTCTTGCGGTCGAGTTCCACACCGAGGGCAGCCTTCACCGCCTCAGCAACCTGAATGTTGTTCACAGAACCGAAGATCTTCGTTCCGCCTTCGCCAACCTTGGCGCCAACCTTGATAACACCTGCGGCCAATTTTGCTCCGAGCACCTCGGCCTCTTCACGAAGCTTGGCCTCGCGATGGGCACGCTGCTTCAGATTCTCGGCACGAACTTTCTGAGCGCTTGGGGATGCGAGCACAGCAAGGCCCTGTGGGATGAGGAAGTTACGGGCATAGCCGTTCTTCACGGTAACGAGGTCGTCTCGGTAACCGAGGTTTTCAACGTCCTGTTTGAGTATGATTTCCATGAGGGCTTACTTTAAAAGGTCAGCTACATAAGGCATGAGGGCGAGGTGGCGCGCACGCTTCACAGCCTGAGACACTTTGCGCTGATACTTCAGCGATGTGCCGGTAAGCCTGCGTGGAAGCAGTTTGCCTTGCTCGTTCACGAACGCCAACAGGTAGTCAGGGTCCTTGTAATCAATGAATTTAATGCCGTATTTCTGAAAACGGCAGTATTTGTCGCGGGAAACCTCTACCGAAGGTGGGGTGAGGTACCGGATTTCTCCTTCTTTCTTAGCCATGGTCGTTCGGTCTTAGGCGTTCTCTTGGTTCTTATTCTTTTTCTTGTTCCTGCGCGCCTCAGCGTAAGTCACATGGTACTTGTCCATCTTGACGGTCAGGAATCGGATCACGCGCTCATCGCGCTTGAATTTCACCTCAAGCTTCTCAATGTCCGAAGGGGCGGCCTGGAATTCGAAGAGTGTATAAAATCCGGTGGACTTCTTCTGGATCGGATACGCAAGCTTGCGCAGACCCCAGTCCTCTTTGGAGACCAACTTGGCCCCCTCGGATTTCAAGAACTTCTCGTACTCCTGAACCGCTTCCTTCATCTGAGCTTCAGACAAAACGGGAGTTAAAATGAAAACGGTTTCGTACTGGTTCATGTTTGGTTTGAATTGGTAATGACTGTTACCGCCCAAAAAAGCGGACGGCAAAGGTAGAATTTCCTCTGACACGCGAAACAAGTGTTTGAAAGTGAATTTATGTCGCTGCGGAATAGGCCCTTCTCGTATTGTCACCGTGCTGATTCTTCGGGTTTTGGGCGGTTTGTTGATAATCTGTTGGGTGTTGGTACAGTTTTCTTTTGGCCCGAAAGGGTACGGGCCTGTAAGTTTGACACCCCGCTCAAATCATGGAGAGTTACATTGTCTCGGCACGGAAGTACAGGCCTGCCACGTTCGAGGACGTGGTAGGTCAGCATTCCATCACGTTCACGCTCCAGAAGGCTATAGCCAACAACCATTTGGCGCAGGCGCTGCTTTTCTGTGGGCCACGCGGGGTGGGCAAGACCACCTGTGCGCGCATCCTCGCGAAAGCCATCAACCATGCTACTGGTAGTTTTTCGGAGGATGAGGATTTTGCCTTCAATATCTTTGAGTTGGATGCTGCTTCCAATAACTCGGTGGATGACATTCGGAACCTGATCGATCAGGTGAGGTTCGCACCGCAGCAGGGCAAGTTCAAGGTCTATATCATTGACGAGGTGCACATGCTCAGTCAGGCGGCCTTCAATGCCTTCCTGAAAACGCTGGAGGAGCCGCCCGCACACGCCATCTTCATCCTTGCCACCACAGAGAAGCACAAGATCATCCCCACCATCCTGTCGCGGTGCCAGATCTTCGATTTCAAACGGATCACCGTGGGAGATATGGTGAGTCATTTGGCAAACATTGCCAAGAAGGAAGGTGTGACCATTGAGGAGGAGGCGCTGCATGTGATAGCTGAGAAGGCAGATGGTGCACTGCGTGACGCACTGTCCATCTTTGACCGCATCGTCACGTTCGCTGGAAACACAGTTACCTATAAGGATGCAGTGGAGAACCTCAACATCCTTGACCACGATTACTATTTCCGCGCCACCGATCTTGTGCTTCAGGGCGATATCCCGGGCTCGATGCTTTTGTTCGATGAGGTGCTGAACAATGGCTTCAACGGTCATGAGTTCATCAACGGACTGGCCACGCACTTCCGTAACCTGCTGATGAGTCAGGATGCGGCCACGGTGAAACTGCTGGAGGTAACGGAGCGGGTAGGGCAGCGCTTCCTGGTGCAGTCAAGGACCTGCGCTCCAGTGAACCTGCTCAAGTCACTGCGTTTCATGAACGAGTGCGATGTGCAGTACCGCGGCAGTAAGAACCAACGCCTGCTGGTGGAGCTGACGCTCATGAAGATGTGCGCCCTGCACAGGTCACCCGCGGGTGAGGCTGCCGAACAGGTGGCCGAAAAAAAAAACAGCAGTAGCGAGCAGTCACTAAGGCCCACGGAGCCCATAGGGAAGCCTGCAGCCGCGTCTCCTGACCGCGCGGTTGAGACTGCTCCGTCCGTGTTGATTCCACCGGCCGTTGAGATTCGAGCAGTGCAGGAATCCGCGGTGCGGCCTGCAATCGCAGCCCAGACGCCATCAGCGCCAAGAACCGTGGCCTTGCCGAGCCGAAGGGCAGGAAGACCCGGGTCCGTACGCATCAGTTCCATCCATGATGAGCAGAATGAGGCAGAGCCAGACCCGGACACCCTGCCCAAAGAGGGATTCACGGAAGAGCACATGCAGCGCATCTGGAACGAGCGGGTGCAGCACCTGTTCGGCAGTAAGCCCAGTCTGTTGAGTTCGCTCACGAAGCGACCGCCCAAACTGGCCGAGGAGAACCTGATTGAACTGACGTTGGACAGCGAGCATGAGCTGGAGACCATAAACGAGAACCGTGTGGCCCTGCTGGACGACATTCGGAGGAATCTCAACAACTTCAGTGTGCAGCTGAAGACCCCTGTGGATGAGGTGATCACCGCCAAGAAGGCCTATACCCCGAAGGAGAAATATGAGAAGATGAGGGATGCAAATCCTAACCTGGACCTGCTGCGCGACAGGTTCGGCCTCGAACTGGACATCTGATTCCCCGTTTCGCGTTGTGCGATATGGCTACATTTGCCGCCATTCGTCAAAACAGAACTTACACAGCAGATAACATGGCAGGAACGAAGATCACCGTTACCAACGGAAAATTGAATGTGCCCAATGACCCGATCATCCCATTCATTGAGGGCGATGGCACCGGTGCTGACATCTGGGCAGCATCGAAGCGAGTGTTGGAGGCCGCAGTGGCCAAGGCATACAACGGACAGCGCAGCATAGTTTGGAAAGAGGTGCTGGCGGGCGAAAAGGCGTTCGACCAGACAGGGGAATGGCTTCCAAAAGAGACCCTCACGGTCATTGATGAATACCTCATCGCCATCAAAGGACCGCTGACGACCCCAGTTGGAGGTGGCATCCGCTCGTTGAACGTGGCCCTGCGCCAAGAACTGGACTTGTACGCCTGTGTGCGCCCCGTGCGTTGGTTCGAAGGTGTTCCTTCGCCCATGCTACGCCCGGGTGATGTGGACATGGTCATCTTCCGCGAGAACACCGAGGACATCTATGCGGGCATCGAGTGGGAGGCCGGCACTGCGGATGTGAAGAAGGTGATTGACTTCCTACAGAAGGAGATGGGCGTGAAGAACATCCGTTTCCCAGAGTCGTCTTCCATCGGCATCAAGCCCGTTTCCATTGAAGGAACAGAGAGGCTGGTGCGCGCCACCATCGAATATGCTATCAAGCACAAGAAGCCGAGTGTGACCATCGTGCACAAGGGCAACATCATGAAGTACACCGAGGGTGGTTTCAAGAAATGGGGCTACGCCTTGGCCGAGCGCGAGTTTGGCGACAAGGTGTTCACATGGGCACAGTATGACCGAATCGCGGCCAAGGAAAGTCAGGCTGCGGCTGATGCAGCCCAGAATGCCGCCATCGCAGCAGGGAAGATTATTGTGAAAGACAGCATTGCCGATGCGTTCCTGCAGCAGATTCAGCTTCGTCCGAAGGAGTATTCGGTCATCGCCACATTGAATCTGAATGGTGATTACGTGTCTGATGCCTTGGCTGCTTCGGTTGGTGGTATCGGTATCGCTCCGGGTGCTAACATTAACTATGTGACTGGTCATGCCATCTTCGAGGCCACGCATGGTACAGCTCCGAAATATGCCGGTCTGGACAAGGTGAACCCCAGTTCGGTGATTCTTTCAGGATGCATGATGTTGGAACACCTCGGATGGGTGGAGGCATCGGAGATGATTTACAAGGGCATCGAATCCTCCATCGCCAAAAAGCGTGTGACCTACGATTTCGAGCGTCTGATGACCGGTGCGACCTTGCTGAAATGCTCGGAGTTCGGTGATGAGATCATCGCCAACATGAAGTGATGCGGTCATAAGCCAAAGGGAAGCCCCGCTGCGACAAAGGTTGCAGCGGGGCTTCCTGTTTGAAGATGCGGGATTCAGACCAGATCGAAGAACGACCGCGCCCCAACATACCGTTCGGCAGTGAAGCCCTCGGCATATTCCACTCCTATAGGCCGACCGAACTCTTTTGCCCTTCCTTTCAGGAAATCGAAGAAATCCTCGCCTGAGATGGGCGTTTCGGGCGCATCGCTGTCCGGGTCGTAGAACTGTGAACTGTAGGCTTTGATGGAAGCCAACTTCGTATCGAAATAGGGCGTCACATCAAACACCACATCGGGGCGGATGTAGCGGTCTTGGATGTAGTGGAACACCGCTTTCGGACGCCAAGCATCCTGCGATTCTCCATTCAGGGTTGTAATCACCTTCGGAAGACCCGCTAAGAAGCAACCTTCGGACACAAGTTGAGAGGCGCGTCCGTGGTCGGGATGGCGGTCGTGGATAGAGTTGGCGAGTACAACATCGGGACGGTACTTGCGCACCATCTCGGCAATGCGCAGCTTGTGCTCCATGTCGATGGCGAAGAATCCATCGGCCATGCCAAGATTCTCGCGCACATGCACTCCGAGGATGTTCTTTGACGCCTCAGCCTCCTTCAACCGAAGTTCACCGCTGCCTCGCGTACCGAGTTCACCACGTGTGAGGTCGATCAGCCCTACGGTGCGGCCTTCGGCAATGTGTCTGGCGATAGTTCCTCCGCACGAAATCTCCACATCATCAGGGTGGGCTGCGAAGGCAAGTATGTCGAGTTTCATGGTCGGCTCATTTGCCGAGCCAAGATACGATCTCGTTGTCGGTCGGGCTGGTCTGCGGTGAAAGGCTCTTCACGAGGTTGCCATTCTCATCGATGAGGAACTTCTGGAAGTTCCAGCTCACCTTGTTGTCGGCCACACCGTTCTTGGCCTTCTCGGTCAGCCACTGGTAGATGGGGTGGATGTCCTTGCCCTTGACGCTGATCTTCTCCATCATGGTGAAGCTCACCCCGTAGTTCTTCTGGCAGAATGCGGCCACATCGGCATTGCTGCCAGGCTCCTGACCTGCGAAGTTGTTGGCAGGGAAACCGATGATCTCAAACTTGTCCCCACCGTATTTCTTATAGAGTTCCTGCAGTCCCTCATACTGGGGCGTTAGGCCGCACTTGCTGGCCGTGTTCACTACCAGAATCTTCTTCCCCTTGAGGGATGCGAAGTCGAGTTCCTTGCCATCGATGGTAGTGGCCTTGAACTGGTGGAAATTGCCTTGTGCCATGGTTGCAGTGGTGATGAGGGTGAAAAGGAGTAGGAGGGAGGTCTTCATGATTTTGGGTTGATGTTAGGTCGATGAAACACCCGATCGGCACGAATGTTCACCCGGTCAAAGGTGAGGAAATAGAAAATGGGAAATGGGAAATGGAGAATTGTCGGGGGTGCCCGATAAGGGTGGGACCAACCTACACGATTTTCCATTTTCCATTTTCTCTACTATCCAGATGAGCGACTTTTGCCGCATGGCAGAGATGGGCACGGACATAGCGAGGGCTGCGCAGTTGCTGCGCGAGGGGCAGTTGGTGGCCATTCCTACCGAAACGGTCTATGGCCTTGCGGCCAATGCCCTGAATGCCGATGCCGTGCTGCGCATCTTCGAGGCCAAGGGCCGTCCGCATTTCGACCCGCTCATTATGCACCTGCCCGATGCCACCGCTGTGCGCGGTCATGTGCAGGATATTCCGCCACAGGCCGAAAGGCTGATGGAAGCGTTCTGGCCCGGGCCCCTCACATTGGTGCTGCCCAAGCGGGGCCATGTGCCCGATCTGGTCACCTCAGGTCTCGATACCGTTGCAGTGCGTGTACCTTCCCACCCTATGACGCAGGCATTGCTGCGCCAGGTCGATTTCCCGCTAGCCGCGCCCAGTGCCAATCTTTTCGGCCATGTTAGTCCGACCACGGCCCAGCATGTGAACGACCAGATCGGTCATCACATTGCCTATATCCTTGATGGTGGCCCCACCGATATCGGACTGGAGAGCACCATCGTAGGGTTTGAGGACGGGCGCCCGGTCGTTTACCGCCTCGGTGGGCTGAGCGTGGAGGAGATAGAGCGCGTCATCGGACCGGTGCAGCTGGTGCTGAACCAGAGTTCCGACCCCAAGGCACCGGGCATGCTCAAGAGCCACTATGCCCCGCGCATCCCGCTGCATCTGGGCAATCCTGCTGTGCTGCTGCCCTTGTTGGAAGGAAAGCGCATCGGCTTTTTGGGTTTCAATCTTCCGCTTCGCGACATGGCGGCCGAGCGGCAGCGCATCCTTTCCCCCACGGGCGACCTGAAAGAGGCGGCCCATAACCTCTTCGCCTATCTCCGGGAGATGGAGACGATGGACATTGACGCCATCATTGCCGAAGAGGCGCCCGATACGGGACTGGGCAAGGCCATCAACGACCGGTTGCGGAGGGCTTCGGTGCAGCAGAGCTGAACGCGCTCCGGAGGGGTTCCGGGTTTTCGGAATGGTATCCGAATGCGTTCCGGGAGGGTTCCGGGTTTTCGGGGTGGTATCCGAATGCATTCGAGAATAGGTGGAGGAATTTCCGTTGGAATCTCCCTCAGGACACCCGCGCCCAGTTCACGCTGCCTTTGAGGTCTTTTTCGAGATGATGTTTCGTGGCAGCGTTCTCAGACTTCTCCAGTTCGGGGTCGTCCTGCAATAGGGCGATGGCAGCGTTGCGGGCCAGCTGCAGTATCTCTCCGTCCTTGGTCAGATTGCTGATGCGGAACACGGGCGTGCCGCTCTGCTGCGTGCCCTGTATGTCGCCTGGCCCGCGCAGCTTCATGTCCACCTCGGCTATCTCGAATCCATCGTTGGTGCGCACCATCGTTTCCATGCGTGTGCGGGCCTCCTGACTCAGCGCATAGCCCGTCATCAGGATGCAGAAACTCTGCTCTGCACCGCGCCCCACGCGACCTCTGAGCTGGTGCAGTTGCGATAGGCCGAATCGTTCCGCACTCTCTATCACCATCACGGAAGCGTTGGGCACGTCCACGCCTACCTCGATCACCGTAGTGCTCACCATGATGTGCGTGACGCCCTTCTTGAAGCGTTGCATCTCAAATTCCTTGTCCTCCGCCTTCATGCGCCCGTGCAGGATGCTCACCTGAAATTGCGGCAACGGGAATTCGCGCACAATGCTCTCGTAGCCATCGTTCAGGTCCTTGTAATCCATCTTCTCGCTCTCGTCAATGAGCGGATAGACCACATAGATCTGCCGTCCTTTGGCAATCTCATCGCGCATGAAATCGAACACCTTCTGCCGCGCACTGTCGAAGCGGTGCAGGGTCTTGATGGGTTTGCGGCCGGGGGGCAGCTCATCGATAACCGATGTGTCGAGGTCGCCATACACCGTCATGGCCAAGGTGCGCGGTATGGGCGTGGCGGTCATGATGAGGAAATGCGGCACCTTCTGCGCATCGCTGCCCTTGAGCCACAGCTTGGCGCGCTGCTGCACCCCGAAGCGGTGTTGCTCATCCACCACCACCAGTCCCAGTTGCTTGAACTGCACCACGTCCTCGATAAGCGCGTGGGTGCCGATGAGTATCTGCAACGCCCCGCTCATCAGTTCCTCGTGGATGATGTTCCGTTGGGCGGTCTTCGTGCTGCCGGTAAGCAAGCGGATGTTGATGTCCAATGGTTCCACCAATGTGCGGATGGAGCGGAAATGCTGTTCGGCCAGTATCTCCGTAGGGGCCATCAGTGCTGCCTGAAAGCCGTTATCTATCGCCAACAGCATCGACATCAGCGCCACGATGGTCTTGCCGCTGCCCACATCGCCCTGCACCAAACGGTTCATCTGCGTGCCGCTGCCCAGATCGCGTCTTATCTCCTTGATGACGCGCTTCTGTGCGCCAGTAAGCTCAAACGGCAGGCATTCCTTATAGAAGCGGTTCACCATCTCGCCCACCTCAGCAAACACAGCCCCTTGGAACTTCTTCTGGTTGATGAGTTTCAGCTTCAGCAATTTCAGTTGGATGAAGAACAGCTCATCAAACTTCAACCGGAAAATAGCATGGCGCAGTTCGTTCGGTCCCTTCGGGAAATGCACATGGATGAAGGCATGCTCTCGGCCCATCAGGCCATACTGCGTGCGAAAATCCGTACTCAGCGTCTCTGGCACATGGTTGTTCAGTTGGCTCACCAGCAGTTGCATCACCCGCGAAATGCCTTTGCTGTCCATGCCCTTCTCCGCAGCCTTCACGCTTGTGGGATAGACGGGCACCATCGTTGCGCTCACCTTGTTCTGCTGCGCCTCCACGGTGTCCAGCTCCGGATGCACCATATTGTAGCTGCTCTTGAACTTGGAGGGTTTGCCATAGATCACATACTCTCGCCCGATGGTCAGCTTGGGCATCACCCACTGGATGCCCTTGAACCACACGAGATCCATCGTGCCTGTGCCATCGTTGAACTGCGCCACCAGCCGCTGCCCCTTGCCTTTAGCCCTCAAGGTCTGCACCGACATGATGCGCCCGCGCAACTGCACATCCACTTCTTCGCTGCGCACATCGGCCACGGTGACGAACTGCGTTCTGTCCACATAGCGGAACGGGAAATGGTGCAGCAGGTCACCGAAGGTGCGGATGTGCAGTTCCTGCCGCAGCAGCTTGGCCCGTTCAGGCCCTACACCTTTTAGGAATTCGATGGATGTGTCGAGAAAAGGGGTGTCCACTGCCATGCAAGGGCAAAGATGGTGGAATTGGACGGTAGGCGAACGGAGAATACAGGAGCAGATCCTAATCCGTGGCTAAATCATGGCCGCTCCAAGGGATTGTCAGTCGGATTCTGCCGTGTGTCCCAAATAGAGAGAATCTCCAATCGTTCTGCCTCAATGCGATAGTAAAGCATGTTGTGAGGCGTAATTGGAACCCGGTTGCATCGGGCGAACTCTGAGCGTTGGAACGATACGGTGCCTTGCGCCAATTGATGAATCAGTCGGTCTGTCTTCTTTACGAAAGATGCGACCTCCTTGTCCGTCCATTCCAACTCAAGATAAGCGCAGACACTGGCAAAATTGACCAATGCCTCAGGCATCCAGACAACTGTCAGAGCCACTTGCCATAGGGTTTCATGGCCTCTGCATGTGGAATGCCTTTACCTGCATCAGCCTGAGCTATACCGCGTTTGATGGACGCTTTTTCTGCGGCACCAATTGTTTCCCACCAGTCAGCATCTTTTCGGAGCAGTAGTGCACGAATGGCCGCAAGCAGGTCATTGTCTTTTTCTTCCTGAACAAGATTGAGCACTTCTGATCGTAAACTCATGGCGTGTGAAATTTCAAATCAAAGGTAAGAACGCCCTTCTCCCAGACAGGAGCCCTTACCAAGTGAGGTCGAAGAAGCCCTCGGTCACATTCTTGGTCGAGCCGCTGCCGTTGGTGGCCATCAGCTCAAAGGTGCCGGCTATGCGCTTGCCGCTGATGTCGAGTTCGGTGATGGTGAGCGTGCCGGGGTCGGCCCCGTCAGCGCGGTAGGTATCGCCACCGTTGTTGCTCCAACGCCAGGTATTGGACAGGTCAAGAGGTATGTCGCCAGGTCCAGTGACGGTGATGTCCAATTTCATCTCGCCATACAGGTCGTCTGTGAGCGGATTGGAGATGCGGGTGGCCTGAATGTAGAAGTTGTCGGTAGCATCGTTGTAGTTCACCGAGATGAGGTCTTCGGCCGCGATGAACTCCTCGCCATCAATCTTGCACCGGAATGATGCATCCTCGAAATCCTCCGAGCAGGAGGAGAGACAGAGTGCAGCTACTGAAAGGGAGAGCAGAAGTTTTTTCATGACACTTGGTGTTGGTTCAAGCGTTGAAAGTCGCTTTTCGCTGCTGTTCTATGCTACGTAAGACTACGTAAAAACACGATGGGTATCCGTGCCATAGAGCTATCAGAAGGTCTATCAGATCGAATAGGCCCCCAGCAGCAACACCGGTTTCTCCATCAATTGCTTGAAGGTCTGGAGGAATTTCGCACCCGAAGCCCCGTCCACTGTGCGGTGGTCGCAGCTTAGCGTTACGCGCATCACATTGCCGGGAACAATCTGCCCGCCCCGCACCACTGGCATCTGGTCTATGCCACCGATGGCCATTATGCAGCTGTCAGGGGTATTGATGATGGCCGTGAATTCCTCAATGCCGAACATGCCGAGGTTGCTCACTGTGAAAGTATTGCCTTCCCAGTCCTTGGGTTGCAGTTTCTTGTCGTTGGCACGTAGCACAAAGTCTTTCACCTCTGCGGATATTTCGCTCAGGCGTTTGGTGTCGGCAAAACGCACTACGGGTACCAACAGACCATCAGGCACTGCCACGGCCACACCGATATGCACATGTTCGTTGAAGCGGATATGGTCGCCCATCCAAGCGGCATTCACCTGTGGGTGTTTCTTCAACGCCACCGCGCATGCCTTGATGATGAGATCGTTAAAGGACACCTTCATCGGGGCCACTTCGTTGATGGATTCGCGCGCCTTCATCATCTCATCCATGTCTATGCGCATGGTGAGGTAGAAATGGGGTGCGGTGAATTTGCTTTCGGCCAGTCGCTTGGCAATGGTCTTGCGCATCTGCGACACTGGAACTTCGGTGTAGCGTTCCACGGTCATCGGTGAAGCGAATCCGCCTGTTCCGAAGGTCTCCACATCGCGTTTCACGATACGTCCGCCATCGCCCGAACCCGCCACACGGGTAAGGTCTATGCCCTTGTCCTCGGCCAGTTTCTTGGCAAGTGGCGAGGCTTTTAATCTACCATCTGCACTGGGGGACGAGGGACTAGGGGCGAGGGGCGAGGGCGTGGCCTCAGCAACAGGTGCACCCTTTCCATCCTCCTTCTCCTCGGTTTTCTCCTCCTTTTTATCGGACTCTTCAACTTTCGATTTCTCTGCCGCAGGTTCAGATTTCTTCTTTCCGCTTTTTTCTTTCAACAATTCAGAGATGTCCTCTCCTTTCTCGCCAAGGATGGCCAGAATGCTATCAACGGCTGCGGTCTTTCCTTTCTCTACACCGATATGGAGCAGCACCCCGTCCTGAAAGGACTCGAACTCCATGGTGGCCTTGTCCGATTCGATCTCGGCCAGCACTTCTCCGCTGGTCACGGTGTCGCCCACCTTCTTTCTCCATTCAGCCACCACGCCTTCGGTCATGGTGTCGCTCAGTTTGGGCATTCTTACAATTTCGGCCATG